>NZ_JARXYJ010000001.1:628000-1256000 GCF_029894425.1 Streptomyces sp. SAI-127
GGCTTCCCGGTCAGCAGCAGTGCCAGCCGTACCGCGCTGGCCTCCTCAGCCGGCGGTCGCAGCCAGGCGTACTCGCTGGTGGCCGGCGCGGCTGTCCTGTCGGTCCTGCTCTTCCTGAGCCCCCTGCTGTCTCGCACGCCAACGGCAGTCCTCGGCGCGCTCGTCGTCTACGCGGCGGTCCGCATGATCGACCTGGCGGGCTTCCGACGGCTGGCGTCCTTCCGCCGCCGGGAACTCCTTCTGGCGCTCGGCTGCCTGGCCGGGGTCCTCGCCCTCGACATCCTGTACGGCGTGCTGGTCGCTGTCGGTCTGTCCGTGGCCGAACTGCTCACCCGGGTGGCCCGCCCGCACGACGCCGTCGAGGGCCTGGTGCCCGGCGTGGCCGGCATGCACGACATCGACGACTACCCGCAGGCCCGCACCATCCCCGGCCTGCTCGTATACCGCTACGACTCCCCTCTCTTCTTCGCCAACGCCGAGAACTTCCGCCGCCGGGCCCTGGCCGCCGTCGACGAACAGACCGAACCGGTCCGCTGGTTCGTCCTCAACACCGAGGCCAATGTGGAGGTCGACATCACCGCTTTGGACGCGGTCGACGAACTCCGCCGCGAGCTCGCCCACCGCGGCATCGTCTTCGCCCTCGCCCGCGTCAAGCAGGACCTGCTGGACGACCTGACGGCGTACGGCTTGGCGGACACCGTCGGCAGCGAGCGGATCTTCCCGACCCTGCCCACGGCCGTGACCGCTTACCGGACGTGGAGCGGCGATCAGTAGGCCGCCGGGGAGCCGTCCTGCACAGCGCCACGCTTGCCAGGGCGCCTGATGTCGCCGCTCACCCACGTCGGTTGCAGCGGACAGGGCCGAAGGACCGAGGGCGTGGAGCCCGGCAAGGGGTGTCGGCAGTGGAGGTCGGAGAGCGCCGTACCGAGAAGCAGACCGTGCTCGGAGACGGCGCGGAAGGGAGGCTCCTTGCTGGGCGTACGGTCGTGGATGGTCCGTGGAGCGACCTGGGCGCGCTCGCAGACGGCCGCGATGGTGAAAGCGTCGTACCCGCCCTCCCAAGTCGATGGGGCGACTGACCGGGCGCGCGAGACGGCCTCGCCGCACAGGTCGGACTGTCGCCTTCGCTCCATCCTCCGATAGACGGCCGGACGTCGGCGGAGACGGTCGACAGGGCGACCGTCAGTCAAGGCTCATGCACCAGGGGGCGTCCGCCGCAAAAAGACGTCAGGTCGATCACCTCGCGTGGGGGGCACCGCAGCCTCCGCGGCTCAGGCCGGGTTGCGGCCGATGAAGAACTCGCGGAAAGGGTCCATGCTCGGTTCGAGACCGGCGTCGACGAGGCCCTTGCGCAGGGCGTTCATCTGGGCGTCGTGGATGCGCTGGGTGGGCATGCGCAGCGGGCCGCCGTTGTAGCCCTGGAGCCAGCCCTGGAACTTCCATGCCTGGCGGTTGATGAAGGCGCCGCCGTGCAGGGCCGGGGCGAGCCCTCCCTTGATCTTGCGGGCCGGGTGGAGCTGCCAGTAGATCTCGGCGGCGTCGTCGTACTTGCCCTCCCGCAGCAGCTGGAAGACGCGCGGGATCATCGGGCCGTAGTACTCGTGGTCGCTGGTGGCGGAGAACTGGAGCGGCATGATCTGCGACAGCGGGATCAACTCCCCCTCGATGGGCATCGAGATGACGACCTCGTCACCGAAGTGACGGTGGCACTCGATGACGCTCTGGATGCTGGGGAAGCCGCCCTCGGCCTTGATGGCGACGATGTTGGGGCAGTCGTCGAGCAGGCGACGGATCAGGTGTACGGGGATGTCGGAGGGGTGGATGCGCGGGCTGAAGCCCCACAGGTACATCGGGAAGAGCATGACACCGAGGTTCGTCGCGTCGCAGACGGCCTTGGTGTAGTCGTAGATCTCCTGCTCGGACTCGGGGTAGAAGTTCGGCGGGTACGACAGCAGCACCAGTTCGGCGCCCGCCTCCTCCGCGCCCTTCACGGCCTCGATGTTCTGCTCCAGGTTGTTCCAGCTGGCGTGGTGGGTGAGCAGCAGCCGGTCGCCGGCCTCGTCCTTGATGACGCGCAGGAAGTCCAGGTACTCGGGGAGCTGGATGGAGACCTCCGAGACGCCGAGGGTGCCCATGAAGCCGTGCTCGATGGCGAGGCGGGTGTCGTGGCGGATCGCCTTCTCGTTGATCGCCGTCAGGTCGGCCGTGAAGGACGGGATCGTGCAGTTGACGACGCCGACGAGGTTCTCGCGCGCCCAGTCGCGGGCTTCGGCGCGGGTGTAGCGGGCCATGGTGCGCTCCTTGCAGGTGATCAGGTGGATTCGTGGGCGGAGGCGGGGGTCTTCGCGCCTTCCCAGGCGAGGTACTTGAGCTCCAGGAACTCGTCGAGGCCGTAGACCGAGCCCTCGCGGCCGACGCCGGACTGCTTGACCCCGCCGAAGGGGGCGGTCTCGTTGGAGATCAGACCGGTGTTGATGCCGACCATGCCCGCTTCCAGGGCGGCGGCGACGCGCCAGATGCGCTCGGCGTCCTTGGCGAACAGGTAGGCGGCCAAGCCGAATTCGGTGTCGTTGGCCATGCGGACCGCGTCGCTCTCCTCGGTGAACCGCAGCAAAGGGGTGACCGGGCCGAAGGTCTCCTCGCGGGTGACGGCCATCTCGGCGGTGACGCCGGTCAGCACGGTCGGCTCGTAGAACAGGCCGCCTCGTGCGTGGCGCCTGCCGCCGTGCAGGACCACGGCCCCGTGGGCAACGGCGTCGGCGACGTGGGACTCCACCTTCGCCACCGCGTCCTCGTCGATGAGCGGGCCCTGCTGGACGCCCTCGTCGAAGCCGTCGCCGACGGCGAGGGCGCAGACCCGCTCGGCGAGTCTCTTCGCGAACGCGTCGTGGATCCCGTCCTGCACGTAGACACGGTTGGCGCTGATGCACGCCTGGCCGGTGTTGCGGTACTTGGTGGCGATCAGGCCCTCGACCGCCTCGTCGAGGTCGGCGTCGTCGAAGACGAGGACGGGCGCGTTGCCGCCCAGCTCCATCGACGTCTTCTTCACGGTCTGCGCCGCCTGGGCCAGCAGCAGCCTGCCGACCTCGGTGGAGCCCGTGAAGGTGATCTTGCGGACCAGAGGGTTGCCCGTCAGCTCGGGGCCGATCTCGCGCGGGTCACCGGTGACCACGTTGAACACGCCCGCCGGGATGCCCGCCCGGTCGGCGAGTTCGGCGAGCGCCAGGGCGGTCAGCGGGGTCTGCTCGGCGGGCTTGAGGACCATCGTGCAGCCCGCGGCCAGCGCGGGTCCCGCCTTGCGGGTGATCATCGCGGCGGGGAAGTTCCACGGGGTGATCGCCGCGCACACGCCGACCGGCTCCTTCAGGACGACGATCCTGCGCGATGCCTCCGGCGCCTCCATGACGTCACCCCGGATGCGCTTGGCCTCTTCGGCGAACCACTCCAGGAACGACGCCGCGTACGCGACCTCGCCGACGGCCTCCGCATACGGCTTGCCCTCCTCCAGGACGATCAGCCGGGCGAGGTCCTCGGCGTGCTCGGTGACCAGGTCGAACCAGCGCCGCAGGAGCCGGGACCGCTCCTTGGCCGGGCGTGCTCGCCAGGCCGGCAGCGCGTGGTGCGCCGCCTCGATCGCCGCGGTGGTCCAAGTGCGGTCCAGGAGCGGCACTTCGGCCAGCAGGTCGCCGGTGGACGGGTTGTGTACGGCGAGGGTGGCGTCGGTGGTGATCCAGGTGCCGTCGACGTAGGCGGCGCTCTTCAGCAGGGACGGGTCGTCGAGTTCTCTGCGCACGGCATTGCTCACGGGGTCGCTCATTTCGAGACCGGGGAGATGGTGACGGGCAGTTCGGTGCCCAGGGACAGTTCTGCGGCCCGCCGGACGCACATCGCGGCGACGGCGAGATCCTGCGCCGCCGAGCCGACGGACTTGTAGATCACGACCGCGGCGGGGTCGTCCGCCGGTCGGCCGGACGCGCGACCGGAGACGACGTCGGCGAGCGGGACCACCTTTCCGGCGAGGTCGACGCCCGCCTTCCTCGCCGCGATCAGGTCCCCCGTGTCCTCGGTGACCTCGTCGGCCATGTCGGCGACGATCATCTCGGCGCGGGCGATCACCTCGGTCGACAGTTCGCGCTGCTCGGGAAGGGTGGATCCGATCGACACGACCGTGACGCCGGCCGGGACCTCCCGCAGGGTCGGCTGCTCGTCGCGGGAGCGGGCCGCGCAGATCACCAGGTCGGCATCGGCGACGGCCGCCTCGGGGCTCTCCGCGGTGGCGAGCGGCAGCCCGAGATCGGCGAGTTCCCGGGTGAAGCGGGTGCGGCTGGCCGGGTTGGGGCTGAACACCGTGACGGACGACAGCGTGCGGGTCGCCGCCAGTGCCCGGACGTGGTTCTGCGCCTCGAAGCCGGATCCGATCACAGCCACGCGCAGGGGGCCGGCGGGGGCGAGCAGGTCGGCGGCGAGCGCCGAGGTGGCGGCGGTACGGAAACCGGTGATGGAGTGACCGTCCAGAAGTGCCGTCAGCTCCATGCTCTCCTGGTCGAACAAAGGGATCAGATACGAGGCACGCCGGTGCCGCGGTGAGGCGGCGATCAGCTTGGCCCCCATGGGACCGCCGTCGCCGGGCACACCGCTGAGCGTGCGCAGCCACAGGCCGTCTCCGCGAGCCATCGTGCGCGACGGGAAGCGGGACTCGTCGGGCGGTGCGGCGTAGGCGCTGCGCAGCGCCGCGATGGCATGGGCCCAGTCGAAGGCGGCTCTGACGTCGGCGTCGGTGAGAAAGACGGTCATCTCGGGGCTCCGTGCGGGATGAAAGGGCGGCGGGAATCAGCAGGCGGCCGTGACGGCGACGGTGTGCAGCGGCGCGCCGGTGCGGGCGCGGATGTCCTCGACGGTGGCTCCGGGTGCTGTCTCGACGAGCGCGAGGCCTGTCGGCGTGATGTCCAGGACGCCGAGGTCGGTGATGATGCGGTGGACGCACCGCTCCCCTGTCAACGGCAGGGAGCATTCCTCGACGATCTTGGGCGTGCCGTCCTTGGCGATGTGGTCCATCAGGACGATGACGCGCCGGGCGCCGTGGACGAGGTCCATGGCGCCGCCCATGCCCTTGACCATCTTTCCGGGAATCATCCAGTTGGCCAGGTCGCCGTTGGCCGACACCTGCATGGCGCCAAGGACGGCGGTGTCGATGTGCCCGCCGCGGATCATCCCGAAGGACAGCGAGGAGTCGAAGAACGAGGCGCCGGGCAGCACCGTCACGGTCTCCTTGCCGGCGTTGATCAGGTCGGGGTCGACCTCGTCCTCGGTGGGATAGGGCCCGGTGCCGAGGATGCCGTTCTCGGAGTGCAGCACGACATGCACACCGGCCGGCAGATGGCCGGGGATCAGGGTCGGCAGGCCGATGCCGAGGTTGACGTAGGAGCCGTCGGTGAGTTCGGCGGCGGCGCGGGCGGCCATCTGGTCGCGGGTCCAGGCCATCAGGTACGTACCGTTCCTCGTGTCGGAGACGCGGAGATCGAAAGGCGCTCGACCGGCTTGTCGGCTGCCTCTTCAGCGGTGAGGGCCACGACCCGCTGGACGAAGATGCCGGGCAGGTGCACCTCCTCGGGACGCAGCTCCCCCGGCTCCACGAGTTCCTCCACCTCGGCGACGGTGATGCGGCCGGCCATCGCGGCGAGCGGGTTGAAGTTGGCGGCGGACCTACGGAAGACGAGGTTGCCGTGCCGGTCGCCGCGCCAGGCTCGTACCAGGGCGAAGTCGGTGGTGATGCCGTGCTCCAGGACGTGGGTACGGCCGTCGAAGCCGCGGGTCTCCTTGGGCGGCGAGGCCACGACGACCGAGCCGTCGGCCGCATGGCGCCAGGGCAGTCCACCCCGCTCCACCTGTGTGCCGACGCCGGCCGGGGTGTAGAAGGCGGGGATGCCCGCCCCGCCCGCGCGCAGCCGCTCGGCCAGCGTGCCCTGCGGAACCAGCTCCACCTCCAGCTCGCCGGCCAGGTACTGGCGGGCGAACTCCTTGTTCTCGCCGACGTAGGAGCCGGTCACCCGGGCGATGCGGCCCGCGGCCAGGAGAACGCCGAGACCGCGGCCGTCGACTCCGCAGTTGTTGGAGACGACCTTCAGACCGTCCGCGCCCTGTTCGTGCAGGGCACGGACGAGGACTTCGGGTACGCCGCTGAGGCCGAAGCCACCGACGGCCAGCGAGGCGCCGTCCGGAATGTCGGCGACCGCCCTCGCTGCACTGGTGCTGACCTTGTTCATTTGCGAAGGCCCTTTCTGGTGGCGGCACGGCCCAGGGTGCCGGTCATGGCGTCGCCGGTCGCAGGGCGTCCGAGACGGACTTGGCTCCGCCGTGCGCGGTGAGGCCGCCGTCGACGGCGATCTCCGCGCCGGTGATGAACGACGACTCGTCCGACAGCAGGAAGACGATCAGTGGGGCGACCTCGTCGACGGTGCCGGTGCGGCCGAGCGGGGTCTCGCGGATGTTGGCCTCGCGGAAGGCGGGGGCGGCGGAGGCGGTCATCTCGGTCTCGATGTAGCCGGGGTGGATCGTGTTGACGCGGATTCCGCGCGGGCCGAGTTCCAGCGCCGCCGTCCGGGACAGCCCGCGCAGGCCCCACTTGCTGACGGTGTACGCCACCGGGTAGTGGGCGGTGAGCGCGGCGGAGGAGCCGACATTGACGATCGAGGCGCCGGGCGGCATCAGCGGGGCGAGGTGCTGGATGCCGAGCAGCGGGCCGGTGACGTTGACGGCGTGGACGCGGTCGAAGTCCTCGGGGCGTACGTCTCCGAGCCGGGCCCGCCAGGTGATGCCCGCGTTGTTGACCAGGCCGTGGACCTGCCCGTACGCCTCCTTCAACTCGGCGGCGAGATCGGCCCAGTCCTGTTCGCTGGTGACGTCGAGACGGCGGCAGCCGGGTGCCTCGGTCACATCGGTGGCGATCACCCGGGCGCCCTCGCGGGTCAGTGCCTCGGCCTCGGCGGCACCCTGGCCGCGGGCCGCGCCGGTGACCACGACCACCTTGCCCAGCAGCCGCTTGGCGTGCAGGTCCGTCATGGCCGCTCCCGGCTGCGGCGCCGGCCGGCCGGCAGCGGCACGGGATCGGCGCCGGGGACGACGGTGTTGGTGAGTGTGCCGATGCCCTCGACGGTGAGCGAGACGGTGTCGCCGGGCTCCAGCGGCGGCGGAGTCCGCTCGCCCCGCAGCCCCCACAGCTCGGCGAGGCAGCCGCCGTTCCCGCACGTGCCGGAGCCCAGGACGTCACCCGGCACGACCCGGGTGCCACGGGAGGCGTAGGCGACCATCTCCTCGAAGGTCCAGCTCATGTTGGACAGCAGGTCCTTGCCGACCACCTGCCCGTTGACCTCGGCGGTCAGGGCCAGCCGCAGAAAGCCCTCCGCGTCCCGGTACGGCTCCAGTTCGTCGGCGGTGACCAGGTACGGGCCGAGGGTGGTGGCGGTGTCCTTGCCCTTGCAGGGGCCGAGGCCGACCTTCATCTCGGCGGACTGGAGGTCACGCGCGGACCAGTCGTTGAAGACCATGTAGCCGACGATGTGCTCACGGGCCTGCTCGGGGGTGAGGTCGCGGCCCTCGCGGCCGATGACGGCGGCGACTTCGAGTTCGAAGTCCAGGGCCTGGGACCCCGGCGGCATGGGAATGTCGTCGTGCGGCCCGAACACGGCGTGGGGGTTGGTGAAGTAGAAGGTCGGCGCGGCGTACCAGGCGTCCGGCACTCCGCTCGCTCCGTCGACCGAGCTTCGTACGCCCTCGACGTGCTCCTCGAAGGTGACGAAGTCCCGTATGGAGGCCGGCCGGAGCGGTGGCAGCAGTCGCACCTCGGCGACGTGCGGTCCGGCCGGGGCGTCCAGGGCCGTGGCCCCCGCTTCGGAGAGGGCTCCTGCTGTGATCAGTTCGGTGAGGGTGCGCTCGCCGGGGACCGGGTGGAGGCGGCCGTCCTCGCCGACGACGGCGACCTGGCGCTGGTGTCGGTGCTCGTATGCGGCGAAACGCATGTGCGTGCTCCAGGCTCTGGGATACGGGGGTTTCGGGGTTCTCGGGGGCGGGAGGCACCGGGGGCGCGGCGGGCAGCCAGGGCGGGACAGGACGTGCCGCGCCCCCGGAAATGAAGGGGGATCAGACCGGCGGGGCGACGAACACGCCTCGGTCGACGTCGTTGAACGACTCCTTGGCGACGAGTTCGTTCATCGGGTTGGCCGTGCCCCACTGGTCGGCGACGTCGGGCTGGGAGAAGTCGTAGACCTGCGGGTGCCAGGTGTCCTCGTCGACGACCTCCAGCTCGGTCGTGTACTCGACGGTGTTGCCGTGCGGGTCGAGGAAGTAGCTGAAGGTGTTGTCGCCCGCCGTGTGCCGGCCGGGGCCCCAGACCTTGTGGACTCCGGCCCGCAGCAGGCGGCCGGTGCCGCGCAGGTACTCGTCGATGCCGCGCATCTCGAAGGAGACGTGGTGCACGGACGTGTGCGGGCCCTGTGCGACGGCCATCGAGTGGTGCTGGTTGGAGATCCGCATGAAGTGCATGACCTCGCCCATGTGCGGTGAGCTGAGCGTGTCGGTCAGGCGGAAGCCGAGGTGGCGCTCGTACCACTCGCGGGTGCGGTTGAGGTCCGGGGAGTTGAGGACGACGTGGCTCAGCCTGACCGGGATCGACTCCTTCTCCTCGATCCTGCGGTGCTGCCGGGCCTCGACGTCGGCGGAGACCTCGATGGTGCGGCCGTCGACGTCGAAGAAGCGGAAGCCGTAGCCGCCGCCTGGGGTGTCGACCTTGCCCGGCTGGGAGATCAACTGCACGCCGCCCGCGAGGAGTTGTTCGGCGAGTGTGTCCACTTCGGCCGGGCTCGCGGCGCCGTAGGAGACGAGGTCGAGGCGCTTCTCCTCGGCCTTGCGCAGCCGGACCACGTACTGCTCGGGGCTGCCCTCGGCGGCCAGGAAGGAGATGCCGGAGTCCTCGGCGACCTTGGTCAGGCCCCAGACGCCGGCGTAGAAGTCGAGCTGTTTGTCGTAGTCGGGTACGGCGAGGTCGACGTGGCGGAGGTGGGTCAGCAGGCGTGCACTCATGATGGGTTTCCTCCCGTGGGGGCAGGTGAGCGTGGGGGTCAGGTGAGCTGCAGCAGCGCTGCCGCGTTGCCGCCGCGTACGGCCTGGAAGTCGGCTTCGGGCAGGTGGGCGGAGCGCAGTGCCCCGACGGGGTCCTCGGTGCCCATGTCGAAGGGGAAGTCGGAGCCGAGCAGGACCCGGTCCGCGCCCGCGGCGGCGATGAGCGCGCGCAGGACGTGGGGGTCGTGGACGAGGGAGTCGAAGAAGAGTCGTTTGAGGTAGCTGCTGGGCAGGTGGGCGCAGTCCGCGCCCGCGTCGGTGCGGACGGACCAGGCGTGGTCGGCGCGGCCGATGTGGGTGGGGAGGTAGCCGCCGCCGTGCGCCGCGATCAGTTTCAGTGCCGGATGGCGGTCCAGGACCCCGGAGAAGATGAGGTGGGACAGCGCGACGGCGTTCTCGGTGGGTTGGCCGACGGTGTTGGACAGGTACCACCGGTCGAGCCGCTCGTCGAGGGTGCAGCCGAACGGGTGGAGGAAGAGCACCGCGCCGGTTTCCTCGGCCCGCCGCCAGAAGGGCTCGTAGGCGGGGTCGGACAGCTCGCGGCCCGGCGCGTGGCTGGAGATCTCCACGCCCAACAGGCCCTGTTCCAGGGCGTGTTCGAGTGCCGGGACGGCCAGGGCGGGGTGGTGCAAGGGGACCAGGCCCAGCCCTTTGAGCCGGTCCGGTGCGGCCGAGCAGTGGGCAGCTGTGCCCTCGTTGGCCAGCCGGCACACCTTGTCGGAGGTCGCCTCGTCCGTCCAGTGGTGGTAGTGCGACGGGGACGGGCTGACCAGCTGCACATCGACGCCCTGGGCGTCCATCGCGGCCAGCCGCACACCGGTGTCGGTGAGCCGGGGCAACCGCTCGTGCACCATCGGCCCGTTGACGGCCAGCGCGGCCGGCCCGTTGCGGCGGGCGTCGAGCGCCCTCGCCTCGGCCAGGCCCGGCAAGCCGCCCACCAGCGCCTCAATCGCGGGCAGCAGGACGTGGGCGTGCACATCGACCGTTGGCCAGGGGTACGGGTCAGTGCTCGTCGTGGGCTGGTGGCCGGGGCGCGGGTAGGAGGTCACGGCAGGTCCCTGAGCATGGTCGACATGCGGTTGACCAGGCCGGGCAGATCGGCGTCACGCACCCCGTCGAGCTGCCACTGCCCGATTTGCACGGAGGCGTCCACCACCGGGCGCACCCGCGCGATACGGCGCTCGTAGTACCTCTGGAACAACTGGTCGCCCCAGTCGTCGCTACCGGTGAGCAGCTCGGCGAGGACCAGCGCGTCCTCCAGGGACATCGCGGCGCCCTGGGCCAGGGTGGGCGGGCAGCTGTGGGCCGCGTCACCGATCAGCACGACCCGTCCGCGGTGCCAGGAGCCTTCCACCAGCAGCCGGTGGTACCACGTGTAGTTGACCTTCGCCGGATCGTCGATGTGCTTGACGATCTCGGTCCAGTGGCCGCCGTACCCCTGCACGAGGCCGCGCATCTCGTCGGCGTAGCTCTCAGGGGGTATGGACGCGCGATCGCGGTTGGCCTCGACCGCGTAGGCGTAGATGGTGTTCCGGCTCGTGGGGCAGTAGCCGGCGATGTAGGCGGGGCCGCCGTAGGCGAGGTCGGTGCGCTCCAGGCCCTCGGGACGAGGAGCGGCGATGCGCCAGATGGCCATACCGGTCGGCACGGGACGGTCGGGGATGCCGATCGCGGCTCGTGTGCTCGATCCCATGCCGTCCGCGGCGATCACCAGGTCGTAGCGGCCGTCGTTGCCGTCGGTGAAACGCACCCGCACGCCGTCGGCGTCCTGGTCGAAGCTCTCGGCGCGGGTGCCGAGCCGCACCGAGGCGCCGCTCGCCCGGACCGCGTCGATGAGGATGCACTGCAACTGCGGGCGCTGCATGCCGACGGTGGCGGGCAGGTCGTCACCGCCGGTGCGGATGTCCTCGACGACGTGCTGGACGGTGCCGTCCGGACCGGTGATGCCGAGCGATCCGAAGCCGAACCCGGAGGCCTGCACCTGCTCCCACACGCCCAGTTCGCGCAGGACGCGCAGGGCGTTGCCCTGGACGGTGATGCCGGAGCCCGCGGTGGCGTTCCAGTCCTCTCTGGCCTCGATGAGGTCGACGGTCAGTCCGGCCCGGCGGAGGAGGATGGTGACGGCGTTGCCGGCCGATCCGCCGCCGACGACCAGGACGGTGCGGGGTGTTCTCATAGGGGAAGTCCTTTGTCCTCAGGTTGCTCCGGGCGAGGTGTTCCTCTGGTTGCTCCGGGCGAGGGCTACTTGACGGCGATCGGGTTGACGGGAGAGCCGACGGCTCCGGTGATCGGGAGGGGGGCGGCGGTGAGCCAGAACTCGTACACGCCGTCGGCCGCGCAGTCCGCGGCGAGCGTGTCGAGGTCCCACATCTCGCCGATCAGCAGGCCCATGTTGGGGATGACGACCTGGTGCAGCGGCTGGAAGGCGTGCTCGAACTCGTTGGGCCGGACCTCGAAGCCCCAGGTGTCGGTGGCGATCGCGGCGATCTCCGTGCGGTGCAGCCAGCCGGCCGTGGTGAACGAGAGGCCGGGTGCCGCGCCGCCCGCGTAGTCGCCCCAGCCGTCGCGGCGGACCCGGCTGAGCTGTCCGGTACGTACGGCGACGATGTCCCCGCGGCCGACCCGCACCCCGTGGGCGGCGGCGGCCTGGGTGAGGTGTTCCTCGGTGACGGCGAACCCGTCGGGCAACTCGCCGTTCTGCCCGTGGACTTGGCCGACGTCGAGGAGCACGCCGCGCCCGGCGACGTGCGGCGCCATGTGCTCGATGCCGGTGACGAGGTCGCCGTCGGAGGTGACGACCTTCTCGGCAGCCCGGCCGTTCCACGCCTTGCCGTGGTCGAAGATGTGCCCCAGGCCGTCCCACTGGGTTGAGCACTGGAGCGGCATCGCGATCACGTCGTCGGCGCCGCCGATGCCGTGCGGGAAGCCCTGGTTTCCGAGGGCGGCGTCGGTTCCGGTGTCGAGCATGGTGTGCACCGGGTTGGTGCGGCGACGCCAGCCCTTCTGCGGGCCGTCCATGTCGAACCGCTGTGACAGCGAGAAACTGACGCCCCGCCGGACGAGGGCGGCACCCTCGCGTCGCTTGCTCTCGTCGAGGAAGTTGAGGGTGCCGAGGACATCGTCCTCGCCCCAACGGCCCCAGTTGGAGTACTTCTTGGCGGCCTCGGCGATCGTGCCCTCGGGGTCGTTCCGGTTCATGAACCTGTCTCCTGGGCCACACATCGGGTGCGCTGCACGCCGAGACCGGTGATGGACCCCTCCATGACGTCGCCGTCGCGCAGCAGCCGCCCCCAGTGGATGCCGTTACCGGCCGGGCTGCCTGTCAACACGAGGTCGCCGGGCAGCAGTTGGGAAGTCCGGGAGATGTACGACACCAGCCTGGCGACTCCGAAGAGCATGTCCTTGGTGGACTCGTCCTGCATGGTCTCGCCGTTGAGCTTGAGCGTGACCCGCAGATCGCCGGGGTCGGCGATCGACTCGGCCGGCACGATCCACGGGCCGAGCGGGGTGAAACCGGGGGCGTTCTTGCTGCGCAGCCAGTCGGTGCCGATGGCAGGCATGTCGCGGCGGAAGACGGTGGCACGGTCGGTGAGGTCGTTGGCGATGGTGTAGCCGGCGACGTACTCCAGCGCCTCGTCCGTGGACAACCGGTAGCCGGGCTTGCCGATGACGGCTGCCAACTCCAGTTCCCAGTCCGGCTTTTCGGCCCAGTCGGGAAGGTGTACGTCATCGTACGGCCCGGTGATCGCGCTGGGCAGGCCGATGAAGACGTACGGCAGGTCCTCGGCCGCCCGCCGGTCCATGAGCGCGGCGATCTCCTGGCGGGCCTCCTCGACGGTGCGTGGGTCGTCGGGGGCGCGGTGGGCGACCTCCAGGTCGATCACGTGCTGCCGGTAGTTCGCGCCCGACTGGAAGACCTGCCGGGGCTCCACCGGAGCGTGCACCCGCAGGTCCCCGAGAGGCTGCCAGGCGGCCTTGTCGTCCCTGGCGAGGGCGTGCAGGCGAGGCGTGGTCTCGGCCCAGCTCTCCAGGAGCGTACGGGTGGTCAGCTCCCGCTCGCCGAAGGCCGCGCGCAGGTCGAGGGCGCGGCCGTCCGGCGTGACGAGAGCGGGGAACGGGACCCCGTCAGGGGCGGAGAGGGTACCGAGTGCAAAAGGTCCGGCGAAAGGGACCGACGTGGCTGCGGGTTTCACGAACGTGTCCTCCTGATTGCGATGGGACTAATCTGGCCGCAGCCTTTGGAATAAGGGAAATCGATTATCCGGATGGCCGTCATCCGTCGGACTTATCCCGTCGACGCCCTCGCACGCTGGAGTGCCGCCGTGAACCTGGCAAGCCTTGATCTCAATCTGGTCGTCGCCCTGCGCGCCCTGCTGGAGGAGCGCAACGTCACCAGGGCCGGCCGGCGCGTCGGTCTGAGCCAGCCCGCGATGAGCGGCGCGCTCGCCCGGCTGCGCCGGCACTTCGACGACGACCTGCTCGCCCGCGTCGGAGGGCACTACGAACTGACGGCCCTCGGCCAAGTACTGCTCGACCGCACCTCCACCGTCTGCGACCAGCTGGAACGCCTCTTCACCAGCCAGGCCGACTTCGATCCGGCGACGGAGTCCCGCGAATTCACCCTCGGCGTCAGCGACTACTCGGTGGCGGTCTTCGGCGCCGAGCTCACCCGGATCCTCGACCGCGAGGCGCCCGGCGTCCGCGTGCGCTTCGTCCAGATCCCGCCCCGCATCACCGAGGTGGCCGCTGCCGTGCTGAGCAGCCTGGACGGCATGATCATGCCGCACGGCATCATCAGCGACTTCCCCGTCACCGAGCTGTACGAGGACGGCTGGGTCTTCCTCGTCGCCGAGGACAACCCCGAGGTGGGCGACCACCTCTCCCGCGACGACCTGGCGCGCCTGCCGTGGGTGACATATCTGCGTGCTTACGACACCCCCGCGGTCCACCAGCTCGGCATGCTCGGCATCGAACCGCGGGTGAGCGTCTCCGTCGACAGCTTCACGGTGCTGCCCTTCCTGGTCGCCGGCACCCACCGGATCGCCCTCATCCCGGCACTCCTCGCCGAACGCCTGCGCGGCACCGCACCGGTACGGATCATGACGCCGCCGTACGAGACGGTCCCCCTGCGCGAGGCGCTCTGGTGGCACCCCGTCCACACCCACGACGCCGGGCACATCTGGCTGCGGACCACGGCCGCCCGGGTGGCGTCGGCCGTGCGGGCAGGCCCCATCCGCGGCACGAATGGCGAGGATCCGGCAGTGTGATCACGTGAGGGGTAGTCGCCGGGAACGGCCTGGCCCATAGTCGGGGCAGTCCCCGACGCCCGCTGTCCCGGGCGTGTCCCCTCTGGTGCGCCGGTGCCCCGCTGCGTGTCATGGCCGCAGCGGTTCTGCGCCGCACCCCTGCCACCACTCGTGGAGTTCGGCATGTCCAGACCCGTTTCCCCGCCCGCGCCCGCCGACAGCCTCCGCCCGAATACCGAGAACGCGGGGCCGCTGCGCGCCGTGCTCCTGATGGCGGGCAGCTGTCTGCCGGTGCTGGGCGCCGTCCTTCTCGCGCCGGTCCTGCCGAAGATGCAGGAACACTTCGCGACCGTGCCCGGAGTGAAGACCCTCGTCCCGGTCGTCCTGACCATCCCCGCGCTCGCGCTCGCACTGCTCGCCCCTTTCGCGGGCGTCATCGTGGACCGCCTCGGCCGGGTACGGCTGCTGGTCGGGGCGACGATTCTGTACGCGCTGCTCGGTACCGCCCCGCTGTGGCTGGACTCGCTCGGCGCCATCGTGATCAGCCGGGTGCTGGTCGGCATCGCCGAGGCGGCCATCATGACCTGCTGCACCACGTTGATCGGCGACTACTACAGCGGTCGGACGCGCGAACGCTACCTGGCCCTGCAGACCATGTGCGCCTCCATCTCCGCCACCGCGTTCTTCGTCATCGGCGGCGCCCTCGGCTCGGCGGGCTGGCGCGCACCCTTCTGGATCTACGCCGTGGGCCTGCTGCTGGCCCCCGCCATGGCGCTCACCCTGTCCAAGCCCATGCCGGCCGGCGCCGCGGAAGCCGAAGAACCCGCAGGCGAGACCAGGCCGTTCCCCGTGCGCCTGCTGGCCGGCATCTGCGCACTCACCGTGTTCGGCGCGATGGTCTTCTACACCGTGCCCGTCGAGATGTCCTACCTGCTCGACGACCTGGGCGTGAAGTCCACCGGCGTCATCGGCCTGGCCACCGCGGTCGCCAGCGCCGCCACTGTGGTCGGTTCCATCACTTTCACCAGACTGTCCGGCAGCCCGGACCGCAGGCTGCCCCTGGTGTTCGCCCTGTGCGCGGCCGGTTTCGTGCTGATCGCCCTGGCGAACAGCCCGGTGATCGTGATCGTCGGTGCGGTGCTCAACTGCCTTGGCACCGGCATGCTGTTGCCCTCACTGCTGACCATCGCGATGTCCAGGCTCAGCTACGCCGACCGGGGACGCGGCACCGGTCTGTGGACGGCCGCCTTCTTCGCGGGTGAGTTCATCTGTCCGCTCGTCCTGATCGGCCTGGAATCGGCCACGGGCAGCATGGCCCACGCCGTCGGCCTCCTCGGACTCGCCTCGGCCCTGGTCGCCGGCGGGTTGCTGCTCGGCCGTCGCCGGTAGCCGCTGTTCGGTCTCCGAGAGGGTCCGGCGGGCACACGCCGCCCGCCCCTCACCGGTCTGCGGAAGGGTCACGGCCGCCGAGCACAGCAGCGCGGTGCGCACGGCGCTGCTCAGGGCAGGGGGATGGCCAGCTCTGAGCTGCGACCGCCGCGCAGGAACAGCACGCTGATCACGGCGGCCACCACGCAGGCGAGGGCGCTCACCAGGAACCCGAGGTTGTAGCCATGTGCCAGCGCCTCCGTCACCAGCGTGCCGACCCGCGGTCCCATAGGCGCCGAGGCCACGGCGAGCGGGCCTCCCCCGGCGGCGACGGCCTGCACCGCGTGCTGCTGCGCGGCGGCCAGACCGGCGTGGGGCAGGGCCTGGGCCAGCGCGGTTCCGGCCGAGGTCAGCGCCACGGTGCCGATGATGGCCGGGCCGAGAGCCTGGCCGAAGCCGCGCAGCAGTGTCGTGACGGCGCTTGCCATCCCGCTGAGTTCGATCGGCACGGTGTTCACCGCGGCGGCGGTCAGCGCACCGATCAGGAGGCCGAAGCCCATGCCGCTGAGGATGAGCGCCGGGAGCATGGTCAGCAGACTGGTGTCGCTCACGGGCAGCGCCATCAGCCACAGCTGCCCCGCTGCGGTCAGCACCAGACCGGCGGCGAGCATCATCCGCGGAGCGACCTTGCGGAGCAGGCGCACCAGCAGCGGTCCCATGAGCGGTGTGACGCCCTGCATCACCACGAACGGCCATGCCGACTCCAAGGGACTCCGGTGCTGGATCACCCCCAGCCGGACGCTCAGCCCGTACGCTCCGCCGAGAGAGCCGAACATCCCGATCACCGCGACGACAGCCGCGGCGGAGAAGGCAGGGATCCGGAACACGTCCAGCTTCAGCATCGCGGACGTCGACCTGGCCTCGATGACCAGGAACGCGGCCAGGAACACGACGCCGAGGAGGAAGGCGGTCACCACAGCAGGTGATCCCCAGCCCGACGTCGGACCCTGGATGACTCCGAAGAGCAGGGCGGGGATGGCCACGGTGATGGTCGCCTGTCCTGGCAGGTCCAGCGATCTGCCCTGCGGCGCACGGGAGTCACCGGCGAACACCAGGCTCAGTCCGAGACTGATGACGGCGAACAGCCCCACCGCCACGAAGGCCCAGCGGAACGATGTGAACTCCACGACGGCGCCGGACATCACAGGAGCGACCAGCGCGCCGACGGACAGCGCGGTCGTCCAGGCCGCGAGCCCGCGCGCCCGCTCGGCCGCCCCGGGGGTCGCAGCGGTGATCGACGCGAGTGACGAGGCGAACAGGGCCGCGGCGCCGATACCGGAGAGCGCCTGCCCCACGTACAGGGCGTGCACCGAGACGCCGATCGCGGCGACCGCATAGCCGATCGCCATCAGGCTCGCACCGCCTACGAGAATCCTCTTGCGCCCGTAGAGGTCGCCGAGTACGCCGAACGTCAGGCCCAGCGTCGCGGTCGGCACCAGGAAGGCTGCATTGATCCAGGACAGCTGGGGGCCGGACACATGCAGTGTCTGTTGCATGACGCCGGTGATCGCTGCAGGCAGGCCCATCCCGACCGTTGCGATGAAGACCGCGGTGCAAGCGGCGAGGAGTGTGCCGGTGCTCAGTGCCGCCGGCTCGGATGTTGAGGAACGGGAAGGTGACGACGCGACGTTGGGTATCAACTACATCAGTCCTCGATGAGGCCGGTGATGGCACACCGGCGAAATGGTTCGATGCGGCGTCTGCGGCCGCCTGGTGCAGGGTGGGAGTCGCGCTCGCACACGGTCCGCATCGCCTGTGGTTCGGCCGGTCCGATGCCGGAGGCGCCACGTGCAGGAGGCCTTCTGGCCTTACGAGGGCGCCATGGACGTCCGTCGTGGCCCTGCCGTGTCAGTCCGGCACCGGTGCCTCGGTGACCCGGCGGTACTACAGAAGCGGGGACGCCGAGCCGTCGAGCCAGGCCGCCCCTCGGGCGTACAGTGCCTCGACCGCGGGTCCGGTCAGTCCGGGCATGTCGGGCTTGACCTGGTAGCCGATCCTGCTCTGGAGGTAGGCGAGGTGCCGGTAGCCCTCGGGGAACGCGGCGAGCAGGTCGGGGTCGAGATCGGGGCCGTTGGACATGCTGACGGGATCCAGCCGGTCCTTCTCGTAGATGGGCTGGCGCAGCACGATGGTCCAGCGTCCGTCGTGCTGCGCGAGGAAGTCGTAGAAGCGGCCGGTGCACACCACGTCGCACACGACACCCTCGACCTCGCCACGCTGCGAGATGGTCATCTTGGTCTGCGCCACCGCCCGGCTGCCGCCGACCTCGACGGTGGTGCCGCCGAGGAAGTGCAGGATGCGCACGCCTCGGTCGAAGCCCTCACGGCTGACGCGGATGAACTCCTCGCCGGTGCCCTGGAACCAGGTGGCCATCATCCGGCCCTCCGGGTGCCACACCTCTCGGAAGCGGTCCCAGTCGGCCGCGTCCCGCCACAGCGCCCAGTTCTCGATCAGTTCGCGGATCGCCAGGCGCTCCGTCGCCTCAGGACCGATCAGATTGTTCACGTGCGAAATCTCCTTGCTAGATCGGGTAGTGGCGCGGCTGCTGGGAGACGGTGACCCAGCGCAGATCGGTGAACTCGTGCAATGCGGCGCGTGCGCCGAAGCGGCCCCAGCCGCTGTCGCCGACGCCGCCGAAGGGCATCAGCACCTCGTCGTGGACGGTGGCGCCGTTGACGTGGACTACGCCGGTGTGCAGCCGTTCGGCCACGGACATGGCACGGGATTCGTCCTTGCCGAACACCGCGCCGGACAGGCCGTAGGGGGTGTCGTTGGCGATGCGGAGGGCGTCGTCCACGCCGTCCGCGACGACCACGCTCACCACGGGGCCGAACGACTCCTCGTGGTACAGGCGCATCTCGGGGGTCACGCCGGTGACGACGGTGGGCTGGTGGACCAAGCCGTCGAAGCCGCCCCCGGCCGCGATCAGCGCACCGCGCTCGACCGCGTCGTCCAGGAGTGCGCGCAGGTGGGCGAGGGACCGGCGGTTGATGACGGGGCCGACCTGGGTGTCCGGGTTCCTCGGGTCGCCGGTGACCAGGGCCTTGGCGCGGGCGGCCAGTCGCTCGGTGAAGGCATCGGCCACGGACCGGTCGACGACGATCCGCTCGGTCGACATGCAGATCTGGCCCTGGTACATGAAGGCGCCGAAGGAGGCCGCAGCCGCCGCGGCGGCGAGATCGGCGTCGTCGAGGACGATCAGCGGTGCCTTGCCGCCCAGTTCCAGCAGTGTCCGCTTGAAGTGGGTGGCCGCCTTCTCGGCGATGATCCTGCCGACCCTCGTTGAGCCGGTGAAGTTCACGACGCCGACTCCCGGGTGGACGACGAGCTCTTCGACGATCTCGGCGGCGTCCTCGGGGGCGTTGGTGATCAGGTTCACCACGCCGTCGGGCATGCCGGCGTCGCGCAGTACGGCGACGATCGCGCCGTGTGTGCGGGGCGACTCCTCGGATCCCTTGAGGACGACGGTGTTGCCGTAGGCCAGGGCCCACGCGATGGCGCGGACACCGAGGATGAGCGGGGCGTTCCACGGCGCGATGCCGACGACCACCCCCACGGGCCGGCGCACGGCCGTGGCCCGCAGCCCCGGGACGTCGGAGGGCAGCACCTCGCCGATCAGGCCGTAGGCCTGCACGGCTGCCTCACGCATGATGCCGACGGCGACGTGGACGTTGAAGTGGGCCCAGGACGCCGCGGCGCCGTTCTCCTCGGTCATGTTGGCGGCGATCGAGGGAGCACGTTCCTCCAGCAGGTCTGCCGCCCGCGACAGGATCGCTCGCCGTTCGGCGGGAGAGGTGTGCGACCAGCTGTCGAACGCCGCGCGGGCCGCCTCCACCGCTGCTGCGGCATCGGCCCGTGACGCCGCAGCGACGGGTTGCAGGGGCTCCTCGGTGATGGGGCTGAGGGTGAAGGTCGTACGGCCGCCCTCGGCCGCCCTCCACCGGCCGCCGATCAGCAGCCGTTGGGTGCCGTCGTCCGGCTCGGACACGATCACGACCGGGGTGGCGGCTTGGGGTTGGGGTGAGTTGATGGTGCCCATCGGCGCTGCTGCTCCTTGACGGTTGGTGGATTGCTGGGTTGCTGGGGCCGCGACGGGTCAGGACGAGGTCGTACTCGACCGAGAACCACGGGCCGACGACGCCGGTGGGACGGCCCGGGTCGTCGGCCGTGCGGGAGATGCGTGCGGGAGACGAAGGAGCGGACCGCGGACGGCTTGACCGCGAAGGCGGTGTCCGAGTCGAGGTGGTCGCCGTCCTCGTCGTGGATGTGCGTGGTCAGCGACCGGTATCCGGGGGCGTCCACGTTCGAGTGGATCAGGGCGGGCTGCCACAACTGGCGCCCGGTGGGGCCCGGCATCCTGTCGACCGGCCCGTCACGCGGGATGGGGTTACGGCCAACAACGCGTAACCCGTTCCTCACAGGTGCGGAAGCGACCCCGCGGGTAATGCTCGGGTGCGGCCGGGTCCTGGACCGCGTAGAGACGGTCTTCGCCCTTCCGCCGGATCAGCCGGCCTGGATGAGGTGCTCGGGGACCCAGGTCCCGTGGATACCCGCGCGCAGGCGGAGGGGGAGGTGGAGAGTGGCCACAGGACCGGCGGCCAGATCGGCGGTGTCGAGGATGAGCAGGTCGTTCAGCATCGTGGTCCAGTTGTTGGCCAGGGCCAGGAGATAGCCGTCGCCCTCGGGGGCGTCGTCGCCGCGGGGCACGAACACCGGCTCCTGGAAGGTGAAGTGTTCGGGCAGGACGTACTGGCCGGTGGCCTGCTGCTTGTCGAAGTCATAGCGGATGATCGTGTTGAGGGACTGTATGCCGTCAGCGCTCTTGTACTCGTCACCGATGACACGCGCCCCCGTGAACCCGATGCGGTGCCGGCCCGTTTCCACCCGGTCGTCGATGAGCGGGAATTCGGCGAACTCCGGCTGAAGTACGTGCTCTTCGAAGCCCTTGCCGTCGTCGGCCGCGTAGTCGGCCGTCCAGCGGGTGATCCTGGACACGCCCTTGGTGACGTCATACGGGACCGTGTCGGGGTACAGGAACGGGGCCGGCTGAGCCTCTGCGACACAGCCGTCGATGTGGATCGTGGTGCCTTCGTTGTAGGCGTTGAAGAAGTGGTAGGTGAACCGGGCCGGGCCGCGGTACCAGCGGATCTGGTCTGCGGTGCCGTAGCGCGGCATCACTCCCAGACAGGTTTCCTTGGACGGGTCCCACTGCCAGTGCGGCCCGCCCGCCTTGATCCGGTCGAGGTCGGCGGCGTTGGGCATCACCGGGAAGATCACATAGTCCTGGGTGACGACGAAGTCGTGGATCATGCTGGTGTACGGGGCCTCCAACCACACCTCGTGCAGGACCTTGCCGTGGGCGTCGAGGACGTAGTACGCGATGTCCCGGCTGGCCAGGCCCTTGGCCTCGAACCCGAAGGCGAACATCTCACCTGTCACGGGGTCGACGCGGGGATGGGCGGTGAAGGTCGGGCTGCTGACCCCACCGTCGAAGTCCCATTCCCCGTAGGTCTCCAGGGAGTCGGTGTCGAGTCGCGTGGGGCGGGCGTCCTCCTTCAGGACCAGGAGCTTCCCGGCGTGGAAGACGACGCTGGTGTTCGCCGCCCCCCGGTTCTTGCCTGCCACGGTGACGTGGTCGGTGTAGGGGTTGCGGTAGGCGCCGAACAGCGAACGGCGGGCGGCGCGTTCCAGCTTCAGCTTCTCGGTCTGGACGTAGCGGCTGCGGTAGTCGACGTGGCCGTCGGCGAAGGTGAACATGCGCAGCATGCCGTCGCCATTGAAGGGGAGGTCGTCGCCGGTGCGGTTGGGGAAGGCCGGGTCGGGAGCGATCTGGTAGTAGCGGCCGCGCAGGTCGCGGGGGATCTCCCCGTCGGCCTCGATCTCGAAGATGTCGGCCTCGATGCGCGAGGGGATCGACCAGCCCGAGTACACCGGCTGGTCGGGGAACCGCATGCCCGTGCGGCTGGGGGAGGGCGTGGACGGCGCTGTCATGGAGGACCTCCGGAGATTGCTAGACTTCTAGCGACTTGAGGTGCAGTAGAAGGCTCCCGAAACCGATATGTCAAGACACTGGCGGGCAGGAAATGAAGTGTGAGTCCCTTGTGAGGGTGCTGGTGACGAAGGCAGAGTGGTGCCCGTGACACAAGATCCGGCCGCGCAGCGCCACGGCGAACGTCTGGCCGCCGCCTCCGGCTTCGACCTGCCCGACGTCGACCCGCACCTGGCATCCACGTCGGTGGGCTTCAACCTGGTCCGGGTCGCGAAGAAGATCGAACGCGACATCGAAACCAACTTCGCCCGCCCCGCCGGGCTGACCTTCGCCGGCTTCCGGCTGATGACGACGCTCAAGTACGACGGTCCGATGTCCCCGCGCAGACTCGCCGACCTGCTGAGCATCTCCACCGCGAGCGTCACCTCGGCACTGCACACCCTGGAACGGGCCGGCCTCCTCACTCGGACGCCCCAGCCCGACGACGGACGCATGCTCGTCGTCACCCTCACCGAGCAGGGCGAGACCGTCATCGACGAGTTTCTGCACTGGTGGACCGCGCATCGCCAGAAGAGCTGGCTGGAGCACCTGACTCCCGACGAGGAACTCACCCTCGCGCGTCTGCTCGCCAAGGTCTCCCGGCATGAGCCCCAGCCGCTCGCCGAACCCCAGCGACGGCTGATTCCGCCGCGCTGACGCCCTGAGCCCGGGGCGCCCGGTTTGCGGGGAGGGTGCCTCGCTCGGCGGCGGAGGCTGGACATCACACGTCAGGGGGCCACCGCGCCACTCCCCCACTCCGCCGCCGTCGCGGATCAGGCAGAATGCTCAGCGCTCGAGCGACTTGAGCGCCGCCGTGACGGAATCGGCGCGTTGTGCGGCCAGACGCCGACGGTCGGATGGCCCATGAGGCGCGAGAGATCGCCGGTGAGCACTGCCACCACGCCCTTCGCCCCCACACATGACGACCACGCACAGTCCGACAGTTTCGCCGGAGGAAGCTGTCTCTGAGTTCTGACAACACCCGGGGGCTTGCGGCGGGAGCATTGACGTGCCCTGCGGGATGAGGCTGCGATGGCGCCACCGAAGTCCGAGGTCGACTTGTACGCGGCGATCCGCCGTGACGCCCGGGCAGTCGGTCTGGCCGAAGCCCCGGAAGAAGCCGCGGCCGCGCGGGGCCCGCCTGGACGCCGGACGACGCCCCCAGATCGCTGTTGAGACCGGCCGCGGGGTGGTATACACGTTCACTCCGCAGTCCGCCCCCCGGCCGGGAGTCGAGGCCGAGGTGGACTTCGGCGACGTGAAGGCATGCCTGGCCGGTGAGCAGGTCACCTGCGTCGTGTTCGCGATGCACTGTCGTATTCGGGCAAGGCCGTGCACCGACCCGTTGACCGCACTACCGGCGTGTCCTACGTGTCGGCGTGGTGAGGGCGAGGAGTCTCCGTTCGGATGTTCCCGATGAGACGGAGATGTGCTGGATCATGGTGTGGTGATAGCCGAAGGCGACGCCTCTGGCCTGTAGGTGGCACAGGTCAGCAGGGTGCAGGCGACCACTACCGCCACGCTGACCTGGGTAATGCTCGACGGTGGCGGGCGTGTGATCACACCGGGCAGCGAGTTCCTGCGGAGCTCCCGGTCTGCGGCAACACTCCGGCATCCTGCCGTTCCCATGCCTTTGACCTGCTTCGCTGGTCCGGTTTCTCGCCGCAGTGGATGTCGAACGGAACCGTGCGAAGCGCGTGGACGTACGCGACGGGCCCCAGCCGGAGCCCTGTCCGGGGGCCGGGCTCAGTACCATCCACGGGTGTCCTGGATACGACGTCGTACGCGCAAAGAGGAGCCGCCGGCGAAGCGGCTGCCCGACCTGGAGTTCCTCGCTCTGGTCAAAGCCGGGCTCGAAGAGATCGCGCCCGGAGTGACGCAGGGCGCCCAGCTCAGGGCCAACTCGTTGACCAGCCCACATGGTTGGGCCGTGGCCGTAGCCCCGCCACATCACGGGGGCGGCCACCACTACGACCTCGTCGCGCTGCCGGACGTCGGTCTCCAGCCGGACGTACCCTGTTTCATGGACTGCGTCGTGTCGATGTCCGCGGATCCGCAGGACGCGGCGAACACGTGGGTGCAGACGGCGGGCGCCTGCCTGCTGGAACTCCTCGACCGCCGCGAGCACTTCGCGGACCACGCGGGCCCCGACGACGAGCGCGGCGTGCCCGGCTGGCACGTGATCACGTCGGGTGCGGTGGGTCTCGGAAGCGACGCCGACGAGAACCGGCGGCTGCAGGGCGCGCTGCTGGACGCGAACGTGCTGCACCGGATCGCGGGCTCGTTCACTGCGGACCTGGAATCCCCCTTCTTCAACGGCGTCAAGGTCTTCTACGGCGGTCGCCCAGGCGCAATGCAGGCCGAGATCCGCGTCAACGGTGAGCGCCACGAGGCCGCTTCGGCAGCGATGACGGCACTCGGACTGCCCGAGCCAACGACATTCACTGCAGTGCGGTTCTACGCACTGCTGCTTCCGGTACCGGCGGGCGACGGCGGCGGCGAGCCGAGCTACCCGACGGCCCGGCTCGATCTCGTTCCTGCCTCGGTGCGAGCCAATGCCCACACCCACGGCGCCGCCTGCGACTGCGGCGACCACCTCGACCCGGAGCACCCCGGCTTCGACCTGGCCCTGCCCCACCTGGTCGCCGAGCTCTCAGCGGAGGAGCGCAGGCGCCGCGTGAAGTCTGACACGGGCGCGATCATCATCGCGGAGGGCGTCGGCAACTTCCTCAAGGTCCGCCTTCGGATCCGTCTGGACGATGGGCGCACGGTGGTCTACCTCGCCTGGGTCTACCTCCAGGCAGCCGTGATCGACGACTTCGTCCACCGAGTCCAGGAGGACAACCTGGCCGGCCACCGCTTCGAGGGCCTGCTGTGCAACGCCATCGGCCCTTGGGGCGAGGACGTCCTGCGCGCCCCCGTCGTCCTCGGTGGCCAACAGATCAACGAGGACGGCTCGGTCCGCCGCAGCGAGGTTCTGGAGTCCAGCGACCCCCTGCTCAGCAAGGTGCTGACCGAGACCTGGCCCGCTGCCTTCGTCCTCGGCGACCGCTTTCCCCGCTCGCCGTCAAGCTGAGGTGCCGGCAGGGGAAGCGGGGCACGAGGGCGCAGAGCTCGACCGAGCAGGACTGGCGTTGGGCGCTCGACAGGCACGAGCAAACACACCCGCAGGCTGGTCTGCGAGGAGAACGACTCGGTCGGCCTCAACATCGAACCCGAGCACCGGACAGCCGTAATCGCCTTCCGGGTCCATCAGCACTGGCTTGCCCCCGATCTTCCGAAGGGAGCCGCAGAACACATCGAGTCGATCCTGGCCCTGCAACTCCCGCAGGTCGACGTCGAAGTCGACTTCATCGTCGGCACGGAATCGGAAGATCGCCAACACGGCGGCAGTCGGCCACACCCGCAAGTGCGGGCACTCGGCATCCGCCGGGCGGGACAGCACGGCTTCCGCCCGGGGCATCGGAAACACCGTCTCTCCCTCGGAGTACTGGCACTTCCAGCCCTCTTCCGCGACTAGATCGAGGACCTCCTGCCAGTCCTCCACCGAGGCATTCGGGACACGCACGTCCGGCAGCGACCCCATCAAGTCAGGATCGAAGAAGGTGGTTGCCAGACCCTGGCCGCCCGCGCAGTCCAGTTGGTGTCCCAATATGCGGCGAGTGAGGGCGCGGCCGTGGCGGTGATCCGGGTGGAGCCGGAGAACTCCGTATCCGCCGCCGTCGCGCTCCGGGCCGGGTTTGTCTATCGCGAGCGCGCTTGCGCCGAGGATGGCACCTGGTTGGACTGGTACGTCCGGAACCTGGGCAAGGGCTGGACTGCGCCTGCGACCTTGACCTCGACCGGCTCCGCGCGGTGACCGACGCTCCCGCGTCCGCCGGCGACGGGCTGATCCGGGTGCAGGTGGGACTCGTCGTCCCTGTCGGGCCACCGGCCTCGGGCAGGACCAGTTTCGTTCGGGCACTGATCGCGCGGGGGCAGAATCGATGCCGAAACTGTGGTGTCCAGCGACGAGATCCGCGCAGAGCTCATCGGCGTCCCGCTCGACGAAGGTGACTCCGATGCGGTGGACGCACGCGTGTTTGAGGAACGCGACCGAAGGATCGCTGCCAGGCTCGCTGCCGGACGAAGCGCAATCGCCGAATCGACGAACGTCGCCCCGCAGGCCCGCGCACGGCTCCTCACCATCGCCAGGCGCTTCAACGCGCCGGTGACAATGCTGCGATTCACCTCCGACATCACCGACCTCCTGCAGCAGCACAGCGAGCGGAACCGCCCAGACATCACCACCGAGGTGGTCCGCACCTACGCCGCGACCATGATGCGAGACGCCGGCACGGACCAACTGCGCTCAGAAGGCGCAGCAGCCGTTCACGATGTCCCCGGACGCCGACAAGGGGTCACACCCAGCGAAGCCGCCGAACGTTTTTCCTTCCGCTGACTGAGACAGCGGCGGCGCTCGATGTCGGCCACGAGCACAGGGCCCGGAAATGGGGTCCAAAAACCGCCGAACACGTCCTGGTCGTGGGTGACTCCGCCGACTGGCTCGCCGACCGCACCCCCGCCGCCGTGGCCGAGCGGGCACCGAAGCGCACACACTATCCGCACCTGGCACAACCCGAATGGTTCGTCTCCCGCGTCCACGAGTTCCTTGTGCGCCTGATGCCTGTTTCAACCCTGAGCTGCCCCTTTGCCCAGCTCAGGATTCGAACGGTGCTGGCTGCAGATGTGTCATGAAGACCTCCGTGACGGTGGCGCGCCCGGGACGCACTCTCCTGCAGGCGGTACGCCCAGGTCACGACCCGAGCGAAGCGCCCATCCGAGCGATCTGTCCGATGCCCATTGGGAGTTGGTCGAGCCGCTCCTTGCGGCTTGACCCCACGAACACCACGGCCGAGCCCTGAATTTCGGCAGCCCGCCCCAGCGCTACCTGCCCCATGACATCCCGAACTGGAACAAGGTCGAAGGCTACTTCGCCAAGTGGCAGTCCGACGGCATCTTCGTCCAACTTAACCGCCTGATCAAGGGGTTGGTGCGACAGCAGGAGGGCCAGAACGCCGAGCCGTCCGCCTGCGTGCTCGGGCGACGGCGGCTACCGCAAGCAACTCGTCGAGCATGCCGCCACCCTCCGCACCGACATGGAAATCGTCCAACGCTCCCCCGGAGACGCTGGGCCGCCGAACGGACTTACGGCTACCTCATGGCCCGCCGTCTCACCGGCGAGGCCACCATCTCCTGGCGCGACCCGACATCGCCGGACCAACTCCGCAGGCCGGAATGAAACAACGGGAGAAAGTAAACTCTCACGAAACCAAGCCGCCGCGGCGATCACCCCACGGTTCGTACGGCGAGCGGCCCCGCACCCTCTCAGCGGACGGGTCAACAGCTCGACGCGCCGGAGGCATCGGCCTGACCGTGGCCGATCGCGACCAGCGCGCGGTCCAGGACCTCCTGGACCTGGCCGAGCGCTGAGATCGTGGTCACCAGGCCCTGAGCTTGGTAGTGGTCGACGACCGGCGCCGTTTCACTGCGATAAACCTTCAGTCGCTTACGAACGGTTGTCTCGCGGTCGTCGTCGCGCTGGTACAGCTCACCGCCGCAGACGTCGCAGGCTCCTGCCACTTCGGGCGGGCTGTAGTCGACGTGGAAGATGTGTTCGCGGTCCTGACGGCACAACCGTCGTCCAGCGATCCGCCTGACCACCTGGGCCTCGGGAATCTCCAGGCCCAGCACGGCATCCAGCCTCGACTTCGAGTCCGCCAGGATGCCGTCCAGCGCCTCCGCCTGGGCAAGATTGCGGGGGAAGCCGTCCAGCAGGAATCCGCGCTCGGTGTCCGGACGGGCAAGGCGCTCTTTGATCACCCCGATGGTGACCTCGTCCGGTGCCAGAAGGCCGGCGCGTATGTGCGTGTGGGCGTTCTGCCCGAGCTCGGTGCCCTGGTCGATGTGCTCGCGGAACAGGTCACCGGTGGAGATGTGCTGGATCGACAGATGCGCGGCAAGGCGCACTGCCTGCGTGCCCTTGCCGGCTCCGGGCGGCCCGATCAGGAGGATGCGCATCGATGAGGTGTCCCTTCGTCATGCGTGGCCATCAAGCCGTCTCTGTGACACACGATTGCCGCGCAGTGATGTCATTGCCCATCCGGTAAGCCACCTCCTGGTGGTGGGGACAACCACACCATGGGGCATCGCAGCGTTGAGGTTGATACGCCGATCGGTCGAACAGAGCCAGGTCCAGGCCGAAAACGCTGGGCACGCTTCCGGCGGCAGATCAGGGTTTAGAAACACGTACTTTAGCTGTTCCTTGTCGACCAAGATTTTGCCGACATCGTAGCGGCGTGCCCGGTGTTTGTTCTTGGCACCGGGTGGGAGTCAGGGGCCTGCTCCTCGGGGTTTGGGCACACGGGTCGGGCAGGCGAGGTGAGCGCAATGTTCCTGAACCCCCGGCCGGGCCCGGGCGGGGGTGAGTCGGTCGGAGGTGGTGGGTTTCTCCCAGGGCCGGCATCCATGCGGTGCGGCCCTGACACCTCGTTGTGCCTGTCAGCCGGGCCAGGTTCCGGTCAGGCGGCGGGTGGCGGTGGCGCCACCACGGTCGACGACAGCTTTCACACCGGCGAAGATCGCTCCCTGCAGGACGGCTGCCGACACCACCTCGCGCCAGGTGCGGTGCTCGTCGGTGGCGTCGGGTGCGTCTTCTTCGTGTCCGAGCTGCTTCCAGATCTGCTTGAACAGTCCGCCGGCCAGGACGCCGCTGAGGGCGCCCATGGCCAGGCCGACCGGCTTGTAGGCAACCTTCGAGGCTTTCATCAGTGCCTCCGGGCGCGGCGGATGAGCAGCAGCGCGATGAGCGCGCCGGCCGCGGCGAGCAGCGGGGCCCGGTTGGCGCGGGCCGCCCGCATGCCCTGGTCGGCCTTCTCCCGCACTGGTTGCGGGGCCTTGTCCCGGGCGAGCTCGCCGAGGTGCGCGGCCTTGTCGTGGACCTGTGCGGTGGCTGCGGCGGCCTTGGCGCGTACCGGCTCGGGCGTCTTGTCCTGCACCGCGTGGGCGGCGTGCGCGGCCGTGTCCTTCAGCTGGGTCCTGACGTGTGTGGTCTTGGCGGCGACCTGCTGTTTGACGGCTGAGGACTTCTCCGCCGCGCGAGTCTTGACGTCGGTCCTGGCCGCGAGCGCCTCGACGGTCTCGCCGAGTTCCTCACGGGTCGCCTCGACCTGCTCCCGCAGTTCCTCCGGGGAAGGCGCTGCCTCGTCGCCCGGCTGCGACTTGTCCTGGGTCATCGCTGTGCCCTCTCCTTGATCTCGGCCACATCGGCCTTGACACTGTCCACCGTCCGCTCGGGCGTGGGCGGGGATGCCTTACTGACCTTCTGCTTGCCGAGCGCCGCCATCAGCGCGGTGACGGCCGCCAGCACGCCGGTGACGATCAGCGCCGCCACCCACACATCCATGGCGAGCGAGAGTGCGGCGATCACGGTGGCCACCAGGGCCTGCAGGGTGAGCACCGCCCCCAGGCCGGCGCCGCCGAACAGGCCGCCGCCCTTGCCGAACCGTTTGCCCTTCTCGGTCATCTCCGCCTGTGCCAGGCGCATCTCGTCGCGGACCAACTGCGACAGCTGCTGCGAGGCACGCTGGACCAGCTCGCTCACCGGTTCCTGCGCGCTGCTGCCCGGGCGGGCAGAGCCGTCTGCTGTCATGAGTGCTCACCTCTCCTTCGTTCTCGTCGAGCTGGCTGCCCGAGTACCCCGGCAGCCACGCATCACCGCTCGTCACAGCACCCGTCGCCATGGCAGTGGAGTGCACTCCGGGCCAGGGCGGCCACGGTGATCGCGATCGCGCCGTCGGCGGCCGCGTCGGTGGGGTTGTGCCCACCGCTGTGCCCCCTCCGCAGCCATCGCCGCCGATACCCCACACACGCGGCACCGGCGGCAGGCCACACCGGCCGACGGCGCCCGCGAAGCCAAACAGCGGTGGGGCTGTGCCCGGAAGGAAATGAGGGGCTGTCCGGGCGCTCATCACGTTCCTCGCCCGCCCGCGCGGCGTCGGCCGTACGGCCGCGGCACCCGCCGAGTGTGGCCGTCGCTGCGGAGAGGGCCCTCGGGGCCCGCCTCCTCAGTCGAGGCGGCGGTGGTCCTCCTCGTCCCACTTGCGGGTGTCGCGCGGCTCCACGTACGGCTCCTGTTCGGCCGGATGACCGCCCGCGACGGCGCGCCGGCGGTGCAGTTCGGCGTCGAATTCCAGGCCGAGCAGGATCGCCAGGTTGGTGATCCACAGCCACACCAGGAAGATGATCACTCCTGCGAAGGTGCCGTAGGTCTTGTTGTAGGAGGCGAAGTTCGCCACGTACAGGGCGAAACCGGCCGAGGCGATCATCCAGATCAGCAGCGCGAGGAAGCTGCCCGGGGTGATCCAGCGGAAGCCGCGCACCCGCGCGTTCGGCGTCGCCCAGTACAGGATCGCAATCATGACCGTGACCAGGAGGACCAGCACCGGCCACTTCGCGATCGACCACACGGTCAAGAACGTGTCCCCGACACCCAGCGCGGTGCCGACCTGGCGGGCCAGGCCGCCGGTGAACACCACGATCACCGCACTGATCACGGCCAGCACCATCAGCACCGCCGTCACGCCGACCCGGACGGGCAGCACCTTCCACACGGGACGGCCCTCCGGGATGTCGTAGACCGCATTCGCACTGCGGATGAACGCCGCGACATACCCGGACGCCGACCACACCGCGAGCACCAGACCCACGATCGCCATGATCGAACCAATGCCGGCGTTGCCCTGCATCTGCTTGACCGCGTTGCTGAGGACGTCCCGCGCCGCACCCGGGGCGAGCTTTTGGATGTTGTCCAGTACCTGCTGCGTCGCCGATTGCCCGACGATACCCAGCAGTGAGATCAGCGCCAAAAGCGCGGGGAACAGCGCCAGGATCCCGTAGTAGGTCAGTGCCGCCGCCCGGTCGGTCAGCTCGTCCTTCTTGAACTCCTTCATGGTGCCCTTGAGCACCGCCCCCCAGGAGCCCTTGGGCAGATCCGTCGGAGTGTCCGGCGCCTGCCGCTCCACCTGCTCATCCGGCCCGGGACCCGTCCCCCGCCCGACCCCGGCCTCCTGGCCGGGCGCCGCGGGGCCGCCGTGCCTTCCATGCTGTTTCAAAGTCCGTACCATTTCGCACGGGTAGCCGGGCGCGCAGGCTCCACACACACATTCATGACAAAACGGAAGATTTTTGGGCGTTTCGCCGAAGGCTGTGGCGGTGGTCGTGCCCTGCCCTGACCGCAGAAGGAAGAGCGCGCAAGACCGGAGGGGCGAGCAAGGGGGGCCCGGCAGGATGCCTCCCGCCGGCACCCTGGAGGGCGATGGCATCCTGCGCGGTGTGCCGCCGCGTCCGGCGGCGGCAGCGCGCTCGAGAGGTGAGGTACTGCTTCGTACTCAGTGACGGGTTCTGGTCGCCCGCCGATGGGTCGAGCGGATGAGGACGGAGGCCAGGGCAGCCAGGTCTGCCGCGCCAGCGGCGTCGTCCGGGTAACGCTTGGTCTGCAAGGGGCCGGCCTTATCCCAGCCGGACATACGTCCAGACAGGCCTTGGCCGCACGCGAGGCCAGGGGGACTCTCGGGTCAGCGCTCTCGCGCAGACAGCGCCCAAAGTCCCGCTGGGGGTGGGGTGTTAGTGCGTAGCGTTCCTGGCCACCGGCCACCCTTGGCGGAGGCGTCGCCCTGTCGGAACGGAACCTCAGGCATGCCAAGGACAAGCCGCTGCCACTCCGCCAGAAGCGCGCAGGTGAGGGGGCGCCTACGAGAAGCGTCTGCGCGCGACTGAGCCAGCGCCGCGAGCAATCGGTCGCCTCGAGCCGGATTCGAGTAGCGTCCCCCACACGGCGCCAGATACCGAGGCCGTCCACGGCCGCCTCAACCGGGGCCGGCGTCTCACCGACCGCGAAAGCCCAGTCGATCTGGTTTCTGACATGGCACCAGGCAGCCAAGGCGTCAGCGGTCACGGTAAGGCCGCTCACCGGTCAGGCCTACGGCGAGATCCTCTCCCACGGTATCGAACAAGGTCCGCGACGGTAGGGGGCGCCGTGAGGAGGTCGCCGCCGCCGTACCAGCCAGCCCTGCGCACACACCACCCGCCACCCAACAGCACTGAGCACGGGGAAGGACTTTTCGACCTTCCCAGGTCACAGCCCTCCTCCCCGTCAGCGCCACCCACTGCCGTACGACTAGGTGACGACAAATCACCTAGGCACTCACATCCCGCACTCTGAGCACCGGAAATCACGCATCTGCCTGCTGCGCGTGCCGGTTGAGCCGGCACGAGCAGCCGGCGTGGCGAGGTCACATCACGCGACGGCGGTCCCCTCGAGCTCGACCATCAGGGTGGGGATCGCCAGCCGCGTCACCCCGAGCATCGTGGTGGTCGGCGCCACCCCGGCAGCCCCCAACCGCGCCGCCAGCACGCCGTAGTGGGGGAAAAGCAGATCGACGTCGGTGGTGTAGACGTTGAGCCGTACGAGGTTCGCGAGAGACATGCCGGCCTCGCCGAGCACGGCTTGGAGGTTGTCGATGCTCAGCGCCAACTGCGCCGCCATGTCGCCGTCATGCTGGGGCTTGCCGTCGCCGCTCATGGCGGTCTGCCCTGAGATGTACAGGGTCCGGGCGTGCCCGGAGACGACTTCACCCTGGTTGAATCCCAACTCCGTCGACCACGTCACCGGGTTGACCGCCGTTCGTTGCATTGCCACGTCAGCTCCATTCGATTCACGGGAAGTACGTACGGCCATCGGCTCGGTAGCCGCCGGCTTCGACGTCGTGCTGATGAGCCTCGCAAAGAAACACGACATCCTTAGTCATGTATGTCGATAGAGTTCTCGTATGCGCGCCGACCGGTTGGTATCGCTGGTGCTGCTGCTGCGTCAGCGCGGTCGGCTGACCGCGAACACGCTGGCCCGGGAGCTGGAGGTATCCACCCGCACCGTGCTGCGCGACATCGAGGCACTGTCCGCGGCCGGCGTGCCCGTCTACGCCGAACGCGGTCGGCACGGCGGTTTTGCGTTGTCGCCCGGCTTCCGGACCGAACTCACCGGTCTGAACCACGACGAGGCGCTCGCCCTGCTGACCGCCGGATCCGGGCGCGGCGAGCAGGTGTTCGGCCTCGGCTCGGCGCTCGCTTCGGCCATGCGGAAGGTCGTCGACGCGCTGCCCGAAAGCCACCGGGCCACCGCGAGCGACGCGGCCCAGCGATTTCTCGTCGACCCGGAGACCGACCTGCTCTCACGCCGGCTGGTCACCGAGGAGGTGCCCGACACCACAATGATCGAGGTCAGGCGCGCGGTGCTCGCCGGGCACAAGTTGCGCATCCATTACGCTGCCACCGGCCAGACACCACAGTGGCGCACGGTGGATCCGATCGGCCTGGTCACCGTGCGAGACCGGGTCTACTTGCTGGCCACGAGATCCGGCGCGGACCGCACCTACCGGCTGTCGCGGGTGTTGGCCGCCGAGGAACTCGACGAATCGGCACAGCGACCCAACCGGGTCGATCTGGACCGGATCTGGCAGGAGCGCTCCGCGCGGTTTCTCTCCGGCGACCACATCACTGTGCGGGTACGCGTGAACCCGGCGCGGCGAGAGGACCTGCTGGACGCTGCGGTGGCCGTCCGCGCAGAAGAACCCGACGCAGACAGCTGGCTGCGGCTGGAGGTGACCTTCCAGGATTTACGACACGCCGAATGGGCGCTCTGGCAGCTCAGCACGGACGCGGAAGCCCTGGCCCCGCAGTCGTTGCGCACCGCCCTGCGCAACCGCGCCGCCGCGATTGCCACCCGCTACGCAGACTCGTCCTGAGCCCGGTGCTCCTCCCCCGCTGGCTGGTTTCCACGCGGCTCCCCGTCAAAACCCAGCTCGACGGCCGCAGCACCGACTACCCGGCCTCACCAACTTCGCACTCCGCCTGCTTCGGCCCTCGATGCAGTGACCACCGGCCTCACTCTGCGATGGAGCTCCGGCGGCCCAAAAGGCACCGTGAACCGCATCAAGAGACAAAAGACAGCCCCACGGTCGCGCCGGATTCGAACTCTCCGCAAGATGTTCCTGCTTCAGTACGCCGCGTACGGGCCTGTCGGGCTGGGGCGTGTCTTCTGTCGCTGCCATGATGCATACGATGCCAGCACTGCTCACGAGGGTGCCCGGAAATATGAACCCCGGCAGATTGCCCTGTGCCCCTGGCCCTGGGGCTGGGGCTGGCCCAGAACTCGTGCCGTTGCCCGGGTAATCCGAAAGCGCTCCCAAAGATCCTCGCCAGAGCCGAGTTCGGGGATCAACCGCAGCCCAGCGGGCGTTGTCCCCGCAGGCACCCAGCCGCCTCGCACGAGCCCGCTACCTGGTTTTGGTCTGATCCCGGTCTTGGTGGGTCAGCGGGCGAGGGAGACCGCGAAGGGCTTGAAGCCGTGTCGGCGCAGAACGTGCGGTACGACCAGGATCATGGCCTCGGTGGCGCGGGCCGTGGTGATGTCGCCGAGGTCCTCGATCCGTTCGGGCTGCCAGCCCAGGTCGCCGAGCAGGCCGGTGACGGTCTTCTTCGCGTGTTCGTCGTCGCCCGAGAGGTAGGCGGTCGGTGGGGTGGCCAGGGTTTCCGGAGCGGTCATGACCGTGAAAAGCATGGTGTTGAGGGTCTTGACCACATGGGTGTCGGGGAGCGCTGCCTGGAGCTTCTCGGCGAGGCTGCTGCCGGGATAGCACAGGTCGCCGGGCAGGCCGTCACTGTCGTCGCGGGTGGCGTTGGAGACGTCGATGAGGATCTTGCCGGCGAGGTCGGTGCGCAGGTCGGTGAGGCGGTCCAGGGAGCTGTCGCCGGGCGTCGCGTTGATCACGATGTCCGCGGTGCGGGCGGTGGTGCGCTGGTCGGCGAGGGCGATCCGCGGGGCGGGACCGGCGGTGCGGGCGGCGGTGTCTTCGGGGTTCCGGACACCGAGGGTGACATGGTGTCCGGCTGCGGAGAGCTTGCCGGCGAGGTGGGTGCCGACGCGGCCGGCGCCCAGGATGCCGATGCTGGTCATGCGGTGATGCTCCTTGCGGTTTCGGGGTGAGGAGGAGGGACTTCCGGTCAGGCGATGGGCGAGAGGACCTTGAGGGCGGCGCTGTGGAGGCCGGGGGCGGCGGCCAGGAAGTCGCGGCTGCCGGTGTTCCAGGGGTCGCCCGTCAGGTCGGTGACGGTGCCTCCGGCCTCGGAGACCAACAGGGCGCCGGCGACCAGTCCGGAGCGGACGTCGGAGAACTGCCAGAACGCGTCCATGCGTCCGGCGGCGACATGGATGAGCTGCATCGTGGCGGGAACGGACACCCGCACGACCAGCCCGTTGATGAGCATCGCGGTGACGGAGCCACCGATCCGCCGGAAGGTGCGCTCGTCCTCGCCGGGCTTGGCCTGGCCGGTGCCGATGAGCGCCGCGCCCAGGTCGGTCTTGGCGGACACCTTCAGGGGCCGGTCGTTGAGGCGGGCCCCGCCGCCGGCGACCGCGGTGTAGGTGTCGCCGGTCAGCGGCCATCTTGATCCTGTTGACGTGTCCTTCGACGACGCCTGAGCTCCATGGCAGGGCCAGGCCGGCGAGGACCGCGTCGAGGTGCCGGTCTCCAGGACGGCGTCATTGACGGCGCGCCAGGAAACCCCGGGCCCGGCGGGCGACCCCGGCGAGCGACATCCGGTCGATGACGACACTCTGCCGGATCGTAGCCCGCCAACCGAGCGGGACGTGCGCCAGTCCGGCGCAGCACGCTGTCCCGCGGCACCACCAGGCAGCCCCAGGCATGGCACCGGTCATCAGGGTCGACCACTCGACAGAGCAACACGGCTCGACAGAGCAACATGGCGTGGCAGGGACGCAGCCTGTTGGCCGACCCCTTCCAAGTGGCGTCCCGCACGAGCCCAGGGCGCCACCGCTGATGATCGTCCGGTGGCGTTTGGCCGATCAGGCGCGGTCGTGGAGCGTGACCTGGTAGCCGTCGGGGTCGGCGAAGGTGAAGGTCCGACCGAAGGGGCCGTCGATCGGTGCGGAGATGATGGTGTGACCGTCGGCGACGAGAGCATCGTGGATGGCCTGGACGTCCGTGGCGTGGAGCCAGATCGCGACACCGATGCCAGGCTGAGCGACGGATGCGAGATCGGTGCCGGGAATGACAGTGCGCAGCGCGAACGCGATCGGCTTCGTCTCGAAGACGACGGCGTGCGGAGGTCCGGCCGGCGAGCGGACGAGGCCCAGGTACTGCTCGTAGAACGCCTGCGAAGCGTCGAGGTCGCGTACCTGGAACGAAATGAAGTCGGGGCCGGTGGCGGGCATGATGACGCTCCTTCTTGTCGTGTCAGTTTCCTGACACGCATGAACCTATGTCAGAATGCTGACATGAGTCAAGAAGGTGTGGGCGTCGACCTGGAGACGTCACTGGGCTACCTGCTCAAAGAAGCGTCGAGCGCCCTCCGCGCGGCCATGGAGGAAGTGCTGCGGCCGCTCGGGATGAGCGTGACGCACTACTCCTGCCTCGAGCTGCTGGCGCAACGACCGGGCTTGTCGAACTCCGAGCTCGCGCGGGGCGCGTTCGTGACGCGGCAGACGATGAACGTGCTGCTCCAGACCCTGGAACGAGACGGCTACGTGACCAGGCCTGCGGAGGCGCCCGTCGGGAAGGTGCTTCCCACGCGGCTCACGCCTCGCGGCCGACGAAGCCTCGAGAAGGCGAGCGCAGCCGTCCGGTCCGTCGAGGCCAGAATGCTGGCCGGCCTGACCGAGACCGAGCAGTCAGAGGCGTTCCGGAACCTGCAGAGCATGATCCATTCCCTGCGCGGTGACAACCAGGGCGCATAACTCGTTCCGCGGCGCACGTCTCGTCGCGCTCGGACAGGAGTGCAGCTGATCCTGAAATCCGTGTCAGCGACCTCGAAAACCACTGAACTCCCGCTCCGGCCGGACCCGTTGCCGGGACCGTCGTCGCCATCGGGCTGCCGACGACAACTGGCGGATTGCGCACCCAGCCCACGACCCGGGATCCCGTCCATTGCCACCGCACTGAGGGCCGCCGAGGGCTGGGGACGATGACCGGCAGACCGAGGCGAGCCGCTTGTCCATCTCCAGCCGGGGCGTTCCGGATGTCTCCTTCCCGCCGGTGCACGGGCTCGCCCGGTCTGCGGGATCACTCGGCCCGCGGGCTCAGTTGTCGAAGACGATGTCTTCGATGTCGTGGGTCCAGCGGACCTTGCTGTCGTTGACCTCGATGATGAGGTCAAGGCCGGTGCTGGTGTGCCCGGTGGAAAGGATGGTGAACGTGTCGGCCTTGCGACGCAGGAACACCACGAAACCGCCGAGGTCGGGGTCTCCGTCGTTCAGCAGCACGTACTCGCCGAGCCGCCGGTAGAACTTGGGCAGGATGACGTCCTTGCTGACCTCCGGAGGGCCCACGACCACCGTGGGCTTCTGAGTCTTGTCGAGCGGCCACAGACCCTCGCCGTCGGCCTGGGCCTTGTGCACGGTCGCGGTCATGTCGTTGCGCAGGTCGGGGAAGAGGGACCGGTAGAAGGTCGGGTAGACGAAGCCCTTGGCGAGCAGCTTGTGGTTGACGGTCTCGTGCAGCATGGCCGGCGTGAAGAAGACGTTGCCGTCCGCATCGGCGTCGGGTCCTGCTCCGGGCCCGGTGAAGGCGACGCAGCGGCCGAGCCGGTCACCGCCGCGGGTCAGGACGTATCCGCGGACGGCGGCGGGGTTGGTGGGGGCCTTGACCTTCCCGCTCGGAGTGCGCTGTACGGGGTCGAACCCGAGGAGGCGCAGCAGTTCGGCGGCCGCCCCTTCGGCCTGCGCTTTGGGCTGGTGCAGCACGCCCCCGCCGACGAAGGGGGGATCGAAGTGCGTCTCCAGGGCGTCGATGCCCTCCAGGCGCAGATTGGCTCCGCCGGGGCCGCGGATCTGAATGGGAACCGGGCCGGGGATCGTGTCCCACACCGCCGGGTCGTCCGGGTAGAACCGGACCGTGTCCCCGTCGGGGCTCGTCCCCACGATCCGGAATTCGCCTTGGATGCGGGTGTACGGCATGAGGGGGCCTCCTCACGGACGCCTGGTAGCGGCCGGAAATGCGCGGACGGACGCCGCACGGCCACTTCTCACTATGCGTTCGCGGCGCCCCGGGGTCCTGTTGGCGGTTCAACGTCTGCGAAGGGAGACGTTGAACCGCCGCCGGGCGCTCACGGGGTTCTCACCGCCCTCAGCACTCCGCGGCCAGCAGGCCGTCCAGGCTGTAGAGATCCCGGAGCGGCCAGAGCGGCCAGTCGCCGCTGTGGTTGAGCACGATGCCGCGCCGACGACGGCGTACGGGGCCCTCAGTACGCCCCGTACGTCACCGAGCTGGGCCGCCGCCTCGCTGGGGACGGTTGGGGACCCTGTCCCCAGGCCAGAAGGCGGTGAACCGGTCCCACGCAAAAATCCGGGCCCTCGTCGAGCAGGCCATCGCCACCCTCAAGTCTGACCAGCTCAGAGTGAGGATGGAAAAGGCTCAGTGTCACGCTGCCGCATCCGACGTACACGAAGTTGAGCTGAACTGGAGCGCAAACGCTCCGGTCTTCGAGATCGCCGCAGAGCGCCGCGTGTTGGTGCTGTCCCCAGCCAGTACGGACCGATTTGTCCAACCCGGCGCACTTCGCGGCGATCGGTGCCGCGTCACCCCTGCTGTCGATCCTGGGGGCACGCCGGTCCCTGGCTCAAGCGAGCCTGGCACCCCGTTCAGTGCGGTGACGGGATCGGGTCCAGGGCGTTGCCGACGGTGCAGCCGCCCTCTCCGGGCATCCGCTGGATCCGGGGCGGCACCCATACCTCGGTGGCGCCGGGGCCCACGCGGGCAAGCAGGCAGTCCTGTGCGTCGAAGCCGTTGCCCTTTACCCACAGGAGAATGCCGACCCGGCCGCCGGCTGCCTTCACCTCGGTACGGATCTCCGGGTGTAAATCCAGGGCGGCGAGCGTACGGCGCACCTCGGCCTCGTCCGCCCGGCCGCCTTCCGGCACCCGGGGAAGTTTCGCGCGGAGCTCCTCGTACGGCAGCCGGGGCGGTTCGGGTGGCGGAGCGAAGGCCATCGGAGGGCCATCCGGGCAGTCCACGTCACGGGGATCCTCACGCCACTCCGACTTGGGCGACACCCGCACCGCGAAACAGCGCCGCACGGCAACCTCCTCGGCGTCGAGCCATCCGCTGTACGCCGAGCCGGACGTGCGAACGACCACGTCGATGCCGTCCCCGTCGTGTGTCGAGGTACCCGTCACCCGCAGTACCTCCACCCCCTCGATGCCGGAGGCGGAGCGCCCGACCTCCTCCGCCGTGCGCGGACGCTGGCCGTATAGCCGCTCGCCCGCCTTCCGGGCCACCTCCCGTGCGGCGTCCGTGGCCTCGTCCTCGGAGGACTGCGCCACCCCGCAGCCGGCGGTGAGCAGCAACAGCGGGGCGAGCAGCAGCAGTCGGCGCATGTGCCCACCCTTGCGGGGGTGCGCGCGGCGTGCAACCGCTCGTATCCCCAGACCCGCGTAGGTGATCGTACTCAGGCGGAGCGGCGATTGTTGGCGCCGTCGACAACGGCATCAAGTGGCGGGCCATGCCTGCAACTTCCCGCTGTGGCACGGTCGCGGTGCTGCCGGGCTCGCCGCGTTCAACTTGTAGTCAGAGCCACTCCAATACGTCTTTCGGCCACCCTTGGAGGGCGACCGCCACTCACACCGTCAGCCACCCGCCTCGGACGGATTCCGTGAGACACCGACGGGCTCACCCCTGCGTCACCGCGGGCACCGGCCTCGTCGGCCGAGCGGTGCTGACCGTCCCCGCCCCGACATGGCTGCGCACGGATGAACGCGGCCTGCGCGTCGCAGTGCCGTGATGCCGAATCGGGCACTGCCCACCATGATCGGTCTTGAGGGCGAGCGCGTGGGCGGGAAACGAGTCCGCGCCGTGTGCTCTGATCGTCGCCTTGTACTGGTCACCACCACCAGACGATCACGGTCAACGTTACGTCCGGGAGAGTCGTGATGTCGCAGGAGACAAGTGCTGCTCCACACCCAGCGGGCCGCGCCGCTCTCGAGGAGCGGACGACCCGGTGGCAGGGGTGCCCGGCGCGGTGGTTCTCGGCCCCGCCATGCACATTGCGAACCGTGGGAGGAGCGGCCTGCCCCACCGGATGCTGGAACTCCCGACGACCCCTTTCGGCCCAGTCAGTCCTCATTCCGGATCCACCAGGAAACTGCGGCGATCACGGCTTGCTGCCTCAGCTCCGGAATCACGGCCCCATCCCGCTGTGACGTGCTCACCACGGAGGTTTCGGCGTGAACTCTGCGAGCCGTCCGGTCGAGCCTGACGTGGAAACGCCCCCAGCTGCCGCCCCGGACCCGCTCTCACTCGTCCGCAGCCGCGGATACGTGGTTCTCCTCCTGATCGCGGCGGTTGTCGGCGTCCCGATCTCGGCGGCGGCCTTCGGTTTTCTCGCACTCGTCAACAAGCTCCAGACGCTCACCTACACAGACCTGCCCCAGGCCCTGGGTTTCCACAGCACGCCCAGCTGGTGGCCGGTGCCGCTGTTGGCCGTGGCCGGGCTCCTTGTCGGACCGATCGTCCGATACCTCCCCGGCAACGGTGGCCACGAGCCGGCCCTCGGGTTCGTGGCCTCGGGCCCGACCCCCACAGTCAATCTGCCCGGCGTGGCGCTCGCCGCGCTGGCCTCGCTCGGCCTCGGGGCGGTCATCGGGCCCGAGGCCCCGCTCATCGCCCTGGGCAGCGGTCTCGCCGTAGCCGCGCTGCGGCTGACGCGGAAGTCGTTCCCGAAGCAGGCGACCGCCGTCGTGGGAGCCTCCGGGAGCTTCGCCTCGATCAGCACCCTGCTCGGCTCACCGCTGCTCGGAGCCTTCCTGCTCATGGAAATGTCCGGCTTGGGTGGAGCGATGCTCGGCGTCGTCCTGCTACCCGGACTGCTCGCTTCCGGCATCGGCGCGCTCATCTTCACCGGCCTGGACTCGTGGACCGGCCTGGGCACCTACTCGCTGACGCTGCCGGACGTCCCCCATGCCGCCGCGCCGGATGCCGCCGAGTTCGGCTGGGCACTCCTGATCGGGGTAGCGGCGGCTCTGCTCGGCGTCGGAATCCGGTGGCTCGCCCTCGGCCTGCTGAAACTGGTCGAACCGCGACGGCTGATGGCCACCGTACTCGCGGGCGTCGTCGTGGGGCTGATCGCCCTGCTCTACGCGGAGTGGACCGGCCACCCGGCATCGGGAGTCCTGTACTCGGGACAGAGCGGCCTCGGTCCCCTTCTCACTGCGAACGCACAGTATTCGGCAGGCGCCCTTGTGGTGCTCGTCGCCTGCAAGGCGGTGGCCTACTGCGTGTCAATGTCAGCTTTCCGTGGTGGCCCGGTGTTCCCCGCCATGTTCGTCGGCGCAGCCGGCGGCATCGCGCTCTCCCACCTGCCCGGACTCGGCGTGACCGCGGGGCTCGCGATGGGCGTGGGTGCAATGTCGGCGGCGATGCTCAAGTTGCCCATGACCTCTTTGTTGCTGGCCACTCTGCTTCTGGGGCGAGATGGGCTCACTGTCATGCCGTTGGTGATCGTGGCGGTCGTGGTCTCCTACGTCCTCACCCTCAGGTTGACCCCACCGCCGACCGCCGCAGCCGCCACCAAGCAGGACACGGCCGGGCCTTCGGGCGGCTGAGCTGCCAGGTGGTGCGGCGGACCGCAGTTCGCGGGCCGCGCTGTGGTGGGCTACCCGTGAGGACGGGACCGGCCCCCGATGCCCTGACTGTCGGCCCACTGTGCGACGGCTCGGCGGTCCGGGTCCGGGAATGCCCGCTCCACCGACTGGAGCAGTAGCTTCAACTCCGTTTTCACCGCTGGATGTTGCACCGCCGGGAGACTTTCGAGGAGGCCGTCGAGCAGGGCGCGCAGGCGTCGGCAGATCTGCGTGGAGGTCGCCCCGTAGTCGCGGATCTCGGAGACGGCGAGTTGCAGGTAGTCCTCCCAGTCGCGTCCGTGCAGGACGAGACGAGGTCGGCCACGGTCGTCGGTCATCACGTAGCGGTCCCGAAGTCGCGCACTGCCGATCACGGTGAGGAACGACTCGATGTGGTTGAGCACCTGAACGGCTGTCGTGGGGTCGTTGACTGCCGGGGAGAGGGCACGGATGGCGATGTCCACGAGGATCCGCAGGGCGAAGGCGGGGTCCTGTTCGATGGTCCGTTCGGCGCCCAGGGCGATGAGACCGGTGACGTGCCGGGGATCGGGCGCGGATGTACCGCCGTGGACCTCGACGAGGACGGCGCCGGGACGGACGTAGTCCCCGATGAGGTGGGGCACGACGAACGTGCAGTCGTAGCTCACGCCGGCGGCCACCAGTCCAGCCAGGTCGAATGCCTGGATGGCCCCGCCGTGGGGAGAGCGGATGGGCGTCACCGGTCCGTGCGCCGTCACGGGTTCACCGCCGTGCGGCGCGGAAGCGCGGACTGCCATGGCTCCGCGGGCGAAGACACCTTCTCCCATGCGCCCGACGAGGTCGGCGATGGCCACCGGCCTGAGGTTGTGCGTGAAGCGATTGAGGTAGACGAGCAGGAGCAGCAGGCTGACGGCCACGGCCGCGCCGGCGAGGGTGACCCCGAAGTCCGGTACCGAGTTCGACTCGATGCTGCGCAGCAGGGAGAAAGCGAAGGCGAATGTCCCGGTGAAGGTGGCAAGGACGGTTTTCTGCAGCCGGTCTCTGTACCAGAGGCGCATATACCGCGGGGACAGTGCTCCGGTCGCCTGCTGGATGACGAGCACACCGATCGTCACGACGAAACCGAGCAGGGCCACCATCGCCCCGACGATGGCACTGAGCACGCCACTCGCGGTGGTCGCGGAGTAACGCCAGCCGCTCGGCGGCCAGTCCACCCCGTCGGCGGCAATGGCCAATTCGGCGAGGACGACTCCCAGTGCCATTCCGAACAGCGGCGCGATCCACAAGCTGGCTTTCACGTATTGTCGCAGCCGGAATACGGAGGCCCAGGACATCATGCTGCGCATGCCCGCACCCTTTCCCTCGCGGCACCGACGCTCCGGGTGCCGACACCGGAACCCCTCACCCGGGAGGGCCTTCGTTGCAGGTACAGCCACGGTAGGGCAATGAACGGACGCGCGCAGAGCACGGCACCACCAGTCCGGCCACTGGACTCGCCCAGCAGGACCGAGGGCACCTTTCTGCGTACGCTGGACGGGTGAACCACGCTCGACATCTGGTGCGGCCGAGTTCCGATAGACATCGCGGTGTCCGTCGGGCCGGTCTGGTTCACCCCTGGGTGAAAGCGGGCTCTTGATGAATGAATCCCCGTTGATCGAAAACCACGGCCTGATCGGTGATCTGCAGACGGCGGCTCTGGTGACCACCGACGGCACCATCGACTGGTTCTGCTGTCCGCGATTCGATTCGCCCAGTGTGTTCGGCGCTCTGCTGGACTGGGAAAAAGGCGGGCACTTCACTGTGCGGCCTGCCGGCACGACGTTCGCGACGAAGCAGTTGTACTTTCCCGATACGGCCATTCTCGTCACCCGCTTCATGACGGAGTCCGGCACGGGCGAAGTGGTCGATTTCATGCCGGTGACCGGATCCGTCGCAACCGACCGCCATCGCCTCGTCCGCATGCTGCGGTGTGTGCGTGGCAGCATGACATTCGAGGGGGACATCGCCCCCCGGTTCAACTACGGCCGCGCGCCGCACGAACTGCGCATCACGGAGCAGGGCGCGGTGTTCGCCTCGGAAGGACTGGAACTGGCGGTGCACGCCGTCCGCGAGCCGGAGGACGAGCGGCTGCTGAACCTGTTGTCGGGAGACAGGGACCTCCACTTCACTCTGCGCCTGCGGGCCGGACAGCAGCGCGGGGTCGTCCTGGAGTCGTCGCCCGACGGGCCGCCCCATGAAATCCGTGTCGCGGAGTTCCAGCAGCTCTACGAGGAGACGATCCGCTTCTGGCGGTCATGGCTCGCCCAGTCCCGTTACTCGGGCCGGTGGCGCGAAGCCGTGGAACGCTCGGCCGTGACGCTGAAGCTCATGACCTATGCGCCGAGCGGGGCCCTGGTCGCGGCCCCCACGGCGGGCCTGCCGGAGCAGCTGGGCGGCGAGCGCAACTGGGACTACCGGTTCACCTGGATCCGGGATGCCTCCTTCTCGGTCTATGCCCTCCTGGGCCTGGGTTTCAAGGAGGAGGCGTCGGCGTTCATCAGCTGGCTGCGCGATCGCGTGCGGGAAGAGGTCCAAGGCGACGCCGACACGGGACCCCTGAACATCATGTACCGGGTCGACGGCTCCTCCGACCTGGTGGAGGAGACTCTGGAGCACTGGGCGGGGTACGAGGGCTCCGCCCCCGTGCGCATCGGCAACGGGGCCGCGAGCCAGATGCAGTTGGACATCTACGGCGAGGCCCTGGACAGCATCTACTTCGCGCACCAGCACGGAATCCAGCTCGACACCAAGGGCTGGACCGCACTGCACACACTCCTCGACTGGCTGGTCGACCACTGGGACCAGCCCGGCGAGGGACTGTGGGAGACCCGCGGAGGCCGCAAGGACTTCACCTACGGCCGGGTGATGTCCTGGGTCGCCTTCGACCGTGCCCTGCGGCTCTCCTCCGCGAGCGGCCGACCGGCAGCCCGTGGACGCTGGACGACCGAACGGGACCGTGTCTACGAACAGGTACTGGCTCAGGGGTGGGATCCGAAGCGCGAGGCGTTCGTGCAGCACTACGGCAGCAATGTCCTGGACTCGTCGCTGCTGCGGATGCCGACGGTGGGCTTCATCACCCCGGACGACCCGATGTGGACGTCCACGCTGGAGGCGATGGACCGCGAACTGGTCAGCGACAGCCTGGTCTACCGCTACGACCCCGAAGCGTCGCCCGACGGACTGCGCGGGTCCGAAGGGACCTTCTCCCTGTGCACCTTCATGTACGTCGATGCCCTGGCACGGGCCGGACGGATCGATCAGGCCAGGCTCGTACTGGAGAAGATGCTCACGTACGCCAATCACCTGGGCCTTTACTCCGAAGAGATCGACCTGACAGGGCGACAGCTCGGGAATTTCCCGCAAGCTTTCACGCACCTCGCGTTCATCGATGCGGCCATCACCCTGGACGCGCATCTGAACCGGGCACGTGAGGGCGGGAGGTAGCCCGAGGGCGGTCTCCTGGCAGGCTCACCGCGCAAAAGGGGCCGAGCCGAGCAGGACGACGCTGTCGCCTTCCTGCGGAGTGACCGGCTCGTCGCCAGTGACCGGTTCGAGTCGCCGGTCGGCCCGCACTACGAAGAGCGTGTCGTGGTCGGCGGGCACAGGGGTGGAGGCGGACTGGACGAGGAAGCGGGCTCCCGCCTCGTAGCGCGCTGCCAGGGCGTGCCGGACGAGCGAACTGCCGAAGAGGATGGCGCCGCCGGTGTAGGGAGCGACGACGCCGTGGCTTTCGTGGGGCGGGCCGACCCGGTAGACGGGGCCCTCGACATTGTCCTGCATCACGACCGAGGCAAGGGCGTTGAAATCGTCGTCGTCGGTGGCCAGGAACACAGCTGTCACCCCTTCCAGCCGTGCCCCGGGGTTGGTGGCCGTGGCCAGCAGATCGCCCCTGGCCAACTGGATCCCCGCCTCCTTGATTCTTTGCCGTTCCTCGTCGAGCCCCGCCCACATCAGCACGTCGAGTCCGGCGGTGCGCAGGGACCGCCCCATGTCGACCACCCACGGCTCGCCTCCCACCAGGAGGATGCGAGTGCCGGACGGCTTGACGACGGCCAGCCGCCGGGCCACCGGAGACGCGGTCAGCGCGTACACCAGGACGGTTCCCACGATCACCAGGAAGGTGACCGGGAGGATCTTGGCGGCGCCGCTCTCCCCCCGGTCGACGAGGCTGGCGGCGAACGCCGACGCCGTGGCAGCGGCGACGATGCCGCGCGGAGCCATCCACCCGATGAAGGCCCGTTCTCCCTGGGTCAGGCCCGAATGTGCCGTCGCGGCGAAGGCGACAAGGGGACGCACCACCAGGACAAGGATCGCGATGAGGACGAGGGCGGGGAGCAGTACGGGGACCAGGGAGGACGGGGTGACGGTCGTGGAGATGGAGACGAACAGCAAGCCGATGATCAGCTGGACCAGGGTCTCGAAGAAGGGGCGGCGAGCAGGCATGTCGAAGCCGCGGAGGTTGGTGACGGCCAGTCCCGTGACGATCGCGGCGATGAGTCCCGTGTCGTCCCGGACGATGTCACAACCGGCGGAAACGGCGATGACGGTCGCGAGCTGCGCCAGAGTGCCCAGCGTCTCCCCGAGCCGCAGGACGCGCAGCGTCCACCACAGCAGCGCCGCTCCCACCGCCCCGCCGACCAGACCGACGGCAAGGCTGATGCCGAACTGGCCCAGCTGGTAGCCGCGGCCGATGTCGACCTGGTGGGACGACGCGATGGCGTGGAAGGTCAGAGCGCCGAGAATGCCGCCGATCGGGTCGGTCAGTGTTCCTTCCCAGATGAGGATGCGGCGAACCTTGTCGTTGGGCCGCACATAGTCGAGCAGTGGGCCGACGACCGTCGGTCCCGAGACGACAAGGATCATGCCGAGCATCGCGGCCACCCGGAGCGGCATGTCGAACATGGCAGGTGCCACCGCGCCGGTGACGAGGAAGGTCACCAGCACCCCGAACAGCAGCAGTCTGCCCACGATCCATCGCGTCCGGCCGGTCAGGTTGCGCAGGTTGAGGCCCAGACCGGCGTCGTAGAGGATCACCGCCACGGCCAGGGACACCAGGCTGGAGAAGTTCGCCCCCATCAGCTTGTCGGGGTGGACGACATCGGTGAGGGCGCCGGCGGTGAATCCGGCGGGCAGCAGCACGATCAGGGCGGGAATGCGCAGCTTGCTGGCCAGGACCTGTGAGCCGGTGGCGAGTACCACGGTCAGCGCGAGTCCGAGCAGGATCTCGTCGTCGGTCACAGCTGCTTCCTCCCTCGGAGTCCGGGCGCCATGGGATCTGGCCGGGGCCTGTGCGGTCAGCCGTCGTCTGCCGCCGGTTACCGTCCGTGCCCCTTCTTCGCGGGTCGGCGGCGGCGAGTACTTCCAAGAAGGCAAGCCGACGGCCGGCACGACGATCACCAACGCCACCGGCGTAACGAACGCCGGTCAGGCAGGCATCGCGGGTGCGCGCCCTCCGTCGGGCTCGGTCGGCGAGACCTGAGCGAGCCAGGGCGCTGGGCCGTGCCAGGGACAGTGGAGGCGACGACTCCAACGGCAGCCGGTCCAAGGCGCCCCGCCTGGCCAGCGCGCACCGCCGGACGTAACCCATCAGATCGGGCGCATCGAATCCGCCGGCTTCCGCTGGGAGGTGCGCCGCGCCGGCCAAGGCCGTGCTCGTGATGGGGACCCGCCCGAAGCCGAGGCCCCGGCAGTGAAGGCCGACTATGGACAGTGCCGTCCGCCCTTTCGGCAGACGCACCAACTCTGTCCCCGGCCGTGCGCCCGCGGTGGAATCCACCATGGTCTGCCTCCTCGCTGCGCGGCTCCGGTTCCGCCTGGCCGCAGCCGGCCTGGCACGGGGGTCACGCAATCACCGGCCTCGCCGCGCCGCCTGTCCGGCCGGCCGCCGTTGGGCCGTTGAGCGGAGCATCTCCCCCGGTCGGACCAGTGGCGGTCTGCGCGACGAGGATCGCCGGCCATGGCTGATGAGACCGGCACCTGCTCCGCAGGACTGGCGCAGGCGTGGGTTGCTGCACCTTGCGTTCGACCGGGCGACCGCTTGTCAGGCGTCGACACGCAGTGCGGCGTTGGCATCGAGCCGGCAGGCATCCCCGGGCGGGTTGCCCCTCTGAAAGACGCAGTAAAGGTACGGCCTCTCACCTGGCTGTTCGCGCGCCTCGGCCTGCCGGCGCGCGCTCGGCGTCTCGCTCACCCGCAGGGGCGGCCCGGATAGTCGTCGGTCTCGGGTACGCCCGCCTCGCGCATCCTGCGCAGCACCTCGGGCAGGAGCGACTCGTCGCCGGTGTCCGCCGGGCAGTTGGTCTCCCGGTCGAAGACCAGCGTCTCCCCCGCCGTGTGCCAGATGACCCAGCGATACCGGGACCTGCCGGCGTCCCAGAGGTGCGCGTAGCTCTCCACAGCCGTCGTCTTCCGGCTCACGACGCCGCATTTCCGGTCCAGCGGTCGTCGACGTATGTCGCGACGACCTCGATGTCTCCGATGCGCGACGGATCGACGCGCCGGGGGTCGTCGCCGATTACGACCAGGTCGGCGAGCTTGCCCGGGGTGAGGCTACCCAGGCGGTCGTCCCAGTGGCAGGCGAAGGCGCCGGCGACGGTGTAGGCGCGCAGGGCCTCGTCGACGGTGAGGGCCTCGTCAGGGCCGATCAGCTGGCCGGACTCGGAGGCGCGCTCGACCATGAACTGGATGGCTCGCAGCGGGGATCCGTCCGTGACGGGGCGGTCCGAACTTCCGACGAGGGTGATCCCCTGGTCCAGGAACGCCCTGCCGCGGTACAGCCAGGGAGCCCGCTCCTCCCCCATGATCGCCGCGTAGTCGTCGCCGAAGTAGCGCAGGAAGTTGGGCTGGACGACCGCGCTGACACCCAGCCGCGCGAAGCGCGGGAGCTGGTCGGGCCGGATCAGGCCGGCGTGCTCGATGCGGTGCCGGGCGCCGGGGCGCGGCCGCAGGCGCTGGGCGCGTTCCAGGGCGTCCAGGGCGATGTCGGCGGCGCGGTCGCCGATGGCGTGGACGGCGAGCTGCCATCCGGCGAGGTGGCCGTCCACGATCGTGTCCCCGAGGACGTCCGGGTCGTCCTGCAACTGGCCCGCGTGGTCGAGCCCTTCGTAGGGGCTGCTGAGCGCGGCGGTCCGGGCCATCATGCCGCCGTCGGTGAAGATCTTCAGTGCGCCCACGGAGAGGCGGTCGTCGCCGAACCCGGTACGCAGGCCGAGGTCGAGGGACCGGGGAATGCCGTCGGCTCCATGTGCGGCGACCGGGTGCAGCCGGTCGGCGGACACCATGAGCTGCACGCGCAGCGGCAGCAGGCCTTCCTCGCGGGCGAGTTGGTAAGCGCCCAGCTCGACCGGGCTGTGGCCCACGAGGGTGCCGCCGATGCCCGCCTCGGCGCAGGCGGTGACGCCCTCGGCCAGGCAGGTCCGGGCGGCGCGCCCGATCGCCTCGGCCAACTCCCGCTGGGAGTACGGCAGGCGCAGGGCGCGGGCGGCGCCCATGGCTCCCTCGGCCAGGAAGCCGCCGTCGCGGGACAGGTCGGCGGGGAGCAGGTCGAGCACGGCGGAGTTGACGACGCAGCCGTGGCCGGAGTCGTGCAGCAGGAACAGCTTGTGTCCGTGGCTGACCGTGTCGAGTTCGGCGGCGGTCAAGTGGCGTCCCAGGGCCCGCTGGTCGTATCCGGCGATGCTCACCCAGGCGCCGGGGGTGCCCTTTTGGCGGACGGCCTCCTCCACGACGGCCAGCACGTCCTCGATGCGCGTGCACCCCGCGATGCTGGGCGTGTTCTCCTTGAACCCGGTCCAGGCCAGGTGCACATGGGCGTCGATGAACCCGGGCAGCACGGTGGCGCCCTGCAGGTCGATCACCTCGCGTGCGGGCAGGGAGGTCACGGCCTCGTCCAGGCCGACGATCCGGCCCTGCCAGATGCCGAGGTCGTGGGCGACGGGGTGGTCGGGGTCCATGGTGAGGAAACGGGCGTTCGTCAGTCTGGTGGAGAGCACCATGAAGGTCAGGCGTCCATGGACGTCGCGAGGGACCGGGGGCGCAGATCGGTCCAGTGGGTCTCGACGTAGTCCAGGCACGCCTGGCGGGTGTTCTCGTCGAAGACGACCGTCCACCCGCCGGGTACCTCCGCGAAGGACGGCCAGAGCGAGTGCTGGCCCTCGTCGTTCACCAGGACGAGGAAACGGCCGTCGGCGTCGTCGAAGGGGTTGGTGCTCATGTGCGGTGCCTCCTGAAAGAATAAGGTTAGGCTCGCCTAATCAAATGTGAGCTTAGCCTTCTCGCTTTCCGCTCCACAAGGAGACGTTCATGAGGTTGGTGCGTTCATGAGGTGGGTGGGGGACGACACCTTCGCCGCGTTCGGACTGCCCGGCGCGCCCGGCACCGACGTGTTCTGGGCGACCGCGAGGACACCCACGTCGATACCCGACGGCGACGGGTGGGTGACACTGTTCCTGCGGCGCGGGTCCGAACCGGCGAGCGTCGGCTTCGAGAGCTGGTCGGAGCCGGTTCCCCTGCGCCGGTGGGGTGACACGGACTGCTGGTACGCCGAGGTGCGCATGCCCGCGCGGCTGCGGGTGACCTACCAGTTCCTCGCCGGGGACGCGGCGTACGCCGACCCGCTCAACCCGGTCGGTGCGGGCGGGGACCGGTCCGTCGCCGCCACCCCGGACGCCCCCGCCCAGCCGCACTGGCCCGACCTCGACGCCGATGACGTCCTGCCCGTCCCGCGAACCCGGATCCGCTGGAACAGCGCACGGCTCGGCGGGCGGCGCACCGTGCGGGTCCATCCGGCGGGCGGCGGCGGGCCAGTGGTCCTGCTGCTGGACGGGGACGACTGGCTGTACCTGCACCCGGCCATGACCGCGTTCGACTCGGCCGTCGCCGGCGGCGAGATGCCGCCGGTCACGCTCGTCTTCCTGCCGGCCACGGACAGGGAGGGCGAGTTCGGGTGCCGACCCGAGCTGTGGGAGGCGATCCGGGACGAACTGCTGCCGCTGGTGGCGGAGACCGGCGTGCCTGCGGTCCGGGACCGGCTGGTGGTCGCCGGGCAGAGTCTCGGCGGGCTGAGCGCGCTGTACGCGGCACTGGAGTTCCCGGATTTGGTGTCCCGCGTCGCCTGCCAGTCGGGGTCGTTCTGGTGGACGCCCGACGCGCTCGGTCTGGCCGACCCCTTGGGCGGCCCGGTCGGCGGCACCGTGGCCGCGCGCCTGCGGGAGCGCCCGGACCTGTCCGGTCTGCGGATCGCGTTCGACGTGGGGGAACACGAGACGCGGATGCTGCCCCACTGCGAACTGACCGAGACCCTGGCAGAACAGGCCGGCGCGACCGTACGGGTCTCCCGGTCACCCTCGGGCCACGACCGGGCGGGCTGGCGGCACGCTCTGCTCAGGGACGTCGCCTGGGCGCTCGCCTAGGGTGTGCCGACCGCCGAGCGGGACACCGTGCTCGGCGGAACGGTCTTCTGCCCACGGTCCTCGTCACCCCCGCTGCTGTGGGATCAACGCCGCTGCCGGGGCCAGTGCCCGGCCGTCGTCCTGGCCGTCGGAGAGCACCGCGTCGTGCACCGGCATGTCGTCCCGTATCAGGTTCTCGCGGATGAGGACGGCCGCCGTGGCGCCTCCGCTCGCCGAGGAGCGCAGTTCGACGCTCAGGCCCTGCCTGGCGGCGATGCGGTTGACCACGAAGAGTCCGATCTGCTTGGCGTCGAGCAGGTCGACGTTCTCGGACTGGATCTTGCGGTTGGCATCGGCCAACGCCTCCTCGTTCATGCCGAAGCCGCTGTCCTCGATCTCGATGAGGAGGCCCTCGCGCATCCGGGCGGCCCGCAGCTGCACATGGGCGCTGGGCGGTGAGAAGGAGGCCGCGTTCTCGACGAGTTCAGCGAGCAGGTGAATGACGTCGGCGACGGCGCCGCCGTGCACGGAGACGCGGGGTACCGCCCAGATCTGGACCCGGCCCGGCTGCTCGATCTCCGCGACCGCGGCCCGCAGGACGTCCGCCAGCGGTATGGGGTCGCGCCAGCCGCGTCCGGGTGCGACGCCGGACAGGATGAGCAGGCTCTCGGAGTGGCGGCGCATCCGGGTGGCGAGGTGGTCGACCTGGTACAGGTCCTGCGTCTCGGCCGGGTCGCGCGGGCGCTGCTCCAGCTGGTGGAGCAGGTCGAGTTGGCGGTGCAGCAGCACCTGGCTGCGGCGGGCGAGGCTGACGTACACCCCGGAGATGCCGCTGAGCAGTTCGGCGCGCTCGGAGGCCGCCTTGAGCGCGGCCCGCTGTACGGCGGTGAGCGCGGTGCCCACCTGGGCGAGTTCGTCGCCGACGAGGCGCCGCATGGGGGCCTCCGCGTCGATGTCCACGCCCTGTCCGGCGTGCAGTCTGCGCATGGCCCGCGGCAGCCGGCGCCCGGCGACCTCCAGGGCGGAGTTGCGCAGGTCCAGCAGTTCGACGATGAGCCCGCGACCGACGCCCACGGACACCAGCAGCGACAGCAGCACCCCCACCAGACCGAGGATGACGGCGACGCCGGAGGCGCCCAGCGTGTCCCAGCCGAACGGGTCGGCCTTGGCCGTCGCGCCCGTGCCGGCGTCCGACTGGGCCTCGGCGAGCCCCTTCAGCACGGCGTCGGCGCCGTTGTCCCAGTCCCTCAGGAAGCCCGCGGAGATGACCGGGGCGCCCGGTCCGGCACTGCGCACCCGGTCCTCGCCGGCCGCGAGCGCGTCGTAACTCCCGCTGTGCAGGACCGCGTCGTACGCCTCCCGGTGCGCCGGCTTCAGGTCGGCGACCGCGGGCTTGAGCAGCTCCCGCTGGGTGGCGACGGCCCCGGCGAACAGCGTGTACTGCTCCGTGGTGAGCTTGCCTGCCCCGCTCCCCGCGGCGAGGAGGGCCTGTTCCTGGGCCACGGCCTCGCGGGCGCGGGCGAGTTCGAGGACGACCCGTGCCTCGGATGCAGCGTGGATGCCGTTCTCGCCGGTGAGCGCCCCGGTGACGGCGAAGGCGTCCTCGATGACCGTCGAGTACCCCGTGACCGCCGCCTGAGCGGCGCCCTTGGCGGCGGTCCGCGCGCGCAGCGCCGTGAGTCCGCGCACGTCGGCCTCCAGACGGTCGATCCGGGCGGGCAGCCCCGCGTCGAGGAGCTCGGCGTCAGCGGTGGCGGCGTCGGCACCTTCCCGGAAGGCGTTGGCGGCCTTGTCGGTGGCGTTCCGGGCTACCTCGATCGTGTCGAGACCGGCCGTGTCCGGCGCGGCGGCGTGGCGGGTGGCGGCGGTGCGCTCGTTCTGCAGGGCGCTGACGAACCCGTCGAGGGGGGCGAGGAGTTCGGCGTTGACGTCCTTGACCCGTTGGGTGTCGGCGATGCTGGAGGCCGTGGTCACCGCGGCGAAGCCCCACAGTGCCATGAGGGACACGATGGGCAGCATGAGCAGGGCGACGATCTTGGCCCGGACCGATCTGGGGCGCAGCCGTTCCGTGGCACGGGTGACAGACATGGGGATACCTCTTCGAGGGGGTGCGGTGCGGCTTCGCGGACGTGCGGCTCAGGCGGTCGCGGTGGTGGCGGGAGCGGGCGTGGCGGGAGCGGGCGTGGCGGCGGTCGCGGTGGAGAGCTCGACCTCGCGCAGCAGTTCGGCGGCGACGGACTCGGCGCGCTTGCCGGTCGGGGAGAGCGCGACGTACGCGGAGGTGAGGAAGAGGAACGAGCCGAGCACCACGGCGAGCGGGAAGAGGAACTCGGTGGCGGTGGCCCCGGGCAGCTCGGCGCTGCTGGGCGCGAGACGGACGTCGACGGCGTACATGGCGGTGTAGTGCATGCTGCTGACCGCGAGCCCCATGACGAGCGCGGCGACGGCGGCGAGGACGGGCCCGCGCACGATGAGGGTGAGGGTGAGCGCGGCGGTCGCGGCGACGACGGCGATCACGACGGAGGTGACGACGAGGAACGGGTCGTATCCGACTGTGCCGTGCAGGTTGAGCGCGGCCATGCCGGCGTAGTGCATGGCAGCGACGCCCAGTCCGGTGCCGAGCCCGCCGAGCGCCACCGAGATGATCCGCGAACGCCCGTATCCGGCGGTGAAGACGCCGGCGCTGACGACGGCGATGGCCATGACGAGGCTGAGCACGGTGAGCGGGACGTCGTAGCGGATCGGGGTGCCCTCGACGCCGAAGCCCATCATCGCGACGAAGTGCATCGTCCAGATGCCGGAGCCGATCGCGAACGAGGCCAGCGTCAGCCAGTTCCGTTTCGAGGCGCCGTCGGCCTCCAGGGCCCTGACCGTGCACCGCAGACCGAGCGCGGAGCCGACACAGGCCATGACGTAGGAGAGGACGGGGGTGACCCATCCGGCGCTGAAATGGTCCATGTGTCCCACGGGGACCCCTCTCGCCCGCCGGGCGGAGAGCTCGGCACGCACGTAGTTACCGCCGGTAACAGAGACCCGGGGGAACGAGATCGCGCCACTGCTTGCCGAAGGTCGGTGAGGGTTAAAGTACTGCGGTGTGGGTTACGGACCCGTTTGCACGCAAGTGCTTCACATACCCCTTACGGTGCCTGTACTTCCACCGCCGACGCGGCTCGCCCGCGCCACGGGCCGCGAAGATGGTCGCCGGTCCGGGCGGCGGAACGTCCAGGACGGCGGCGTTCCGTACGCTCCGGGCATGGCCGAAAAGTGCCCAAGAATCGGTCACCGAGGCCCGGTTGGCCTCGACAACCGTCCGCTGCGGCGGGTCACCGGGCCACCGCCAGGCAGTAGGCCGCGTCCGTGGCCAGGAGGTTGCGGTGGGTGTCCTCGGCGGTGATGACGCCGTCGTCCAGGACGAGGACACGGTCGGCGGCGTCCAGGAGGGCCGGGCTGCTGGTGATCACGACGGTGGTGCGCCCCCGGCGCAGTTTCGCGACATTGCGCGCGATCAGCTGTTCGGTGACGGCGTCGACGGCCGTGGTCGGGTTGTGCAGGACGAGGACGTCGGTGTCGGCGGCGAGGGCGCGGGCCAGGGACAGCCGTTGGCGCTGCCCCCCGGAGAGGTTCGCGCCGCGGTCGCGGACAGGGTGGTCGAGGCCTTCGCGGTGCAGGGCGACGACGTCGGTCAGCATGGACGCCTCGACGGCTTCGGGGATCATCCGGCTGGTGCCCGACGGGTCGATGTTCGTGCGGAGCGTGCCGGCGAAGATCTCCCCGTCGTACGGGTTCACCAGCATGTGCTCGCGGACCGCCTCGACCGACAGGTCCGCGAGCTCCTGCCCGCCGACCCGCACCACTCCCTCGTAGGCGTGCGGCGGCACGCTCACGGCCAGGACCGACGCGAGGTCGGCCGCCGCGCGCGGCTGGTAGACGGCGATCGCCACGAACTCGCCGGGGGCCACCTGGAACTTGAGTCTGCGCAGGGACCCGTGGCGGACGCCGTCGATCTCCAGGCCTTTGCCCGCCGCCGGGCGCCGCGACCCCGGGGTCGTCACCGGCGGCGCGCTCAGCACCAGCGCCATCCGCTCAGCCGAAGCGCGCGCCATCATCACGTACTTCGGCATCTCCGAGAACAGTTTGAGCGGTTCCATGATGAACTGCGCCAGACCCACGGCCATGACGAGTTCCCCGATGGTGATCCGGCCCTCGAACGCCAGCCAGCCCGCCGTCAGGGTCACGGCGGCGGCGAGGACCGCGTTGAGGGCCAGCGCGGTGCCCGCGTACACCCCGTTCACCCGGGCGACGGTGATCGCCTGGTGCTTGGCCTCCGTGCTGACGTTCCGGTAGGACCGGAACGCGGCGTGGTTGCCGCCGAAGCCGTGCAGCGGGCGCAGGCCGATGATCAGGTCGGCGACCTTGGCGCCCGCCCGTGCCACCCGGGCCTGCTGTTCGCGGGTACTGGCGCCGATCCGCTTGGACATCACGCTCAGGATCGACAGGATCGCGACGGTTCCCACGATCACCAGCAGGCCGAGCCGGACGTCGGCCAGGCCCAGCGCGACCGCCGCGATCACGACCGCCACCAGCGAGCTGATCAGCAGCGGCACCACCTCGATGATGTCGGCGGTCTGGTCGGCGTCCTCGGTGGCGATGGTCAGCACCTCACCGGACTTGAGGTCGACGTCCCTGGCCACCGGCTGGAGTCCGCAGGAGGCGACCCGCACCCGCCAGCGGTGCGCCTCGGTGGTGTTGGCCTTCTGCAGGACGCGCATCCCGAACCGCCACGAAAGCGACACGGTCGTGATGATCACGGCCAGCGCGGCGATCGACAGGCCGAGCGAGCCGAGGTTCCGGTCCCCCTTCATCGTGTGTTCGACGATCAGGCCGAGCGCGATGGGGAAGGCGGTCTCCCCCGCCTGGTACAGGCCCATGAGGACGGTGCCCCAGACCATGGCGCCGACGTTGCGGCGCAGTGCGGTCCTCAGGATGTGGGACCCCGGGTGGGGCCGCTGCGAGTCAGGAGTTGTCATCAAGTCAGGAGTTGTCATTGGATCGGGAGTTGTCATCAAGGTGGCGGCTGATCGCTTCCGGGGTTCGCAGGGTGAACAGATCGCGGATCGTGATCACAGGTCCGTACTCGCGGCGGAGCAGCCCGATCAGCCGCACCGCCAGCATGGAGTGCCCTCCGAGGGACACGAAGTCGCTCACCGCGCTCACCTCGTCGTCGTCCAGGTCCAGTGCCTCGGCGAAGAACTCGCACACCGCCGTCTCGGTTTCGGTCTCCGGGCCGCGCTCGGCCGCCGTGGTCAGCGCGCCCAGCGGCTTGGCCTCCGGCAGCGCCTTGGTGTCAGCCTTCCCGTTCACCGTGAGCGGGATGCTGTCGACCTGGGCGTAGTGCGTCGGGCGCAGGAAGTCCGGCAGCCCGGCACCGACTTCGGCGGCGACCGCCGCCAGATCGGCGGCGCCGTCGAGCACGAGGTAGGCGGCCAGCCGGTATGCGCCGTCGACCTGCGGGTCGGGCTGGGCGACCGCGGCGACGAACCGCACCGCCGGGTGTGCCGCGAACGATGCCTCCACCTCGCCGAGTTCCACCCGGTGCCCGCGGATCTTGACCTGTTGGTCGGTGCGGCCCAGGTACATCAGGTTCCCGTCGGGCCGCCGGATCACCAGGTCTCCGGTGCGGTACATGCGCTCGCCGGGTTCGCCGAACGGGCATGCGACGAAGCGGTGCGCGGTCTGGGCGGACTGCCCGAGGTAGCCGCGCGCGATGCCGATGCCCGACACGTACAGCTCCCCGGGCACGCCGTCCGGCAGGGGCCGTAGCCACGGATCCAGCACGTACACGTCCGTGTTCTCGATCGCCACGCCCACCACCGGGTCCTGGCATTCGAAGGTGCCGACGCCGAGGGTGTTGATGGTGTACTCGGTGGGCCCGTACAGGTTGTAGCCGACCGTGCCCTCGGTCTCGGCGAGCCGCTGCCACAGCGCCGGGGTGACGGCCTCGCCGCCCAGCAGCACCAGCGCCGGGCGCCGCGCCGGGTTGTCCAGCAGTCCCTCGGCGACGAGCTGTTGGGCGTAGGTCGGGGTCACGTTGATGACGTCGATGCCGTGTTCGAGGCAGTACTCGACCAACCGGGGTGCGTCACGCCGCAGTTCCTCGTCGCAGATGTGCACCTCGTGGCCGTCGGCGAGCCACAGCAGCTCCTCCCACGACATGTCGAACGCGAAGGACACGGTGTGCGCGATCCGGAAGACCCGGTTGCCGTGCTGCGCCAGTACCGGCTCGAAGATCCGGCGCTGATGGTTGATCAGCATGTTGGTGAGCCCGGCGTACTCGGTCACCACGCCCTTGGGCTTCCCGGTCGATCCGGAGGTGTAGATCGTGTACGCGGGGTGCCGCAGGCGGTCCAGGTCGTCCGGCGCGAAGGTCGGATACGGCTCGGCCTCGGACAGGGGACGGTCGAGCTCGATCAGGTCCACCGGATTGCCGGTCAGCCGGGGCGACACGGCGCTCACGGTGAGCACGACCTCCGGGCGGGCGTCCGCGACGATCGCGGCGATCCGCTCGTCCGGGTGGTCCAGCTCCAGAGGCACGTACGCGGCGCCGACGCGCAGCACGGCGAACAGCGCCACGATCGAGTCGAGGGAGCGTGGGATCGCCAGGCCCACGGCCGTCTCGGGGCCGATGCCACGCCCGGCCAGCACACCCGCCACCGCACGGCTACGGTCCCGGAGCTCCGCGAAGGTCATGGTCGAGCCGTGGGCGACGAGCGCCACTCGCCGCGGGTCGCGGTCCGCCGCCTGGTCGAAGCGGTCGATGACGGTGTCCGTTCCGACGTCCGAACGCGTTCCCGGCGCGGGCTGCGGCCCCACCCCCCGCAGCGCGCCCACCGGGCCGGTCGAGCGAGCCAGATCTTCGAGCACCCGCAGGTAGTCGTCGAGGAGACGACGAGCCCTCTCGGAGTCGCCGTCGCGGTGCTCCAGCTTGACCGTGAGCCGGTCGCCCGGCGTGACAACCCACGTGAAGGGATAGTGGGTGGAGTCGTCGGCCTTCACCGAGGTGATGCCGTGCCGGGCGTTCATCTCGGCGAAGGCGTCCACGTCCAGGAAGTTCTGGAGCACGAACAGGTTGTCGAACAGGGTGTCGTGCCCACTGGCCCGCTGGATCTCGCCGAGCCCCAGATGCTCGTGCTCCATCGCCTCGACCCTGGCCGCCTGTACGGCCGTCAGGTACTCCCGGACCGTGTCGCCCGGCCGTGCCCGCGTCCACATGGGCACGGTGTTGAGCAGTACGCCGACGACCTCGTCCAGGCCCTCGCCCTCCCGGCCGGAGACGGTCACGCCGAAGACGGCGTCACCACGTCCGGTGTGCGCGCCGAGCAGGAGGCCGAACGCGCCGGTCAGCACCGAGTTCAGCGTGACGCCGTGCACCCGGGCCGCTTGCCGCAGCAGTTCCGACTGTTCTTCGGTCAGGGTGTGCACGAGCGCGCGGGGCAGCTCGTCCGACAGGGAGGGCGCCGGTCCGGCGAGCAGCGTCGGGCCGGGAAGGCCCGTCAGGTGCTCCGCCCAGAAGCGTTCCGATACGGCGGGGTCCTTGGCGTCGAGCGCCCGGGCGTAGTCCTCGAAACCTGGCGTGGCCGGGGCCGGGTCGAGTGGCTCGCCCGCGACGACGGCCTGGTAAGCGTCGAACAGGTCCCGCAGCACGATCTCGCGGGACCAGCCGTCCCACAGCAGCAGGTGGTAGCTCAGCAGCAGGCCGTCGCGGTCGTCGGGCAGACGCACCACGGTCAGCCGGATCAGCGGTGGCTCACCCGGGTCGAAGCCGCTGTCGCGGTCCCGGGCGCGCAGGGCTTCGACCTCCGCCTCGGTCGCCAACTCGACTGTATGTACGGTGATTTGCCGTTCCGCGCTGAGGACCTGGACGGGGTTTCCGTCGTCGTCGGTGGTGAAGCCGGCGCCTACGACCGGGTGGCGCGCGATCACGTACGCCATCGCCTCGGCGAGCGCGTCGGTGTCCAGGCGCCGGTCGAAGGTGAACCAGCTCTGCGCGACGTAGTGTCCGGACGTGCCGGCCATCTGGGCCTGGAAGTACAGGCCCCGCTGGAGCGGGGTGACCGGTGCCGTGCGCTCGGCCGTCGCGGAGGCGTCCGCGATGTGGTGCAGGGCGCTCAGCCAGTGCTCGGTGATCTCGTCGGGGATGCCCTCGGCGAGGGTAAAAGCCGCGTGCAGGCGTCCGGTGGCCGCGTCGGTCCACGCGTTGACCTCGACGGCGTACGGGCTGCCCTGCTCGCCGCCCGTGATGTGCGGGGCCTGGGACTCGCCGCCCCGGCCGAGGTAGTTGAACAGCACCTGCGGGCGGGCGTCGAGAAGCGGGGCCGTCTGCGGGTTGAGGTACCGGAGTTGGCCGTAGGCGACGTGCCCGGGCTCGTCCGGCTGGCGTTCGGCGACCTCGCGCGCGGCGGCGACCGGGTCGGTGTGCGGCGTGAGCCGCACGGGGGCGATGGAGGTGAACCAGCCGACCGTGCGGGTGTAGTCGTGGTCTTCGAGGGCCGGGACCCGGCCGTGGCGCTCCAGTTCGATCGCCAGATCGGTGGGCGACGGCTGGATCTGTGTCAGCGCGGTGCGCAGCGCGCCGCACAGTACCTCGGTGAGACCGACACCGAGTGCGGCGGGCGCGGTACGCGTCACGCGGTCACTCACGTCGGGCGCGAGTACGACGGTGGTCTCGCGCAGCCCCTCGATCGCGGGCAGCAGCGCGGGTGCCTGGAGCGTGCTGATCCAGTGCCCGAGGTCGTCGGTCACCTGGGCGGACCGGAGCGTCAGCGCTTCGGCGTACTCGGCATAGGACGTGGTCGGCGGTGCCAGGGGATCCCCTCGCAGGGCGGTGGCCAGGTCGTTCAGCAGGATCAGCCAGGACACCGAGTCGACGGCGAGGTGGTGCACGGTGACCACCAGGGTGCGGCTCGCCTCCAGCCACGAGAACGCGATGACGTCCCCGGACTCGGGATCAAGGCGTCCGGCGGCCTCGTTCGCCGCCGCTGTCGCATCGGTCGTGTCCGGTCGTACGACGGCGACCTCGCGGGCGGGTTCGGTGCACAGTGCCCACACCCCGTGCTCGACGCGCAGCCGCAACCGGAGGGCCGGGTGCGCTGCCACCAGGGCGTTCGCGGCGCGCTCGACGTCGGCGAACCCAGTTCCGTCGGGGGCCATCAGCGTCCTTGCCTGGGCGAATAGGGCGAGCGATCCGCCCAGTTCGCGCTGGCGCAGGATGATCGGCGTCGGTGGCAGGGGGCCGTCCTCGCGGCGGACCGGCGCCGAGGGCGCGGCCTGCGGTGTGCTCGTCGCCAGGTGCTCCGCGAGGGCGCGCGGAGTCCTGAACAGGAACACGTCCCGTGGCGCGATCGGCAGGCCGAGCGCCCTGGCCCGGTTGATCACGGTGATGGCGACGATGCTGTCGCCGCCGGCCCGGAAGAAGTCGGTGTCGGCGTCCGCGTCGGAGCCGGGGAGGGTGTCGGCGAAGATGCCGACCAGTGAGGCGAGCGCGGAACCACTCGCGGCCACCGGGGTTTCGTCCCGGGCAGCCCGTGCGGCCCTCTCGGCCAAAGCCTTGCGGTCCAGCTTGCCGTTGACCGTCAACGGCAGTGCGTCGACCGACAGCGCCCGGCCCGGCACCATGTGCACGGGCAACTTCGTGGACAGCGACTCGACGAGGTCCCCCGGCACCCGGCCCACCACGTGCGCGACCAGGTGGTCGCCGCCGTCCGCCACGGTGACGGCCACGTCGACCACGCCGTCGAGTTCCCTGATCGCGGACTCGACCTCGCCCAACTCGATCCTGAATCCCTTGAGTTGGACCTGGTCGTCGGCGCGGCCTGCGAACTCCAGCTCGCCGTCGAGCGTACGGCGGGCGAGGTCGCCCGTGTGGTACATGCGGGAGCCGTCGCCGGCGAACGGGTTCGCCACGAACCGGCCCGCGGTGAGCCCCGGCCTGCCCAGGTAGCCGAGCGACACCTGGTCGCCGGCAACGTAGATGGCACCCACCCGGCCCGGCGGCACCGGCCTGAGCCGGTCGTCGAGCAGGTAGGTGACCAGGCCGGGGATCGGACCGCCGATCGGGCTGACCTCGTCCCCGAGCGCGAAGTCCCCGTCGGTCAGCACCCGGTGGGTGACATGGACGGTGGTCTCGGTGATGCCGTACATGTTGACCAGTTCGGGCGAACCGGTGCCGTGCCGCTCGACCCAGCCGCGCAGCCGCCCGAGATCCAGCGCCTCGCCTCCGAAGATGATCCGGCGCAGTGCGGTGACCGGCTCGTCGGCCTGCCGGTCGGCCTCGATGAACTGGTAGAACGCCGACGGCGTCTGGTTGAGCACGGTCACTGAGCGCTCACGGACCAGCCGGTGGAAGTCGACCGGGGAGCGGGTCAGCCCGTACTCCGGCACCAGCAGCTCACCGCCGTGCGCCAGCGCGCCCCACAGCTCCCAGACGGCGAAGTCGAAGGAGAAGGAGTGGAACTGGACCCACACGTCGTGCGGGCCGAAGTCCATGTCGGGCTGAGTGTTCGCGAGCAGGGTCACCACGCTGGAGTGCGGGACGACAACACCCTTGGGTCGCCCGGTCGACCCGGACGTGTAGATGACGTACGCGGGATCCTGCCACCTGACCTCGGGCTCGGGAGCATCGGTGGTGGCCGGGGGCAGCTCGTCCCCCTGCACGAGCACCCGGGCCGACACACCTGCCCGGGCCAGCAGTTCCGTGAAGCGGTCCCGCTGCTCACGTTCCACGAGGACAACCTGCGGAGCGGCGTCGGCGAGGATGTACTGCAGCCTCTCGTCCGGGTACGCCAGGTCCAGCGGTACGTAGGCACCGCCTGCGGTGACGATCGCGACCAGGGCGACGACCTGCTCGAGGGAGCGCGGGACGGCGACGGCGACCCGCTTGCCCGGACCGACACCGGCCGCGCGCAAGGTGGCGGCCAACTCGTCCTTCGTGTGGGCCAGTTCACCGTACGTCAGGGACCGGGCCTCTCCGTCGAGACCGCACTGGGTGACTGCGGTGGCGGCCGGGTCGCGGCGCGCGGCGGCGTCGAACAGCCCGCCCAAGGTCGTCGGAGTGATGTGCGCGGGACTACGGGTACTCTCGGGCGCCAGGTCGTCGACCAGGGCGTCCGGCCGCGTGAGCAGTCCGGTGAGGGCCGAGGTGAACGTCCGCAGGATCGCCCGGGCACTCGCCTCCCGCAGCAGCTCACCGTCGTAGATCAGGTTGAAGCGCGGACGGCCGTCGAGCGTGCGCTCCACCACCAGCGTCAACGGGTAGTGCGGGGCGCCCTCGTTCACGATGTCGGTGACGACCAGCGTGTCGTCGGGCCCGCGCAGGGCGTCCACATCGGTGGCCACGTCGAACACCACCAGGGTGTCGAACAGTGAGCCGGCGCCGGTCTGGCGGCCGATCCTCGCCAGCGAGACGTGCTGGTGGGGCAGCACCGCACTCTGGTGTTCCCGCACGGAGGCGAGCAGGTCGCGGGAGGTGGTCGTGCCGGTCCAACGGGCGCGTACGGGGATCGTGTTGATGAACAGGCCCACCATGTCCCCGATGCCGGGCACATCGGCGTCGCGCCCGGACACGGTGGAGCCGAACACGACGTCGGTGCCGTGCAGGAGGCCGCCCAACGTCACCGCCCAGGCGCTGTGCACGGCCACGCTCAGGGGCACGCCGGCCGATCGGACGGCCGAGTCGATGTCGTCCTGCGGCTCCAGGGCGGTGTCGGCGAACCGGTCGGACGGGGTGTGTCCCTCGGCGATCAGCGACGGCCCGGGCAGCTCGGCGAGCTGCTCGCGCCATACGCGGTCGCTCTCGTCCTCGTCGCGCCCGGCGAGCCGGCGCACGTAGTCGGGGAATCCGCCGAGCGGGTACAGGGTGCCCGGCGCGTGGTACTCGGCCAGCAGCGCGCGGAGCATCGGCGGCACCGACCAGCCGTCGGCGATGATGTGGTGCACGGTCTGCACCAGGACGTTCCGGCCGGAGCCGGCGCGGATGAGCGTGTACCGCATCAGGGGGCCGGTGGCCAGGTCGAACCCGGCGCGGCGGTCCCGTTCGGCCAGGTCGCGGATCTCGTCGTCGGTGATGCCGGGGCGGTCCAGCGTGGTGAAGGGCGCCTGCACGCCGTTCTCCAGCACGGAGACCACACGGCCGTCGGCGAGGACCACGAACCGCGCGGCCAGGTTCGGGTACAGGGTGAGCAGCCGGGTGGCCGCCGCAGCGAGCCGGTCGGCGTCCACCTCGCCGTCCAGGGTGAGCAGTTGCTGCTCGACGTAGGCGCCCGCCGAGTCGTCGTCGAAGACCGAGTGGAAGTACAGGCCCTCCTGCAACGGGGTCAACGGCAGGATGTCCCGCAGCGCCGGTCCGTCCAGGGCGTCGACATCGTCCTGCGTCAGCCGCACCAGGCCGAAGTCGCTGGGCGAGTGGCCGCCCTGTTCGAGCGCGGCCAGCCCGGCCAGGGCGCCCCGGAAGTAGTCGCCGAGGGTGGTGATGTCCTCGTCGGTGAACATCCCGTCGGGCCAGGAGATCGTGGTGACCAGCTCGTACTCGCCGGTCGAGGCGGTGGGTTCGGCGATCGCGTTGAACTCCAGGGCGCGCGGGAGGTGCATTCTCGGGTCGCGCTTCTCGCCCAACTGGCCTGTGGTGGCCGCGAGTTGCCAGTCGCCGGGGGCTCCCGCGTCGAAGCGGCCCAGGTAGTTGAACAGCACCTGCGGTGCGGGCGCGTCGAACTCGGTGTGGGTCAGGTACCGCAGGGCGCCGTAGGAGATTCCGTTGTCCGGCACCCGGGCGAGGTCTTCCTTGACCGCCTTGAGCGCGGCCGCCAGGTATGCGGGTGCGGTGAGGTCGGCCGCCGCGCCGGCGTCGATGGTCACCGGGAACAGGGTGGTGAACCAGCCGACGGTCCGCGACAGTTCCGGCTCGAAACCGGCGGTGTCCGCCACGAACTGTCCTTCGCGGCCGTGGCCTTCGAGTTCGATGTGCGCGAACGTCTGGTCCTGGCCGAGGTCGCGGCGCCATCGGGCCAGGGTGACGGCGAGCGCGGTCAGCAGTACGTCGTTGACACCCGCGTGGAACTTCGCGGGAACCTCGCCCAGCAGCGCGGCCGTGACGTCGGGTCCGACCGAGACGGTCCGCACCCGTTCCCGCGCGACGGTGTCGGCTTCGGACAGCGCGCGCCGGCCGACCGGCCCGTCCGGTCCCGGCAGGGGACGCCAGTAGTAAGAGCTGTCCGCGTCGAAGGCCGCACGCTCCAGCAGCTGTGTCCAGCGCCGGAACGACGTGCCGACCGGGGGCAGTTCGATGGGCGCGCCCGAGGCGAACTGCCGCCACGCCGTGGCCAGGTCCTCCATCAGGACCCGCCAGGACACGCCGTCGATCACCACGTGATGGGCGACCAGGACCAGTTGACGTGCCGACCGGCGCCAGACGGCACGCAGCATCACGCCGTCCGCCGGGTCCAGCGCCTCGGTGGCGAGCGCGACGCACTCGTCGAGCGGCCGGTCGCTCTCGCTCCATCCGGCTGCGGCCCGGTCCGCCACCGGGATGTCGAAGCTCCAGCGGTCCCCGCGCACCAGCCTGGCGCGCAGCATGTCGTGCCGCCCGACCATGGCGACGAGGATCTGATCCAGAGCGTCGGCGGTCAGGTCCGGCGGGGTGTTCAGCACCACCGACTGCACGAAGCCGTCGATCGCGTCCGTGGTCTCGCCGAGCCACTGCACGATGGGCGATCCCACGACGGACCCGGTCGCGACATCGCCGTGGTCAATGGTGGAGACGTCCTCACGGCTCGCCACCGCCGCCAGCGCCCCCGCCGTGCTGTGGGCGAAGATCTGCCGTGGCGTGACATGGAGACCCGCGTCCCGCAGCGCGCTCAGCAGCGAGATCGCCAGGATGCTGTCTCCGCCGAGCTGGAAGAAGTCCTGGCCGACGCCGACCTCGTCCAGCCGCAGCACGGACGCGACCGCCGCGCACACCGCGCGCTCGTTCTCGGTGCTGGGCGGTATGAGGGAGCCCGTCCCGATCGCGGGCTCCGGCAAGGCGTTGCGGTCGAGCTTGCCGTTCGCGGTGAGCGGGAACTCCTTCATCACGACGATGTGGGCGGGCACCATGTACTCGACCATGTGCGCGGTGGCCCACGCCTTGACCTCGTCGGCCCGCAGGTCCTCGCTCCCGGTGGCCGGGATCACGTAGCCCACCAGGTAGGTGCCGCCGGCCGCGTTCTTCTTCGCGACGACGCAGGTGTGCCGTACCCCGGGGTGTTCCGCGAGACCGACCTCGACGTCCTCGATCTCCAGCCGCATGCCGCGGATCTTGATCTGGTTGTCGGCCCGGCCGAGGAAGTCCAGGGACCCGTCCGGGGCGAACCGTGCGAGGTCACCGGTCCGGTAGAGCCGGGAACCGTCGTCGGCGAAGGGGTTCGCCACGAACCGGGACGCCGTCAGGCCGGGCGCGCCCACGTACCCGCGGCCCAGGAGGAAGCCGCCCACGTACAGCTCGCCGCCGACCCCGACCGGGACCGGGCGCAACTCGTCGTCCAGCACGTACAACTGGGTGTTGGGGTTGGCCTTGCCGATCGACGTCGACAGGCGTTCCGCCGCGCCCCGGTAGATGACGTGCGAGACGCCGATCGTCGTCTCGGCCGGGCCGTAGCCGTGGTACATCGGGATGTCGAGCCGGGTGCGGAACCGCTCGTACAGCTCCGGGGTCAGCACCTCGCCGCCGCACCACACGTGCCGCAGGCTGTCCAACTGCCCGGAGTCGCCGGCGATCTCCAGCAGCACGTCCAGCATGGACGACACCAGGTAGGTGAAGGTGACGCGGTGTTCGGCGATCACGCTCAGCAGGTGGTGCGGGTCGCGTTCGCCGCCGGGCCGCAGGACCACCAGCCTGCCGCCGGACACCAGCGGCAGGAAGATCTCGTTGATGGAGATGTCGAAGGACAGCGGCGCCTTGAACAGCGACGCGTCGTCGTGGCCGAAGCCCAGGATCTCGTCGACCTGCCACAGCAGGCGCTCGCTGATCGCTTCGTGCCGGATCATCGCGCCCTTGGGCCGCCCGGTCGAACCGGACGTGAAGATCACGTAGGCCAGGGCGTTGCCGGGGACGGTAACCCCGGTCTCCTCGACGGGGTGGGATCCGTACCGCCAGTCGCCCAGGTCGACGGCCACGGCTTCGGGTTCACCCGGGTCGTGCCCGCCGGAGTCGTTGAGCTGCAGCACGACCCGGGCGTCCTCGATGACGACGGCCCGGCGCGCGGCGGGCCACTGCGGATCGAGCGGCACGAACGCACACCCCGCCTGGAGCACACCCAGCAGCCCGATCACCATGTCGGCGGAGCGGCCCAGGGAGATGCCCACGACCTGTTCGGCGGTGAGCCCTCGCTCGATCAGAAGGTGAGCCAACTGACTGGACAGCTCAGCCGTCTGACGGTAGGTCAGCGACCGGTGCTCGTCGACGACGGCTACGGCGTCCGGCCTGGTCCGCGCCTGCTCGCGGAACATCTCCACGATGGTCGGGCGGACCCGGTCGGCCCGGGTGTCGTTCCACTCGGTCAGGGCCGCGAGCCTGGCCGCCGGTCCGGACGGGCCGATGGTGCCGATGGGCCGGTCCGGGAAGTCGGCCAGGTCGTCCAGCGCGAGCCGCGCTTCCGCCGGCACGACGTCTTCCGGGACGGCGATGCTCCAGCCGCCGGCGCCGTCCGCGCCGGTCTCCCAACCGCCCTGCCCGGCCCCGCCGTTGTCGACCCACCCGAGGACGTCGGCGAACAGAGTGCCGGGGGTGAGGTCGATGCCGTCGGGGCTCCGCCCGGTCGCCCAGTACGACAGCCCGATGGCGCACGCTTCGGCGACGGTCCTGTCGGAGAAGTCGCCGGTTCGCCGGCGCACGTCGGCCAGGTGCGTGGGAGAAAGCAGTACGAGACGAGCGCTCGGTTCCACCATCGAAGACTCAGCGCCCCTTCCAAGGCATGAAAGTCGGCCTAACCTGCTCAGGGATCCACTCGGGGTGACTAACTACCTTCTCGCCAGGCCCGCCACAGCCGCGCGTAGCGGCCGCCCAGCGCCACCAACTCCTCGTGCGTGCCTTGCTCCACGACACGTCCCGCGTCCAGCACGGCGATCCGGTCCGCGGCCATCGCCTGGGTCAGCCGGTGCGCCACGAACAACGTGGTCCGGCCCGCGCACGCGGCCACCACGGCCCGCTCCAGTGCGGCGGCGCCCTCGCTGCCCGCCTCCGCGGTGGACTCGTCGAGCACCACCACCGGCGAGCGGCCCAGCACCAGCCGGGCCAGGGCGATCTGGGCGATCTTGGTGACGTCCAGGCGCTCTCCCCCTTCGCCGACCAGGGTGTTCAGCTTGTCGGGCAGCGCGTCGACCCAGGCCTCGGCGCCGACCGTGCGCAACGCCTCCATCAGCTCGGCGTCGGTCGCCTCTGGCGCGGCCAGCCGCAGGTCGTCGGCGAGCGAACCGGAGAACACGTGCGTCTCCTGCGTCAGGATGCTGACCAGGGCACGCGCCCCGGCCTCGTCCAGACCGGCGAGATCGGTCGGCCCGACGCGCACCGACCCGGCCTGCGGTGTTCCGATGCCCGCGATCAGCGCGGCCAGGGTCGTCTTGCCCGCGCCCGTCGCCCCTACCAGCGCGAGCGAACCGCCGGCCGGGATCGTCAGGTCGACATCCCTCAGGACCGGCTCCTCGCTGCCGGGATAGCTGAACGTCAGTCCCTGTACGGTCACCGGGTACGGCGCGCTGTCCGCCGCGGCGACGGCCGTGTCGCCCACCAGCCGGTCCTCCGCGGCCTCCCCCAGTACCCCGACCAGCCGGGTCAGGCTCGCGCCCGACTTCTGCGCCTCGTCGAAGGTGAACATGATGGAGCCCAGCGGGGTGAACAGCCGGTGGAACATCAGCGGGGCCGCCGAGACCTCGCCCAGGCTGGCGGCATCGGCCTCCAGCAGGGCGTAGCCCACGACGATGATCAGGACCAGTCCGATGAACTCGGCGCGGTTCTCCCTGCCGACGAACCGGCCGAAGAACCGGAACACCTCGATGCCGAGTTCGCGCACCCGCCACGACTCCCCGGTGACCTTCTCGCGGAAGGCGCCTTCGAGGCGGTACGCCCGGACCGTGTCGATCCCGTTCAGACCACTCATCAACGCCTGCGCGCGGTCGGCCTGAGCCACCCGCTGCTTGCGGTAGAGCGGGGCGGACCGGGGCAGGTACCAGCGCAGGGCCAGCGCATACGCGGGCAGCGCGCCGGCGCCCGCCAGGCCGAGCCGCCAGTCCAGGCCGAACATGCCGGCCGTGGCGATGACGACCAGCACGCCCGCCGAGAACACCGTGGGCACGGCCGTCCGGATGCCCTTGGAGATCACGGCCACGTCGTCGCCGACCCTGGACAGCACGTCCCCGCGGCCGACCTGCTCGATGCGTGCGCTCGGCATCCCGAGCACCGCCCGTACGGCGCCTTCCCGCAGCCGCGCCAGCAGGTCGGCGCCCAGCCGCCCGATCAGGTAGGTCGACACCGCGGTGGCCGCCGCGCCGAGCAGCGCGGCCGCCACCATCCACACCCCGACCGTGAGCAGGACCGAGCGGGACTCGCCCTCGACGACCGCGTCGACCACCCGACCGAGCAGGAGCACGGGGAGCACCTGGAGCGCGGCCCCGGCCACCGTGGTGAGCACGGTGGCGACCGTCAGCCAGGGCACCTCGCGGCAGTGCGCCGCGACCCATCGGCCGGCCTCGTGTCCGGTCGCCGTGCGCAGGGTCGCCGGGGCGACGCGCGTGTCGGTGGCGCTCACACCTACCCGGCCGACTTGACGAGCTCGTCGATCGCGTACGGCATGGACAGCAGGGTGCCCTGGGAAATGGCCGCGCCGACCGCCGGGCCCTCACTGTCCAGCAGGTACGACACCTTGCCCTTCTTCACGGCGTCCAGATTGGCGAACAGCTTGAACTTCTTCAGGGCTTCCGTGTCCGCCTTGTCGTTGATGACGAAGATGTGGTCGACGTCGATCAGGTCGATGCGCTCGGGCGAGAGCTTGGTGTAGAAGCTGCCGTCCGCGACCTTGTCGATCTCGGTCTGGTACGTGAAGCCGATGCCCGTCACCAGCCGTCCGCGCACGTCGGTGGAGGTGAACGGCGCCACGGAGTTCTCGTACCAGGACAGCGCGACGGCCTTCTGGTCGGCGAACTCGGGGTGCGCCTTCTTGGCCGCGTCGAGTTGGCCCTGGATGTCCGCCACCATCTTCTCGCCCTCCTCGGCCTTGCCGAGCGCCTTGGCGATGTGCAGCGCGTTGTCCTGCCAGGGCGCGCTGAACGGCTCCTTCTCGGCCTTGGTACGGCCCACCGTCGGGGCGATCCGGGAGAGCTTGTCGTAGGCGGCCTGGTCGATCTCGGAGTAGACCGCGATGATCAGGTCGGGCCGAAGGGCGGCGATCTTCTCGTAGTTGGGGCCGGAGTCACCGTTGGCCATGATGACCTCGGGCTTGGTGTCGCCCCACTTGTCCTTCACCCAGGGCCACTGGGTGTTGATGTCGGGGGACTTGCCCGCCGGGTTCGGGTACTGGTCGACCATGCCGACCGGCTTGATGCCGAACGCCAGGATGGTCTGGTCGTCCGTGTAGCCGACGGAGACGACCCGCTCGGGAGCCTTGGTGACCTCGGTGGTTCCGAACGCGTGCTCCACGGTGACCGGGAATGCGCCGGCGGCGGCGGTTGTGGTGCTGTCGCCGGCCTTGTTCGAGTCGGACGAGTCGGAACCGCATCCCGCGAGGAGGCCGACGCCAAGGGCCGCGGCGGACAAGATGGCCGCCAGCCGCCGCCGGGATCTCTTGAGCGTCGTTCGATGGAGGAGCATTCGAAATCCCTTGCTTTCGCGCTGTCCACTGCGCCCCCGTCTAAGGGCAGGCAAACCTTACCGTGCGCAGGTGAGGTAAGCCTAGCCTAACTTGTATAACTTCACGAGGAATCAGTCCAGTTGGACGTGTGTACGGCCGATCGGCACGATGAGCGGCCGGTCGCCCACCGGATCGTCGATCACCTTGGCGCGCAGGCCGAACGCCTCGTGCAGCAACTCCGCGGTGATCACGTCGCGCGGGTGCCCCTGCGCCAGGATCGCCCCCTCCCTCATCACCACGAGGTTGTCGCTGTAGCGCGTGGCCAGATTGAGGTCGTGCAGCACCATGACCACGGTGCACCCCGACTCGTGCAGGTCGTCCACCAGGTCGAGCACGTCGATCGCGTGGGCCAGGTCCAGGTAGGTGGTCGGCTCGTCGAGGAGCAGCAGGTCGGTTCCCTGAGCCAGCGTCATCGAGATCCAGACGCGCTGACGCTGTCCGCCGGACAGCGAGTCGACCGGACGGTCGGCCAGGTCGGACACCCCGGTCATGGCCAGCGCCCGCTCCACGACGGCGGCGTCGTCCGACGACCACTGCCGCAGCCAACTCTGGTGCGGATGACGGCCCCTGGCGACCAGGTCGGACACCGTCAGCCCCTCCGGCGCGACCGGTGCCTGCGGCAGCAGGCCGAGCTTCTTCGCCACGTCCCTGGTCCTGAGCTTGACGATGTCGTCGCCGTCCAGCACCACCGTTCCCCTGGTCGGCTTGAGCAGCCGGGACAGGGTCCGCAACAGGGTGGACTTCCCGCAGCCGTTGGGCCCGATGATCGTGGTGATCACCCCGGGCGGGATAGCCACGTCGAGACCGTTGATGACCATCCGGCCGCCGTACCCGACCGTGACGCCTCTGGCTGCCAGCCGCGAGGCGTCACGGACCCCGGACTCGATCTCGGTGATGTACTGAGCGGCCACGGGATCCCCCTGCATTAGGTCTGCCTAACTTTTGTACCAGCTATCGGAGGTTCGCCCGCACCAGCAGATAGACGAGGAAGGGGCCGCCGATCGCGGCGGTGACCACGCCGACCGGGAGACTGATCGGCAGCGCCGTGCGCGCGACCAGGTCCGCGCCGATCAGCAGCAGCGCTCCCACCAGGCCGGAGGCCACCATCGGCGGCGTCGGGCACCGCGCCAGACGCATCGCCACCTGCGGCGCCACCAGCGCGACGAACGGGACCGGGCCCGCCGCGCTCACCGCCACCGCGGCCAGCAGGACGGCGCACAACAGCAGGACCGCCCGCACCATCGCGTACCGGACGCCCAGGCCCGCGGCGACCTCGTCACCGAAGTGCATCGGCTTGAACTGGAAGGCGGCACACGACACGACGATCAGCAGGACGAGCGAGCACCACAGCGCCACCCACACCTCGTCCCACGACCGGTTGTCGAGCGAGCCGACCAGCCACGCCTGGGCCCGGGCCACGTCCCTGATGTCGGCCGTGACCAGCAGCCAGGTCGTGATGGCCTCCATCACGGCGCTCACGGAGATACCGATGAGGATGAGCCGGAAGCCGTCGATGCCGCGCCGCCACGCCAGGAAGTACACGAGCAGGCCCGTGCCGAGTCCGCCGGCGAGCGCCGCCGCGGACAGGCCCACGGAGTTGACGATCGCCGCGGAGGCTCCGCCCGACACGGTCACCAGGAACACCGAGACCGCGCTCGCGCCCCCGGTGATTCCCAGAATGTCCGGGCTGGCCAGCGGATTGCGCGCGATGGACTGCGTGATGGCCCCGGACACCCCCAGCGCGATCCCCACGACGAGCCCGGCCAGGGCACGCGGCATCCGCAGGTCCATGATGACGAACTCGTCGACCCGCTCACCCCCGCCGAAGATCGTGGCGATCACCTGGGGCAGGCCGATAGGGAAGTCCCCGACCCCGATGGACACGCAGAAGACCAGGAAGGTCGCCGCCGTCAGCAGCAGCGTGACGAGCACGAGCCAGGGTCGCCATACGAACGACACGTGGCCGAGCCGCACGCCCGGCGCCACTGATGGCTTCACGTGTGTCCCGTCAGGCTTCAGGTCTGTCCTGTCCGGCTTCAACTCTCGCCCGCTCATGCGTTCTTGAACTTTCCGCGCCACACCAGAACCGCGAAGAAGGGAGCTCCGAGGAGGGCCACGACGACACCGGCGTCCAGCTCGCCCGGCCGCACCACCAGGCGCCCCACGATGTCGCAGACCAGCAGGACGATGGCTCCGAGCAGACCCGCGTACGGCACCAGCCAGCGGTAGTCCGGCCCGGTCAGATAGCGGGCCACGTGGGCGACCATGAGCCCGAGGAACGCGATGGGGCCGCACGCCGCCGTCGCCGCGCCCGCCAGCAGGGTGATGGCCACGATGCCGACGGTCCGGCTCAGCGCGATGCTCGCGCCCAGCCCCCGCGCCACGTCCTCGCCCAGGTTGAGCAGGTTGATGGTGGGCAGGGTGGTCAGTGCCAGCACCAGGCCGACCACGATGAACCCGGTCACCGGCCAGATGACGTCGAATCCGACACCGGCCACCGAGCCCGCGTTCCAGAACCGCAGCGCGTTCAGCGAGGCCTGGTTGGAGAGCGCGACCGCCGTGGTCATCGCCATGAGGAACACGGTGATCCCCTGCCCGGCCAGTGCGAGCGTCAACGGGTTGCCGGCCCCGCGGCCGATGCTCGCCAGCCCGAACACGACGACACCGGCGAGGGCCGCGCCCAGGAAGGCGAACCAGACGTACTGGAACGGGTTGGAGAACCCGAACACCGCGATCACCGACACCACGGCGAACGAGGCGCCGGTGTTCACCCCCAGCAGGCCCGTGTCGGCGATCGGGTTCCGCGTGTAGCCCTGGATCAACGCCCCGGCGATCCCCAGGGCGACGCCCGCCACGATCGCGAGCACCGTCCGGGGCACCCGCACGGTCTCCACGATGAGCCTGATCTCGGTGAGCCGCCGGTCGGAGTCCGGCGCCGCGAACAACCCGTGCCACACCTCGGCGGGACTCAGCGCGCGCGCCCCCACCGCCAACGACACCGCCCCCGTGACCACGAGGATCACCACAAGCGTGCCCAAACCCACAACCCGCCGCCGACGGGCCTCTGTTGTGCCCCTGGGCGCGGGGCGCTCCACTGCAGTCGTGCCCATGTCGAGGTACGTTATCCCTTTGTTTTCACGGGGGTTGCCCAGTGCCGCGCCTGTTGGGTGCGGTGCCACCGGGCGGTGCGGGGCTGTGGGGGGGGGCGGGACCGGTGGCGGTCTAGCGGGCGGTGCTGCCGATTCCGTCGGCGACCGAACGCGCCTGGCGGGAAGCGGACTTGAGATCCTGACCGAGGACCGAGTCCAGGATCTCGCCGACCCTGATCGCGGTGTTGGACAGCAGGGGCGAGGTGATCCCGTGCGTGTGCTCCGTGCCGCCCTGCAGGTAGATGCCGCAGCGCAGGTCGGGTTCGGTGGCGATGCGGTAGTCGCGCTCGACGCGGACGCGGCCCTCGTCGTCGCGCAGGCAGCGGTCCGCGACCTCGCCGAGCAGGCCGATGGGGTCGGCGGGGCTGTAGCCGGTGGCGAAGACCACGACGTCCGCGTCCAGGGCGGTCTCCTCACCGGTGACCAGGGACGTCACGGTGGCACGGACCCTGTCGGGCGTCTCCTTGACGTCGGTGAGCCGGGACACGTTGAGGAAGCGCAGCCGCTCGGTGCCGAGGACCTTCTCCCGGTACATCTGCCCGTACAGGTCGTCGATCAGGTCGATGTCCACCACGGAGTAGTTGGTGTTGCCGTGGTAGTCCATCAGCCGGCGTTTGACGTCCTCGGGCGCGGCGAAGTACTCGTCGACCGCCTCGGGGTCGAAGATCCGGTTGGCGAAGCTGCTGTCGTCGGCCGGGCTGTAGCCGTAGCGGGAGAAGACCGCGCAGACCTCGGCCTCGGGGAAGCGGCGGTGCAGGTAGGCGACGTTCTCGGCGGCGCTCTGCCCGGCGCCCACGACGACGAACCGGGAGGGCGAGGTGCCTTCCAACCCGTCGACCTTCGCCAGCAGTTCGGAGTTGTGCCAGACGCGGTCGCCGCGCTCCACACCCTCCGGCACGAGGGGACGCAGACCGGTACCGATGACGAGGTTACGGGCCCGGTGCACCGCGAGCCCCTCCCCCGACCGGACCGTCACGTCCAGGTACTCCACGGCTCCGTCACGGACGACGGGCGCGACGCCGACGACCTCGTGGCCGTAGGAGACCATGTCGTCGACCTTGGCGGCCGCCCACTCGAAGTAGTCGTGGAACTCCACCCGCAGCGGGAAGAGGTTCTTGTGGTTGATGAAGTCGATCAGCCGTCCCTTGCTCTGCAGGTAGCAGAGGAAGCTGAACTCGCTGGACGGGTTCCGCAGCGTCACCAGGTCCTTGAGAAAGGACACCTGCATGGTCGCGTCGTCGATCAGCATGCCTCGGTGCCAGCCGAAGCGCGGCTGCTGCTCGAAGAAGTGAGCGCTGATCGCCTCCTGCCCGCCGACGCGTGCGTTGTGCTCGCTGAGTGCGATCGCCATGGCCACATTGGACGGTCCGAAGCCGATGCCAATGAGGTCGTGGACCGGTGGTACGTCACCAGGAAGAACCTGCGACATGTCACTCCCATCGTGCGGGGCAGTCGCCTGCCGGGCGTGGGGAAAGCACGAAAAGTGGCACGCCGACGGAGCGACTTGCCGTGAACTTAGGTGAGCCTAAGCTAAACCTGTGAGGGTGTCGATAGGGCGAAGCGGACAGCCGACCGCCGATTCACCCCGTCAACTGGGCTGCCACGCAAGGGCATTGCGTACTAAGGTAAGCCTTGCTTTACTGCTTCCGGTCAATCCCTGCTCTGAGGAGGAACCCCCATGCGGGTCGCCATGCTCGGTTACCAGACGTGGGGGCACCGCACCCTGCAAGCCCTCCTGGACTCCGAACACGACGTGGTCCTGGTCGTGACGCATCCCAAGAGCGAGCACGCGTACGAGAAGATCTGGAGCGACTCCGTCGCCGACCTCGCCGAAGAGCACGGCGTCCCGGTGCTGATCCGCAACCGCCCCGACGACGACGAGCTGTTCGAGCGCCTCAAGGACGCCGACCCGGACATCATCGTGGCGAACAACTGGCGGACGTGGATCCCCCCGCGCATCTTCGACCTCCCGCGCCACGGCACGCTCAACGTGCACGACTCGCTGCTGCCGAAGTACGCCGGCTTCTCCCCGCTGATCTGGGCGCTGATCAACGGCGAGCCCGAAGTGGGCGTCACCGCGCACATGATGAACGACGAACTCGACGCCGGCGACATCGTCCGGCAGGAGTCGGTACCCGTCGGACCGACGGACACCGCCACCGACCTCTTCCACAAGACCGTCGACCTCATCGCCCCGGTCACCATCGGCGCACTCGACCTCATCGCTGCCGGGCAGACCGAGTTCACCAAGCAGGACCGGTCCCAGGCGAGCTTCTTCCACAAGCGGTCCATCGAGGACAGCCGCATCGACTGGACCTGGCCGGCGGCGGACCTCGAACGCCTGGTCCGCGCCCAGTCAGAGCCGTACCCCAGCACATTCACCTTCCACAAGGGCAAGCGGCTCGAGGTCCTCGCGGCCGTGGTGTCCCAGGGGCACTACGGCGGTACGCCCGGCCGGATCTTCTACCGCGAGGGCGACGGCGTGGTGATCGTCGCCGGAGCCGAAGCGCGCACGGGCCGCAACCCGGGCCTGGCCATCACGCGCGTGCGCACCGAGGACGGCCGGGAGATGCCCGCCACGGAGTACTTCACCTCCATGGGCGGCTACCTGACCAGCCGCCCCTGACGGCTGGCTGCTTGGCCTCGACGGATCGTGGACGGCCAACTCGGCGGCCGTCCCGCTGTGAGCAGCTGCCCGCCGGCTTGAGCAGCGTCGGCTCGGACTCGATGTGCCGGGTCGCCGGCGGGTTGCCGGGTTGCCGCCAGGACGGGCTCGACGTGTTCCGGGTCGTCCAGCCAGTCCTCGGTGCACCCATGAACCAGGCGACGCCCTCGACGCCGTACCGGCGCCCGACAGTGAGCCCGGTCTCGGCGCGGTGGTGGCGGCCGGCCGCCGTGACGGCGTCGGTGCGTTCGCGGTGCGGCCGGGTGATGGAGGTCGCTGCGGGTCTGGGCTGTGGTGCGGATCTCCGTGAACGGGGCGCCGGTGGCGACCCCCTGGCCGTTCGCGGTCGGGGGTCCCGCCGTCGTCGGCCGTGCGGCTGTGGCTCCACGTTGCGGACCTGGCCGCGGCGCACGAGGAGTTGCGGGGCAGAGGCGTCGACATCGTGCGGCCGCGGTGAGGGAACCGTGGGGGCCGGGGATCTGAGCTCAGCCCGGCCGATGCTCCCAGTGGCGGTCGGTGCGGGTCAGTTCACGGAAGCCGGCCGAGGTCAGATGGTCGATCGCCACCTGGTCGGTCGAGGGTTCGCAGGCGAGGAGACGGTCCACCCCGCACAGGCACAGCCATTCGGCGGCCTGGGCGAGGAGCCAGTGCTCCAGACCCGTGCCGTACGCCCCCGGGTCGATGTGCAGGTTGCCGATGTCGGCGAGGCCGGCGCCGCGGGCGTGCCGTTCCGGGCGGGCCAGGGAGGTGTCGACCTCGATGAAGCCGAGGATGCGCGCGTCGGCGTACGCCGTGAGACGGGTGCCGCACTCCCCCAGCGTGCGCTGGACCCTGATGCCCGGGCGGGCCTCGGCGGGCGGCAGGTCGGGCACCCGAGCGATCAGGATCACCTCCGTGTCGCCGACATGCCTGAAGCCCGCACGTTCGAAGGCGGCACGGATGTGCGGCCAGGTGTGGGGCAGGCCGTAGACCGCGGGGGCGGGCACCTCTCCGCCGGCGTACCGGGCCCGTACGTTCCACCGGGCGAGCTGGGCCAGGCAGGCGCCCATCAGCAGGTCGGCGGCCTCGTCGGCGTCCGGACGGAAAGAGGCCGGCGGATGGCAGAGGAACCAGTCGATCTCACCGATGTCCCGGTAGGCCTCGCCGACCTCCGCGCCGGACCGGTAGCGCAGCAGATGCGCGGCGGCGACCACGTGGTCGCTCTGCTCGGCGACGAGGGTGACGCGTTCACTCACCCACGGGTCGGTGATGAACTCGTCGGGCTGCCGCTCCAGGGCGCTGAGCACCGTGTTCGTCGAGACGGAGACGCCGGGGACGACGGCGGCGACATGCGCGTTGACCAGGTCCGTGAGCTGGTCGCGGTCGCCGCGGCGGAAGGGGCGCACCGTGAGCGCGGGCATACGGGGACCTCCGGGTCCTGAGGGGTGTGCGCTGGAGGCCGCCATGCGGTGCGGTACGGGGCGAGGGTACGGCGGTCCGCCCGCCGCGCGCCACCCTGTTGCCGCCGGATGGCCGGGACCATGGCCCGGGCTTAGCGTGCTGGAGGGGACCGCAGAGCAACTCGCTCCGGGAGGAACACCATGAAGTTCGACAAGCCGGTGACCGGTGGTCCCTGCTGGACGGAGCTGGGGACCGACGACGTGGAGGCGGCCAAGCGGTTCTACGCGGAGCTGTTCGGCTGGCGCCCCGAGACGGATCCGCGCTCGGAGGCCGGGGGCTACACCGTGGCGCACCTCGGCGACGCGGCGGTCGCGGCACTGACCCCCCTGTACCAGGAGTCGCAGCCGGTGGCCTGGAACGTGTCGTTCGCGGTGACGGACGCCGACGCCGCCGCGCGGAGGCTGACCGAGGCCGGGGGCGCGGTCCTGGTCGGACCGATGGACGTGTTCGACGTGGGCCGTTTCACCGTGGCCCTCGATCCGGCCGGCGCGGCCTTCCAGCTCTGGCAGGCACGGTCCTTCCCGGGCGCGGGACTGTTCAACGCGCCCGGTTCGCTGGGCTGGGTGGAGCTGATGACCCGGGCCCCAGAGCGGGCCGAGGCCTTCTACACGACGGTGTTCGGCTGGAGCGTCAACGCCTCGGAGCACTACACGCAGTGGGGTCTGGACGGCGCCGACTTCGGCGGCATGGTGACCATGGACGACAAGTTCCCGCCCGAGGTGCCGCCGCACTGGCTGCCTTATTTCGCCGTCGAGGACGTGGACACCACCACGGCCACCGCGACCTCGGCGGGCGGCACGGTCCTCATGGAACCCACCTCGGTCCCCGACGGCCCCCGGATCGCCGTTCTGCGGGACCCGCAGGGAGCGGTGTTCGGCGTGCACCTCGCGGGAGACGACGGCTGAGAGACGGGAACGAGAGGCAACGGAACAACGAGACGCGGACGGCAGCCGGGGTCGTACAGCGTCCAGGCGTGCGTTGATCCTCGGTGCGGCGGCACACGACCGCGGTCCTCGCACCCGGGAGATCCCATGACGCGATCGACTCCTCAACCCCCGCTGCCCTACGACGAGTTCCTTGCCCGCGCCACCGCTGACCGGGCGTCGCCGGCTTCCTGCTGAAGTCCTCGCGCGCCACGACGGCATGACGACCGAGCACTCCGACCACGACGTGTTCGTCGTTCTCGCCAACGGGTCCTCGGGCGGACTCGCGGCACTCGACGGCGCCCGGGTACTGCTCGACCGGCTCGACGGGGAGATCGCGGACATCGTCGCCGCCAAGGCGGCCATCCGCTCGCGGCTTCAGCACCACCTTCTGATTCGTGGGTCGTTCGACGCGTATCGTCCAGATATGGACACCACTGCTTCACTCCGCGTTCTCGTCATCGGACTTGATCCGTATCGCGTGCCCGGGCCGTGGGATCCCGAGCCGGCAGCCAAGGCGATCGAGGCGGGGCTGACCAAGTTCGCCGAACACGGCGTGGGCGTGCGGACCTGTCTCATCGGCCTGGATGGAAGTGACGACGTGGAAGCAGTCGTCGGGAACGCGCTGCGGGCCCACCCGTGGAAGTGCGTCACCGTCGGCGGTGGCCTGCGGCACTCGGACGACCAAGTTGGACTCCTCGAGCAGGTCATCAACCTGATTCGACAGTACGCACCCGATGCAGCCATCGCGTTCAACAGCACCCCGGACACCACCTATGAGGCCGCTGCCCGTTGGATCGGGCGCCAGTGAACTGCACGGCGTGAATCAGGTCCTCGCCTCCGGCACGCTGGAGAGGGGCCACCTCATGAGCACGCCCGAGCGGTTCATCCGGGCAACCGAGGCCTGGATCGAAGGCGCCACGGAGACAACTGCCACATGCGCTCGTGGAACGAGTGGTCATGCGGCACGGTGGTGGGGCGCCAGGGTGGCGTGGATCTGGTCGCGGATGTCGGCGAGGACGACTTCGTCGCTGCGGTGCAGGTACATGGTGGCGGTGGTGCTGATGTGGACGATCGCGGTGATCACCCGCGCCAGCGTTGCCGCGTCGGCGGGACGGACGTACTCGTCGCGGGTGAGCAGGCCGGTGATGCCGTCCTCAAGGCGACCGGCGAGGGCTAGACCCGCTTGCCGGTAGGGCTCGGCCGGGTCGCCGAAGACGAGTTCGTGCAGGTAGGTGCGGCCGTTCTCGATGTGCTCCCTCACGCACTCCACCACGGGACGGATGAGAGCGATGACTGGCTCCAGCGCGCCCTGCCCGACGGCGTCGTTCGCGGCGGCGAGGCCGACGTCGATGGCGTCGGCGAACTTCTCGTTCTGCACCATGATCAGCAACTCGGCCTTCGTGGACGCATACAGGTAGAGGGTGCCGATCGCGACGTCGGCCCGGTGGGCGATCTGCTGCGTCGTGACCCCGCTGACACCGCGTTCGACGAACAGCTCGCCGGCTGCGGTCATGATGCGCTCGCGCTTGTCCTGTTTGGCCTGCTCGCGGCGCCCGATCGGCATGTGACCGCGTCCCATGTGGACCTCCCTTGACAATAATTCTGAGTGAGCTCATAGTTGAGTGTACTCGGGTTTATGGAGTGAGGCGAGGTGCCAGATGTCGTGCTGGATTCGCCGATATGGTCCCAAACATGAACAAATAGGATGAAGGCAAGGAGCGACGCCCCATGAGAGCGTTCGTCGTCAGCAAGTACAAGGAGCCGCTGCAGGAGGCGGACGTCCCCGAGCCCACCATGGGGGAGCACGACGTGCTCGTCCGGGTGGAGGCCGCCGGGCTGAACCCGCTGGATGAGAAGATCCGCGCCGGTGAGTTCAAGCAGATCCTGCCCTACAAGCTGCCGCTGATTCTGGGCAACGACGTCGCGGGCACCGTCATCGGCGTCGGGGCGGCAGTTCGCGGCTTCAAGCCCGGGGATGAGGTCTACGCCCGGCCCGACCAGGACCGCATCGGCACGTTCGCCGAGCGAATCGCGGTGGCGGAGGGCGACCTCGCGCTCAAGCCCGCTTCGATCAGCATGGAAGCGGCGGGCTCGCTGCCGCTGGTGGCCCTCACGGCGTGGCAGGCGCTGGTCGAGCGCGGGAAGGTCCGACCCGGGCAGAAGGTTCTCATCCACGCCGGCGCCGGCGGGGTCGGTTCGATCGCGATCCAGCTCGCCGCACACCTCGGCGCGAGCGTCGCCACGACCGCCGGCCGTTCCAACGAGCACTTCGTGCGCGCGCTTGGCGCGGACACGGTGATCGATTACCGCAGCCAGGACTTCGAGCAGGTCCTGACCGGCTACGACCTGGTGCTGGACAGCCTCGGTGGTGAGAATCTCGAGAAGTCTCTGCGGGTGCTCAAGCCCGGCGGCAAAGCCATCGGGATCGCCGGTCCCCCGGACCCCGCGTTCGCCCGCGAGGCCGGTCTGAACCCGCTGCTGCGCCTGGCGGTCGCCGGCCTGAGCGGCAAGATCCGCAGGCAGGCGAAGAAGCTCGGGGTGACGTATGAGTTCCTGCTCATGCGCGCCAGCGGCGACCAGCTCCGCCAGATCACCACCCTCGTCGACCAGGGCGTGTTGCGCCCGGTCGTGGGCAAGGTGATCGGCTTCGACCAGACCCCCCAGGCGCTTCAGTCCCTGTCCCAGGGTGGCATCCGCGGCAAGGCCGTCATCGGCAACAGCTGACTCGCCGCAACCGCGACGGGGCCACACAGAACACACGAGGAGAATCCGTCATGAGCAGCACCGACACCCCGAACGAAGCCGTCATCACCGCCTACGCGAAGGCCCCGGCCCGCACCGTCAGCGCCGGTGGCGTCACCTACGCCTACCGCGAGTTGGGACCGAAGGGGGGCATCCCCGTCGTCTTCTTCGTCCACCTCGCCGCGACCTTGGACAACTGGGACCCGCGCATCATCGACCCCGTCGCGAAGGGCCGTCACGTCATCGCCTTCGACAACCGCGGTGTCGGGGCGTCCACAGGTCAGGTGCCGGACAGCGTCGAGGCGATGGCCGACGACGCCTACACCTTCATCAAGGCGCTCGGGTACGACAAGATCGACGTCTTCTCCTTCTCTCTCGGCGGCATGGTCGCCCAGGCCCTGGTGGTGAAGCACCCCGACCTCGTCCGCAAACTCGTCCTCACCGGCACCGGGCCCAAGGGCGGCAAGGACATCGACAAGGTCGTCGGCACCACCTACTGGGACATCCTGCGCGCCACCTTGACCCGGTCGGACCCCAAGGAGTTCCTGTTCTTCAACCGCAACGCCGTCGGCAAGGCCGCCGGGCGCGCGTTCGTCAACCGGCTCAAGGAGCGCACCGTCGACCGCGACGCGAAGATCAAGACCAAGGCGTTCCAGACGCAATTGAAGGCGATCACGAATTGGGGGCGCTCCACCCCCGACGACCTGTCGAAGATCACCCACCCCACGCTGATCGCCAACGGCGACAACGACCGCATGGTCCCCTCGGTCCTCTCCGAGGACCTGCACCGCCGTATCAAGGACAGCGAGCTGATCATCTACCCCGACTCAGGTCACGGCGGCATCTTCCAGTACTACGAGGAGTTCGCCCCGCTCGCGGTCGAGTTCCTCGCCCGATGACCACCGCCTGGCAGGAAGAGCCGGCCAGGGAGAGAAGGGCAACACCATGAGCACGCCATCGACCGCCGTACAACTGGACGTGAAGAAGCACCTCACGTCCTCGATCCTGTTGTGGGTGCGCACCGACCAGCCCCGCCAGACCGGCATGGACTACTGGAAGGGCCCGCACTCGGGGATCATCTCCGCCACCCCGGGCCTGGAGGAGTACCGCCAGATCCACCTCGCCGAGCACAACCCGGGCCGGTGGCCGGCGACCGGCGGAGTGGAGACCTCCATCCCCGCCGACCGGAAGATCGACGGCGTCGCGGAAGTCACCTTCCGATCGGCGCTCGCTCCCTCGCAGGGGCGCAAGCAGACGAAGCTGGCCTACGCGGACGAGATCAACGTGTTCCGCCGCACCCTGCTCTACGCCGGCCCGCCGAACTCGTCCCGCTGGTACGACGTCGCAGGCCCGGACGAGAAGGTCGGTGCTCGCGTCCTGGTCTACCTGCGCCGCAGAGACGGGTCCGGCGCAAGCGAGTTCCGGAAGTTCGTCAAGAAGCAGCTCGTCCCCGCGCTCGCCGGAACCGGAGTACTGAAGGAACTGCGCACACAGACGTTCCTGCCCTGGATCGAAAAGCTCTGGGACACCCCGAACGTCGCCCACGACAACCCCCACGACCAGCGCTTCCACGCCTCCCTCATGCTCGGGTTCACCGACACCGCAGCACGGGACGCCTTCTTCACCGGCAACGTGATCCAGGGCCTGTCCGAGCAACTGGCACCGCTGGTCTCCGCGATCCACGCCTACGACGTCACCGCCGCCCTCACCTACGTCAAGAACGGCGACATCCTCCCGCACTACCAGGAGTGAGCGGCAACCGCCGGGAGCAGGGCCGCCGGACCTGCTCGGCAAACCATCGGCCCAGGCTTCCCCGCATTGCTGACGCCCCGCCGCCATCCGCTGTCCCTCACACATCTGGAACCAGAACATGAGCGAGCAGAGCACCATCCACTACGAGCGCACCTCGCCCCAGGTCGCGAAGGTCACCTTCGCCAACCCGCCCGTCAACCTCATCGTCGGCGAGACCGTCCTGCGGCTCATCCAGATCGTCGAGGAACTGGCCACCGACCCGGACATCCAGGTCGTGGTGTTCGACAGCGCCACCCCCGACTTCTTCTACAACCACTTCGACCTGGCCGCCGCCGACTTCCCCGCCCCCGAGGACGAGCACGCAGTGCCGGCCTGGACGAACCTGGTCCTGGCACTCTCCAAAGCGCCCTACATCACCATCGCGGCCATCCGCGGACGCACCCGCGGCGGCGGGAACGAACTCGCCCTCGCCCTCGATCTGCGGTACGCCAGCCGGGAGAAAGCGATCTTCGGGCAGCCGGAGGTCGGCAGCGGACTGCTCCCCGGCGGTGGCGGCACCGAGCGCCTCCCCCGCGCCATCGGGCGCGACCGCGCCCTGGAAGCCATCCTCACGAGCGACGACTACGACGCCGACACCGCCGAACGCTGGGGCTGGACCACCCGTACCCTCCCCGACAGCGAACTCGACGCCTTCGTCGACACGATCGTCCGCCGGCTCGCCTCATTCGACCGCACCTCACTCGCCTCGGCCAAAGCCCAGATCAACCGCGCCTCCCTGCCCCCGGACGCGGATCTGATCGCCGCCTACGGCGAGTTCGCCCACTCCCTCACCCTCCCCGGCTTCCTCGCCCGCGCCGCCGGAACGCAGGCCATCGTCGAGCAGGCCGGCATCGACTTCGAGTACCGCCTGGGGCATTACATCGGCGCCGCCAACCGGGGATGGTGACGTGTGTGGTGATCCCTGCGGTAGGCCGGAGTCATTCGATACGCGCAGGGTGGAGGGCGACCGCGGAGCGGCAGCTGTTGCGCGAGCGGATCCGGTACGAGGCGGGTGAGCGGTTCGGTCGCGGTGAGAGAACCGCGGTGATCGTGGGACCGCGCTCGCCTCCGCGGGGCCGCCGAAACTGCCCAAGGTGGCCGATGAGCCGTTCGCTGTCCTCGAGAAGGAGCCGGCACGGGGCCCGGCGCGTGACTGGGAGGACCAGCGCTGGACGCCGGCCCGGATCAGAGTGCTGATCGCCCGGAGGTTCCGGATGGACTGATCGTCGGCAGCGGTGTGTCGGCTGCTGCACCCGCACGGATGGTCCTGGCAGTCACCGGCCCGCCGGGCGCTGGAGCGCAACGAGCAGGCGGTGGGTCTGTGGAAGAAGGATGTGTGGCCGCAGGCGGAATGACTGCGGCCAGCGCTGGGCGTACATCGTCTTGGCGCCGCTGGTCGCGTTACATCCAACTCCGCCCCGACCTGATCGGCGACAACCCCAAGAGCTCAGTAGTCGTCCTTGTGAACCGCGTGGGTTGAGGCGTCAGTTGGAGCGCTGATCAGCTGCTGGAGCTCCACCAGCTCCGCGGTCGCGTGGTATTCGCTGTGGAACCCCAGGCTCAGGTCGGTGATCTCGTACTCGAACAGCACGTCGACCATCAGGTCCGCCAAGTGCGCGTCGGCGCAGGCTGTCGGTGGCGACGGTGATGAGGCCGAGGGTGTCCCTGATGAACACCGGGCTGGGGTGGGTGTGCAAGGTGGCCTGCCACCATGCGGTCCAGACGTTGCGAAGTGCGTCGGCCAGGGGCGCGTCCCAGGTGCTCCAGCCTGCCTCGACCAGGCGGGTGGCGATCAGCTCCTCGGTGACGTGGAACTGACCGGCGACAAGGGGGCGGATGATGCACGGGACGAGACGGCGGTAGAGACGCGGGAAGTCGTCCCAGTGGCTGGGCACCTCTCCGGCTGCCGCGGACACCATGTCGTCGGGTATGAGGTGCAGCGGCCTGGAGAGTTGGGCGAGTCCCTCCTCGCCGTAGCAGTACGTGCAACCCCCGACGGGGAACGGAAGAGGCGCTCAGGGCCTTCGCGTTCGGTTGATGAGAAGCATGGCCAAGCAGACGACGGAGCAGGCCAGTCCTGCGTACAGCAAAGGTGTGGCCCAGAACCACACCTCTTCGGTGCTGTGGCCGCTGGTCCAGTGACAAGTGATGGATGGAGGGAAAGCGTCCACGTTCACCGATGTCAGGCTGAAGTCCCGTCCAGCATCCATGTACACGCCGTCGCCGGTCCTGGAGCCGCACACGTCGAGCGGGTTCGTGAAAGCGAGCCCGTAGACAGTTCCGGCCCCGTAGGCGGCGATGGTTGCTGCGCTGCCGAGCACGGCCCAGCGGGCCGGCTGCGAGGGCTTCTTCCTGGTCACCCACAACGCGTAGGGGAGCGTCCCGGCCGCGAAGAGGAAGATGGTAATCGCGGGCGGCCCAATCAACGCGAACAAAGACACCATGCACCCCGACACTACTTCGAGTGGAGAGACCACTGCTGGTTCGCTCCGTCCTCAGCTCGCCGGAAAGTTCCCGTTGTGGCGTGCTGTGCAAGGTTGTCGTCGAACTCAGCTTCCACTGGAGTCCGTTCAGACGCCGCCAGCAGATAAGTACACATCCGAGTGAGGAAGGCTTGGTGGATGTCGTCGCGGATCTCCCAGCGGATCCGCCGGCAGCGAAATCAATGCAGATGGACGAAAGTGCGCTCCACTACCCAGCGTTGGGCGCCCTGCCCGGAGCCGTGCTCGGTACTGCGGCGGGAGATCAGTGGCTTGCCCCCGAGGCTCCGGACCAGTCGCCAGTACTTGTCGTGGTCGTAGCCGCGGTCGCCAAGCAGCACGTCCGGGCGGCGCCGGGGTCGGCCTCGCTCACCACGCATCGGCGGTATCGCCCGAAGCAGCGGGACCAGCTGGGTGACGTCGTTGCGGTTGCCGCCGGTCAAGGTGGCGGCGAGTGGGATGCCGGTGGCGTCGGTGATCACGTGATGCTTGCTGCCCGTCTCGCCCCGGTCAACGGGTCTTCGTCGTGTCTTGGGCCCCTCTTGAGTGCCCGGATGTGGGAGCCGTCGACCGCCGCCCGGGAGAAGTCCAGGGCGTCCACGCCGCGGAGCTTGGCCAGGAGGACCTCGTGCAGCCGGGGCCACACCCCGGCCGTGGTCCACTCGGCCAGGCGCCGCCAGCATGTCATGCCCGAGCCGAAGCCCAGCTCCTGCGGCAGGTGTTCCGAGGCGACCCCAGTGTGCAGCACGAACCGCCAGGCCGACTCTCATCGACGATCGGGGCGGAGCACGCCTCCTCGACGGCGGCCAACTGTTCGAGCGTCATGGATCGCGGAACCCTGACCTGAAAAAGACCAGGTCGGGGCCTCGCACCCATGCTTGGAAGTAGAACAAGCTCAGGCGTTCGCGCTGTGCAGGTCCGGGTAGAGCGCCTCGACCGGGCCGCTCAGGGCCGACTTGACCTGTACGGTCAACTCGTCGGCCAAGACCTCGTGTTCGCCGGCCTCGACGGCGTTGTAGACCGTCGTCACCAGCTCCGCCGGCAGCAACTTCGGTCCGTCGGCGTGCGCGGCCATGGGGGTGTCGACGTAGCCCATGTGCACCCCCGTCACGTGGACGCCCTTGGGCGCGAGCTCGATGCGCAGAGAGTTGGTGGCCGACCACAGTGCGGCCTTGGACGCGCTGTAGACGCCACCGAAGGCGTACCAACTGGCAACGGAGTGCACGTCGACGAGGACCGCCTGCGACTTGGCGGCGAGGATCGGTGCGAACGCGCGGGCGAGGAAGACGGGACCGAAGAAGTTCGTCTCCATGTTCGCCCGGATGTCCGCCTCGGTGACGTCGAGCAGGCTCGCGTTCGGCGGGATCGCGCCCGCGTTGTTGATGAGCACGGTGACATCCGGCGCGGCGGCGACGGCCGCGTCGATCGACGCGGGGTCGGTGACATCGAGTGCAAGGGGGACGATGCGCTCATCGTCCCAGGCGCGGGGGGAGCGGGCGGTGGCGTAGACCTTGGCGGCTCCGCGCGCCAGGGCGTCGTGGACGAAGTGGGTCCCGAGGCCGCCGTTCGCTCCGGTCACAAGGACGACTGCTCCATCGATGGAGGGCATTGGTGTTCCTTCTTTCCAAGGGGATGTGACGTGCGTGGCTGTGCACGGATGGAGCAATGGCTCCTCGCCCGCCCGTGGGAGAATGAGTGGAGCCACATTCGAGCCCACACGTTATTGACTATCATCATAACTGATTGCAGTCAGAATCTATTCCTGGAGGACACGGCCATGCCTGTCGCCCCCCGGCCGGTCGGACGGCGCGAGCGGAACAAGCAGGACAAACTCGACCGCATTGTCGCTGCCGCCACTGAGCTGTTCGCCGAGCACGGCGTCGATGAGGTCACGACCCAGCAGATCGCGGACAAGGCCGACATCGGCACCGGGACCCTGTTCCTCTACGCCAAGACCAAGGGCGAACTCCTCCTGCTCGTGCAGAACGCCAAGTACGCCGAATCGCTCGAGCAGGGCCGGGCGGACGCCGAGACCATCCCAGATGTGCTGGACGCAGTGCTGGCCCTTGTCCGGCCGATCGTTGAGTGCAACCGCACCCAGATCGACAACGGACGCACCTACCTGCGAGAGATGGTCTTCGGCGACCCCGAGGAGCCCCGGCACAGCGCGGCACTCGCCATCGTCGCGCAGGCCGAGGAAGCCATCGCCGCCGTGCTGCGCCGAGACGAGCGGGTCACCGCGGACGACGCCGAGACGCTGGCACACATCGTGTCCGCCGTGATGTTCCTCAGCATGGCGACGAGCCTGAACATCGCCCTGAGCGTCGAGGAGATCGTGCAGGACATCCGGAGGCAGGTCGAGGTCCTGCTACCTCGCTGAAGTGCGGCCCAGCCTCGGACACAAGGCCATCACCAGGATGGCCTTCGCCAGCGTCACGACCCGGTTCCTGACCGCGCCGAGTCACGCGTCGCCGGCACACCAGGAGCAGCCCGGACACCGTCGCTCCCACCGCTCCGCCACCGGGCTGAGCGGTATCGCAGCCAGGGCAGAGGTGTTGCACCAACGGCTCTCAGAAGTAAAGGCCCCCACCTTCGAGGAGTGGCCGCGTGACATACGGCCCCTCACGGCCCGCGTCGAGCACCCGGCCGGAAGACACCGTGCCCACGCCGCACCGCGGGACCTCTCAGCCCAGGCGTCGGGAGGCCCGCTGGAGCAATGCCCTGAGCAGGGCCGTCTCCTCCGCACCGAGAGCGGACACGATGCCTTGCTGCTCCTGTGCGACCGCCGCCGTCCAGCGGGTCAGCGCCTCGTTGCCCCGCTCGGACGCGAAGACCAGCACGCGCCGACGGTCCTGGTCGTCGACCCGGCGCAGGACGAGGTTCACGGAGACCATGCGGTCGACGACCTTGGTCAGGGTGGGCGCGGACAGCAGCGCGAACTCGGCGATCTCGGTCATGGCATGGCCTTCGCCGTCGCCCAGGAACGACAGCACCCGCCACTCCTCGAGCGTGCCGCCCTCTGCCTTCAGCGCCTCACCGAGCCGTAGGACGACGCTGCGCTCGACGAGAGTCAGTGCACGCGCGAGGTCGAGATCGGCTACGGCCGCCGGGGTGGTCGTCGTCATCGCCCTGCCAGAGTCGTCGTGATGTACGGGTGGAGTGATCCCACGATACAGTCCTTTCCTTATCGCTGTGAAATATTCCCGTAGCAAGCAATGGCTAGGGTGAGCGGCTATGATCGAGAAGGCGTCTGTCCGGCTCGGCGCCCCGGCGAGCCGGGCCCGTGACGCACTGGATGTCGCCCTGGTGATACCGCTCCAGGGCCCGGCCGGCATCTTCGGCCCTTCCTGCGAATGCTGCGCCCAGCTCGCGGCCGAAGAGGTCAACGCCGAATCGGGCGTGCTGGGCAGGGAGGTGCGCCTGGTGCTCGTCGACGGCGGCGCGCGGCCCGAGCAGGTGGCCACGGAGGTCGACGCACTGATCTCCGGAGGCGTCGTGGACGCGGTGGCCGGCTGGCACATCTCCGCCGTCCGCGAGGTCGTCGCCCCGCGCATCGACGGCCGGGTGCCCTATGTCTACACGGCGCTGTACGAGGGCGGCGAGCGCTCCCCCGGCGTGTTCCTGACCGGTGAGACCCCGAACCGTCAACTGCGGCCCGCGCTGCGGTGGTTCGCGAGCGAACTGGACATCCGCCGCTGGACGATCGTCGGCGACGACTACGTCTGGCCCCGCTCGTCGGCCCGCGCCGCTCACCGCTATCTGCGCGAACTGGGCGGCGAGGTCTGTGACGAGATGTATGTGCCGCTCGGCACCCAGGACTTCGGGCCCGTCCTCGCGCGCGTCGCGGCAAGCGGCTGCGAGGCCGTGCTGATGCTGCTGATCGGACAGGACGCCGTCCTCTTCAACCGCGCCTTCACCGCGGCCGGGCTGGACCGCGACCTCATCCGGTTCAGTTCCCTGATCGAGGAGAACGTCCTGCTGGCCACCGGACCGGAGAACACCCGGGGGCTGATGACCTCGGCCGGATACTTCGAGGACCTGCCGACCGCGTCCGGGCTCGACTTCGCCGCCGCGTACTTCCGCCGGTTCGGCCCCGGCGCACCGGTGCTCAACAGCCTCGGCGAGTCGTGCTACGAGGGCGTGCGCATGCTCACCGAACTGCTGCGCCGGGCGGGCGACACGGATGTGCGGCGCATCCAGGCGACCGCCGAGGGGCTGGAGTACGAGAGCCCCCGCGGCACGGTCCAGATCCGTGACCGCCACCTCGAGCAGCGGGTGTTCCTCGCGGCGGCCGACGGGCTGCGGTGGGACGTGCTGCAGCAGCTTCCCTGACCCGCGGGGAGTTCTTTTTTACCTGTGCGCAACACGCGACCCCCTTGCCCAATTGCTTCGGCTGGAAATACTTTTTTCTCGAAGCTTTTGGAGGTTGATAGCCCATGGCCACGTATCAGTACCGCTGTACGGGCTGCGGCTCCTTCGACGTGATCCGGCCGATCGGCCGGGCTCTTGCCGAGGAGCCGTGCGGGAGCTGCACAGGCCCTGCCCGCCGGGTCTTCACCGCCCCGATGCTCGCCCGCACCTCAGCTCCGCTGGCCCGTGCCCTGCACGCCCAGGAGGCAAGCGCCCATGAGCCGCGGGTCGTCACCGACGTACCCCCGGCCCGCCGCCGGCCGACCCCGCCGGCCGATCCCCGGCAGGCCGGGCTCCCCAAGCGCTGATCCCCACACGCACCGCGAAGCACCGGATTACGGAGGCAGTCCATGCCCGAAGTCGTCTTCAGTGTCGACCAGGCCCTGTCCATGCGTGACCAGAAAGTGCCCGGCCACAACCGCTGGCACCCCGACATCCCGCCCGCCGTCACCGTGCGGCCCGGCACGGAGTTCCGTATCGAGTGCCGGGACTGGACCGACAACCAGATAGGGAACAACGACTCCGCCAACGACGTCCGCGACGTCGACCTCACCCACGCGCACATGCTCAGCGGCCCCATCGCCGTGGAGGGCGCCGAACCCGGTGACCTGCTCGTCGTGGACATCCTCGACCTGGGCCCCGTGCCGCAGGCGGAGGGCGAAGGCTCGGGTCAGGGCTGGGGCTACACCGGCGTCTTCGCCCGCGACAACGGCGGCGGATTCCTCACCGACCACTTCCCCGACTCCTACAAGGCCGTCTGGGACTTCCACGGCCAGCAGGCCACCTCCCGGCACATTCCCGGCGTCCGCTACACCGGGATCACCCATCCCGGCCTGTTCGGCACCGCGCCCTCAGCCGAACTGCTGGCCCGCTGGAACGCCCGTGAGCAGGCCCTCATCGACACCGACCCGCACCGGGTACCGGCCCTCGCGCTCCCACCCCTCGCCGACAACGCCCTGGCCGGCACGGCGAGCGGCGACGTCGGCAGGCGGATCGCCGCCGAGGGCGCCCGTACCGTCCCGGCCCGGGAGAACGGCGGCAACCACGACATCAAGAACTTCACCCGCGGCTCCCGGGTCTTCTACCCCGTCCTCGCCCCCGGCGCCCTGCTCTCCGGCGGCGACCTGCACTTCAGCCAAGGCGACGGCGAGATCACCTTCTGCGGCGCCATCGAGATGGGCGGATTCATCGACCTGCACGTCGATCTCATCAAGGGCGGCATGGAGAAGTACGGAGTCACGACCAATCCGATCTTCATGCCCGGCAACGTCGCCCCGCAGTACACCGAGTTCATCTCGTTCGTCGGCATCTCCGTCGACCACGAGACCGACACCAACCACTACCTCGACGCGACCATGGCGTATCGCAACGCCTGCCTCAACGCCGTCGAGTACCTGAAGACCTTCGGCTACAGCGGCGAACAGGCCTACCTGCTGCTCGGCTCCGCCCCGATCGAGGGCCGCCTCAGCGGCGTCGTGGACATCCCGAACGCGTGCAGCACCCTCTACCTCCCCACGGCGATCTTCGACTTCGACATCCGGCCGACGGCCGAGGGCCCGAGAAAAGCCGACCGCGGCCAGTGCGCCGTCACTTCCTGAACGTCTCGAAAGGCAGCCCCATGAGCAGTGACCATCTCACCTTCCAACTGGGCGACTTCACCACCCAGAGCGGCGCCACCCTGCGCGGCACGCACCTCGCCTACACCACGTACGGCGAACTCAACGCGGACAAGTCCAACATGATCGTCTACCCCACCTGGTACTCCGGCCGCCACTGGGACAACGAGTGGCTCATCGGCCCCGGCATGGCCCTCGACCCGGCCGAGTACTTCATCATCGTCCCGAACATGCTCGGCAACGGCCTGTCCACCTCGCCGAGCAACACACCGCCACCGTACGACCGCGCCCGCTTCCCCGACATCACGGTGTACGACCAGATCGAGGCCCAGCACAAGCTGGTCACCGAGGAGTTCGGCATCGAGAAGATCGCCCTCGTGACCGGCTGGTCGATGGGCGCCGGCCAGACCTTCCAGTGGGCCGTCAGCCACCCGGAGATGGTGGAGCGGATCGCCCCGTTCTGCGGCTCCCCGCGCACCAGCGCCCACAACAAGGTCTTCCTGGAGGGCGTCAAGGCCGCGCTCACCGCCGACGCGGTCTACAACGGCGGCTGGTACGACAAGGACAAGTGGCCCACCACCGGACTGCGCGCGCTCGCCCGGGTGTACGCGGGGTGGGGCTTCTCGCAGGCGTTCTACTGGGAGAAGGAGTACGAGAAGCTCGGCTACACCTCCCTCGAGGACTTCCTGGTCGGCTTCTGGGAGGGCTTCTTCCTCGACGGCCGCGACCCCAACAACCTGCTCACCATGCTGTGGACCTGGCAGAACGGCGACGTCGGCCTCACCCCCGGCTTCGGCGGGGACACGGAGGCGGCGCTGGGCTCCATCAAGGCGACCACGCTCGACATGCCCGCCGAGAAGGACCTCTACTTCCCGCCGGAGGACGAGGCCTGGGCCGTCAGCCACATACCGGGCGCCGAACTCCGCGTGATCCCGGGCATCTGGGGCCACTTCGCCGGCGGCGGCAGCAGCCCCGCGGACACCGCGTTCATCGACACGGGCATCAAGGAACTGCTGGCCAAGCCGGGCGGGTTGGCGTAGCCATGAGCACTGTACGTACGGTCCGTACCGGACGCATCAGACTGCCCCACGAGGTCAGCGCCTCGATCGTCGCCTTCGCCACCGTCTTCCTGCTCCTGAGTCCGCTCCATATGCCGACCTGGGCGATCTTCATCACCTGGGCCGGGACGTTCATGCAGGGCGGCCCGAACATCGCCAATGCCATCTCCATGATCACCGCGACCACGACGGGGGCAGGGTTCGCGGTGGTGGCCGTACTCCTCAACCGGGAGACGGGCACGATGTTCGGCACCGGCGAGTTCGCCCAAACCCTGGCACTCGGCGTGGTGATCTTCTTCGTCAACGGCACCCTGCTGGCAACGGGCCGGCTGAAGCCGTTCGCCCTCATCCCGGGAATGTTCTTCGGCTTCGCGTCGACCTTCGCCACGTACTTCGGCGGATTCGGCTACGACGCGGGGAATCTGGGCGCCTCGTTCGTCAGCGCCGCCGCGATGTGCGCCCTCGGCCCGCTCTGCGCCGTCCTGGGACTGCGCCTGATGTTCGCGCCGCCTACCGCCCCCGAGCCGGAGCGGCACCTGACCGAGGAGGTGGCGCAATCGACCACTTAAGCACCGGTGGGGACGACCACTCGGCGGAAGCCCTACGGAGCCACTCACCCAGAGGCGACCGCTCTTCCCACTCCACCTCAGACCACCCCGGACGGCCCTCCCCCAAGCCGTCCGGGGCTCTCGCGTACCCATGAGTTGGGGTGATCACGTTCGGGCTGGTCCGTTCTCTGCATCAAGTGGTGGAACTTGGTCGCTCTTCGGCCCGATGCCTTTGATCCTGGTCGGAGTTCCGTCCGGAGCGAATGAGTGGTGGAAGGTGAAGGCGTGCGGTGCGGAGCCGTGGTCGTGGAGGTGTTCCAGTCTGGAAACCCCGTCCTGCCAGGTGGGTATCACTCCGTCGGAGACCCACCAGCACACGTAGTTCGGGCGTCCTGCCCTCTCGAACCAGTCGTAACGCCTGTTCAGCGCCTCACGATGCAGACCGGTGTAGACGGCGTCGAAGGCGGGGCGCAGGTCGGTCCAGAGTGAGAGCGTCGCGGCCAGGGCGGTGGTTTCCACCGTACGGCCCTTGCCGTACCAGGTCGGTACGGCGAACTCTCCCCATGCACCCCAGTCCGCCTCGAAGAGCATGCCCCGGTCACCGTCTGCCGCTTCAGCACGCGCGAGGTATCCGGGGTGCTGGCTGATCCTCCGGTAGACGGCCTCACCAATGTCATAGAACTCGCGCGTGAGAGGTGCGGGATCGGCCAGAGGTGACTTCAGGACGCCGAATGTGTACAGAGCAAGATGGGGCATGCGTCTCTCCCTGGTTGGGGCTGCCTGGTGTGGACCCGGTTCGGCGGGCTTACGCACGGGCGCGAGGGTTCGTGGGGCATGGCAACTCATCCCGGCGCGGGTGGCTCAGCCCGAAGGAACTCCTGCGCGACCGTGGGCGATCGCCGAAGACCAGTTGAAGGTAGCTGCCTCTGCGGGCCCTGTCGAAGTTGCGTTTTCCCTGCCCAAGTGGCCTTCCTACACCGGTCATTACGGGGGCTGGTGGCGGTGACGAGCGGGGCAGGCTGCGGGGTACCAGTGATCCACTTCGGCCGATCGGTTCGCCCGCCATACCCGCCCGCACCCCCTGTCCGATAGCCCCGAGTGCCGCCGAACGCGTGCGGTCGACGCCTACTTCGCTACCTCGAACCGCGCTACGGCGGCGAGATCATGCACCGCTTCGGCCACGCCGTCGAGTCACCGATCGATCCGTTCAACCGCCCCCGACGCCGCGGCGAATTCGGTTTGCGTGTCCCGCCCTCGCAGACGGCGATCCGGGACTTCTTCGGCCGCCGGCGCGAGGACCTGCCAGGCGCCTGGACGTACCTGGTCGCCTGCCGCGATTACGTCATGCCGGTACGGGGCCGCTCGCCCCGCAGGCGAATACTGCACCTTTCGAATACCGACACTCCACCAGCGCGCGAACCGGACTTGCAGCACAGGCGTGTGGCGTACAGCCCGCGACTTGGTACGCCGCAGCCTGCTCGACCGCGCCGCCGGCAGCCCGCGTCACCCGCTGTACGACGTCGACGCTGTTATGACCGCCAAGCCCACACGCGCAGGTCAACGCGCGGCTCCCGACGATCACCGTCTGCGAACTCGCCCGATCCGGCATCAAGGTCGGGGTGATCTTCGTCAGTCTTCGTCCCGACGGTGAGCTGCGGCGCCTCAGCGAGACGCCTGCATCGCAGCGCCAATTGCACCTCTCGCTCCTGCGGCTGTGCCCTACGCTTGCTGCTCCGTGTGGCCTGGGGAGGCCACCGAGTCATGGGGGGATGCGCCATGTGCGCCTACGTTCGCCGTGCCTGTGTGCTGGCAATGCTGATATCCGTCGCGCCTCTGGCGGGGTGTTCCTCGGGGGGATCTGACGACAAAGCCTCTTCGAAGGCGTCCGCTTCTGCGGAGTCGGTGGTCAAGGAACAACCGTCACAGGAGCCGTCAGAAACGGCGTCCGCATCCGCGGTCCCGGTCCTGAAGGTGGGCCAGTCGGGCACGTGGGCGTACGGCGAGACGGATGATCTCGGCGAGAACTTCAAGGTGACGACGCAGATGAAGACGACTGTTGTCAGTGCGGAGTACGTGACGCCGGACGAGATCGACACGGGCAACAAGCCAGAGAACGGCCAGTTCGTCAGGCTGACGCTCACGTTGAAGAACGTCGGGGACGCTCCCGCAGAGATCATGACGTACGGCGTGATGGAGTGGGAGGACGACAACACGGCCGCTCAGGACGCCTCGACGCTGGAGGGCGTCGGCGACGGGCGGACTCTCGATACGACATACAAGCCGGGCCAGTCCGTTACGGGGTATCTCATCCTCGACGTCGGCCGACGCGGCGGTGTCGTGAGCTACGCCGGTACGGAAGACCCCAATGCGGACGCTGCCTTCAAGGTCGAGCTTCCGGCCTGAGCGTGGTCAGCCCCGCTGGGACTCTCCTCCGCGGCGATGCCGGTCCGCCGCAACGGCGCCTGTCAACTCCTGCCTCTGGCGCTGGGGTTCGGCCCGGGGCAGACCTGTTGGCGCAGGCTGGAGCGGTGGCAGCAAGCCGATGTCTTCGACCAGTTGCACCGGATCCTGCTCGCCGAACGCAACGCGACGGGTGAGGTCGACTGGTCCAGGGCATGTGTGGACGGCTCCCCCATCCGCGCGAAAAGGGGGGAGCCGACACCGGTCCGTCGCCGGTCGACCCGCGGAGGCGGGCAGCCAACACCACTTGATCTGCGACGGACGCGGCACCCAGCTCAAGGTCATCACCACCGCGGCGAACGTCAACGACGTCACCCATACCCTCGCCCTGGTCGACGGCATCCCGCCCATCGCATGCCGCCCCGGCCGGCCACGCCGCCGACCCGAGGCACCGCTCGGGGACAAGGGCTATGACGCCAACCCCACCCGCAACGAACGCAGCAAGCGCCGGATCCTGCACCTCACACCACTCCCCCAGAGGGCCGGCCGCCCGTGTCTGAGTGAAGTCGTGCACCAGGTTCCACGCTCGATCGATATCCAGGACGAAGTCGCCCGTGACGCGGTGAGGTCGTCCATGATCGGGACTTCGGGGAACTCACTGTTCGGCGACCGAACCTCGACGTACCCCTGACCACGAAAACGCAGGTCGTTGAAGCGGTCCGACTCCAGACCACTCACATCCAGCCCCTCTTCCCCACACAGGTCATCGGCCGCGACCAGCACCTGCTTCAAGTCACGCGAGCGACTTGTCCGCCAGGATGCGTTCCAAGGATCGTTGACCCATTCGTCTCATGGTCGGGTTGCTTTCGACGTAGTACCAGACCAACCCCATCGCTTGAACGAACGCCCACGCCTTGCCCCGCTCCCATTCAAGATCGTCGCAACCCAGGTGATCGCGGAGCACCTGCCGCGGCCCAGCCTCGAGCAAATGCCACGCGCTCACGAGATCCAGAGAAGGATCAGCCGGCCCGAAGCCGCCAACGTCGAGAATCCCCGCAAGCCGACCAGCGGACACGAGCACGTTGCCGGGAATCAGGTCGCAATGGGACATGACGTCCTCAACCGTGCCCCGCGGCAGTTCGCGCAAAGTTACCCAAATACGGCGAAGTGATGGGACATCCAGGAGCTGCTCACTGTGCCTGAAACAGGTCTCCATCCACGCGTCATGGGCCTGCAGATCGCCTCCTCGGCCTGTGCCGGCAAACGTGCGGCCACGCGTGTTTATGGCGCGCAGGTCGCCGATGAGATCGGCCAAGTCACGGGCGAACGCATGCGATTCGCCTGGGTCCTCGTTGTCGGCCACGATCCCGGGCAGCCACGTCTGCACCGACCACGGAAGCGGGTAACCCGCCCCTGGTTCACCGAGCGCGACCGGCTCGGGCGTGGGGAAACGCGTGCGACCCACCAGTTCGCGAGTCGCTTCCATTTCGGACTCCAGCCAGCGACGCGTCGACTCGATGTCTGCGGACTCAAGAGGGAATCGAGCTGCGAGCCGATCGCCAATGCGGAAGACGGCGTTGACCGTGCCCTGCGCAGCAATGCTCCTGATGGGCAGGCTTCGCCACTCAGGAAACTGCTCATCTACCAACGCGCGCACCGTCTCAGGTAACACCGTCAGCTGGTTGGCGTGCATCTTCATGATGGAAGCATTCGGGTCACGATCTTCGCCTGCAACCCCTTTTTGTCGCGCGACGTTGTCTGCTGAGAGTTTGACCTGCCGGCAGCCTCCGATGTGGCCGTGCCCGTACGGGCCATGGCAGGCAAGGAATTGTCAAAGGTTGTGGTCCGTCGCCGCGGGGGCGTTGTGATCGGGCAGCTCTGCCAGTGCCATGGCGGCGGCGTCGCGGACGTAGGCCATGGGGTGGTGCCGGTAGGGCTCGATCATCGGGTGGGCGTCGGGGTCACGGGTGGCGCCGAGAATGCCGAGGGCATGCTCGAGGAGGGGGGCGGGCATTGTGTGGAGCCGCGGCGCCAGTCCGGCGACCAGGTGGAGCGGCAGGTCTCGGCGTTCGGAGGCGTTGCCGATGGCGTTGAGGGCGCTCTCGCGGACGGCGTCGTCTGGGTCGTTGATGCCGACGGTGAGCAAGCACACGACAGCAGCTTCCGTCTCGTCCTGCGTCAGGCTGGACCCGTGCAGGAGGTCGCCGAGTTGCTCAGCGGCGGCGTCGCGATCCCGGGGGTTGGGGGCATGCAGGCCGGCGAGGAGGTCGGCAGGCAGGTTCATGCGGCCACCGTGTCATGCCGTTCGACGGAGGTGGAGTGCGTTGAGCAAGCGCCAGCGGGTCTGGGCGGACTCGACGAGTTCGAAGACCATCGCAAGGACAAGGTAGCCCTCGGCGTCGTCATTATGTCAGGAGCGGGTCTTCCGGTGACCTAGGAAGGCGAAGACCACCAGAACCACTCCGCTGGTTGCAGCGACGACTCCAAGTGCGATCGGCGCAGCATCTCCAGTGACCGCCCCCGCAGCGCACGCACATATCCCTCCTACGATCAAAAGAGCAGAAAAGGCTCGCACTCCTCTTATTGCGTCACTCATCGTTTCAATGTACGTATGATCGCCGTTACGAAGATGGCAATGACGAGCAGAAAACCGCCGAGGACAACAAGCTCCATGCCTCCCAGATTGCCCATTGCGTTAGCTTCTCCCTCGGTGCGCGGGAAACGACAGGCCAGGCGCTGGGCACGGGCCTGTCGTTTCCCCCGTGGCTTGGGTTCCTTCGGGGCGGTCAGCCGGCAGTGTCGCTGCGACGCTGCCGGGACCACAAGACCATGTATCCCGCGAGAGCGACAGTGAACAGAACCGAAACCGCGATAAGCAGGATGAGCCAGGGCTGCCCCTCCGGATCCCACAACGGCTTCCATCAGTGATCTCTGTAAGCGCCGGTGTAGCGGAGCGGCTGCGGGACGGCCTCGGTGGTGGTGCCACACGGCAGGCCGGTGGGCCGGTCATGGAATTCAACGTGCCCCCGGGTTCGCGGATGAATCCGGTGTCCACGCCGTTCGTCGTCGTGGACGTGGTTCATTCCGCCGACCGTGGTGCCGGACAGCTGGCTGCAGTCCGTCCACGTCTCGTTCGTCCGCGCTGATGCGGCCGTGCGCCAGCCCGCGGTCTCGTTGCGGGTCTTGTCGTAGGACCAGCCGGTGGTGGAGCCGTTCTGTGCGGTGAGCTGGCCGGGGTCGTTGCAGGTCCAGGTGAACTGTGGTGGGGCAGGTCGACGCGGTGTCGTCCTGGGCGGTGAGGTTCCGGCCTTGTCCAAGTCGTTCAGCCGGGACGCCGTGCTGGTGCCGACGGGGTCGGCCTCCAGTACGTAGGACAGCCGTTCCTGACTGCCATCGTCGTAAGTCGTCTTGCGGTCTGGTCAGAGCCGGCTGCCGGCCTCAACGGCACCGCAGGCGAACAATGCCTCCTTGCCCGTACCCAACCCGCCCGAACACTCCCGCCCCACCCCACTCCCGAAACGGCCGCCCGAGCGAACCAGACTCCGGTGCCGGCCGGACCGGGCCCGGGACGGACACCGACAGCCTCGATGGCCTGGCCGAAGAGGAGGCAGGGATATCAGCCGTGCGGTCGCCCAGCCCCAGCCGGCTGACTGGCGGCCCGGCCCAGGCGTCGAATGGTTCCTGCAGGCGGAGGGACTACGGCCTGTCGAGGACTCCCGGGGTGGCATGCAGGACCACGCTCCGCTGCAGCGGAACCCGCTCCGTGCGGAGCGTGTTCACCGGTGCCGCCGGGTCAGCCATGCCGAAGGAGATGCCGAACAGCAGCTTGAGCTCCGCGGGGACATCCAGGAACTGGCGGACGGTGTCGGCGTAGACGCCGAGTACGGTCTGCGGGATGCCGGCCAGCCCACGGGCCGCCAGCGAGAGCAGGAAGTTCTGCGCGTACATGCCGATGTCGCCGGCCGTCCGTACCCCGTCGCCGAGTGCCGGCATGAACAGGAAGGCGGCATGGGGAGCGCCGTAGAACTCCAGGTTCTCGCGGACCGCCGCCCTCCTGCCCTCCCGGTCCGAGCGCGCTACGCCCCGGGCCCGGTAGACACTCGCGCCCAGGGCCTGCGACCGCTTGAGGTACAGGCCCTCGCCGTAGCCATCGGTGAAATCCGGGGAGGTCCGCCCCTCCTCCTCGGCCCGGAGCAGCTCCTTGGCCAGGGCGTCCCGCGCCGCACCCGAGACGACGTGCACCATCCACGGCTGGGTGTTGCTGTTCGAGGGGGCGGTCTGTGCGTCTTCCAGCACGCCGCGGATGTCCGAAGGGGACAGGGCGGTGGGCAGGAACCGGCGGGGGGAACGCCGGGAACGTGCGATGTCGGTGAAGGGCGATGCGGTGCCGGGCAAGGCAGTTCCTCTCCATGGCGCGCAGTCACCGCAACGGCGGCCGCGGCGCAGCGCACTACGGCAGGCCATGCAAGGAGACAGCCGGTGTAAGGGCCGGGTGCGGAGGCACCCTGCGGGTACCGGCAGGCATGCGGATGCTCGCAGGCAGCGACGTGCCGAGACTGCAGGTCGCAGCGCGGGGGACTGTGCGCTCTTCGTGTTCGTCGTGTGTGTTCGTGGCGTGCCGGCGCTGCCGCTCTCGTGTCGTTGGGTGCACGAGGGGCAGGTCGGTGTCTCAGCGGTGGGCGGCGCGGTTCATCTCGACGACGTCGTCGACGGTGGGGTTGGCGCCGAGGGCGGCGAAGCGTTCCGGGAGGCTGTCGCGGATGGCCGCGTCCTTGGCGCGGTCGGCTGCGGCCAGGGCCGCCGGCAGCTCGTCGAGGGTCAACTCGGTGCAGTAGGCGGGGCTGTTGGGCTGTTGGCGCCAGGAGTCGGCCAGGGTGCCGGCGTCGTAGGGGTCGAAGCCGGTGTCGTCCACGAGCTGCATGGCCACGCGCCGCGCCTCCTCGCTGTCACCGGCGACGGGGATGGCGAGGCGGCCGGGTGTTCCGGCCGGAACACCCTTGGCCCGCTGGGTTTCTGCCAGGGCGGCGTTCCACGCCTTGACCACGGGGCGGCCGAGCAGTTCGGCGGTGTACACGCTCTCCACCTGGCCGTTGTCGACCGCCTCGATCGGCTCGCTGAGCATGCCGGGGTAGTAGTTCGCGGTGTCGATGACCACCGTCTCGTCGGGCACCGACGCGAACAGGCCGGCCAGCTGGCCCGCCACCCCGAACGGGATCGACAGGACGATGACATCCCTGCCCTGGACGGCGTCGGCAAGGCCCACCGCGCGAGCCCCGGACTCCAGCACCTGTGCCCGGACGGCCTCGGGGCCGCGGGCGTCGGCCACCTGGACGTCATGACCCGCCGCGCTGAGCTTGACAGCGAGGTTCCCGCCGATGGCACCGGCGCCTATGACAGTAATTTTCATGATGTGTCCCTTGAGAGGTCGTGCCGCCCCTGCGGGCAGCGCGAGGTGATGGCCGTGCGGTGGTGCCGCCTGGCGTTGCGGGGGCGGGGCGCCTGGCGGTTCAGGCCTGGGTGTCCCGCTGGCGGTAGCCGCTCGCGATGAGGGTGCGGAGCCGGTCGAGCGACTCCTCCTCGGTACCGGTGCCCTTGATCCAGGCGATGGAGCAGGCCGCGAGGAACAGGTCGTGCCCCCGCACCGAGGCACGCACCCGCCCCGACAGCTGCGCGGCGCGCACGTACTGGTCGGTGGCGGAGATGAGGATGTCGCAGGGAATCGTCAGCGGGTTGTCCGGCTCCTGTGCCCTGGCCGCGGCCATGAGCGGGTCCGGCAGCCCGCTGAAGGCGCTGAAGTACTCCTCCATCGCCCGCAGCCACTGCTCCAGCGCCTCGGCCGGGTCGCCGAGCCGGTCGATGTCCGCCTGACGGGCCACCAGCTCCTCGGACCGCGTCTGCAGCACCGCCGCCAGCAGCGCCTCCCGGGTGGGGAAGTGCCGGTACAGGGTGCCGGGACCGACACCCGCCTCCTTGGCCACCGCCTCGAGGGAGGTGCCGACCCCGTGCTGCAGGAAGTGACGCTGCGCGGTCTCCAGAAGGGCCGCGCGGTTGCGCTGCACGTCCGCGCGCGGCTTACGTCCCCGCTGTTCCACGGCGCTCATACGCCCTCCCGCCTGCCGTGACCCTGCGACCGCACCAAACCGGATGCCGCCTCCGTATGCACTCGAGCGTAAAACGGAGGCGGCATCCGGTCAAATCAGCGGCCTGAGCGCGGCGATTGGGCGCCTGGGCCGCGGCGCCGCCGGCCTCCTGGCCGTCCCCGAGAACTTGCGCGCCACCGCGACAGCGGCCACCCAAAGAACCGCAGGTTCTCGCGGATGACTTCGTTCCCGCCATGTCCGGGAGCGGACGACCCGTTCAGTGCTGGGACGGGCTGAGCCCTGGCAGCGCGGGTCGCCCCGGCGACGCACATTGGCATAGATGCCAGCCAGACAGGCAGATCGTTCAGCAGGGCCAGTGGCGTCATTCGGGTCAGGGCGTGACCTGGCGATCCCCTATGACGGAGAGCACTTCGAGCTTGCTCTGGCTCTCCGAGCCGGGGCGAGTGGTCAGCACCACCAGGGTCTGGGCGCGGTTCTCAGTGAACAGGACCTGGGCATCGACGTCGATGCGTCCGAGTTCGGGATGGAGGATGGTCTTGCAGTCGTCGTAGCGTTGGGCGACCTCCTGGAGTTCCCACATGCGGACGAACTCGGGGCTGTGTTCCTGCAGTTCGGCGAGGATCCGGGCGGCTCGGGTGGTGTCGCTGCCGGCTGTCAGCGCGGCCCGCAGGCGTGCCGCCTGGGCGCGGCCGTGGCGTTCGTGCGTCTCCTCGGGAACCATCAGACGTTCGGCCGGGTCCATGAACCAGCGGTAGTAGCCGCTACTGGCCAGACCGGTGTGGCGGGTCTGGTCGCCGAGCAGCGCGACGGCCAAGGGATTCATCGCGAGGGTCTCGAACAGGTCGGTCTGCACCAGGGCCGGGGAGTCGTCCAAGCGGTCCAGGACCCGCAGCAGCGTCGGACTGACGTGTTCGGAGCGGTGGAAACGGGCCGGGGCGTTGTGGCCGATGAGGACGAAAAGGTGGTCGCGTTCGTCCAGGGTCAGCCGCAGCGCCCGCGCGAGAGCCGCGGTGATCTGGACCGAGGGCTGCGGAGCACGCTGCTGTTCCAGCCGGGCGTAGTAGTCGGTGGACATACCGGCGAGCTGCGCGACCTCCTCGCGGCGCAGCCCCTGCGTACGCCTGCGCGGCCCCTCGACCAGCCCGACGTCGCGGGGACGCAACATCTCACGCCGGTAACGCAGGAACTCCGCCAGATCCTTCTTGTCCATGCCCCCATCCTCGCCGCAACCCACCCGGCTATCCAGAGACCGCCGATCCATGGCTGAGCAGTCCTCTGCCGCCCGCTCTCTCGTACGGCCGACGCCGAGGGCATGCGCAGCGAGACATCCGATGGTGGCCTGACCTGCATGACCCGCTGGGGAGTACGCGGGACTCGTCGCCCGGCCCGTCTGATACGACGATGTTCGCCGTGCCAGACAGGCGCTCGCATGCCCCTCGGCGCTCAGGACGGAAACGGCCGCCTCCCGTGCGACGACCGGGGCGAAACCGAAGGCGCTTCCTTACCGTTCCGCGCCTTCGGTGAGGAACTCCCCGAGGCGGGTCCAGCTTGCTCCGCGGCGGTCACCGCAGGTCGGTCAACTGCCGCTGATCATGGCGAGGACGTCGTCGTAGGAGCCGTTGGCCACCGCGTCGCGGATGAACCGGGCGCGCTCGACGACCAGTTCCTTCGCGTCGGGGTTCTCACGCAGCAGGTCGAGGGTCTCGGTGAGGAAGTCGTCCAACGGCATGGACTGGTCGCTGTCCTGCTGGCCCAGCAGGGTCGTGCGCACGCCCGGCGGGACCACCTCGATCACCTGGACGCCGGCGTCAGCACCGGCGAGCTGGATGCGCAGGCTCTCGGAGAAGGAGTGCAGGGCGGCCTTGGTCGCGCTGTAGGTCGGCGTGATCGGGAACGGTACGAACGCCAGCGCGGAGGTGACGTTCATGACGACCGCGTCGTCCTTGCCCACCAGCAGCGGCAGGAAGGCGTACGTCATGCGGATCGTGCCGAGCAGATTGGTCGCGACGTGATCCTCGGCGACCTGGAGTCCGGCCGGGTCGAGGAGGTTCTCCATCTGCATGATGCCGGCGTTGTTGACCAGGACGTTCAGCTCCGGGTGGCTCGCCGCCACGGTCTCACGGGCCCGGGCGATCGAGTCGGGGTCCGCGACATCGAGGACGAGCGCGTCGATACCCGGGTGCTCGGCCGTGATCTCGTCGAGGAGTTCCTTGCGCCGGCCGGCGACGATCACCTTGTTGCCGGCCTCGTGCAGACGCACCGCCAGGCCGAGACCGATGCCAGAGGTGCCGCCGGTGATCAGAATCGTGTTGCCGGTCATCTTCATGGGGGTCCTGCTCCTTCGGTACGGCGGGCCGGTGAGCGCCCGCAGCCTCGACCGTAAGAGCGCCCGCGCAAGGGCGGGAGAGGAAGGTTTATCCATGGATCGGCGGTCTCTGCCTGGAGTGGCGCCCACACTCGCCTCCCCCTCTGGCACAGGGCACAGAACGGTCCGACCGCCCCGGGGGCCAACCCCTTCAGAGAACCCGTACAGGCACACATCCGCGAGGCTGTCCCCGAGCCCTTGGTAAGGCCTTCAGCGGCACCCTCATGTGGTGAAAGCCGGGCGAGTCCGCGACGTCACAGGGTGGTGTCTGGTCAGCGACGGTCCGCGAGGCGCGCCCCTCCCCCGGCCTTTACTTCGGCGCCGAGAACTCGTCCCTGGGTGAGCGCACAGCTGTGGCAGGAGGCTCGGATGCGCCCTGCCCCGAACTGAGCCCGTCCAGCAGGAGGTCACCGAGCTCGGAGAAGGCGTCGCCGGCGGTCAGGCCGGTCCTCTCCAGGAGGACCCCCGACTGGACCGCGTCAATGGTGACCGCCACGACCTGAGCTGCGAAATGGCCGTTGAGCGCGCGGAAAACGCCGGACTGCACGCCCTCCTCGATCAGTTCGTGGACCCGGCGTGCCGCGGCGGCGGAGTTCGTGCGGTAGATCTGTGCGGTCGGTTCGTAACCGACCATGTCGTCGTAGAAGGCGTGGGAATGCCGGCGCATGGCCGTGCCGACGCCGGTGAGATAGACCCGGATCCGCTGCCTGGGGTCGGGCTCGGCCTGGACAGCCTGTTCGATCTCGGCCGTCGCGTCCCGGAAGAAGGCGCGGGTGACCGCCAGCACGAGTTGTTCCTTCGTGGAGGCGAGACTGTACAGCGTCGCCTTGGAGCATCCCAGTCGCTGGGCGAGCTCATCCATGGTCACGGCGGTGAAGCCTTCGGTCAGGATGATCGCCTCGGCCTGGCGCAGCAGTTCGTCCCGACGACGGGTGTCGACGACCCGCCTGCGCGCCGTTCGGCGCGGGCGTCGGTCACGCGAGTCAGTTTGGGCCGTCACCGCAGCAGTCTCCCATGAGCGTCTCCGCCTAGCGGCGGGTGGTCGTCCGACGGGAAGGCCGACCTTTACACATGGGTACTACCGTACCGTCTAACGTACCCACATGGAGTGCCCCGTGAGTGATGTTGGCCGGACAGTCACGCGAGCGACGGCCACCGATCGGTGGCCCACTCCCGCCATCCTGACCACCCGGCTGGCGGACCTCCCACCTCACGCCCATCGAGTTCCGTGGCGTCGGGCTCCTCGAACAGCGTCCTCCAGTGCACGAGGTCCTTCTCGCTCATCGTGAAGGTCTGATCAGGGCTGGTCGACTGGCGATGGGCGATCCGGGCACGTTGGGTCTCATGGTCCACCGGCACGTACACAAGGTGACAGGACGCGCCCACGGACATCACCAACCAGCGGATCGCGGACCTCTCGTCACGAGACCAGCATCCGAAATCCAGGACCACGTTCGTTCCCAGCTTCAGCGCCTCCAGACCAAGCCAGAGCAGCCGTCCTTCCAGGACATCGCGCTTCCCTTCCGGCTGCGGATCGCCGAACAGCGGGATCATCCACTCGTCCGGCGTCAGCCGCAGCGCGTTGTGCTCCTTGGCCAGTTGCCGCGCTCTCGTGGTCTTTCCGGCCCCTGGCAGGCCGACCGTCAGGAACAACGTCGTCACGCCCGGATCTTGTCACGAAGGCCAAGTGATCACGGATTGGGGCAGAGGCGGATCGAAGCCACGGTGACGGTGCCGTGGAAGACGTAGGCGCGCTTGTAGATCGTCGTGTCGAAGCCGACGGGCCGGTCGCCCTTGCTGCTGCGGCCTTGGCGGTCGGCCCACTGCTTCTTCGGCTCGGGGATCGTGTGCTTGATCTGGCGACGAAGCCTCATCACCGCCGGGCCGGGCAGAGTCGGGGGGCGCCCGCCGTCCAGCCCGGGCGACACGAACAACCTCCACGGCCCGGGTGATCAGCAGGGCCAGTGCGCGGCGTTCGCCCTGGCCGCGCGCCACATCACCGCGTCTGCCCGATGTCGGTGGTGGTATCGGCACCGGATCGTCCACCCGCTGAACCGCGGAGTCTTCTGCGTCGTCAGGCACCGATCTGCAGCAATGTCCGGCCGAGGACTTTTCGCTGGTCCAAGTGATTCAGCGCGGCCCACGCCCTCTCCAGGGGGAAGACGGACGAGATGGGCGGGTCCAGTCGGCCCGACGTCAGCAAGGGCCAGAGTTCTTGCCAGCAGACGCGGGCGGCTTCCGGATCCTGCCGCCAGTACTCGTCCATCCCGACTCCGAGCACAGAGGTGTGTTGGTCAGCAGCAGAATCCCAGGACAAGGATGCGTCCCCCGCCGTGCCGTAGCGCACGGAGCGAGTCCGGGAAGCGGTCCCCGCCGACGGGGTCGACCACGACGTCGACGCCTCGGCCGTCGGTGAGGGTCCTGACCTCGTCGAGAAATCCGCCGACACCTACGACCTCGTGTGCTCCTGACGACCTGGCCAGTTCGGCCTTCTCGTCGGTGGACACGACGGCGATGACGCGCGCGCCGTACGCCGCGGCCAACTGGCAGGCCGCGCTCCCCACTCCGCCCGCGGCTCCGTGGACGAGGAGGACCTCGCCAGGGCGCAGAGCAACCGCGTGCATGAGGGCGAAATGTGCGGTCAGGTAGTTCAGGGGCAGGGCCGCCCCACGGCGGGTGTCGACGTTGTCCGGGAGAGGAACGACCATCGATGCGTCGACAGCGGCCGTCTGGGCGAAGCCACGGGTGACCGGCAGCGCTGCCACGCGGTCACCGGCACGGAATCCGGCACCGTCCGTGCGGACTGTTCCGGACATCTCCCAGCCGGGGATGAACGGCGGTGCGGACGCGTCTGGTACTCCCCGCGAGTCTGCAGGAGGTACGGGAACACCACGCCCGCCCATTCGACGTCGATGAGGACCTGGCCCTCTTGGGCCTCCGGCTCCGGAAGCTCTCGTACGACCACCGATGCGGAGGCTGATCACCTGCTGGGCTACCGGATCGAGGATCCGATGGAGATGCCGCCGTCCACGTCCAGGACGATGCCGGTGATGTAGCCGGCGGCTTCGCTGGCGAGGAAGGCTGCGGCTTCGGCGATGTCCTCGGGCCTGCCGGTGTGCCGCATCGGGACCTTGTTCGTGAGCTTGTCGCGCGCCGGGCCGTTCATCGAGGCGAGCATCGGTGTCTCGATGAGGCCGGGAGCAATGGCGTTGGCGGTGATGCCGTGGCGGGCGCCCTCGAGCGCGAGCGTGCGGGTCATGCCGACGATGCCGGCCTTGGCGGCCACGTAGTTGGTCTGGCCGAAGTTCCCGCGCCATGACATGGAGGAGAAGCTGATGATGCGTCCGTAGCCCTGGGTTTTCATGGGCCCGAACGCGGCACGGGCACAGTGGAAGCCGCCGGTGAGGCTGACGTCGATGACCGCGTGCCAGTCGTCGTCGGTGATGTCCTCGACCCGGTTGTCGCGGATGATGCCGGCGTTGTTGACCAGCACGTCGAGGCGGCCGAGACCGGCGGTGATGCCGGCGACCCAGGCATCGACCTGTGCGGAGTCGGTCACGTCCACCACGTCGGTGCGGAGTTGCGCGTCATGGGAGTCGGCGATGGTCTCGACCGCTTCGGCGAGGGCCTGTTCGTTGACGTCGGCCAGCGCGACGGTGGCGCCCTCGGCGGCGAACCGGGTCGCCATGGCGAGGCCGAGGCCTTGTGCGGCGCCGGTGATGGCGACGACGCGTCCGTGGAAGCGATTCACTTGGTGTCTGCTTTCGTGGTCCGGGGTGCGAGGAAGGCCCGCAGGGCGTCGGCCACCGAGCTCGCCGACCAGTTGTCTGCGAAGGCGGACAATTCCTCGCGCAGGGCCTGATCGGGGGCCATGCCGTCGATCCGGTGCAGGAGTGTCTTGAGGCGTTGCTGGGCCGGGCTGTTGCGGTCGGCCAGTTGTCGGCAGATGCGGGTGGCGGTGGCGTCGAGGTCGGCCTCGGGCACGATCTCCCGGATCCAGCCGGTGTGCGCGAAAGCAGTCGCGGGCAGCAGTTCGCCGGTGAGCAGGAGCCAGCGCGACAGTCCGCGTCCGACCGCGCCGGGAAGCCGGACGCTCGATCCTCCGGCCGGTAGGAGCCGCCGCATGACGTGGCCGTCGCCGACGAGCGTGGTGTCGGCGGCGACGACGACATCGCAGGCCAGGGCGAGTTCGAGGCCCCCGGCGACGGCGTGACCGTGCAGGACGGCGACCCAGGGTTTCGGGCTGGCCGCGATGCGGCTGAAGCAGGCCGACACGTCGGTCAGGAAGTCGACCGGGTTGTCGCCCCGCTCGTGCAGTTCCAGGAACTGGTGGAAGTCCCCGCCGGCACAGAAGCTCGGCCCCCGGCCGGCCACGGCGATGACCGCTGTGCCGGGGTCGGCCTCGGCACTGGTGATCTGCTTGTCCAGGGCTTCTACGAGGGAGATGTCGAGGGCGTTGCGCCGCTCGGGGCGGTTGAGCAACAGCCACCTGACGGTGCCGCGTTGCTCGACGAGGAGGGGGTCCGTGTGGGTCACTGTGCCTCTCGGCTGGAAAGTTCGGTGCGACGGCGGCTGCGCAGCAGGTAGCGCTGGGTCTTGCCGCTGGGGGTCTTGGGCAGGACGTCGATGAAGTGGATCGTGCGCGGGTAGGCGTGGGCGGCGTAGCGGGTCTTGACCAGCAGCTGGAGTTCGGCGGCCAGGTCCGGCGAGGCGTCGTGGCCGTCGCGGAGGACGACGTACGCCTCGATGACCTCGCCGCGGACGTCGTCGGGTGCGCCGATGACGCTGCACTCGGCGATTGCCGGGTGCTGCGCGAGAACGCTCTCGATCTCGAACGGCCCGATCCGGTAGCCGGCCATGATGATGACGTCGTCGTCACGGGAGGAGAAGAAGAAGTCGCCGTCGGTGTCGATGCGCCCGGCGTCGCCCGTGAGGTACCAGCGGCCGTCGGCGGTGAACTTGGCGTCGCTCTGCCCGGGGATCTGGTAGCCGCGGAAGGTCATCAGCGGGCTCGCCGCGACGTCGATCGCGACCCGGCCGAGCACGCCTGGTTCGGCGGGCTCGTCCTTCTCGTCGGCCAGGACGGTGAGGCTCCAGCCCGGCAGCGGCCGGCCCATCGATCCGGCCTTGAGGGGGCGGGCGAGTTCGGGATGGTGGTGGTTGGCCAAGGGCATACCGACCTCGGTCTGGCCGAAGTGGTCGTGCACGGCCAGGCCGAGCGCCGAGCCGGCCCACTCGTTGACCTCGGGAGTCAGCGGCTCGCCCGCGCTGGACGCCCGCTCCAGGCACAGTCCTTGCGGTACCGGCACCGGCGAGGAGCGCAGTCCCCGGTACACGGTCGGGGCGGCGGTGAAGTCGGTGACCTGGTGGTCGGCGAGGGTGCGCCAAGTCGTCTCCGGGGAGAACCCGCCGGACAGCAGCAGGCTGGGGATCCCGGCGGCCATCGGAGCGACGATGGCCGCGTACAGCCCGTAGGCCCAGCCGGGGTCGGCGGCGCACCAGTAGCTGCTGTCCCGGGTGACGCCCAGGCCGAACTCCAGGTAGACCTGCCATCCGGCGATGTAGGAGACGGGGTGGATGACCCCCTTGGGCTTACCGGTGGTGCCGGAGGTGAACATGTGCACCAGCGGTCCGTCCCCGCTGGTGGTGACGGCGGGCACCGGCTCCGGCGACGCGGCCGCGATGAGGTCGGCCAGCGCCACGTCGCCGTGCTGCGCGCCGCTTCCGGTGACGACGAGGCGACGCAGGGGGTCGTCCGGCATGTCGGGGCCCGGGTCGAGTTTGTGGCGCTGGTCCGGGTCGACGACCACGACATGCGCGCCGGAGCCTTCCAGGCGCAGGGCGATGGCCTGGGGCGCGAAGGCGGTGAACAGCGGGACGTAGACCGCACCGAGCCGCCAGATCGCGAGGATGACGGTGACCAGGTCGGTGCTTTTGCCCATCAGGGTCGCCACCCTGTCCCCCGGACCGACGCCAAGCCCCTGCAGCGCCCGCGCACAGCGGTGGGAGTCCGCGGTGAGCTCTCCGAAGGACAGTGCGGAAGGCTCACCGGTGGCGTCGACGACGGTGAACGCGACGCGGTCGGCCGGGTGCTGGTCGCACAGCAGCCAGGCCACGTCGACGGAAGGAGCCGCGAAGGTCGCGGTCAGTTCGGCGACCCGGTCGGCGGCGCTCATCACTGGTCCTTCCGGTCGATGATCGGCAGGACCAGACGGCTGGGGTGGCTCGGCCCGTGATGGATGTGGTTCACCGCGGGGATCATCTGCTCCTCGCTCTCACGGGCGATGACTCCGCCGGTGTTGGTGTTGCGGTCGTAGCGCGGGAAGTTGCTGCTGGAGACGTCCACACGGATGCGGTGACCGGGGAAGAACACATTCGAGGTGGCGGTCATGTCGACGGTGACCTCGTAGACCGTGCCGGGCTCCATCAGTTCCTCCGTGGCGAGGCCGCCTCGATAGCGGGCGCGCAGGATCCCGTCGCACAGGTTGATCGCCTTGCCGTCGGGGAAGACGTCGACGAGCTTGGCGGTGAAGTCGGTGTCCACCACTGAGGAGGACACGAAGAGGCTGAGGCTGACCGGACCGGTGACCTCGACAGGCTCCTCGAGCACCGGGCCGGCGAAACACAGCACGTCCTCGCGGCCGGCGACGGTCCGCTGATCGACCGGGCCGCCGAACCCCGGCGTCATCGGCAGGCACGCCCCGCCGGCCGTGGGAACCGGGCGGCGCGGATCGTAGAGGTAAGTGTCGTGCCCGGCGCCGGTCGGCGGCTCGGTCGTCAACACGCCGTCCCCGCCCGCTGTGTTGGCGTGACCGCCGCTCGTCAGGTGGAAGTCGGTCCACCTCGTGTCGGGCAGCGGCCACTCCTGCTCGTCGCGCCACTGGTCGATGCCCATGACGAAGATCTTCACGGGCGCCACGTCGTCCAGAGCGGTGGTGTCGCCGCGGAGCCAGCGGTCGAAGAACTTCACATGCAGGCCGGTCAGGCCCACCATCTGGGGACTGGCCAACGGGCCGAAGGAGCGGTCGGGATAGATGCCACTCGCGGAGACGTGATCCCACGGACCGATGAGCAGCTGTTGCCCTTCGCGCGCCTGGGCACTGCCCGCCTGCTCGCGGGCAGTGGTGTAGGTGCGGACGGTCTGGCCGATGTAGAGGTCGTACCAGCCGCCGATGTTGAGCGCCGGGGCGGTGACGTTCTTGAGCTCGGGGGTGAGCTCCATGGCGTCCCAGTACCCGTCGTGGGAGGGGTGGGCCATCCAGTCGTCCCACCACTTGCCGTACGCCGCCAGGACCGGAACCTCGGCCGTCGGCAGCACGTCATTGAGAGGCTCGGAGAACAGGGCCGCCTGACCGAGCTGCTGTAGCTGGGACACGGTGTCAGTGCCGGCCGCCAGGGACCGCTGCGCGTCCGCCGCGTACATGATGGCGTTCCACCACGTGACCACACTCAGTGACAGCGCACCGCCCGCGGAGTACCAGGGCGCCTCGTAGTTGTCGATCGACGTCAAGGACGGCGCGATCGCTTTGAGGGCGGGGGCGCCGGTCGCGGCGGTTTCCCACTGGACCATGCCCAGGTAGGACGGCCCGTACATGCCCACCGTGCCGTCCGACCACGGCCGGTCGGCGATCCAGGTGACGGTGTCCTCGCCGTCGGCCCGGTCGGCCATATGCGGAACGAACTCGCCTTCCGAGCGGTGGGTGCCCCGGCAGTCCTGCACCACCACCGCGTAGCCGGCCTCCACCAGAGCCAGGAGGTCGGGCATGGCTGGTTGGCCGAGGCCCATCACGTCCTTGCCGTACGGCAGGCGGACGAGCAGCGTCGGAGCCTGTCCCTCGGCCGGATGCCACACGTTGGCGGCGAGGGCTACGCCGTCACGCATCGGGACCTGGACATCTATCTCGTATAGGTGCTGCATCGGTGCTCCTCGTTGAGCTGACGGCGTCGCCTCCGGATTTGGGTACGTTAAGAGGTACGTCCGTACCCTGTCAATTACCGAAGAAGGGCCTGCGTCGGCGGACAGGGCGTGTCGATGCGTCGCGACTTGCGGGCTCAAGGCTTGTTGCCGGATGGTCGTCGTTCAGGAGACGGAGACGCTGGGCGTGCTCACGGGGTACACCTACGCCGGTTCAGGGGTGACTGCACTCGACGACGGCCACGGCTACTTGCCCGCGCCGGCCTTGGCAGTGTCCAACTCGTTCTCCCAATTGCCGATCGCGATGGTGGCGGCGGCGTTGCCGAGGACGTTGATGAAGACGCGGCCTCGTTGAGGATGCGGTCGATGCCGACGATCAGGGAGAGGGCGGCGAGCGGGATGTGGCCGACCGCGGTGACGGTGCCGGCGCGGACGATGAAGGGGCCGCCTGCAATTCCGGCGGTGCCCTTGCTGGTGAGCATCGTGACGCCGACCATGATCAGCTGCTGCTGCCGGGGACAGGTCGATGCCCTGGCCTGGGCCAGGAAGAGGGAGGCCATCGTGAGGTAGACCGCGGAGCCGTTCAGGTTGATGGAGAACCCGGAGGGGAGGACGATGCCGGGCAGAGCCGGTCTCCGGGCGCTACGCACGATGCGTGCGTCAGTGCCCCGGCCGCTGCTGGCGCATGCGCTGGGCGACTTCGCCGTTCTCGGTCTCCCACCACGGACGGACGAGCTCCGGACCCGTCGCCGCAGGCGCCGCCGGGACCAGTTCCGCGTCCAGGCGGCGGTCCAGGGCGACGGTCTCGGCGCGTTCGGCACGCGCCCACTGCACGAGGACGGCGAGCAGGAAGGGCAGCGCCACCAGTTCGGCGATGCCGATCATGGCGCCACCGCCGAGCTGCTGGTCATGGTGCACGTCCGATGCCCATGGGGGAGCATGGCCCAGGTACCAGGCTCCGGCGATCAGCGTGCCGTGGGTCATCACCACGATGCCCGGCACCGCGTCGACGACCCCGTCGAGGAACACCAGCGCCGCCCGGACCGGATGAGTGCACCACCTCGGCAGCGCCTCCTCGCGGGTGAGTACCGGCACCACGAACAGGCTTCCGACGAGCAGCAGGTGCAAGTACAGCAGCTCGTGCAGCCAGCCGTCGCGCAGAGCGGTCTCGAAGTAGGGGGTGAAGTACACCGTCAGTTCGGTCACGAGCACGAGGGCCGTAGTGACCAGGGGGAAGGTGAGCAGCCGCACCGGCCGGCTGGTCATCACCTGCCGTAGGCGACCGGCAGCCGGCTCGGGCAGGGCCCGCAGAGCCAGGCGCAGCGGATCGCCCAGCGCCAGCCCGAGCGGAGCGATCAGGTCGAGAAGGATGTTCTGGACAGCGGCCGGCCAGAACAGCACACGGTCGTACACGGACAGCGCGGACATCGTGGCCACGACGAGCGTGCCGAGGCCAAGCAACGTGAAGGCCGCGACGCGGGTCCCGGGCCAACGCTCGCCCCGCCGCCTCAGCCGCAGCGCGCCCCGGCCGTACAGCGCGCCGAGCAGGACGACCAGCAGCAGCGCGGGCACGTCCAGGTGCCATGAGGAGAGCAACCGTCCCGCGGTGAGCTCGGGCAGAACCGCCATCCCGATCTCCTTTCCTTGCAGAGATCTTGTGCCATGTCCTCCCCTGAACCGGTCGCGCACCCAGCCGATTTGCCGTCGTCATACCGGGCTCATACCGAATCCCTGCCCCTGCCGGTCCGTCGCGGGCAAGGCCGTGACCGTCAGCGCTCGATCGCCCACGGGCCAGCAGGGCGTTGTCGGTGTAGGTGCCGTTCCACACGGTGGTGAGACGCTCGACGCTGCCCCATGGGTCGAGTTCGATGCCGGTGATGGCTCTGGGAACCGGGCCGTTGACCGCGGTCCATTCAGGCGGTTTCCCCGACCGTGGACTCCCGGAAGTCGGTCGGCCACGGCCAGTACGACCTGGAACCACAGCTCACGTATGAGACGGCTCAGCCGTGGCCGCTGCGGGGGGCGGCGGCGGTGATGGTGCTTGTCATCGTTGGTGCTCCCTTGCACGACGATCCTGTGTAGCGCTGACCTGTGGGGGTGATGCGGGGGACGCGACGCGGCTCGCGCACCCCCGATCTCGTCAGCTGTGCAGGGCGCGCAGCACCTTGTAGAAGGCGGCCTTGCTCTCGAAGCCGATGCCTGGGGTGTCGGTCAGGCCGACACGGCTCTTCTCGACGACGGCGTCGTCGGCGAAGCCGCCGGTGGGCTGGAACTCGCCCGGGTACGACTCGTTGCCGCCGAGCTTGAGGGCGGCTGCGATGTGCAGGGAGAACTGGTGCCCGCCGTGCGGGATGCAGCGCCTCGATGACCAGCCGTGCTGACGGAGCATGTCCTGGATGCGCAGGTACTCCACCAGACCGTACGAGAGCGCGGGGTCGACCTGGATGGTGTCGCGGTCGGGGCGCAGGCCGCCGTAGCGGATCAGGTTGCGGGCGTCCTGGAGGGAGAAGAGGTTCTCGCCGGTGGCGATGGAGCCGGTGTAGTGCTCGGCGACGGTGGCGTTGAGGTGGTAGTCGAGCGGGTCGCCGATCTCCTCGTACCAGAACAGCCCGTAGGGCTCGATGGCCCGCCCGTACTCCAGGGCCGTGGTGAGGTCGAAGCGGCCGTTGACGTCGACGGCCAGCCGGGAGCCGTCGCCGTCCAGGACGTCGATGACGGCCTCGATGCGGCGCAGGTCCTCCGCCAGGTCGGCGCCGCCGATCTTCATCTTGACGACGTCGTAGCCCAGGTCGAGGAAGCCGCGCATCTCGTCCTGAAGGTCGGTGAGGGTCTTGCCCGGGGCGTAGTAGCCGCCGGCGGCGTAGACGAAGACGGAGTCGTCGGGCTGCCCGTCGCCGTAGCGCTCGGACAGATACCGGTACAGCGGCTTGCCCTCGATCTTGGAGGCCAGGTCGAACAGGGCCATGTCCACCACGCCGACCGCGACCGAGCGCTCACCGTGCCCGCCGGGCTTCTCGTTGGTCATCATCACGTCCCACGCCTTGGCGTGGTCCAGGCCGCCCCGCTCGTCGAGCAGGCTGCCGGGCTCGGCCTCGAGGAGGCGGGGCAGGATCCGGCGGCGCAGGATCTCTCCGGCGCTGTAGCGGCCGTTGGAGTTGAAGCCGTAGCCCACCACGGGCTTGCCGTCCCGGATGACGTCGCTCTCGATCGCCACGATCGAACAGTCCATGGAGCTGAAGTCGATCCAGGCATTACGGATCGAGGAGCGGATCGGAACGACGCCCTCGTAGACGTTGGTGATCTTCACTGCGGAGCCTTTCTCATATCTTATAAGATGTGTCGGCTGTTAGAGTGAGCCGGTCCACGGTGGGATGTCAAGGGGTGGGGGAACCTCCGGAAAGGAACGGTCAGGGGGCTATGGCAGGACAGAACCTGTTCTTCAGCAAGAGCGACCTCGCCTACGCGGAACTCCGCGATCGGATCCTCTTCGGCACTCTTCCTGCCGGGTCACGGCTCGCCCAGTACGAGCTCGCCGAGTCCCTCAGCATGAGCATCACGCCGCTGCGCGAGGCCATCCGCCGCCTCAGCAGCGAGGGACTCCTCACCGTCGAAACCCACCGCGACGTCCGGGTCTCCGTCATGAACTCGAACGAGGCCCGCCAGCTTTTCGAAGTCCGCCTGTCCCTGGACCCGACCGCCGCCGAACTCGCCGCCCAGCGACGGACCGACGACGACATCGCCACCATGCAGGCCGCCGTCGACAAGCTCCTCCCCGTCACCCGCCAATGGGGGGAAGAGGCCCTCACGGCCCACCGCGCCTTCCACCAGGCGCTGTACCGGGCCTCGCACAACGACGTCCTCATCCGTCTCCTGGACGACCTGTGGGACAAGTCCGACCGCTACCGTCGCCTCGGCCTCGAACTCCCGCCCGGCGACGAACCCCGCACCCGGGACCTACAGGAACACCACCAACTCGTCTCCCTCATCGTGGACGGCCGCGCCGCCGAAGCCGCCCAGCTGATGCGAGGCCACATCACCCACAGCCTCACCGCCACCGCCATCGGCGCCCTCGAGGACCGCGAGGGCATACGGGCAGACCAGTCCTTTTGACAGACCGACGAGCCGGTGATTGCCCGGCCTACGAAAGCCGGGAGCTCCTTGTGCCGTCGGCGGCGTAGATGCTGCGCCGGTTGATCCCCATGACCTCGGTCAGGCGGGATCCTTCCCCACATCCCCTCAGACCGTCTCCCGCCCCAAGGCGCCAAGGCGCCAAGGCGCCAAGGGGATTGTCGTCCTCCCGCGCCGCTGGCGTGTCGAACGCACCCGGGGGTGGCTGGTGAGTCTGCTGCTTGATGCCGGTCCTGGGGAAGCGTTCGCACGCGTCATGGCCCTGCCCTCGGCAAGCGATCGAGGTGGGATTCACCCGCGCTGGTGGAGCATGCGGCGTCGGGCAGATGCTCGCCTTCCTGGCGGCATGTGACTATGCCGATCGGCCGCTCAGCCCTCGCCGCTCGTCGACGACTTCTGGCACAAGTTCCTGCTCCACACCAAGGCGTACGCCGAGTTCTGCGAGCAGCGGTTCGGCCGCTTCCTGCACCACCAGCCCGGATTCCTCGACAAGTAGGAGCACGGCGGCGGCACGTCACTGCGCGCGCTGACCGTCGACTCGATCACCCTCGCCGGGTACGAGATCGACATGGAGTTCTGGCCCGAGCTGGACCTCGCCGACTGCTCGCAGTGCCACGCGAACTGCTCGGACAGCCCGAACCACCCGAAGTAGTTCCCGACCCCGTTTCGCCCGACCAACGCAGGAGACCGCGGGTGGACCGCCTCGAATGGCACGACCTACCGGCAACGATCCGGGCCGCCGTCGAGCAGCACACAGGCCCGGTCGAAACGGCCGAGACCGCGCCGCACGGCGTCATGTCCCGGCTCGCCTGCACGGTCCACACACCAGCGGGGCGAGCGTTCATCAAAGGCACGCGGCATGACGACCCACAGGCATGGGTCTACCGCCACGAGGCGCGGGTCACACGATGCGCACCCCTTGCCCCCCGCGTGCTGTGGGAGGTCGCCGCCGACGGGTGGATGCTCTATGGGTACGAGTACATCGAAGGCCGGCACCCGGACCTGACTCCAGGGTCCGGCGATCTCGCGCCGCTGCTGCGCACCCTCACCGTCACCTCCCAGGCGCCATGGCCCGAAGCACTGGACAAGAAGCCGCTGCACACACGGTGGACTGAATTTCTGCCCGAGGACGTGCCGCCCGGACTGCAAGGCAGACGGCTCGCCCACACGGACATGTCCCCGCACAACATGCTGAGGACGCCCGGCGGCAAGTTGCTGCTACTGGACTGGGCCCTTTCCTGCCCCGCCCCCGCGTGGGCAGACACCGCCCTGACAGTGCCCCGACTCATCTCCGCCGGCCACACTCCAGACCAGGCCGAGACGATCGCCCGGCAAGTTCCCGCGTACCGAGCGGCCGACCCTGCCACCGTCACCACCTTCGCGCGCACCGTCTACACCGCCTGGGAAAACTGGGAACGCACACGCCCCATGCCGCACAGAGCCGCTCTTACCGCCGCTGCCCGGGCCTGGGCCGGGCACCGAGAGGCGTCGGCAGGCATTGTCTTCCACTTGGATCACGGGGCGTAGAGAACTCCATGATCTTGGGAGGCGTGCCTGTCGATTACCGGATGATTGCCAAGCTGGCGGATTCGCACGAACAGGACTGCCGTGCGGCAACGTTGAAGCCTGCCGTGAGCCGCCCTGCTGGACCGACTGAGTCCGATGTCGGGGCTGGTGCGCGAGCTTGAAGAGAGAGCGCCTGTTGACCGCGCTGTAGGTGAAGATCGACGACGAGATCGAGGCAGCCGGTGGATGGAACGGCGCCGCTGCTGACCGACTCCGAGCTCGTCTGCCTTGCCGTGACGCAAGCCCTCCTCCGCAGCTATAGGTCCAGGCACGCCGCTTGCCCAGCGCGACGGCGAGGTCTTCCAGGTACGTACCCACGCCGTCCCGCCCACCGGACTGCTCGGCATCGCCACGGGGGGCACACGTTTCGGGGTTCTGCTCGGCAGGCTCAGGGGTAGAGGCCGGCCCGGAAGACGAACGAGACGAGTTGCGCTCGATCACGTGCGCCGACCTTCGTCATGGCCCGCACCGCATGCGTCTTCACGGTGAAGGGCGACACGGACATCTGGGCCGCGATCTCGTCGTTGCCGAGACCGCTCGCGACGAGAACGACCACGTCCCGCTCCCTGGGCGTCAGAGCGTCGAAGCGTCGCAGCAGTTCCCGGTCGATCACCGGGGGCGGACTGTCGGTCATGTGACCGATGAGCGCGGCCGTCGCGGCGGCCGACAGCGCACCGCCACCGCCGACGACCTCGGTGATTCCGGCAACGAGTTCAGCGGGGCTCACGGTCTTGCTCAGGAATCCGTTGGCACCCGCGCGAAGGGCGGCGAGAACGATGTCGTCCTGGTCAAAAGTGGTCAGCACGATCACCCGCAGCTTTTCGGGTGGGTGCTCTTTGCGGATCCGGCGAGTGGCTTCGACACCGTCGATGCCGGGCATCCGGATGTCCATCAGGACCAGGTCGACGGGGTGGGCCCGGAGGAAGGGGACGGCCTGGAGTCCATCGGAGAGATCTCCCGCAACAACGAGACTTGGGTCGAGCCGGAGCATCGCTTTGATGCCGGCCCTTATCTCGTCCTGGTCGTCGACGATCAGAATCCGCGTCATGAGACGACGGCTCCCAGAGGGCTGAACTCCGCATGGACCCGGAATCGCCCATCGTCACTGTCGATCGTCAGCCGCCCGCTGGAGGACTCGACGCGTTCGCGCATCCCGACGAGTCCGAGTCCGGTGCCCGAGCCGGAGCTGCGCGGTGAGTGACCGACGCGGTTCTCCACGGTGACGCAGATCCTGCCGTCGCGCTCACGCACCTCCACCGTTGCCGCCCCCACTCCGTGCCGGTAGGCATTCGTGAGCGCTTCCTGGACGACCCGGTAGACCGTCACGCCTACGCTGGGCTCCACGAAACCGGCGGGAATGTCGAGGGAGGGACGGACGTCGAGGCCGATGCTCTCGAACGAGGCGACAAGGCCTTCCAGGCCGCTGAGCGCCGGGGTCGGCCGGAGCGCCTCGTCGTCGGAGAGGTCGTCCCCGAGGCGGAGGAGCGCGAGGATCCGTTGCGTTTCGACGACGACGGTGCGGGCGCTGGACCTGGCTGAGACGAGGGACTGCCGGGAGGACTCGGCGTCTTCGGGCAGCCCGATCTCCGCGGCACCGAGATGCAGGCTCAGCATCGCGATCTGGTGGCCGACGACGTCGTGGAGGTCCCGGGCGATGCGGAGTCGTTCCTCGGTCACCCGTCGGGTGGCTTCGATCTCGCGGGTGGCGATGGCGCTTTCGGCCCGTTCCTCCAGGGTGCGCCAGTGCTCTCGATGGATGCGCAGCGCGGCCCCCGTCGCACCTCCTGCTATGGCAGAGAAGAGTGCGGCGGCTCCCACGATCGCGCCGCCACGGAATCCTCCCAGTGTCATGAACGCCCCCAGGAAGAACGCCGCCACGATGCCGGTTGCGGCCAGCGGCTGCTTCCCCCTGACGGTGACCGAGAACAGCACGAGCACCGCCATCATCCACACCGACAGCGGGTCGTGGCCCACCGATGTGACGGCGAAGGACGCCGCGCTCGCCACGATCAGTCCTGCCCACGGCCTTCGCCATGAGAGGGCGACACCGCCACCGGCGAGGAGCACGGAAAGGGCCGTCGGCCAGTCCGACCCCCGCAGGATCACTGCCACGATCTGGCCGGTGAACACCAGCGCGGCCACCGAATAGGCGACGAGGTGCAGCGCCTCGGGGCGGCGGACCCACAGAGGCGCCACGGGCCCGTCCTGATTGTTCTGCGCCTTGACCATGGCCCGATTCTCGCCCACGTGTGCTGCGGCCGTGTACTTCGAATGATGTAGACGGCGAGCCCGGTCCGGGCGATGGGGACGGAGAACTCATTCGATTCCGAAGTGGATGGCAGAACTACTTCGTTCGAAGTACGCGGCCCCTCCCGAAGCCGCTGAGACTCCTCATCGAGGCGACCGTCTCACACCATCACGATCACAAAACGGGACACCCGATGACTCAGACCACCGTGCCTTCGAGCAAGACCAGGACCACGACGACGCCCTCCGGGCTCCGATCGCTCTATCTGATCCGAGCCGCCTTCTCCCTGATCTGGGTGGCACTCGTCGCCACGACCTCCGCCTCGCTCGTGTCGACGGACAAGCCCACAGTGATCGCGGCCGTGCTGCTCGTCATCTACCCCCTGTGGGACGTCATCGCCACGCTCCTCGAGCGTCGCATGGCCGGCACCGGCTCCACGGACCGCGTCGGTACCACCAACATGGCTCTCGGCCTCGCCACCACCACCGGGATGATCATCGCTGTCTTCTCCACCATCGGGACGGCCCTGCTCGTGTTCGGCATCTGGGCCCTCCTTTCCGGAGCGATCCAGCTCGTCGTGGCGATCCAGCGCCGACGCACCGTCGGTGCCCAGTGGCCCATGGTCATCAGCGGCGGACTGTCCGTCCTCGCCGGTGCCTCCTTTGCTGCCATGTCCACCTCGGCGACCAGCGGCCTGTCCACCGTCGCCGGATACTCAGCCTTCGGTGCCTTCTGGTTCCTTGTCTCCGTCATCGCCCTGAGCATCCGCAGCCGACGCGCACAGCGTTGACCACCGTCGTTGGAGCCACTGCCCCTCCCGGAGGCACGGCGTCTTCCGCAAACCCGCCGTCGATCCCTGAAGGCGCTGCTCGCCAACGGTGATCAGTGGTCGTATGTGATCAGGGTTCGGGTGACCGGGGCGCTGGTCCTGCGGTTGTGTCAGATCGCCGCGGTCATCGCGAAGATGCGCTTGGCGACCCGGATGGCGACGCCCTCGAAGGTCTGGCCGCGTGTTGTTGTAGTTGGCTGATGGTGTGTCAGGGGACTTGCGCAACCACGAGGAATTGGCCCGGACGACTTCGAGAGCCCCGAAGCGCGCACTATCACCGAACGACGACTGCTGCGGGCGAGCCGCTAACTGCCCGCTGATCGCCCGGTGTTGACTCCCCTCATGCCCGCTCCTATATTCCCGTTCGAAATTCAGAATTATGTCTGATATTTCGAACTTCGCTCTCGGTCCCCCCACACGTGAGGAAGCTGATCTCGAATGTCCTGGCTCCAACACCCCCACAGCCGCCGGAGAGTCATGGCGGCCACCGCCGGCCTGGTCGCGGGCGCCACGCTGCCGGCGATGCACGCGGCGGCGGCCACGGCGGCCCAGCAGGAGCGGTTCACCAACCCGGTGATCTGGCAGGACTTCGCCGACCTCGAGGTCATCCGCGTCGGCGACACGTACTACTACACCGGCTCGACCATGCACTACTCGCCGGGCGCGCCCGTCCTGCGCTCCTACGACCTGGTCAACTGGGAGTTCATCGGCCACTCGGTGCCGGTCCTCGACTTCGGCGACGCGTACGACCTCAACGGCGGACGGGCGTACGTCGGGGGCATCTGGGCATCCTCGATGCGCTACCGCCCCAGCGACAAGACCTTCTACTGGCTGGGCCAGATCGGCTGGCAGCGGTCGTACGTATACAGGGCCACCGACGCGGCGGGCCCCTGGGCCCGGCACGCCGTGATCGGCAGCATCTACTACGTTTGTGTTTGACCGCCGCGTGCGCACAGGCCGACGGCCCGGCGCGTACGCCACGGGTGGGTGGCGTTGCTGCCGGGCCGTCAGTCACTCACGCGGTCTCACTTCCCGTGCAGACCCCTGCGGCGACGTCCGCGAAGCACCAGCACGCCGCCGGCAGCGATGACCAGCAGGCCACCGAGGGCGCTGTACGTGACAACAGCGCTGCTCGCCCCGGTGGAAGCCAGGTCGCCGGACGTGCTGCTTGGGGTCGCCTGGCCGACGGGCGCGCCGATCCCCCCCTGCGCGCGGGTGCCGGTCGTGCCGGGGGCCGAGACAACCGGCGTGACGGCGGTCGGCGTGGGGGCGGGCGTCGGCTTGTCAGCGCTGGTAGTCCCCAACGCGGGCTTCAGCTGAAGAGTCGTGATCGAGTACGGCGGCAGCTTCTGTGCGCCCGCCGTGCCCCGCTTCGCCGTCGTCAGGGCGGTGTCTCCCTTGGCATACGAAACGGTCGTGACCGCCCCTGCGGCCGGGGTGAATCCGGCGTACGAGAGCGACACCTGCGCCGCGTCCTTCGGGCTCTTGTTGATCAGCATGACGTTCAGACCGCCCTTGCTCCGCACCGCGTGCACAGCAACCGACGAGCTGCGCGAGGACGACTTGACCATGGTGTCGCCAGGCTTCGCCAGTGCGGTCAGCGAGCGGATGCCCCAGTAGGTGGGGAAGGGTGTGTCGCGCCGCGGTTGGCACTTCCCCCCGGCGCAGGTTCCGGCGGAGAGAATGCCCCCGTCCTGGTAGTCGGTCTCGCCGTTGACGGTGGTGGGTGCGTCGCCCGAGCCGTTGTGCAGGTTCCACCAGTCCACGTGGGTGGCGCCTTGCTCGAACCAGGTCATGTAGGTGTCCGGCGCGAACAGGGCTGCGGCCTGGCTGGTCAGGGCGGGCGAGAAGACGGTGTCGGTCTCGGTGACCGCGATCTCCACCGAAGCGGCGCGCGAGCCCGCGTACTTGGCGATCAGCGAGCGCAGCGAGGACCTGACACCGGCGATCCGGGAGGGGGTGTTCAGCAGGTCGGCCGTGGTTTTGCCGCCCGGATACCAGTGGACGATGACGAAGTCGATCGAGCGTCCCGCGATGGAGAGCACCGTGTTGTTCCAGTCGGCGCTGTCACCGGGGGCCTTCTCCGCATCCGGCCAGAAGCCGGGGGTGGTGAGCACCGCTCCGATCTTCACCTTCGGGTCCACGGCCTTCATCGCCTTCGCGTAGGCGACCAGGTTCTTCCCGTACTCCTTCGGGCTCTTGTCGGCGTGGTTGTCGGTTTCCCAGCCCTTGCCGTTGCCGTAGTGCCCGTTGCCGTAGACCTCGTTGCCGATCTCCCAGTACTTCACGCCGTAACCTTTGTCGACGTTGGCGTACTTGACCCAGTCGGCGGCCTCCTGGGGGGTGCCGGAACCGTAGTTCGCGGTCAGGATCGGCTGGGCGCCGACCTTCTTCGCGGTGGCCATGAAGCTGTCGAAGTCGGTGTTGGGTACGATCCAGCCGCCGTTGCCCATGGTGTGGGTCTTCCAGTGGAAGTCGTCCGCGCCGGAGCCGCCGGGATAGCGAAGCTGCCGAACTCCCGCGGCCTTCATCAGCGATGTCACCTTGGCGTCCCCCATGCGGTCGTCGCCGACGCCCGTGTTGAGGCCGGCACCACTGCTGGGCACCGTGCCCAAGGAGGTACCGGCATCCACACTGATGCCGACGGTCGCCGCGGCGTCCGCGCTGGGCGCCAAGGCGCCGACACCGGCCGAGGCGGCGAGCACCGCCACCGCCCCCGCGACAAAGCGGAGGCGCATCCGGCTACGGCGGGGCGTGCGACCCCGAGGCATCGGCTGCTCGGCGGATCTCGGGTCTTCTGATGACACGTAACGCTCCGATCGGGTGGTGACACAGAGGGCGTAGCGCCGCTGACCACGGCTCGCCCTCGTCGGTACACCCCTAAGTGGCCACTCAGAGCGGAAAGGTTGCCGTCTCAATTACTTTTTCGCCGAGACGCGGTCGCACGGTCTCACCGGACCCGGTGATCCCGTGACCCGGTGCCCCGGTGACACGCCCGGGCTCCCTTTCCACCTCGACGGCGCGAACCATCACATGCTTCCGGCCGCACACCGCCCCGCGGTGGCCGAGCGGCTGAAGCCGCACAGGGCCCGGCAGGGCTCAAGCACGCGGACGTCGTTTCCGCAGTGAACAGGGCGGGCTGTTCCCGGAAGCCGCATGCTGCGCTGGCCTTCGGCAACCAGTGCTCGCTCACGGCGATCGCGTCAGGAGCGAACTTCACCTTCGAGATCCCCGAGGGCGAGGAACCCGTGCTGAACGTCATGGGCCTGCCCGGCGACGGACACGACTGCTCCGCACGGACGTCGTGAAGACCTTTCCTCCCAGAGATCGCAAATCGCCGCTCAAACTGGTCGACAAACGCTGTCACTGAAGGTGAACGAAGCCAAGGTGGGCGTCGGCGCCGAAGCGATGGGCTCGTAGTCGCAGCAGGAAGACGACGTGGGTCCAGGGGAACGACGGCGACACGGACCGATGCCCGGGATGGGCTTGCGGAATTCTCGGCACACCACGGCCGGCAGGCGGATTCCTGGTGGCGTCACAGGGCTTCGGTCCGTACCCACGATGAGAGTCCACGAACGAGAGGAACCCCAGCCGACGCGCGGCTGGGGTTCCTCAAGGCGGTGAGTATCGGTCAGCAGGTGGAGTCACCCACGCCGTAGACAGCTCGTCCGCGCGGCGGCGGACCGCACCCCATCGCGGTCACCGTGGATCAGGCGGGTCAGCGCTGCAGGGTGAGCAGGCCCGGCCGGTACGGCAGGCTCATGTAGCCGGTGTTCGGCGGGATGTCTTTGAGGAGGCCCTGGTAGAGGAACTGCAGGTTGCAGGGATCGATGGTCATGGTCTGGTCGGGGTTGTTGCGGATCAGGTCACCGTGGCTGACGCCCTGGGCCCAGGTGGAACCGCTGTTGGCCTGGCCCGCGAAGGGGCTGCTCTCGCTGCCGGCCTGGACGGTCCACGGACCGTCCAGGCTGGAGGCGGTGAACGAGCGGAAGTAGCGGTTCGAACCCTGCGCCTCAACGATCATGAGGTACTGGTCCCGGCCCTGGACCTTGTAGACCTCCGGCGCCTCGAACAGAAGGTCCCTGTTTGTGTCGCTCATGACCGTCGTGTACGAGGAGCCGAAGCTGCTGGGGAAGTTCCCGAGCGGCATGCTCGTCCGGTAGATCTTGCCGTTGTCACCGGCGAAGAACAGGTACATGTTCTGGTTGTCGGCGATCATGGTCGCGTCGAGCGGGGCGCCGTCTTCGCCGGCGGGGAGGCTGCCGGTGAACAGCGGCTGCGGGGCGGACCAGCCGTTGGGGTTGGTGGGGTCGCTGGACGTGCTGTAGACGAACGACGGCCACTGGTACACCATCACCCAGATGTTCTTGGTTGAGAGGTAGAACAGTTCGGGCGCCACCGCGTCCCGGTTCGTCTTGGTCTGGGTGGCCGCCCCCATGTCCGACCAGTTCGTGAAGGGACTGAACCCCGTCGAGCCCCACCCACTTTCGTTGGCGGTGGTCGCGTAGACCAGGTTCTTGCCGTTGTACTTCACGGTGGCGAAGTCCTTCAGCGCGAGCTGCCCGTTCGCCGGCTGCGCCAGCGGACCCGTCGAGGTCCAGCGGTAGGCGGACGGAAGAGCACACGCGTTGCTCGCCCCGGACAGGCCGGTCCACTTCTGGTTGGCGCCGCCGTGGCACGACCAGATCTGCACCCCCGTGCCGTTGGCCTTGCCCCAGCCCGAGACCTCCAGGCACAGTCCGGACCGCACGCCGACGATCGTGCCGTCGGGGTTCACCCGCCACTGCTGGTTGTCACTGCCGTTGCACGTCCAGATCTGCACCGGGGTCCCGGGCGTGGTGGCGCCGCCCCGGACATCCAGGCACTTGTTGCCGTACACGGTCAGCTGGTCGCTGTCCGTCAACGTCCACTGCTGGTTGGTTCCGCCGTGGCAGTCCCAGATGTGCACGTTCGCGCCGTCGGTCTGGCTGAAGCCCGCCACATCGAGACAGCGGCCGGAATCAACACCGCGCACGTCGCTGGTGGTGGCCGCCTGAGCCGGACCGGCAACGAGCAGCGCCGCCAACGCGGCCAGGGCCGCGACCACGGCGGCGAGCACCGCGGACGGGCGCCTGCGGCTGAAACTACGTCTGCGCATAAGGACCTCGTCATCCTCGAGCAAGCGACTCCGGTCCGGCCCGTCGAGGGCTGCCCGGATGCCGGTGTGGCGGAACTCCGACTGTTCGACATATCAAACAGCGGTCGAAGTGCCGATCGAGAGAATGCTAGACATCCCATGAATGACGTCAATACTTCTCGCAAGATCCGCGGGCAGAAACGTTCGCAGGCTGAAACCAGGCGGCTTCAAGTCCCATGGTTGTACGGGCCTTTGGCGTGAGGGCCAGGTAGCGGTGCGGGCGCGGACTTGGTGATCATCACGGGCCCTCGACGCCCAGAACTCTTCGGCCCCCGCGAGGTCAGACTGGCCCCCGTGTACGCGGTCTTCCGGATGGCCGGTCTCGCCGTCCGGGCGGGACCCGGAACCCGGGGCGCCCGGTTCGCCGCCGCGGAAGCCGTCACTCGTCGTTCACCCAGCGCATGAGCCGTTGCAGCGGGTAGAAGCCGTCGTGGGAGAGGCCCGGCGGCATGCCGCCCGCCCTGCCGAGGGAGACCACGCGTTGCACGCCGGCGCAGGCGAGGGCGTCGCGTAGTTCCGCCTTGCGGGTGTCGGGGTACACGCCGACCGTTTGGGTGGCCACCCCGGCGTGGGTGACGGCTTCGGACAGGGTGGCGACCGGGACGACGTCGACGATCTTCCCGTCGGGGTGGAAATCCACGGGTTCCGGTGAACGGATGACCAGGCCCTGGCCGTCGTAGCCGCCCCACACCCGGTACTCGGGCTGCATGGACCGCAGGACGTCGATCTCCTCACGCAGTTCCGCGGCAACCCGTGGACCGCCAGCCGAGCTGAACTCCCTTGCCACGCCGAGACGTTCGCACAGCAGGGCGGCGTAGCGGTCGGCGTCGTCCCAGGATCCCTCGACGAACTGGAAGCGGCTGGCCACGCAGGCCTGCTGGTTGAAGAACGTGGCGTCGGCGGCGCCCGCGTCGGCCGCCCGGGCCAGGCTCTCCTCGGACGCGAAGGCCTCGCGGCCGATCATCGAGATGGAGGTCTTGGGGTCGAAGGAGACGAGTTCGAACCCCGGGCCGACGTACTTCAGCGCGCTGCGGATGGTGGCCTCGCCGCCCCAGGCGACCAGCTTGTCGAAGAACTGCGGGCGGAACAGCACGCTCTCCACCGCCTCGTCGCCGCCGCGCCAGTACACCGCGGAGAACGACCGCACGACCGGGTGCCCGGGGGCGACCGCGGCCATGGTGCGCAGGATCGCGGTCGCGGTGAACAGGTCGTTCGAGGGCAGTTTCAGGAGGTTGACGCCCTTGGTGAGCGCGCCGCGCACGACGGACATCGCCGCGACTCCGGGTGCGTTGCCGGCGATGATGTGCACCAGGCGGGGCGGGAACGCGCGGGTGGCCGCGATCCGGTCGTCGGGCAGGCGTACCTCGCGCCAGCCGTCGAGCACGTCCGCACCGCCGAGTTCGTGGGCGATCTGGGCGTACAGGCCGGGGCGTTGGAAGCTGCGCCACAGCACGGCGTAGGCGCGCTCCAGCACCTCCGCGGGCAACGGGCTGACCGGGACCATCCGGTCCAGGGCTTCGGCGAGCAGGCCTCCGCGGTCCGCCTTGAGCGCCTCGCCGGTCTCCACCAGCAGCTCGACGATCTCCGCCACGGGCACGTCGAAGGCGGGACCCGGTTCGGAGCGCGGCCACACAAGGCGGTCCAGGTCGAGGGGCGGTGCGGTGAACCGGCCGAGGTCGACGGGTGTGCTCTGGTCGGCCTCGCCCCGGACCACGTGGACGACGGTCACGGGGTCGGCCGCGGTGCCGTCGAGTGTCGTACCGCTCATCAGTGGATCATCCCCCGCACATAGGAGTCGAGTGTCGCGGCGCAGGTGATCTTGTCGTCGCCGCCGAGGTCGCCGTAGCGCCGGATGTCCGGCAGGACCGCCGGTCCGGGGCGGCCGCAGGTGCACGGCGAGAAGTCCACGAAGACCCGGTCGCCGCTGATCAGTCCGCCCCAGCGGCCCTCCAGGGAGACGTCGAGGAACGCGAACCGCCCCTCCACCACGCCGTGTCCGGGGTTGAGCAGCTTCTCGCCGGGCTCGTCGAGCACGAGGGGGATCACCCAGGGCGGCACGTGGTAGTTGCCCTGCTCGCAGGCGAGGCAGGAGCCCTGGAGCTCGGTCATGCCGTAGCTGCGTACGCGGCGTACACCTTCGTAGAAGGCGGTGAGCTGCTGCTGGTAGTCGTCGGGCAGCGCGCGGCCTTTGTTGCCGCCGCCGCTGAGCACCAGCGTGTCCGGGTGCAGGCTGCCGTCGGGCACGCCGCGGGCGCGCAGGGCCTGGATGAGGGTGAACTGCTGGTTGTTCATGCCGGCGATCAGCAGCGGCTCGTCGCGGTGCGCGGCGATGTCGTCGACGATCTGGGCCATGGCCGCGCCGAGTTCCTGCTCGCGGGACTCGGAGGCGTTCTCGAAGGAGCTGATCTCCTGTGGGGTGGCGGCGCCCTCCGCGATCCGGCGGCGCAGCAGCGCGCTGCTCATCAGCTCGGAGACCCGCATCGGGTCCTCGGTGAGCAGCCGGGTCTCGCCGGGTTGCGCGAAGACGTCGGCGTGCCGGCGAAAGCCGTCGATGGAGCGCATCGGGCCGCTCGCGGGTGCGAGCAGATAGCCGCGGCGGGTGGGTTTCGGGGGCAGGGGGTCGGGCCAGCAGGTGAGGTGCTCCAGGATGTCGTGGAGGAAACTCAGGTCACTGGCGTCGCAGTTGAGGAAGGAGACCTTCCCGGAGGTGCCGCTGGTGATGTACGGGCGATGGCCGGCGGCGGTGATGCGGTCGGTCCACTCGTCGATGTCGTTGACGCCGTCCATGTCGACGTCGCCGGGTTCGACCGCGGACACGGTGGTGTACCAGCGCAGGAGCCGGTCCCAGCGGCCCGCGGTGATGAGGGAGACGGGGTAGGACTTGTAGCTGGTGTGCGAGAAGAGCAGCGGCACGAGGTCGTCGAGGCCGGTGACCTCCTCCACACCGGTCTCCGCCGCCCGGGTGCGCAGCAGCGGAACCCGCTCGCGGTGGGCGGTGAAGGTCTCCCGGGCGGCCTCCAGCTGCAACTCCCTCAGCTCGTCGGCGGGTTGGTCGAAGGTGTCGCCGGAAAGGACGAGGGATCGGATCTGCTCGCGTGCGCCTGGCACAGCGTTCACCTCAATCAGTTGCGTACGTTGTCTTTTCCGCTGCGGTCTGCGCGAGGTACGACGACTCGATCGCGTCGAGGTTGCCGCGCAGTTCCTTCGGGGTGCCGGTCATGGTGACGCGGCCGCGGTGCAGGACGTACACGCGGTCGGCGATGTCCAGCACCTTGCGCACGTGCTGTTCGACCAGCAGCGCGCCGAGGCCGCGGTCGGCCGCCTCGCGTACCGCGCGCAGGAGGCGGTCGACCACCAACGGGGCGAGGCCGAGGGAGAGTTCGTCCGCGAGGAGCAGCTTGGGCGAGCGGCACAGGGCGCGGGCCAGCGACAGCATCTGCTGCTCGCCGCCGGACAGCATGCCCGCGCCGGTTCTGAGGCGCTTTTCGAGCTCGGGGAAGAGTTCCAGCGCCTGCTGGGACCGCACCCGGCCGACCCGCAGGTTGTCCGCGGTGTCGAGCCGGGTGAAGACCGCCCGCTCCCCGACGTACGCCAGGCCTTGGCGGGCGCGGCGGTGCAGCGGTGCGCGGCCGGGTTCGCCCAGCCAGCGCACCTCGCCGCCCATCGGGGCGAGGCTGCCGGAGAGCGCTCGGAGGGTGGTGGTCTTGCCCGCCCCGTTGGGGCCGAGCAGGGCGACGACCTCGCCGGGCCTGACCTCCAGGTCGAGTTCGCGTACGACCGGCTGGCTGCCGTATCCGGCGGACAGCGAGCGTGCTTCGATCAGGGGTGCGTCGGTGTTGTCCACGGGTTTGCTCCTCAGCCGGACATCGCGGCCGTCAGCACCTTGCGGACGTCGACGAAGGTCGATCCGGGCTTGGCCCACTCGATCTTCCCGTCGCGGATGGTCAGTTCGGTTGCGGTGGTGTTGTGGATGCGGTTGAGGCCCTTGATCGGCAGGGCCGTCGATGCCTTCCAGGTCAGCGGCGGGGTCAGGCCGCCGGTGTCGATGCCCGCCGTGGTGTCCAGCTCCTGCACCAGGGCCTTGGACGAGATGGTGGGCAGTTGCTTGACGGCCTCGGTGAAGACCTTGAACGCCACCCAGGTCGTCCCGTTGGCGCCATTGGAGGTGTCGATGTCCTTGTTGCCCTTGGTGGCTTCGAGGAAGTCCTTCCAGGCGGCGTCGGAGGTCGGCGGGTAGTAGCCGGTGATCGCGGAGCCCTCCAGGGGACTGCTGCTCCCTCCCGTGCTTTCGGCCAGCTGCGGGGTGAGGTTGCCGACGACGCTGCCGAGCTTCGTCTTGGCGCCGGACTGCACGTACGACTTCACGAACAGGTCCGAGTGCGTGCCCAGGATGACGTCCACGCAGTCGCTGCCCTTGGTCGCGGCGGCGACCTGCGGGGCGAGGTCTGTGGCGGTGAGCGGCACCTTGAGGTCCTTCGGCGCTGTCCCTCCGGCGGAAACCGCGCCGAGGGTGAGGAACTGCGAGACGATCGCGGCGGCGGCGACGTCGTACCGTACGCCGGAGATCTTCTTGCAGCCCTGGTCCACCAGCTGCTTGCCGTGTGCCGCGAACACCACCGGGGTGCCGCCGTTGACCGGGAACGACAGCGGGTTGGAGAACTCGGCCGCCGAGACTCCGGTGCCGCCGATGTACGGGATGCCGGCCTTCTGCAGGATGGGCATGTAGCGATCACCGGCGAGGCTGTAGGAGCCCACCACCGCGACCACCTTCTCGGCGACCGCCTGCTGGGCGCACTTCTCGGCCTCGTCGGGGTTGCCCTTCTCGTTGCAGGTGAGCACCTTCAGCGGGGCGCCCTTGATCCCGCCGTTGGCGTTGATCCACTTCTCGTACGCCTGGGCGGTGAGCCGGACTCCGGGCTGGGCGCTGCCCTGGGTGTCCTCCGGCGCCCAGACCATCACCTTGACCGGTGTGCCCTTCAGGGCGGAGGTCTCCTCCTTCGAACTGCCGGACGCCTCTCCCCCGCAGCCGGCGGCGAGCAGGACTCCGGTGACCGCGAGGGCGCTCGCTGCGGCGGTTCTGCGTCGGCGTGAGTGGTTCATGGTTCCTCCGCTGTGCTCGTCGTCGAGATGCCGAACAGCATGGGGTGCGTTTTCTGGTTAGTGAAGTACTCTCGGCACAATTATTTAAATGAATGTGCTGTCTCGCACCTGCCCTCGGGAGGTTCCTCGATGGACGACGTCCTGCGTTTCGCGCTGCTCGGCCTCGGGCTCGGTGCCCTCTACGCGCTCACCGCGCACGGCATCGTGCTGGTCTACCGGGGCTCCGGCGTCCTGAACTTCGCGCACGGCGCGATCGGTATGGCCGGGGCCTATGTCCAGTGGGAGCTCGCAACCCAGCACGACGTGACGTACTGGCCCGCCACCGCCTGCGGCGTGCTCACCTCCGCGGTGCTGGGCGTGCTCACCCACCTGCTGGTGCTCCGCCCGCTGCGCAGAGCGTCCTCGCTGGCGCGTCTGGTCGGCACCCTGGCGGTCTTCATCGTGCTCACCGCGATCGCCGTCAAGCGCTACGGCGACAGCCTGGAGCTGGTGCCGGGCAAGCTGCCCACCAAGCTGCTGACGATCGCCGGGGCGACGGTCTCCGAGGACCGCATGTGGCTGATCGGCATCGCGGTCGCCGTGACCGTCCTCCTCCATCTCCTCTACAAGCGCACCCTGTTCGGCCTGGGCACCAGCGCGGTAGCGGAGAACGAGGGCGCGGCCGCCTCGCTCGGCTGGTCCCCGGACCTGATTGCCACCGGCAACTGGGCACTGGGATCGGCGCTCGCCGGGCTGACCGGCATCCTGATCGTGCCGGTCATCGGCCTGTCGGTGACCGGGCTGACCACCCTCCTGCTGAGCGCCCTGGCCGCCGCCCTGGTCGGCAAATTCTCCTCGTTCCCCGTCACCCTGGCGGGTGGCCTGGTCATCGGCGTCGTGCAGTCCGAACTGACCCGCTTCGGCTCCGACGTCACCGGGCTCGCCGCCTCGGTCCCCTTCCTGTTCATCGCCCTGGTGCTGGTCGCACGCGGCCGGGCGCTGCCGCTGCGCGGCACGTTCCTGGACCGGCTGCCCGCCCTGGGCACCGGGAAGGTCCGCCCCCTGCCGTTGGCGCTCGCCGTCGTGGCCGGGCTGTCGCTGGTGAGTCTGGCGACGCCGCTGTGGGCCGACGCGATCACCACCACCCTGGTGCTGTCACTGATCATCCTGTCGATCGTCGTGGTCACCGGCTACGCGGGACAGGTCTCCCTCGCGGCCTACGCACTGGCCGGGACGGGCGCCTTCATCGCCGGACACGCGGCGGCCGACTGGGGCTGGCCCTTCGAACTCGCCCTGTTGGCAGGGGTGTTGGGCACGGTCCCGATCGGTCTGCTCTTCGCGCTCCCGGCGGTCCGCACCCGCGGCGTCAATCTCGCGATCATCACGCTCGGCCTCGGCACCACGCTGGAGGCGATGGTCTTCCAGAACACCGATCTGTCGACGACCCCCGGCAGCGACGGCATCGCGGTGGGCAAGCAGACACTCTTCGGGATCAGCATCTCCGGCGTCGACCATCCGCAGCGGTACGCCGCCGTCGTGCTCGTGCTGTTCGTCGCCGCCGCGCTCGTGGTCGCCAACGTGCGGCGCAGCCGGACCGGCCGAAGGCTGATCGCCGTACGGGCGAACGAGCGGGCCGCCGCCGCCCTCGGCATCGACGTCCGCGCCGCCAAGCTCTACGCCTTCGGCCTGTCCGCGGCCATCGCCGCGCTCGCCGGAGTGCTCACCGGCTTCCGCTCGACCTCGGTCGTCCTGTCCGACTTCGCCAGCTTCGGCTCCATCACCGCGCTCGGCCTCGCGGTCATCGGCGGGGTCGGTTTCCTCGTCGGCCCGCTGTTCGGCGCGACCTTCGCCGCGGGCACGGTGGGTGCCCGGTTCGGGGACCTCGTGCTGCCCGGGCTCAGCGAGTGGATGCCGCTGATCGGCGGGATCATCCTGGTGCTGACGCTGGTGGGCAACCAGGACGGCATCGGGAAGGGGCTCAGCAGACAGGCGGCGGGGAGCCGGCGCAAGCTGCCCCCGAAACGGCCGGCGACCGTCCCCAAGGACGAGCCGTCAGCCGTCCCGACCGCGACCCGCGCCGCCCCACTCCCCCTCCAGGTACGGGACCTCACCGTCCGCTACGGCGGTGTCGTCGCCGTCGACGGGCTCTCCCTGGACGTCGCACCGGGCCAGGTCGTGGGGCTCATCGGTCCCAACGGCGCCGGCAAGACCTCCGCCATCGACGCGGTCACCGGCTTCACCCGGGCCGCGTCGGGCAGCGTGCGCCTCGGAGACCGGGACGCGACCCGGCTGCCGGTCCACCGGCGGGCAGCAGCCGGTCTGAGCCGCTCCTTCCAGTCGCTGGAACTGTTCGAGGACATGACCGTCCTGGACAACCTGTACGCGGCCTGCGACCGGCCCGGCCGATGGGCCTACCTCACGGACCTGATCCGTCCCGGCAGCCGCCCGCTCCCCACTCATGTGCTCGTCGCGGTACGGGAGTTCGGTCTCCAGGACAGTCTGGACCGGCCGGTGGGCGACCTGTCGTACGGAGAGCGGCGGCTGCTGGCCATCGCCCGCGCGGTGGCGGCCTCGCCGTCCGTGCTGCTCCTCGACGAACCGGCGGCGGGCCTGTCGGACGACGAGACCCGGGAGTTGGCCCACTTGGTACGGCGGCTCGCCGAGGACTGGGGCATGGGCGTGCTGCTCGTCGAGCACGACGTCGACATGGTGATGAGCGTCTGCGACCAGGTCGTCGTCCTGGACTTCGGCCGCCGGATCTGCGCCGGCACCCCCGAGGAGGTCCGGCGCGATCCGGCGGTCCGGGCGGCCTACCTGGGCGACCTGGAGCCGGAGACGCTGGCCTGAACGTCCCGTCCCGGGGAACGCCGAAAACCGGAGGCGCTGCGATCAGCGCCTCCGGCAGCAACGACAAGGGCCTTGTCAGGCCTCGCGCAGATCCGCCACGTACGGCTGATGGGACAGCAACCCGCCGTCCACGCGCAGGGTGTGCCCGGTGACGAACGCCGACTCGTCCGAGGCGAGGAACACCACCGCCGAGGCGACGTCCTCCGGGCGCCCCAGGCGCGGGGTGAGGTGATGGCGCAGCATCGCCTCCCGGATCGCCCCGTGCGCCGAACCGGAGCTCGCCGGGGTGACGATGAACCCCGGCGCGATGGCGTTGCAGCGCACGCCCTGCTTGCCGTACTGGGTGGCGACGTACTGCGTGAGGTTGATGAGGGCGGCCTTCGAGGCGCCGTACGCCGGGTTGCGCAGGTCGCCCGCGAGGCCGGATCCGGACGAGGTGTTGATGATGGAACCGCCGCCGCGCGCGATCATGTGCGGGACGGCGGCCTGGATGGCGACCATGGTCCCGCGCAGGTTGATCCGCATCGTGTCGTCCCAGACCGCCGGGTCGGCCTCCACGACGGCGAGGTCCTGGCGGGCGGCCAGGTGGGTGGCCGCCGCGTTGTTGTGCAGGACGTCGAGACCGCCGTACGTCTCGACCGCCACGGCCACCATGGCCCGTACGCTCTCGATGTCGCCGAGGTCGACCGGAACCGCTGTCGCCGAGCCTCCGGCGGCACGGATCTCCTCCGTGACCGCCTTGGCGCCCTCGAGGTTCAGGTCGGCCACGACCGTGTGAGCGCCTTCGGCCGCCACGCGACGCGCGGTGGCGGCGCCGATGCCGGACGCGGCCCCGGTGACGACGGCGATCTTGTCTTCGAGCCGTCCCATGGTCGAACCACCTTCCCTATGCGGTGAGTTGGCTGCCGACGACCGACACGAACGAGACGCACTCGCCGGGTCCGCCACCGAGGTTGTGCGTCAGGGCGAGCGAGCGTCCTTCAGCCACGGACTTCACCGTCCGCTCGGCCGGTGCCTCGCCGCGCAGTTGGAGCCAGGCCTCGAACATCATGCGCAGGCCGGAGGCACCGATGGGGTGGCCGAAGGCCTTCAGACCGCCGTCCGGGTTGACCGGCAGAGAGCCGTCCAGGTCGAACGCCCCGCTGGTCACGTCCTTCCAGCCCTGGCCGCGCTCGGAGAAGCCCAGGTCCTCCATCAGCACCAACTCCGTTGGTGTGAAGCAGTCATGGACCTCGGCGAGGGCGAGTTCGGCGCGCGGGTCGGTGATGCGCGCCTGCCGGTAGGCCTCCTGCGCGGAGGCGACGACCTCGGGGAAGGTGGTGAAGTCGTACTCCGGGTCGAGGAGCCCGTCCGCCGGACCGGCGACGAAGGACAGCGCCTTCACGAAGATCGGCTTGTCGGTGTACTTATAGGCGTCCTCGGCGCGCACCACGATCGCCGCCGCCGAACCGTCCGAGACGCCCGAGCAGTCGAACACGCCCAGCATGCCCGCGACGATCGGGGCCGACCGGATGCGCTCCAGCGGCACCTCCTTGCGGAACTGCGCGCGCGGATTGCGGGCCCCGTTGACGTGGTTCTTCCATGCGATGCGGGTGATGACGTCCTTCATCTCCTCCCCCGCCAGGCCGTACTTGGCGGCGTAGGCGGGAGCCAGGAGGGAGAAGTTGGCCGGGGCCGTGATCTCCCCGCGGCTGTCGTCTCCCGCGCCCGGGATGGCCGTACCGGACAGCCCGGACATGCCGGAGTCCTTCAGCTTCTCCACGCCGACGGCCATCGCCACGTCGTACGCCCCCGAAGCGACGGCGTAGCAGGCGTTGCGCAGTGCCTCCGAGCCGGTGGCGCACATGTTCTCGACGCGGGTGACCGGCTTGTTGGGCAGGTGGAGCGCCCGGCTCAGGGTCAGCCCGGACACGCCGGAGGCCTGGGTGCCGAACCAGTACGCGTCGATGTCGTCGAGGGTGATGCCGGCAGAGGTGACCGCCTCGCCCACGGCGTCGATCAGCAGGTCGTCCGCCGAGCGGGTCCAGTGCTCGCCGAAGGGCGTGCAGCCCATGCCGACGATCGCGACCCGGTCCCGTATTCCGTGCGAGCCCATCAGTGTGTCCCCTCGGTCTCGTCGGTCTCGCCCGTGCGCACCGGCCGGGCCTTCCAGAAGTAGTTGTGCACGCCGGACGCGGTGACCGTGCGCCGGAAGGTCATCTCCACGCGGGCGCCGATGACGGCGTCGGCCTCGGTGGCGTCGGTCAGCTGGCAGCGGAACCGGCCGCCGCCGTCGTAGTCGACGACCACGACCAGCATCGGCGGACTCGGCGTGGCCGCCAGGCGGTCGACGGTGAACGTGGCGACCGTGCCGCGCACGTGCGCCATCGGCTCGTCGGTCATGGCGTCGACGCTCCGGCAGGAGGTGCACACCCGGTCCGGCGGCAGATGCCGGGTGGCGCACTTCTCGCAACGGGAGGCGACGAAGCCGTACTTCCAGGCCGTGCGGCGGTGCGCGGGCGGGGCGTAGGGCGGCTCGGGGTCCGGCCGCCGGGGTGGTTCACGGTCGAGGAGACCGCGCCAGGACAGGTACGTGGCGTACGGCATCGGGGCGCTGCCCTGGGCGACCTGTGCGGAGACCGGGCGGGCAGCCCGGTGAGCCGGGAGCGCGTCGGTGGTGCGCAGCAGGAGGACTCCGGCGCCGTCGCCGAGCACGACGAGGGCGATGGTCTCGCCGGGCCGGGCCCGGTCGAGGACGTCGGCGAGGAGCAGTCCGGGCTGGGCGGTGCCGGCGTTGCCGATCGCTCCGGCCAGGTCCGGGGTCACCGCCTCGGGACGGACACCGGCTGTGCGCCGGACCGCCGCGCACGCGCGCGCGTGCAGGCCCGCGACCACGAAGTGGTCGATCGAGCCGATGTCGACCGCCGCGTGGTCCAGGGCAGCGGTGAGCGCCTTGTCCGCGAGGGACACGTAGATCTCCTCGGCGAAGCGCTCCTCCCAGACCCGGGAGACAGGCGCCCCCGGCAGCCGCCAGCGGTCGAGGATCTCGTCGCTGACCGTGTCGTGTGCGAGCAACTCCGCGATGACGGGGGCCCCGTTGCGGTGGCCGCCGAAGACGAACGCCGCCGCGCCATCGCCGCCCGCGACCTCGTCGCTGCCGCCGGGCAGGCCGGTGCGCAGGTCGGACAGGACCGTCAGGGTCGGTACCGGGGACCGGGCGGCCGTGACCAGGGCGCCGAGGCCCGAGCGCACGGAGCCGGCCATGTCGGCGGCGAGCACATGCTGGTCGAGACCGAGCGCGGCGTGGACGGCGGTGGCGTTGGTCTTGTCGAGGTAGGCGGGTGCGGCGGTGGCGAGGAAGAGCTGGCTGACGCGGGCGCGCAGGCCGTCGCGGGCCAGGGCGTCGCGGGCCGCCTCGACGGCCATGGACGTGGTGTCCTCGTCGTAGCCCGCGACCGCGCGGGTTCCCTTGCCTCCCCTGCCGCCCAGTGCGGCTGCGACATCCGTCCTCGCGAGGCGGTGGTACGGCACGTAGGCGCCGTATGCGATCAGTCCGGCCATGTCAGCGTCCTCCATGAGCGTGGGTTGCGTCGGTCGGCCGTTCGAAGACGGCGGCCAGGCCCTGGCCCCCGCCGAGGCACATGGTCTCCAGGCCGTAGCGGGCCTGACGGCGGTCCAGTTCGCGCAGCAGGGTGGCGAGGATGCGGCCGCCGGTGGCGCCGACGGGGTGGCCCAGCGAGATGCCGGAGCCGTTGACGTTGAACCGCTCGAAGTCGGTCTCGGTCAGGCCCCATTCACGGGTGCAGGCCAGTACCTGGGCGGCGAAGGCCTCGTTGAGTTCGATCAGGTCGATGTCGGCGAGTTTCAGTCCGGCTCGTTCCAGGGCCCTGGCGGTGGCGGGTACCGGCCCGATGCCCATCGTCTCGGGTGGTACGCCGACGACGGCCCAGGAGACCAGGCGGCCCAGCGGGCGCAGGCCGAGTTCGGCGGCGCGCTCGGGGTGGGTGACGACGCACAGCGCGGCGCCGTCGTTCTGGCCGCTGGCGTTGCCTGCTGTGACGGTCGCCTCGAGGTCCTGACGGCCCAGCACGGGGCGCAGCGACGCGAGCTTCTCCAAGGACGAGCCGGGGCGCGGGTGTTCGTCGGTGTCGACGACCGTCTCGCCCTTCCGGGTGCGTACGGTGACCGGCACGATCTCGTCGGTGAACCGGCCCTCCCGCTGGGCCGCGACGGCCTTCTCGTGCGAGCGCAGGGCGAGTCGGTCCTGCTCCTCGCGGGGGATGGCGTACTCGCGGCGCAGGTTCTCGGCGGTCTCCAGCATGCCGCCGGCGACTGGGTGGTTGGCACCCCCGGAGGTGACGCGGCCGCGGGCCAGGCGGTCGTGCAGGGTGGTGCCCGCGCCGCGTACCCCCCAGCGGACGTCGGTGGTGTAGAACTCGGCCTGGCTCATGGACTCGACGCCGCCGGCCAGCACGAGGTCGCTGGCGCCGGTCTGCACCTGCATCGCCGCGGTGATGATCGCCTGCAGTCCGGAGCCGCAGCGGCGGTCGATCTGAAGTCCGGGGACCTCTACCGGCAGACCGGCGTCCAGGGCGGCCACGCGGCCGATGGCCGGAGCCTCTCCGTTGGGGTAGCACTGACCCAGCAGGACATCGTCCACGGCTGCGGGGGGTATGCCGGTGCGTTCCAGTACGGCGCGGACGACCGTGGCGGCGAGTTCGGCCGCCGTCACGTCGCGGAAGACGCCGCCGTAGCCGCCGACGGGGGTACGCACGGGTTCGCAGATCACCGCGTCACGCAGGAGGGCGGGCATCAGTACTGCCTTTCATGAGGAGTCACATGTACCGACCGCCGGTGACCTCGACCACGGCTCCGGTGACGTAGCTCGCCAGGTCGGAGGCGAGGAAGAGGACGACCTGGGCGACCTCGGCGGGCTCTCCGGCGCGTCCCATGGGGATCTCGGCGAGCTTCGCGTCCCAGGCGGCGGGAGGCATTGCCTCGGTCATGGCGGTGCGGATCAGGCCGGGCTGGACGGCGTTGACGCGGATGCCCGCTTTCGCGAGTTCCTTGGCGGAGGCCTTGGTGAGGCCGACGAGTCCGGCTTTGGCGGCGCTGTAGTTGGTCTGGCCGAAGTTTCCGACCTTGCCGGCGATGGAGGAGATGTTGACGATGCTGCCGCCGTGTCCGTGCGCGCGCATGGCCTCGGCGGCGTACCGGGTGCCGTTCCAGGCGCCGGTCAGGTGGACGTCGACGACGGCGCGGAAGTCGGACAGGGCCATCTTGCGCAGGGTCGCGTCCCGGGTGATCCCGGCGTTGTTGACCATGACGCCGACCGGTCCGAAGGTGTCGGCGCAGTGGGCGACGAGGGCGGCGACCTCGTCCTCGTCGGTGACGTCGCAGCGCAGCGAGGTGGCTGCCACGCCGTTCTTGGCGAGGCGTTCGGCGGCTTCCGCCGCCGCGTCCTCGTTGATGTCACCGAGGACGACGGACGCCCCCTCGGCGCCGAGGACTCCGGCGATCTCGAAGCCGATGCCCTGTGCGCCGCCGGTGATCACCGCGTTGCGGCCGTCCAGCAGTCCCATGTCAGCCCGCCCTGGCTCGACGCTATTCCTCTCAAATAGATAACCTATTATGCTGAAACAATCAATACAGCGATGGAGCTGTGCGCACGGGCCCGGACGAGGAGAGTACGCAGGTGGACATCAGCTATCCCCCCGAGACCGAGGCGTTCCGCACCGAGGTCAGGGCGTTCCTCGCCGAGACACTGCCATCGGACTGGAAGGGCATCGGCGCTCTCGACGAGGAGGCGGCCTGGGCCTTCGCCCGGGACTGGCGCCGTCTGCTGGCCGAGCGCCGCTACCTCTCGCTGACCTGGCCCGAGCAGTACGGCGGCCGGGGCCTGACCAAGCTCCACCAGGTGGTGCTCATGGAGGAACTGGCACTGGCCGGTGTGCCGTTCGGGCTGCCGCAGGACACCTTCGGCGTGAAGATGCTGGCCAACACGCTGCTGCGCTGGGGCACGGACCAGCAGAAGGCCCACTTCCTCCCCCGCATCCTCAGCGGCGAGGACACCTGGTGCCAGGGGTACTCCGAGCCGGACGCGGGCTCCGACCTGGCCTCCTTGAGGACGCGCGCGGTGCGTGACGGTGAGGAGTGGGTGATCGACGGCCAGAAGGTGTGGACCTCCGGCGCCCACCACAGCGACTGGATCTTCGTCCTGGCCCGCACGAACGCGGACGCCGCCAAGCACCGCGGCATCTCCTTCCTGCTCGTCCCGCTCGACCAGCCCGGCGTCGAGGTGCGGCCGTTCCGCATGATGAGCGGGCAGCTGCACTTCAACGAGGTGTTCTTCAACGGCGCCCGCACCCGCGCCGATCTCGTCGTGGGCGGTGTCGACAATGGCTGGACCGTCGCCCAGAGCCTGCTCGGCGTGGAGCGCGGGGAGGAGGCGGCGACCAACCCGATCCTCTTCAAGGCGGAGGTGGAACGCCTCGTCGAGCTGGCCCGGCTGTACGGCAAGGACCAGGACCCGGTGATCCGGCAGCGCATCGCCTGGTGCTGGTCCAAGGTCGAGATCATGCGCTATCTCGGCTACCGGATCCTCACCGGCTGGCTCAAGGGCACCGAGCCCGGACCCGAGTCGTCGATCGCCAAGCTGTACTGGAGCGAGTACCACACCAAGGTCACCGATCTGGCGATGGACATCATGGGCCTGCACGGCCAGGTGCCGGTCGGCCGCCCGCCCCTGCGCACCTACCGCACCGACGACCCCGGCGCGGCGAACTCCTCGGCGTCCTGGTCGACGACATACCTCATCGCCCGCTCCGGCACCATCTACGCGGGCACGTCCCAGGTGCAGCGGAACATCCTCGCGGAGAAGGTGCTGGGGCTGCCGCGCGAGCCGAGGGCGGCGGCGGGTTAGAACCCGGTCGGGAGCTGTGCCGGCTTTCGGCGGTGGACCGCGTCTCAGGCGGCGCCTGAAGAGCGTGGTGGGCCGGATCGTCATGCCCGGTCGGCGTCATCGAGTGGACGGATCCATTGGACGCGCTTTGAAGATGGTTCCGCCCGTCTGTGGCGAGTGTGGCGGGCGCGCGTTCACGGCGGACAGCGAGGAGTCCAGCCCGAGTCTCCTCGATAAGTCGATCTTCGAGGGCCTCGCAGATCAGGCATCTCGCCAGGAGCGCGCTAGCTGCGCGGCCACCGGAGAGCGTGCACACCCAACGACAGCAGCGGCGAGCCGGGCCCGCGCACCCCGTCCTCGTACCACCAGTAGCTCAGGCCGACGATCCCGGAAAGGAACCCGGCGAGGAAGCCCAGCGCCAGCGGGCCCACCGGGTTGGGGGCCCCCTCCTCGACCACTCGCCCGCCGACCTCGAAGATCGCCACCCCGAACCCGAGCGCCACCGCTACCCCGGCCAGGCCCAGCACCAGCCACGCCCACCGGCGGCTCCTGGTCGCCGCGACACTGAGCACCTTGAACTTCAGCGGCTTCTGGCAGCTCCCGCATTCCAGCGCCTCCACCCGTCGGCCCTTCTCCGGCCGCTCGATGTCGATCGGATAGAGAGCAAACTGGCGGACGACATGGCTGCTGTGGACGTCCTTGGACACCATGTGCGCATATCTCAGACTTGGATACGGCCCCAATTCCCGCTTACTCATGGCAGCCTCCCTTCAGATACATGCTCAATCTCCGTAACTCGGGGAACGCAGGACGTCGTCCAGGTCGAAGCTGAACGTCGGCGTCGGGTACAGCGGGTCGGGCACACCCGTGGTGTCGGGCACGTCGTACGGGTCGGCGGTGGGCTTGCCCTCGGGGCTGCAGACCTGCGGCGCCGCTGGAGGCGACAGCTCGTACTCGGCCACCCGCTCGGTCCTGAAATCCACGTCCCCGCCGTAGATGTTGAGGCCCCCGGACTCGGTGCTGATCTGCTCGGGCAGTTCCTTGCTCTTGAGGGGCTTGCCGACGTACACCGCGACCAGGGCCCCCACGCAGACGCTGCGGTCGCCGGCGTAGAGCTTCTCCGGCGGTTTCACGAGGAGCTCCTTGCGCCCGTCGGCGCGCAGCTCGGTCCGCTTCACGGAGTCCATGTCGAAGTAGTAGTCCGGCGGGGCCTCCGTGGCGCTGGTCGTGTGCTCTCCGGCGCCCGCCGAGCCGTAGGTGAGCTTCCAGAACTCCACCTGAACGGTGACTGTTTCGCAGAGCGGGCCGGAGTAGCCCTCCACGCTCTCGTGGATCGTGACCGGGTCCTTGGAGGTGTCGACGCCTGCGTCGGGGGCATCGGCCGCTATTCGCACCCAGTCCGTGGCCTGTTCCGTCGTCCACTCCCCGTTGGAGTGGCAGCCCTTGGCGTTGGTCGGATAGGGCGGGGAGGGCGTGGCCGACGGGGTGGTCGGGGCAGCGGTGGCGGTGCCGGTCACGGAGGGCGTGGCGGCCGATGCGTCGGTGCCGTCTCCGTCGCCCGAGCAGCCGGCCGTCAGCAGCGCGACGGCCGCCAGCATGGCGGTGACCGGAGCAGCGGCATACCGAGCCGGCCGGTTACGTCCCGTCGGGGTGACGGCGCGGACCAGCCACCGTACCCGGTCTCCTGCAGACTCCAGCAACGTCATCATCCTGACCTGTGCTCAGTGGCGCTCCGGTCGAGCACGATTCACCCTCGATCAAGACCCTCCCCTAAGCGGACGCTGAAGAGATCAGTAGAACTACGCAACCGGCTACGTATGTTCGCCGTCCGCGGAGTTGCCGTCGGTGCACCGTGAGATCGTCCGCAGGTGACCAACACTGCTCGTGCGGAAAGCACTTCGGACCGGCCGGACGACCGCGCCGCGTCTGCCCTGCGCTTCGCGACGGAACTCGTCGCATGGGTGGCCACCCCCTGGGCCCTGGCCGGCCATTCCTGGCTGCTCGCCGCCCTGTCCGTGGCGGCCCTGATCGGCCTTCCGACGCTCTTCTCCACTCCGGGAGACAAGGCCAACGTGATCATCGCGGTGCCGGGCTGGACCACGATCTTGCTGGTGCTGCTCCAGCTTGTTGCGGCCGTGGTCTCCTCATGGCTGGCCTGGCCCGCCTGGGCGGCGTTCTCTGTGACCCTGCTGGCCGCCGCCACCCTCGTCACGGAGCGTCGGCGCTGGCGCTGGCTGATCTCCCGCGACCGATTCGCCCGATGAAGCGCTCACCCGCCAACTGAAGGCCCAGTGGGCTGGGCTGGGTCAGGGCTGGGAAAGTCGGTTGTCTTAGAGTCTGTGGTGACCGAGCGGCCGGAGGTGCCATGTCCCTGCAGGTGAAGGCATGCACGACAACGCTCGCATCCACTGAAGGGGAACGTGTCGAGGCGGAAGCCGCGGTGGACAGATGACAGCGCAGGACCGACGGCGTGAGCTTGCCGAGTTCCTCCGCAGCCGGCGGGCGCGGCGCACGCCGGCGCAGGCGGGGCTGCCGACCTTCGGGCGGCGGCGCACACCCGGGCTGCGGCGCGAGGAAGTCGCGACGCTCGCCGGGGTGAGCATCACCTGGTACACGTGGCTGGAGCAGGCCCGCGACATCCGCGTCTCGCGGCAGATTCTCGGGAGCCTGGCCACGGCCCTCGGACTTGATGCGGTCGAGCGTGACCATTTGTTCCGGCTGGCCGATGAACCGCCTCCGGACAGGGCGCCTTCGCGCGCCGAACTGCCACCCCAATACGAGCTGTTGCTCACCCACCTGGACCCGAATCCGGCCTTCATCGTGAACCCGCGGTTCGACATCCTGGCCTGGAACCGCGGCTGCGAACTCCTCTATGGCGACCTGGGCGCCCTGTCCGCATCGCGGCGCAACGTTTTGTGGCTCACGTTCACCGCACCCGAGGTGCGGGAGATGACCCGAGACTGGGAGACGGAGGCCGCGCTCACCGTCGCGCTGTTCCGCACGCAGGCGAACGAAGGCATCCTGGCGCCCGAGATCACCGGGCTCATCACGGAACTGGCCGACGCCAGCCCCGACTTCGCCCGCATGTGGCGACGCAAGGAACTGGCGCCGTTCGTGCCCGAGGCCCGCACGATCGACCATCCGATACTTGGCGAGGTCACCCTCGACTACGTGAAGCTGCACGTGGCGAATGACGACAAGACGCTGGTCTCGTATCTGCTGCCGCCGGGCTCAGAGGTGGAAAGCCAATTCCTGAAACTCGTCAGAAATACGAGTGCGTGAACGTCAGGCGACCGTGAACCCGCCGTCGACCGGGAGGACTGTGCCCGTCACGTAGTCGGCGCCGATGAGGTAAGCGATCGCGTTCGCGACATCGCCGGGCCGTCCGATCCGCTTGGCGGGCAGATCCGCCGCCACGGCGCTGAACTGGGCCGCACGCTGTTCCTCCGACAGGAACGACCACCAGGGAGTGTCGACGGCCCCGGGGGCCACGGCGTTGATCCGCACCGGCGCCAGTTCGGCGGCCAGCGGGGACACGATCCGCTCGATCGCCCCGTTGACCGCGGCGAGCGCCACGCTGCCGGGCAGGGCGGCCCTCGCGGTGGCTGCGGAGATCATCGTGACCGAGCCAGTGACGTCGGCCTGCTGGATCGCATACAGGTACGAAAAGAGCTTGCCGTCGAAGGCACCCCTGATGCCGGCCAGGCTCACATCCGCGAGCGGCCCGAGCCCGAGCGCGCCCGGACTGAATGCCAGCACGAGATGGTCGATGGCGCCGATCCGCTCGAAGAACTCCGTCACGTCCGATTCCGAGGCACCGTCGATCTGTTCGGCACCGGCCACCCGGTCCTTGGCTGCCGCCAGCTTCTCGGGGTCCCGTCCGGTCACGATCACCTCGGCGCCGCCAGCCGTCAGTCTCTCGGCTGTCGCGAGGCCGATCCCAGACGTCCCACCCATGATCACAACGCGCATCCTGTGCGCCTCCGGTTCCGTAGGTCTGAGTTGTGCTTGCCCCATCAGCCTCGGGAATGCGGAGACAGCGATCCAGATACGCCTGATGCTGGTGGTCCGGCCACCCCCATTGCCTTCTTCGTGGCTTCGCCCGGTGCTCAAGCCCCAAATCAGCGGTCCGTCGATGCCTCCGGGCCCGGTGACACCCTCCGGATCACGAACAGGGGGCGCCGGTCGCGACGCCCCCCGTTATGTTCTTCGCGGTTCCGCAATGGGACCGCTGGCCTCCGGGCCCGGCATGACTGTTCCCCCCTGTCGCAGGGATGACCTGGGGGGTGGTGTCACCGGGTCCGCGGGGTGCCGTTGGAGACGCTGATGAGAGGTCCGACTACCGCCCGGCCTGGCGCAATGCCCGGCTGCTTGCGGGCGGCAGGTCTGCATAACGTGGATGCGCGCATACGACACCGAAGCCCTGGCCAGCACCACACGAACCCTGCTCGGGAGGATGGGTTGGACGACATCGACGACGTGGGCGTCTTCCTCGGCCTGGACGTCGGCAAGACCGCTCACCACGGGCACGGGCTGACCCCGGCCGGCAAGAAGGTCTTCGACAAACAGCTGCCCAACAGCGAGCCCAAGTTGCGGGCCGTGTTCGACAAGCTGGCCGCGAAGTTCGGCACCGTCCTGGTCATCGTGGACCAGCCCGCCTCGATCGGCGCCCTGCCCCTGACGGTCGCCCGGGACGCCGGCTGCAAGGTCGCCTACCTGCCCGGCCTGTCGATGCGGCGGATCGCCGATCTCTACCCGGGCGAGGCGAAGACCGACGCGAAGGACGCCGCAGTGATCGCGGACGCCGCCCGCACCATGCCGCACACCCTGCGCTCGCTGGAACTGACCGATGAGATCACCGCCGAACTCACGGTCCTGGTGGGCTTCGACCAGGACCTGGCGGCCGAGGCCACCCGCACCTCCAACCGAATACGCGGCCTGCTCACCCAGTTCCACCCCAGCTTGGAACGCGTACTCGGGCCCCGCCTGGACCACAGCGCCGTGACCTGGCTGCTGGAACGCTACGGATCCCCGGCCGCACTGCGAAAGGCCGGTCGCCGCAAGCTCGTTGAGGTGATCCGGCCCAAGGCCCCGCGCATGGCCCAGCGCCTGATCGACGAGGTCTTCGACGCACTCGGCGAACAGACCGTCGTCGTCCCCGGCACCGGCACCCTCGACACCGTGATCCCGTCCTTGGCCCGCTCCCTCGCCGCCGTCCACGAACAACGCCGGGCCCTGGAAGCCCAGATCAAAACCCTCCTGGAGGATCACCCTCTTTCGAAGGTCCTGACCTCGATGCCGGGGGTCGCGGTCAGGACCGCTGCCGTGCTGCTGGTCACCGTCGGCGACGGCACCAGCTTCCCCACCGCCGCCCACCTCGCCTCCTACGCCGGCCTGGCACCGGCCACCAGATCCTCCGGGACCTCGATCCACGGCGAACATGCACCCAGAAGCGGAAACCGGCAGCTCAAACGGGCCATGTTCCTCTCCGCCTTCGCCGCCCTGCACGATCCCGCCTCCCGCACCTACTACGACAAATGCCGGGCCCGCGGAAAGACCCATACGCAGGCCCTTCTCCGCCTGGCCCGTCACCGCATCAGCGTGCTGTTCGCCATGCTCCGCGACGGCACCTTCTACGAGCCCCGCACCCCCGAAACCGCCCCCGCATGACCCACTCAGCATTGACGAAGAACATAGAGGCACCCCCCCCGACATGGATCAGGAGCCCTGGCAGGGCCTGGGCAGGATGTGGCCTTGGAGGCCCCAGGCGGGGTCGATGGGGACGCCGAGACGGTCCAGGACGGTCGGGGCCAGGTCGATGAGGCGCGGGGCGTCGAGCAGGGTGCCGCCGGGCATCCCGGGCTCGGCGAGGATGACGAAGACCTCGCGCTCGGCACGGGTGTCACCGCCGTGGCCACCGGTGTCGAGGTGGCCGTGGTCCGTGGTGACGAGCACTGTCCAGTGCTCGTCGGCGCGGTCGGGGTGGGAGCGTCGGGAGTCGATCGCTTCCAACAGCCGTCCGAGGTGGGCGTCCTGGGTGAGGAGGGCGTTGTCGTAGGCGGGGCTGAGGGAGCCCGTGGCATGGCCGGCTTCGTCGGCGGCGCCGAAGTACACGAACACGGCGTCCGGGTCGCCGTGCGTGAGCCAGTGTGCGGCGGTGTCGGCGACGAGGCGGTCCGCGGCGTCGTAGCCCTCCGCCTCGCCGTCGTGAAGTACTCGCCGGCCGATTGCGGGGCCGAGGGTGCCTCGGTGGAACAGTTCGGGCCACGACGCCACGGCCGCGGTGCGCAGACCGGGCCGGGCGGTGACGGCGCGGCTGAGGAAGTCGGGGTAGCGGGAGTAGTCGGCGCCGGTGAAGTCATTGCCGGTCACCCCGTGACGGTCGGGCCACACCCCGGTCAGCACGCTCGACCAGCCGGGTCCGGAGTCGGTGTAGGCCATGCTGGTCGACGGCCCGTCCTCCGCCTGCCCGTCCACCTCGCCGTAGGGCAGCAGACTGGTGCCGTAGGAGCCCGCCGCCATGAGCCCCTGCAACACGGGCGCCGTGGACGGCGAACGAAGCGAGGCCGCAGGCTGAGGGAGAGTCAGCCGGTCGAAGCGCACCCCGTCCAGGCCCACCACAAGCACCTTGCCGCGCTGCACGCCGTCCACCCTCTCCTCCTTGCCGGCCGCCCCGGCACATCGACATCCGTCATTCCTCACCTCTCTCGGTGCCGAGGCGCCGCCTCCTCGCAGGCCGGGGCCGACAACGGCTTCAGCTGCCCTGCACGGCACCTTCCGTCGCGCCCGCGATGAAGCCTCGGGCGAAGATCGAGAAGACGACGAGCATCGGGACGGATGCCATGAGCACACCGGCCATCACCATGCTGTAGTCGGTGTTGTGGGCGACGTTGAGCTGGGCGAGCGCCACCTGAAGGGTGACGTGGCCGGGCTTGGTGAGCACGACGAGCGGCCAGATGTAGTCGTTCCAGGCGTTGACGAAGGCGTAGATGGCGAGGAAGGACAGCCCCGGCTTGATCATGGGCAGCGTGATGTTCCAGTACTGCCGGAAGAACCCGGCGCCGTCGATGCGGGCGGCGTCGAGAAGTTCGTCGGGCACGCCGCTCTGGATGTACTGGCGCAGCCAGAAGATGCCGAAGGCGTTGGCGAGAGAGGGCGGGACGAGTGCGCTGAGCGTGCCGACCCAGCCGATCTTGGAGACGAGGATGAACTGCGGAAGGATGCCCAGCTGCAACGGCAGCATCATGAACCCCAGCAGCGCGGCGAAGAGCACCCTGCGTCCGGGGAAGTCGAACTTGGCGAAGGCGAAAGCGGCCAGGGAGTCGACGAACAGCACCAGGAGGGTGGTGACGGACGCGACGACGATGGTGTTGAGCATCGACCCGAAGAAGTCGATGGTCTTGAGCATGTGCCGGATGTTCTCCAGCAGGTGGGAGCCGAAGGTCAGCTTCGGCGGACTCTTGTAGATGTCCTGGGTGGTGTTGGTCGCCATGATGATCGTCCACACGAACGGGAAGACCGAGATCAGGACAGCCACGATGAGGAAGACGTGCGCGCTCAGGCCCCTGGGGCGTCGGGACCGCCTCGTGCTCACCTGATCCGGCGTCGTGCCCACTGCCGTCATGCCTTCCTCCCTCGTTGCACGAGGCGCCAGTTGATGAGGACCAGCACGATGATCAGTACGAAGAAGGCCCACACGATGGCCGCGCCGTAGCCGTAGTCGTTGTTGACGAAGGCCGACTGGTAGAAGTACAGCAGCGTGGTCAGGCCCGCCTGGCCGGGACCGCCGAGGCTGGGGTTGGCGGCCTCGCTGGCGAAGAGGATCTGGGGTTCGCTGAAGCTCTGCAGGCCGTTGATGGTCGAGATGATGACGGTGAACAGGATGATGGGCCGCATGATCGGCATGGTGATCTGGAGGAAGGTACGGACGGGGCCGGCGCCGTCCAGCTTGGCCGCCTCGTAGATCTCCTTCGGGATGGTCTGGAGCCCGGCCAGGTAGATGATCATGTTGTAGCCGGTCCACATCCAGGTCATCAGCAGCGCGATGACCAGTTTGATCAGCCACGGGTTGCTCAGCCACGGGACGGGTGAGATGCCGACCGTGTCCAGGATCGCGTTGACCAGGCCGAAGTTGTTGCTGAAGACCGCGCCGAAGAAGATCGCCACGGCGACGATCGAGGTGACGTTCGGCACGTAGAGGGCGATGCGGTAGAAGCCCTTGAAGCGGCGCACCGAATGCAGCAGCGTCGCCAGTACCAGGGCACCGACGAGCGTGGGCACGGTGGAGAGGACCCAGATCACCAGGGTGTTGCGGATCGACAGCCAGAAGACGGGGTCCTTCCACAGGAACCGGAACTCCTGCAGCCCCACGAAGTGCATGTCGCCGATGCCGTCCCAGCGCTGGAAGGCCAGATACAGCGAGTAGAGGACCGGGAAGAACGAGAAGGCGAGGAAGACCAGGTAGAAGGGCGAGATCGCCAGGTACTGCCGCCAGTGGGACAGCACCCCGCGACGCCTGACCCGTACGGCGCCCGGGGGCGGGGTGCGTCGCGGGCGGAACCGGGTGGGGCCCGGCCCGCCGCGGTGCTTGGGCACCGCGGCGGGTCCGGTGACCGGAGGTGAGGACATGTCAGCTCACTCCCTGCCGCTGGCCGATCTGCTTGGCCTGGCTGACCGCGTCCTTCCAGGCGTCGTCGGGCTTCTTGCCCTTGGCCTCGATGTTGGTCAGCTCGGTCAGGTAGGGGGCCATGACGGCGGCGTCGGCGGGCGCTTCGTAGCTGGCCGGGATGGCCTCGGCGGCCGGCCCGAAGACCTCGATGATCTTCTGCCCGCCGAAGAAGGCGTCCGGACCCGTCATGGCCGGCATCGCGTAAGCGGCCGGACAGGCCGGGAAGATGGCGGCGTCGGTGAAGCCTCGGGCGTCGTTGGCCGGGTTGAGGATCCAGCTGATGATCTTGAATGCCTCTTCGGGGTTGCGGCACTGCTTGGGCAGGGCCAGGTAGGAGCCGCCCTGGTTGGCCGGTCCTCCGGGGTTCGGGCTGACATGCCACTTGCCCTTGGTGTTGGGGGCTGCCTGCTCGATGTCCAACGCGTGCCAGGCCGCGCCGAGTTCGGTGGTGAGGGTGCCCTTGCTGAGGGCGGCGTTGTGGGTGTTGTCGTTGATCTTTCCGTCGAGGCCGAGCTGGTAGGGGCGGACGGAGAGATCCCAGGCGGCGCGTATGTGGTCCTGGTCGCCGATGAAGTGGTTGTTCTCGTCGATGAACCGCTTGGTGCCCTGACCGACCGCGATGTTGAACACCGAGCCGAGGTTGTTGATCAGGTAGGTGCCGGGCAACGCCTTCTTCAGCTCGGCGCCGAGCGCGTAGTAGTCGTCCCAGGTCTTGGTCGCGGCGGCGACCTTGGCGGGGTCGGAGGGCAGCCCGGCCTTGTCGAACAGGTCCGCGCGGTAGTAGAGCGCGGTGGGACCGATATCGATCGGGAAACCGATCTGCTTGCCGTCGGTGGTCTGGGCGAGCTTGGTCTTCCAGTCCAGGTACTGGGAGGAGAGCTTCTTGAAGCCCAGGTCGTTCAGGTCCAGGAAGCGGCTGCCATTGGGCAGGAAGGAGGCGATGTCCTCCCCCTTGATGCCGGTGATGTCAGGCACGGCCGCGCCCGCCGCGAGGGTGGTGGTGAGCTTCTGCTTGAAGTCGCCGCCGATGGAGTTGGTGGTCAGCTTGACCTGGCCGCTGAAGTGCGTCTTGGCTTCGGCGACCACCTTGTCGCTGAGCGCGCCTCCCCAGTACCAGAGGGTCAGGTCCTTGCCGTCCTTGCTGCCGCTCGATCCTGAACTGCCGCCGCATGCTGCGGTGGCGCCGGCCGCGGCGGCCGTCAGGGCGGCGGCCTGAAGGAATCGTCTGCGGGAAAGATCCACGATCTTCTCCTAGTTCTGGGCGGGGTCTGCGCATCGGCCATATCCGGTATGTCCGACAGGGCCTGTGAGTCGTGAGCCGTGGAGGGGTGTGACGGGAGGGCCGGGTGGCTGAAGAGCATCGGCGTGGTGGGAACCCTTCAGCCACCCGGGGCGTGTGAGCTGGTCCTCTCAGACGGTGCCGACGCGTCCATGGCGGCGGGATACGCCGTTCATCCGCTTCGGCCGACCGGAGTGGGGTCCGGACCTCGCTTGAATTACGCAAGAGAGTGCACCCGATGCGCGACTTTGACAAGGGTCAAGCGAGTATCGAGACATTCATGCGTGACTTTGCTTGAGTTTGAAGAGTTCACGAGTATGGTCAGCGCATGCTCCCTGACCGAAGACATCAGCTGATCCTTCGCGCCCTGCGCGCGGACGGGCCCATCTCGGTGGTCGCCCTGGCCGAGAAGGTCGGGGCGAGTCAGGCCACCATCCGTCGTGACCTCGTACAACTGGAGGACGAGGGACTGCTCAAGCGGGTCTACGGCGGCGCCGCCCCCATGGTGGGCGAGGACGACCCGTTCGCCGACGTGGCCGGAGTCCGTGTCGAGGCGAAGGACGCGCTCGCCGTCTGGTGCGCGGACCTCGTCAGGGACGGCGAGACCGTGCTCCTCGACATCGGCACCACGGCCCACCGGGTGGCCCGCCACCTGCACGGCCGGTCCCTGACCGTGATCACCAGCAACCTCGCCGTCTACGAGGAGCTCCAGGACGACAAGGACATCCAGCTGATCCTGCTGGGCGGCGTGGTCCGACGCGACTACCGCTCGCTGGTGGGCTTCCTCACCGAGGACAACCTGCGGCAGGTCCACGCCGACCGGTTGTTCCTCGGCACCAGCGGGGTCCGCCCCGACGGACAGGTGCTGGACACCACCGCCGTCGAGGTGCCCGTCAAGCGGGCGATGATCGCCGCCAGTGCCCAGGTGGTCCTGCTGGCGGACGCGGGCAAGTTCCCCGGCACCGGAATGGCCCGGGTGTGCGGTCCCGAGGAACTCGACGTCGTGGTGACCAACGCCCCGGTGGAGGAGAAGACCGGTAGCCGTCTGCGCGAGGCCGGAGTCGAGGTGGTCGAGGTATGAGACTGACGATCCTGGGGGGCGGCGGCTTCCGCGTCCCCCTGGTCTACCGGGCCCTGCTCGGCGACCGCGGCGAAGGACGCGTCACCGACGTGACCCTGTACGACCTGGACGCCTCACGGCTGACGACCATCGCCAAGGTCCTCGCCGACCAGGCTGCCGGGCACCCCGATCCACCGAGGGTCACCGTCACCACCGACCTGGACGAGGCGGTCACCGGGGCCGACTTCGTGTTCTCCGCCATCCGGGTCGGCGGACTCGCAGGCCGTGCGGCGGACGAGCGGATCGCCCTGGAGGAAGGCGTGCTGGGCCAGGAGACCGTCGGCGCGGGCGGCATCTCCTACGGGCTGCGCACCATCCCGGTGGCCCTGGAGATCGCCCGTCGGATCGCCGCCCTGGCGCCCGATGCCTGGGTCATCAACTTCACCAACCCCGCAGGCATGGTCACCGAGGCCATGACCGCCCTCCTCGGCGACCGCGTCATCGGGATCTGCGACTCCCCGGTGGGTCTGGGCCGCCGCGTGGCCGGGGCGCTCGGCGTCGACCCGGCGCGCACCAGCCTGGACTACGTGGGTCTGAACCACCTGGGCTGGCTGTGCGGCCTGTACGCCGACGGCCGGAACCTGCTGCCGTCCCTGTTCGGGAACGAGGCCGCCCTGACCTCCTTCGAGGAGGGCAAGCTCTTCGGCGCCGACCTGCTGCGCACACTCGGCGCGCTGCCCAACGAGTACCTGCACTACTACTACTTCCACCGCGAGTCGGTCGGCACCGCGCGGGCCGCCGAGCACACCCGGGGCGCCTTCCTCCACACGCAACAGCAGCGCTTCTACGACCTGCTGGACACCGCGGGCGACGGCCCGACCGCGCCCCGGGCCGCCTGGAACGCCTGGGACGCCACCCGGCTGGAGCGCGAGACCACCTACATGGCGGAGAACCGCGACGCCGTCGGCATGGGCGAACGGGACTCGTGCGACCTGGAATCCGGCGGCTATGAGCAGGTGGCCCTCGCACTCATGCGGGCCATCGCCCGGGACGAGCGGACCACGCTCATCCTCAACGTCCGGGGCCGCGGCCGGATCCCCGCCCTGGACGACGACGCCGTCATCGAGGTCCCCTGCCATGTGGACGCCAACGGCGCACGCCCCATCGCCGGCTCGCCGCTGCCCGACCACGGCCAGGGCCTGGTGTGCGCCGTCAAGGCGGTCGAACGCGCGGTGATCCACGCCGCGACCACCGCGGAACGCGCCCACGCGGTCAAGGCCCTGACCATCCACCCGCTGATCGACTCGTACACGGTCGCGAAACGCCTGCTGGACGCGTACCAGCGACATTTCCCGGAGCTTGCCTACCTGGGGCGTTAGTGCTCTGACCGGGAACCGTCGCCGGTCAGAGGCTGGTCGGTTCACCGGGAGCGCGCGGCGGCCTCCAAGACCTCATGGACGGTCTTCGCGGGGTGACCGATGGTGGCTTCCAGCGTCGGGTTGGTGGCGTTGAACTCGCCATTGCGCGATGCCGCGAACATCGTCAGGGCGAACTCCGCAGCGGGCCGCGGCATCCCGTCGGCGACCACTGCGGATATCCACTCGTTGTCGTCCATGACGACTCGGGTGATGGTCCGGCCGGTGATGCGGCTGAGGATCTCGGCAACGTCGGCGAAGTCCAGCGTGTGGGGGGCTGTCAGCGGCGGCGTGATCCCTTCGAGTACACCGTCCTCGGTCAGTGCGGAGACCGCGGCTTCTGCCAGGTCCTCGTGGGCCGTCCAGGACACCGGGCCATCCTGCGGCACGGCGAGCGTGCCGGTCGCCAGCGCCGCGCCGAGGTAGGGGCCCAAGGCGGAGGCGTAGAACCCGTTGCGAAGGGCGGTGTAGGGAACTGCCTGGTGCTGGAGGTGCTCCTCGGTAGCCGCGTGGACCTTCTGCGGCGGGAAGAGCGACGTGGGAGAGGCGGCCTGGTGGCTGGTGTAGAGGATGCGTCGGGCACCCGCTTCCCGTGCCGCGTCGATGGCGGCGCGGTTGGCAGTCAACGCGCCGCCGCCTCGAATGGCCGCGGAGACGACCAGGACGCGCTCGGCACCTTCGAAGGCGTGCTTGAGACTGTCGGGTTCGGTGAAGTCTCCCGCTCGGACTCGGACGCCGCGCTCGGCAAGGTCGGCGGCCTTGCTCACGTCGCGCACACTGACGGCGATCCTGTCGGCCGGTACCCGCTCCAGCAGGCGGTGGACGATCAGCGAGCCGAGGTGGCCGGTGGCTCCCGTGACGATCAGCATCGGTTGCTCCAGTCTGAAAACGTTTCCAACGGAACTGAAATAACGGTATCACCGATACTTCCGTTGGACGCGGCCGTACTCTTCATGCAGGTCATTCGGGATGAGCTGGCGATAACAGCGATAACATCACCCGTCACACGCGAGCGATACCATCGTCTCCATGACACCCAACACGCAGCGGCGAGACATCACCCGGGACCGCATCGTGAAGGCTGCGGCCGGCCTGCTGCGCGACCAGGGTCCGGCCGCGGTGACCACACGCCGCGTGGCGCACGAGGCCGGGCTGCAGCCTCCTGCTCTCTACCGCTTCTTCCAGGACAAGGACGACCTGCTGGATGTCGCCGCGGAACATGTCTTCGCCGAACATGTGGCGAGCAAGCAGACCACCGCGCCCTCGGACGACCCCGTGGAAGACCTCCGCGCCGGATGGAACACGCAGATCAGCTTCGGCCTGGCCAACCCGTACGTCTACGGCCTGTTGCTCGACCCGGCCCGTGCACGCAACACCCCGGCACAGGTCAAGGGCGTGTTGATCCTTGCCGAGCGTGTGCACAGGATCGCCGCCGCCGGGCGGCTCCGGGTGAGCGAGGAACGCGCCGTCAACCTCATCCGCTCGGCGGGGATCGGAACCGTCCACACCCTGCTGACCCTGCCACCGGAGCAGAGCGACCCGCACCTGGCCGACGCCGCCTTCGACGCGATCGCTCGCGCCATCCTCGTGGATGAGCCCGCTGTCCCCACCCGGGACCCGGCGGCCGTCGTCGCGGCCTTCCGCACCCTCCTGCCGGAGCTGCCCAGTCTCAGCAAGGCCGAGGTCGCGCTCCTCGACGAGTGGCTGCAACGCTGATCCAGCCCCGCGCCGCCCGAGAGGATGCAGGCGTCGGACGGCAACGCATTCAGGCGCCGGACGCCCCCGGTCCCCGTTCCTCGAAGGCCCTGAGCGGCGGTACCGGACGCGGGCCGGTCCCCGGGACCCAGCCCGCGTCCAGCTTGCGCAGGCCCACGCCGTCCGGCGCCCAGACGTGGCAGCTGTTCAGCACGCCCGCCGTGGAGCGCGGGCCCTGGGACCGCTCACCGGCGTACCGCAGGCCCGCGTTCGCCGAGATGGCCGCCTGCACCACCGCGGGGCCCAAGGCGCGGGCCAGCTCATGCAGGTGCGAGCAGCCGGACACCCCACGGAACCGTTCCTGGATGGCCCGGTTGTATCCGGCGGCGACGCTGAGCCCGACCAGTCCGTCGAACACCGGGGTGATCAACGGGCACTCGGCGTGCGGGAAGGTCCGCATGTCCGCGTCGGCGTGCACGACGACCATGCCGGCGAGCCGCACCCGGACCGCGAGCGCCATCCGGTGGACGACGTCGGCCGGCGGCTCCGCCCAGGGGCGCACGTCGCTCAGTTCCGCCTCGACCGAGATCTCGTCGCCGCCCTCCGCGTACGCGGTGACGGTGATCGTGCGGCGGTGCAGCGGGAGTTCGGGGCGTGTCATGACGACGCCTCCTGCGGAAGCGCCGGGGCCACGGCCGGAGTCTCCCCCAGCCCCGCGAACTCCGGCTGCCTGCGTTCGATGAAGCTGAGCACGCCCTCGCGGTAGTCCGGGGCACGTTTCGCCGTGGCCAGGAGAGCGGCCGCGTGATCGCGGCTCTCGGTGAAGGTCCTCGCCTGGTCGTCGGCGAGCTGCCGCTTGATCAGGGACATCGCGTACGGGCTGGCCGACCGGGCCAGTTCGGTCGCGTACGCGAGCGCCGCCGGGAGCAGGTCCTGGGGTTCGACCAGGCGGTTGACCAGCCCCATGGCCAGGGCCTCCGTCCCGGTGATCCGACGTGAGGACAGCAGCAGGTCGGCGGCGTTGCCGTAGCCGATCAGCCGGGGCAGGATCCAGGACACGCCGTCCTCGGCCACCAGCCCCCGCGCGCTGAACGCGGCGGCGAACTTGGCGTGCGGCACGGCGAACCGGACGTCGCACATCAGCGCCTGGTTGAACCCGATGCCGGCGCAGGCGCCGTTGACGGCCGCCACCACGGGCTTCGGGAAGGACATCGGGCGGCTGCGCGGGGGCAGCTGGTCCGTCGGCCATGGACGGGCGCCCGACGAGGCGGCGTCCAGGACGCTCATGTCCATTCCCGGGCAGAAGCTGCGCCCGGCGCCGGTGAGCACCACGGCACGCACCCGTGGATCCTGCTCCGCCCGGTCGAACAGCTCGTTGTAGAGCAGCTCCATCTCCAGCGTCCAGGCGTTGTGCCGTTCGGGCCGGTTCAGGGTGAACAGCATGACCCCGTCGTCGGTGAGCTCGGTGAGGATCACCGGGGCTGGGTTCTCGGTCATCGAGGTCACTCCCACGGGGTCCGTTGGCTGGCTTTATAGATAGATGAATCATCTATATACCAACAGCCGCCAGGGCACCAGATCAGGTGACGCAAAGAGACGATCACTCACGCCTTGACCTGGTACCCTCGATGCACTAAGACGATTCATTTAGCTATACGAGGAGCCCACCGTGGCCGAGGCAGCCCGCACCGCAGAAACGGCGACCGTGCCCGTCCCCGCCCGCAGCCGCGTCGGACGTCAGGTGCGGGTGCCGAAGACCGCCGAGCTGGTCGCCGCGCACCTGCGTCGTCAGATCGTACGGGGCGAGCTGAAGCCCGGTGACGCGCTGCCTCCGGAGTCGGGCCTGATGGAGCAGTTCGGCATCTCGCGGCCCACGCTGCGCGAGGCGTTCCGGGTGCTGGAGTCGGAGTCCCTGATCACGGTGCGCCGCGGCGCCCACGGCGGCGCCCGGGTGAGCGCTCCGGACTCGGATGTCGCCGCCCGCTTCGCCGGCCTGATCCTGGAGTACCGCGGCGCCACCCTGGGTGACATCTATCGTGCCGCGGCCCTCATCGAGCCGCCCTGCGCCCGCCAGCTCGCCACCAGGCACACGGCGGACGACATCAAGCGGCTGCGCGACGCGGTGGCGGCCGAGAAGGCCGTCCTGGACGACCCGCTCGCCCTGGTCGACGCGCAGGACGCCTTCCACGCCCTGCTGGTCGAACTCACCGGCAACCAGACCCTGATCCTGTTGTGCGGCATGCTGCGCAACATCATCGACCGGGCCAACGCCTCGTACACCGCGGGCGCGGCCGACGCCGAGGCACAGAAGACGCAGGCCCTCAAGGGACACCGGGCGCATGTGCGGATGGTCGGCCTGATCGAGTCCGGCAAGGCGGACGAGGCCGAGAAGCTGTGGCAGCGGCACATCTCCAGCGCGGACGACGTCGTGAACGCCGCGGGACCCAAGACGGTGCTCGAACTCCTCGACTGACCGGCCCCGACCTCGCTGCGGACCCGCCTCCACCTCCCCCTTGCGCTCTCTAATCAGTTAGATAATTATAGAAGGCGTACTGAATAGTTCCTGGGGCCCCGGAGGCGACGCCATGGCCGAACTGCGCAAGCGCATCTTCGACTGCGACCAGCACATGTACGAGGAGCGGGACTCCTTCACCCGCTACCTCCCGAAGGAGTTCCTCGGATCGGCGGTCGCCCCGGTGACCCTGCCGGACGGGCGGGAGGTGATCCTCGCCGGGGACCGCATCGTCGTATGCCTGGAACCGGAGTTCGGGCAGGTCTACCGTCCCGGTTCACTCAAGGAGATGCTCAAGGCGATGGCCTCGGGCAATCCCGAGGAGACGTACCAGTTCGAGCCGATGCACGAGTCGTACCAGAACCGCGAGTCCCGGCTGCGTGTCATGGACGAGCAGGGCCTGGACCAGACGATCATCTACCCGGGCGGCTGGGCACTGGTCGCCGAGGAGTACGTGAAGGGCGTGGAGCCGCTCTACGCCAACTACCACTCCTTCAACCGGTACATGAACGAGGTCTGGGGCTTCAACCACCAGGGCCGCATCTACGCCCCCGCGCTGCTGTCACTGCGCGACCTGCCCAGCGCCGTCAAGGAGCTGGAGTTCGTCCTGAACCAGGGCGCCCGCTTCATCCTGCTGCCCACCGGACCGGTGTACGGCCGCTCCCCCGGCGACCCGTACTTCGACCCGTTCTGGAAGCTGGTCAACGAGGCCAAGGCGAGCGTCTGCTACCACATCAGCGAGTTCTACTACAACTCGCAGGTGGCGCCCTCCTGGGGCTACGACCCGCACCCCATCCACTTCCGGATGTCGGCCTGGCAGTGGCAGAACACCTACGGCCAGCGCCCCGTCGAGGAGACGCTGTCCGCGCTGATCTTCGACAACCTCTTCGGCCGTTTCCCCGACATCAACGTCCTGGTGTCCGAGTTCGGGTCCGAGTGGGTGCCGCACTTCGTGCGCCACATGGACAAGAGCCGCGGCATGGGCCGCAACGGCCCCTGGATCGGCGGGCAGTTGGACGAGCGCCCCAGCCAGGTCTTCCGCAAGCACGTCCGCGTGGTGCCCTATCCCGAGGACGACATCGTGAACGTCGTCAAGCGCCTCGGCTACCACGAGTCCATCGTGATGGGCTCCGACTTCCCGCACGCGGAGGGCCTGGCCGCCCCCGGTGACTTCCGCAAGCTCATCGCCGAGCTCGACGAGTCCGCCCAGGACGACATCATGTACAACAACGCCCAGCAGTTGATCAGCCGCTGAGCGTCACGGGAGAGAAGCGAGGAGCCCGGTACCGACTTTCGGTACCGGGCTCAGGCTTGTCCGGCCCGTTTCCGGTACCGCGACGTCGCTCCTTCTGATGGCCGGGCTGGGGCGGTCGGTGGTCACCCCGCGTCTGCCTCACCCCACGTCTGTCTCGCCCCGCGTCTGCCCCGCACCGACGGTGCCGGAGGCCGCACGACGGGCACCGCTGCCGCACTCCGGATCATGGCCGCTCCCGAAAGGCCCGCGCACCCAGCGGTGAATCGGCGCATCCGTACAGGGGCACTCGGCAGAAGCACGGGTGTGCAGGTGACCGAGAGTGAGAAGGGGTTGCGCATGCCGGGACTGCGGCCCACCGTGGCCGAACCGGTCGGGTCGGCCGACCGGCCGTTCACGGCCCAGGAAGCCGTCCGTGCCGTCGAGGCGGAGCTCGGGCGTGTGCTTGACGAACGTATGTGCCGGGCCCGGGAGACCGATCCGGTGTTCGCCCGCGATGTCGCCGGCCGTGTCTCCGCGTTCGTCCGGCGCGGCGGGAAGCGGCTGCGCACGGCGTTCGCGTGGTGCGGATGGCGGGCCACCGGCGGATCGGGCGACGTCACGGCACTCCTGCGTACGGGCGCGGCCCTCGAACTCCTCCAGGCGTGCGCCCTCATCCACGACGACGTGATGGACGGCTCGCCCCTGCGCCGCGGCGCACCGGCGGTGCACGTGGACCTGGCCCGTATGCACCGGGCCGCACGGATGACGGGCCCGCCCGAAGCGTTCGCGATGTCCGCCGCGGTGCTCGCCGGTGATCTGGCCCTGGCCTGGGCGGACGACCTGCTGACCGAGACGGCTCTCGGCTCACCGCACGGCCTCCGGCTGCACCGCGAGTGGCAGGCCATGCGCGGCGAGATGGTCGCCGGGCAGTACCGGGACATCCACGCCCAGGCCACCGGAACGTCCGGACTCGACGAGGCGGTGAGCATCGCCACGCTCAAGAGCGCCCTGTACACGGTCGAGCGGCCGCTGGCTCTCGGCGCGGCACTGACCGGCGCCGACGCCTCCGCCCTGGACGCGCTGCGCTCCGCCGGACGGTGCGCCGGTCTGGCCTTCCAGCTCCGCGACGACCTCCTGGGCGCCTTCGGAGACCCGGCCGTGACGGGCAAACCGGCCGACGACGACCTGCGCACCCGCAAGCTCACCTATCTGCTCGCCGTCGGTGTCAGGCTCGCCGAGGCCTCCGGTGACGAGGAATCCGCCGACGCGCTCGCCCCGGGCACGCCCCTCCCCTCGGACGAGGCCGTGGCGCGGATGCGAGCGGCGCTGGAGCGGACCGGGGCGCGGGCCGTCGTGGAGTCGAAGATCACGCAGCTGGGGGCGACGAGTCTGCGGCACTTCGACCGGACCGGCGCCGAGTCCTTCGTACGGCGGGAGTTCGCCACCCTCGTCGAACGGGCGGCGGGCGTGGCACTCGAGCGCGCCGGGGAGGCCGCGTGAGGACCGTGCCGGGGCCGTCGGATCATGTCGTCGTGGTGGGCGCGGGGCTGTCCGGCCTCGCCTGTGCCCTGCACCTGCTGGGCACAGGCCGCCGGGTCACGGTCGTCGAACGGGACGCCGGTCCGGGCGGCCGGGCCGGCCGCGTACGCCTCGGCGACTACGAGGTGGACACCGGTCCCACGGTCCTGACCATGCCGCACCTGGCCGACGAAGCCTTCGCGGCCGTCGGCGACAGCCTTGCCCGCCACGTCGAGCTGACGGCCCTGCACCCCGCCTACCGGGCCCGCTTCGCGGACGGGACCTCCCTCGACGTACACACCGACGGCCAGGCGATGGAGGCGGAGGTCCGGCGGTTCGCCGGACCGGCCGAAGCGGCCGGCTACCGCGACCTGCGGGAATGGCTGGAGCGGCTGTACCGCGCGCAGATGCGGCGCTTCATCGACACGAACTTCGACTCGCCCTTCCAGCTGCTCCACCCCGACCTGGCCCGCCTGGCGGCTCTGGGCGGCTTCGGGCGGCTGGACCGGCGCATCGCCCGCTTCCTGGCCGACCCCCGCCTGCGCCGGGTCTTCTCCTTCCAGGCCCTGTACGCCGGGGTCGCCCCGGCCAGGGCCCTCGCGGCGTACGCGGTGATCGCCTACATGGACACCGTGGCCGGCGTCTGGTTCCCCAAGGGCGGTATGCACGCGCTGCCCCGCGCGATGGCGGACGCGGCGGCCGACGCGGGTGGCGAGTTCCGCTGGTCGGCCGAAGCGGCCTCGCTGGAGCGCTCGGCCGGACGGGTCCGTGCCGTGCGGCTGGCCTCCGGCGAGCGGATCGCCTGCGACGCGGTGGTGCTCTCCTGCGAGCTGTCCGCCGCGCACCGGCTGCTGGGGCGCGCGCCACGGCGCCCGGTGGGGCTGCGTCACTCGCCGTCCGCCGTTGTCCTGCACGCGGGCACCGACCGCACCTGGCCCGGCCTCGCCCACCACACTCTGTCCTTCGGCGGAGCCTGGGAGCGCACGTTCGACGAGTTGACCCGCTCGGGTCGGCTGATGAGCGACCCGTCCCTGCTGATCACCCGGCCGACGACCCACGATCCCGCCCTGGCGCCGCCGGGCAGACACCTCCACTACGTGCTGGCCCCCTGCCCCAACACCGACGTCGGCCCCTCCGCCGACGCGTGGCGGGACCTCGGGCCGCGCTACCGGGAGAGCCTGGTCGCCGAGCTGGAACGCCGGGGCCTGGACGGATTCGCGGACAGTGTCCAGGAGGAGATGCTCGTGACTCCGCTGGACTGGGCCGCGCAAGGGCACGCGGCGGGCAGCCCCTTCTCCGTCTCCCACACCTTCGCCCAGACCGGCCCGTTCCGCCCGCGCAATCTGGTGCGCGGCGCCGACAACGTCGTACTGGCCGGCTGCGGCACCACCCCCGGTGTCGGCGTTCCGACGGTGCTCATCAGCGGCAAACTCGCCGCGGCGCGCATCACCGGGGGCGGCCCACACCGTTTCGCCCGCACCCGCCCGGCGCGCCCAGCACTTGCCCCCACTCCCTTGACCGCGGAGGACGTCCATGACCCGTCGTGAACTGGACGCCGCCGGGATCACCGCCCCCGCCCTGCGCGCCGCGTACACGCACTGCCGGCGGCTCAACGCCCGCCACGGCAGGACCTACTTCCTGGCCACCCGGCTGCTCCCGGTGGAACGCCGCTCCGCGGTGCACGCGCTGTACGGCTTCGCACGCTGGGCGGACGACATCGTGGACGACCTCGACGGGCACCGCACGCCTGAGGAGCGCGACCGGCTGCTGCGCCACCTGGAGAGCGATCTCGCGCACGGGCTGCGTACCGGCGGCGGAACCGAGCCCGTGGTCCGGGCCGTCGCCGACACCGCCGACCGGTACGGCATCCAGCCCGGGCTGTTCGCGGACTTCCTGGTCTCGATGCGCAGCGACCTGCACGTCACGGACTATCCGACCTACGCCGACCTGCGGGCCTACATGCACGGCTCGGCCGCGGTGATCGGACTGCAGATGCTGCCCGTGCTCGGCACGGTCGTACCCAGCGCGGAGGCGGCACCCCACGCGGCCGACCTCGGGGTGGCGTTCCAGCTCACCAACTTCCTGCGGGACGTGGGTGAGGACCTGGACCGCGACCGCGTCTACCTGCCGGCGGACCTGCTCGCCGCCCACGGCGTGGACCGGGCGCTGCTCGAGTGGAGCCGCCGCACGGGACGCGGCGACCGGCGGATCCGCGCGGCGCTGATCGCCGCCGAGGACATGACGAGAGAGGCGTACCGGGCGGCGGAACCCGGCATCGCCATGCTCGACCCACGGACACGCCCCTGCATCCGCACCGCGTTCACCCTGTACAGCGGCATTCTCGACGCGATCGCGGATCAGGACTACACCGTGGTGCACCGCCGTGCGGTGGTGTCCCGCGGGCGCCGCGCGGCCACGGCTGCCGCCGGAGTCGTACGCATCGCGGGCGCGCGGTGGCAGGCCCGCACCGGGCGCGGAGCATCCCGGGCGGATGGCGCGGCCATCCCGACGAAAGGACCGGCGCGATGAGCGACCGAGCGGAACGGATTGGCTGGACACCGCCGTTGCGGCGGCGCCGGCGGTCGGACTGGGCGACGCAGACGCCCACCTGGCGGGAGGCACGCCCGGCTCTGATCGCCGACGCCCTCAAACGGGCTTCGGCCCGCCCGTCCGGAAACTGGTTCGTCGTCGGTGCCTCCCGGGACGTACGCGCCGGCGGCCGCCCGTACGGCAGGACCGTGGGCGGTGTCGAGGTGGTGCTGTGGCGGTCGGAAACCGGCGAACTGCACGCCGGCCCGGGCGCCTGCCCCCACCTCGGGGCGCCCCTGCGCGACAGCCGGGTGGTGTGCGGCACGCTGGTGTGCCACTGGCACGGACTGGCCCTGGACGGGGGGCCGTTCGCCGGATGGGATCCCTACCCGGTCCACGACGACGGGGTCCTGGTGTGGGTCCGGCTGGACTCGGTCGGCGGCGAGGAGCCGTTGGAGCGTCCTGTGGTGCCGGTACGGCCGGCGGCGGGCAGCGGGGTGGACGCCGTGTTCACGGCGGTCGGGCGGTGCGACCCGCAGGACGTGGTCGCCAACCGGCTCGACCCGTGGCACGGCTCGTGGTTCCACCCGTACTCGTTCGTCGACCTGACGGTGGCCCGGCCGCCGACGGGCGAGGACGATTCCTTCGTCGTCGACGTCTCTTTCCGTGTGACCGGCCGTCTGGTGGTGCCGGTCCGGGCGGAGTTCACGGCGCCCGGACCGCGTACGGTCGTCATGCGCATCACCGAGGGTGAGGGGTCCACATCCGTGGTGGAGACTCATGCCACGCCGCTGACCCGCGAGGCGGACGAGCGGCCGCGGACCGCGGTGGTCGAGGCGGTCGTCGCCGCCTCGGACCGGCGCGGCTTCGCCCTCGCGCGGGCCGCCGCGCCCGTACTGCGCCCTCTGATGCGGCGGACGGCCGGCCGGCTCTGGCGCGACGACCTGGCGTACGCGGAGCGGCGCTGGGCGCTGCGCAGCACGGGACGGTTCCCGGGATAGCACCGCGCAGCGGTCACCCGGCAGCCGGTGGGGGCCACCGCATGCCGGGGACTCAGCGTCTCCCGGCCGCGCCGAGCGCTCGCAGTACGGGTGAACGGCCGGCCCGGGGAACCGTCCACAGCACCTGTCCCCGGACGCCCCAGGCGTCGAGCAGGGCTCCCGCGGCCAGGAAGCCCGTGGTGGCTGCGCGTTCCATGAGGGCCACGGGCAGGTCGCAGCGGATCGCGTCACCGGCCAGCGTCACCCGGGGGTGCGGCGTCAGCACGGTGGGCCGCCGGGAATAGGAGCCGACCGGGAAGAACGGGCAGTCGGAGCGCCACTCGTGCCGGGCGTCCACGACCCGTGCGTGCCGTGTCTCCGGGTAGACCCGGCGCAGGCTCTCCGTGAGGCGGTTCTGCATCGCCTCCGGGTCGGTGCCGGCGGGGACGGCGTAGGCGTGCAGTTCCACCACCGAGCCGCCGGTCCGGGCCGCCCAGCGGGCGGCCTCGCCCTCGTAGCGGTCGAGGACGCTGATGTTGTCGAGGCCGTCGTAGCCGCTGGTGCCGAGGAACCCGGGGCGGTCGGCGCGCACCGGCCGGTCCAGCCAGAGCCGGGAGACGAGGAAGGCGGGGGCGGTGTCCAGGGCGGCGATGTCGCCGCGCCAGGCAGGGGTACCAAGGCGGGGTGACGCCGCGACGACCCCTCGCAGCGCTCCGGGATCGAGTGCGAGTACGGCCGCGTCGTACCGGTCGGTGGCGCTGTCGGTCCGCACCTCCACTCCCCCGCCGTCGCACGGGTGGACGCCCTGCACGGGTGTGCCGGTGCGGACATCCGTCCCGAGGCCGCGGAGGTAGTCGCCGAGGGGCTCCCACAGGGCCTGGGGGAAGGGCTCGTTCGGCACGTCGAAGAGCAGGCCCTCCGAGGAGCCGAGGAAGTAGATGTGGAACATCAGCAGCAGTTCCGCGGCGGACAGTTCGCGCGGGTCGGCGAAGAAGCTGCGCGAGAACACCTCGAAGGCCAGATGGTGCGCGGCTTCGGGGAAGCGGACGCGCTCCAGGAAGGCCGTCGCACTCATGCCGTCGAAGCGTTCGTAGACCTCGGGGACGCGTACGTCCAGGAGGGGCAGCGCGGCCCGGGCGTCCATCGCGGTGAGGTCGCGCCAGCCGAAGGTGGGGCTGAGGGCGACGAAGCCGAGCGCGCTGAACGGCGGTGTCCGCGGAACGCGGGCGAAGCTGTCGGTCAGCCCGCCGCTGTGCCGCAGTGGGTAGTCGGGCAGCGGCCTGAGACGGTCGAGGCCGGGGTCGGTACGCCGCAGCAGGCCGCGCAGGTTGTAGTACTGGCGGAAGAAGGCGTGGAAGCCGCGGCTCATGGTCGCCTCGGAGCCGTCTGCGAGGCGGGTGCGCCACCCCGCGAGACGGCCGCCGAGCGACTCCTCACGTTCGTAGAGGGTCACGCGGGCGCCGCGTTCGGCCAGCAGGGTGGCCGCGGCGAGACCGGCGATCCCCCCGCCGACCACGGCGACGCCCGGCGCGGCCGCGCGGTCGAAACGGTCCCGGCCGGGCGCGGGCATCACGATCTCGGCCTTGCGGTCGCGGCCCCACCTGGCCGCTCGCCGCGGGGCGCTCACCGGGCGTCCCCCGCCGGTGCGGCGGACCCGTTGCGGGCCAGGAAGGTGTGCACGATGCCGGTCTGCCATCCGGCGACGGGTGCCGCGCGCACGTCCGTGAATCCGGCGCGGGCCAGCCGGGCGGTGAAGTCGGGGGCCGTGTCGAAGTCGAGGACGCTTCGCCACAGGTGACGGTAGAGGGCACGGTCACCGCTGAGGGTGCCCGCCGGGATGATCACCCCTCGGCACACGGCCGTCCACACGGCACGGTGGGCAGGGGAGCCGCTGAGACTGTACTCGTGGACGGCGAGCCGTCCCCCCGGCCGGAGCAGTGAGCGGACGGTCCCCAGGACGCCGTCCGGATCGGTGACGTTGCGGAACAGGTAGGCGGCGAACACCGCGTCGTACGGTCCCTCACCGGCCGTCGCCGCCTCCTCGGCGGTCAGGTGCAGGAAGCGCACATGGGCCGGCCACGGTTTGGCCAGTGCGCGCCGCAGCATCCCGGCCGAGGCGTCGACGGCCGTGATCCGGGCGCGGGGCGCGGCCCGCAGGAGGGCCCGGGTGGAGGCGCCCGTGCCGCAGCCGAGGTCGAGGATGTGCAGGCCGGCCCCGGCCCGGGGCAGCCGGAGCCGTCGGGCCGAGCGCAGGAGGTCGGTGCGGTAGCCGGGGTTGAGAGCCGTGAGGCGGTCGTAGGTGTGCGACGCGTGGTCGAAGGCGCGTGCCAGGTCGTCGTCGCGCAGCAGTGTCATCGGTGGCTCTCTCCGATTCGTGGGGCGGGCTGGGACCGTCGGGGCAGGAAGGGGAGTTCGAGGGCGGTCCGGAGCATGGGTCCCACGGGGGTGCGCAGGCCGATGCCCCACTCCTCGCTGAGCGAGGTGTCGCCGTCGAGGAAGCGCAGCAGACGTTCCGGCGGAACGCGTCGGAACAGGCCGGTGAAGAAGCCGGGACCGTCGATCCGCCCGGTGTCCAGCGCCCGCAGCAGCACCGCGTCCATGGCCAGTGCCCGTCGTCCGTGCGGTGCGGGCACGCTCGCGCGGCCGTCGCGCAGGGCGGCGGCGATGGCCCTGCTCTGCCGCTGCACGGCGGCGAAGGTGTAGCCGGTCGCCGGGCGGGTGGCACCGCCCGCGGTGCCGATCCGGAAGACGGAACTCCCGGTACGGCGGGGGAAGCGCGCGTCGGTCATCGGGATGACGCCCTGCTCCGCCGATTCGACGGTGAACGCCCCGAGGCCGAGGATGTCGCGACAGTAGTGGGACAGTGCGGCCTCGTAGACCGTCGTGGTCAGCGGAGCACGGGAGAACTCGGTGTACTCGACGAGCGCCCTGCCCGGCGCCAGCGGCAGCGTGTAGCCGAAGGCGAGCCCGTGGCGCGGCTGCGGCACCCGGAAGTCCATCAGATCGGCGACCGCGGGGTCGAACCGGTCCGCTTCGGTGCGCACGAACCAGCCACGGAAGTGCTGCATCAGCTGTGTCCGGGCCGGTGGCAGAGAGCGCAGGGGGCGGGAGTCGAAGACCTGGCGGGCGCGGAGTGTCAGCGTACGGCCGTCGGACGTCGTGCAGCGGACCTCCGCGCCGTCGGCCGTGTCGTGCACCGTGTCCGCGGTCGCGCGCAGGACGCGCGAGCCTGGTGAACGGGCCAGCCGGGCATGCACCAGCTGTTCGAACGCCGTGGATCGGAGCATGCGGTAGCGCAGCGGGGACGGGTCCACGGTGATCGTCCGGCCGTCGGTACCGTGCACGCGCAGCCGGGACCAGGAGGCGCTGACGGCTTCGGCGAAGTCGCCGGTGCCCCGCTCCCAGTAACACCAGGTCCGCTCGGGCGGACGCCGCGGGCCGTCCGGTGCTTCCACCAGGGTGACGGTGGCGGAACCGGTCGCCGTCAGGTGGTGCGCGAGACTGAGCCCGGACGCGCCGCCGCCGACGATGACCACGTCGGAGGTTTCCGTGGGCGCCGCGGGAGGTCGGCTCACCGGACACGCCGTTCGGCGGCGGCATCGCGCACCGCGCGGGCGCCGTACGCGTCGAACAGGCCGCCGCCGGTGGCGGAGGGGCCCGGTACCCGTGCGCCGTTGATGTCCACGTCTCACTCCTGATCGCAGAGGCACGCGTGCGGCTCCCTCTCCTTGCCCTCTCTTCCGTGAGCCTGCCGCCCGTGGATGCGCCGGACACAGACCAACCGGAGTGGACCTGCCGCTCTCCTCACGTCCGTCCGACCAGGTACCCGACGGACGCACCACGTCACCTCAGAGCGATGGACTCCACGGCCGTGAGGGCCTGTGCCAACCCGGACGGATGCGGTGACCCCGGCACGGTCTGCCCGGCCCAGCCGGGCCCGAGTGTCAGGACGACCGGCTTCCTGCGGGCACCCCGCACACCCCATTCGATCGCGGCCACGTGCTGAGCCAGCGGCCGGCTCGCGGTGGTGCGCGACTGCGCCCACAGCCCCACCGCGGCCGGACCGGTCCTGCGTACCGCGGCCACGAGCGACTCGACGGGCAGCGCGCCGCCGAACATGCGCACCGGCAGGCCCCGTTCGGCCAGGGCGGCGGCCAGGACCTCCAAGGGCAGCGTGTGGTTCTCGGCGGGGACACAGGCGAGGACCGTCGTGGCGCCGGGCCGGTCGGGGACCGCGGGCGGGGCGTGGCGCCGCAGCACGCCGGACACGTGCCAGGACAGGAAGTGCTCGACCTCGACGTACCTCTCGCCCGAGCTCTCCCATTTGCGGCCGACCGCCTGAAGAGTCGGCATGATCACCTCCGACCACGCCGCGACCAGGCCGTGTTCCTCGATCGCGGCGTTGAGCAATCCGTCGAGCGCGACGGCGTCGAGACGCAGGGCCGCACGGGCGACTCCCTTGCACTCCTGACGCACGTCGCCCAGGCGAAGACCGGTGCCGGCCCGGCTCCGGCCGCGGGCCGCGGGCAATGGGGACCGAACGGAGCCCACCTGGGGGGCGGGCGTCTCCGGACCCGCCTCGTCCAGTGCCAGACGGGCGGCCTCGGCAGGCGGCAACCCGGTCGCCGTCAGCGCGCACATCCGCTCCAGCCGCGCCACGTCCACGGCGGTCCAGCGACGATGCCGGCCACCGGTGTGCGCCGTGGGGCCGAGACCGTAGCGGCGGTCCCAGGAACGGACCGTGGTCGGTGCCACCCCCAGACGCCTCGCCACCTCCCCGGTGGTCAGCCCGCCGCCACGCGGCGCGTCCTCGCCACCGTCATCTCTGTCCAGGCTCATACTCCCCACTGTACGACGCATAAACGACGCATGTTGTCTGCGTCGTTTCAGCTCACGAGACTGGCACGCAGGCGCTCGGTCGCTACGGCGTCTGCCGGCCGGACCGGTTCGGCAGGCGGCCTTCCGGCCCCCGCACGGGACGCACGGCAGGAGGAACAAGCCCATGACCACGAACACGCGATCCGCCGGTGTCCGCACCCCGGCCGCGGAGGAGACGCCGTGCGAGGAAGAACTGGCCCGCGGCCTGTGCGCCGCGGACGAGACCGCGTTCGCGGCCGTCTACCGGCGTTGGGGCTCACTCGTCCACACCATGGCCACCCGCTCGCTCGGCGACGCCCATGAGGCCGAGGACGTGACCCAGCAGGTGTTCCTCGGCGCCTGGCGCGGACGGGACGGCTACCGTCCGGAGCGGGGCCCGCTCGGCGCCTGGCTGGTCGGCATCACGCGCCGGAAGATCATCGACGCACTGGCGGCCAGGACGAGGCGTCTCACGCTGATCGACTCGATGGTGTCCGACGCCGACGTGCACCGCCACGAGGCGGGCGCCCCGGACGACGTCCTGGACCGGGTGCTCCTGGTCGACGCCCTGTCCCGGCTCCCGCGCCATCAGCGCGAGGTGCTGTGCATGGCGTTCTACGAGGACCTGACCCAGGCCCAGATCGCCGAGCACACCGGCATCCCCCTGGGCACCGTGAAGAGCCACACCCGACGTGGCCTGCTTCGGCTGCGTGAGGGGATCGAACGAGGCCGCGCCGCCGAGAACACCGCGTAGGTACGGACCGGAACCCGCCGCCGCGCGCATCCAGGGCGGCGGCCGCGCACGAAACAGCCACGAGACTCCGCATCCGGCGGAACCTCTCACCGAAGGTGTTGATCCTCATGACCTCCCGGACCCCCCTCGTCCTCGCCGCCTCGGCCGGCGCATGCGCCCTGGCTCTCGGCGTCTCCGCCCCCGTCATGGCGGCCCCCGCCGCCGGAAGTGCCGACCCGGCCATGGTGTCCGTCTTCCACGGCGTCCCCGGACTGACCGTCGACGTCTACGCCAACGGCAGCGAACTGCTCAGCGACTTCGAGCCCGGCACCGTGACCGACCCGCAGTCCCTCGATGCCGGCACCTACGACATCCAGGTCTTCGAAGCCGGGAAGAGCCCCGACGGCACACCGGCCATCGAGAAGGAGATCAAGGTGCCGGCCGGAGCGAACGCCACGATCGCGGCCCACCTCTCCGCCGACGGCAAGCCCCAGCTGACGGCGTTCGTCAACGACGTCGCTCAGGTCGACGCGGGCAACGCCCGGCTGACCGTGCGGCATGTCGCCGCCGCCCCGGCCGTGGACGTCCGAGCGGGCGGACAGCCGGTCTTCAAGGGACTGGAGAACCCGAAGCAGGACACCGCGGTCGTCGACGCCGGCACCGTTTCGGCCGATGTCGTGCTCGCCGGCACGGACACCGTGGCGATCGGTCCGGCCGACCTGAACCTCAAGGAGGGCACCAGCAGCATCGTCTACGCCTGGGGCAGCGCGACCGACAAGAATCTCGAGCTGGCGACCCAGACGCTCAGCGGCATGGAATCCGCGCCGAACGCCGTCCACGCGGGCGGCAGTGGCGCCGCCGTGAGTGCGAACTCCTCGGACCAGTGGCTGGGTTGGGCCGCCGCGACCGGGGTGGTCACCCTGGCGGCCGTCCTGGTGACCCGCCGGGCCGCAGGCCGGCGTGGGTGACACGACACGACGGCTCACCGGCCTCACAGTGGCGACCGCCGCCCTGGCGGCGGTCCTCACTCTGGGGGCCGCCCCGTCGGAACATGCCTCTCCCCCAGACGATTTCGGCACTCCCGCTACGGCACGGGCCGCCGCAACCGGCACGCTCTCCCCCGCCACCGAGGCACGGACGAGTCCCCCGCCCCAGGCTCAACTCCGGCACCTTCCCCAGCGCGTTCTGGTGCGCGACGTGGGCCTGGACGCCCGTGTCCGGCCAGTGGGCGTGACGGAAGCGGGCGCCATGTCCATCCCGGCCGATCCGGCCGTCGCGGGCTGGTATCGCTTCGGAGCGGCTCCCGGAAGCTCGCACGGGTCGTCCGTACTGGTCGGACACGTGGACAGCAACACGGGAGCCCTCGGCGAGTTCGCGGCGCTCTACGACGTGGAGCCCGGAGACACGGTCGAGGTGCGACGCGCCCACGCCGAGCCGGCTCTCTACCGCGTCACCGCGCGTTCGACGGTACCGAAGGGCGACCTCCCGTCCGCCACGTTCCGCCGGAGCGGCCCCCCGGTCCTCACCCTCGTCACGTGTGCGCCTCCGTTCGTCCCCGAGAAGGGCGGTTACCAGGCCAACCTGATCGTCACCGCCGAACCACTCGCGGCCTGAGGCGCAGCACAGGAACAGGAGGGTGACGGTGCCACATGTCGAGCCCGCACACCTGATGGAACTGGCGCTGGGAAACGACATCTCGAGCGACGACGCCGGCGCCCTGCGGCACATCGCCGCATGCGACCGCTGCCGGGAGGAACTGAGCCTGATCACACGGGTCGTCGTCTCCGCCCGTGGCGTGGAGGAGTCAGACCTCCCGGCCGCCCCTCCAGAGCGGGTGTGGCAGCACATCACACAGGAGTTGTCCGCAACGGAGAAGACTCACGGCCTTTCCATGGCCTCGGCCGAGTCACATCGCACCCGCCGCTCCACGAACCCCCACGGCCGGACGCTCCGTTACGCTCTCGGCCTTCTCGCAGGCATCGCCTTCGTCCGCTGGTGGAGCCGGGGCCGTCAAGCCCCCTGACAGCACTAGTCCGTGAGGTCCGCCGCCAGGTTCGCGATGTTGGTGAGCAGTGCCGTGCCGCGCCGGGAGTGGTCGTAGCCCGCAAGCGGGTAGCCGTTGCTCAGGCAGGTGAAGGACAGGCCGGTTTCCGGGTCCATGAAGCCGAGTTGGTAGGCGGCTCCGGCGCTGCCGAAGAGGACGGGTGAGCCGGTGGACGGCAGGTTGCTGCCCGCGTCCGGGCCGGCCACGGTGACGAACAGGCCCATGCTGGTACGGCGGGCTTGAGCCGCCCCCGTAGATCTGCTCCCCGTGCGGGTGGTCCGTCAGCCGGATCCGGGTGCCCTCCGCCACGGCCTCCGGCTTCCACAGGCCCGAGTGTTCCAGCGCCTGGAAGTACAGGGCGACGTCGGCGGCCGTGGCAACCAGGGCGTGGCTGGGCTCCCCGGCCGCCAGCACCCGCGGGTCGGCCAGGTACCAGGGGCCCCAGGGGTCGGGCTCCTGCTCGTCGCTCGTGCGGTCGGTGGCGGTCATCGGGGCGACGGTGCCTGCCTGGCGGTCCACCGGGACGCCGAGTTCGAGCGAGGACAGGCCGAGCGGTACGGCGATCCGGTCGCGCAGGTAGTCGGCGAACGCCAGCCCCGTACGCCGCTCCACGATCTCGGCGATCAGCCAGGCCGCCGAGGTGAGGTGGAACTGGAAGCGGCTGCCCGGCACGTAGTCGAGCCGCCAGCGGCCGAAGGCGGCGAGGCGCTGCTCGCGGTCGAGCATCTTCGGGTACCCGAGCGGTGCGAAGGGGAAGCCGGCGGTGTGGGTGAGCACCTGCTCGACCGTCACCTCCTCCTTCCCGTTGGGCGCGAACTCAGGGATGATCGCGGCGACTTGCTCGCCCACATCCAGCAGTCCCTCGCCGATCAGCTTCCAGACCGCGCCCGCGACGATCGACCGCCCGACGGACTGCAGGACGTATCGCGTGGACGGTTCGGCGTCCCCCCAGGTCTCGAAGGCGACCAGCCTTCCGCCTCTCGCCACGGCGACCTGCGCGGACGGCAGCGGTCCGTGCTCGACCTCCAGACGGATCCGGCGCAGGAGCACGTCCAGCCGGTGCGGGTCGACGCCGACGGTCTCCGGGGCGACGACCGCGTGGTCAAGCGTCATGTGTCTCTCCTTCGAGCGGGGTCGGCTCCCGAAGGCTTCGGCGTACGACCTTGCCGTTCGCGTTGCGCGGCAGGTCGTCCACGAACCACCAGCGGACGGGGACCTTGAACCCGGACAGCCGGGCGCGGGTGTGGCTTCTGAGTGCCGCGGGCTGCGGTGGGGCGTCGGGATCGGCGGGGACTACGAAGGCGACGACGGTCTGGCCGAGCCGCTCGTCCAGGACGCCGGTGACCGCGACGTCCGCCACCCCGGGGTGCGCGGACAGGACCGTCTCCACCTCCATCGGGTGGACGTTCTCACCACCCCGGATGATCATGTCGGTGCGTCGGCCGAGCAGGTAGAGATACCCGTCCTGGGCCACGCGGCCCAGATCGCCGCTGTGCAGCCAGCCTTCGGTGTCGATCTTGAAGAGGTGGTCGGCGCGGGCGTGGATCTCTCCGATGCCGTCCGGGCCGGGGTCGTGGACTTTGACCTCGACACCGGGGGCGGGCCGCCCCACCGACCGCAGCAGCTCGGTCCGTCCGGCCACTGCCTCGCGGTGGTCCTCCGGGGTGAGCACGCTGATCGGCGAGCCCTCGGTCTGGCCGAACATGTTGAGCATGCGGACGCCGGGCATCGCCTCGTACGTCCGGCGCAGGGTGCCGGGGCGGACGGGCGCGCCGCCGTACTGGAGGGTCCGCAGCGTCTCGTGGCGGGCCTGTCCGGCCGCCAGCAGGGTCTCCAGCATCGCGGGGACCATGCTGGTGTGTGTGGTGCCGAGGTCCCGCAGCAGGGCCCAGCCCTCGACGGTGAAACGGGGCAGGCCGGTGATCAGCGCGCCCGCGGCGAGCGCGACGGCGATGTTGCCCAGGCCCGCGATGTGGTGGAAGGGTGCGCTGCCGCCGTAGAAGCTTTCGGGGTCGAGCCCGCACAGCCGTCCGTTCACGCGGGCTCGGGCGGCCAGGCGCCGTTGGCTCATGGGGACGGGCTTGGGCAGGCCCGTCGTTCCGGAGGTGTGCAGGACGGCGGCGAGGTCGTCGGGTCCGGCAGTCAACTCCCGTTTACCGGGGAGCAGTTCGGGCACGACGGCGATCCGCCGGCCGGACAGCTCGGCGACCTGTCTGCCGAGGTCGGCGAACTCGGGCTGCGCCAGCAGGACTTGGGTCCGCGTTCCCTTGACCACGGCAGCGATCTCGTACGCCGTCATCCGCACGCCCAGCGGTGCGAGCGGGTGGCCGGATCCGGCGCCGCCGATCACCAGCGCGAGGGCGTCGGCGGAGGTCGCGACCAGCGCGGGCACCGGTTCGCCGGGCTCCAGGCCGAGGGTGTCCAGCCAGTCGGCCGCACCTGCCGCGCGGTCGAGGAGTTCGCGTCCGGTCCAGGTCAGGTCGCCGAACCGGACGGCGGGGCGGGCATGGTCGTAGGCGCGGCTCACCATGGCGGTCCAGGTGGCCGCCTGCACGCCTTCCTGCGCGGCGGCCATCGGCTCAGGGCTCCAGGCGGGCCGCCGCGGTGCCGGTGACCACCTCGGCGCCGTCCTGGTTGACCGTGCGCAGGGTGAAGTGGGCGACCGGGCCGGTAGGTGTGTCCTCGATAGATTCGACGGTGACCGTGGCCGTCAGGGTGTCGCCGGGCCAGACCTGGGCCTTGAAGCGCACGCCGTACCGCAGTAGTGCCTCGGTGCCGACCCAGTCCGTCAGGACCCGCCCGGTCATGCCCATCGTCAGCATGCCGTGGGCGAACACGCCGGGATAGCCCGCGGCCTCGACCGCGAACCGCTCGTCGGTGTGCAGCGGGTTGAAGTCGCCGGAGGCGCCCGCGTACTGCACGATCCGGGTGCGCTTGAGGTCGTCGACGAGGACGCTCTCGCGGGTCTCACCGACCTTGATGTCGTCCGGGCTCAGGCTCATCGGGCGTCCTTCGGGGTTGCCGGGCCCTCGGGGACGACGGCCACGGTCACGGCGCTGACGACCGGTTCGCCGTCGGCGTCCCGGTACTCGGTGACGCGCTCGCTGAAGAGCAGCCGGCCGGTGCGGCCCTGCTTCTCCCAACTGCGTCCGGTGCTGTTGTGTGCGTAAAGGGTCTCGCCTGCGCGCACCGGGCGGTGGTACTCGAAGTGCTGCTCGGCGTGGAGCCCGCCACCGCCCTCGGCCATGACACCGGCGTCACGCCCCGACCCGAACCACTCCTCGTCCGGCTTGGGACGCAGGTGGGAGTCGGGGTCGTAGTGGGCGCTCGCCATGGTGAAGGTGGGCGGTGCGAGCGCGGACTCGCCCTGGTACGCCGGGTTCTCGTCGCCGATGGCGCGGGCGAACATCAGGATGTGCCCGGCCTCGACGGGGAACGGTAGCCCTGTCATCTGCGTGTGCTCCTCGAATCAGTTCGGCAGATCAGTACGGCAGAAACGCGTCGCGCGTGGCCTCGTCCGGGTCGAAGTCCGGCGGGAGTCCCTCGAACTTCGGCTCCCGTTTCTCCACGAAGCTCGACACGCCCTCCCGGAAGTCGGGTGAGCCCGCGAAGAACTCCATGGCGGAGTAGGAGCGGGCGAGGGCGTCGGTGAAGGTGCGGTCGAGGTCGCCGTACACCTGGTGACGCAGGACGGCCATGGCACGCGGCGAGCAGTTGCGGGCGATGTCCCGGGCGTAGGCGCGGGCCGCGTCGAGCAGGTCCTCGGGTTCGACGACGCGGCTGACCAGGCCGAGGCTCTTCGCCTCGTCGGCGTCGAAGACACGGCCGGACAGCAGGAGGTCGAGCGCGTTCTCCAGACCGATGACGCGCGGCAGCACGTAGGGCAGGTTGTACTCGCCGGCCAGGCCGCGGCGGGTGAAGGCGGTGGTGAAGCGGGCCCCGCGGGCGGCGAAGCGGACGTCGCAGATGAGTGCCTGGACCAGGCCGATGCCCGCGCAGGCGCCGTTGACGGCGGCGATCATCGGCTTGGGCATGTTCCGCCTGCTGTACATGGGGACGCGGGCCTGGAGGTTGAGGGACTCGCCCGGCTGCGAGTTCTGCTCCAGACGCTGCATGTCCATCCCGGGGCAGAAGGCCCTGCCCGCCCCGGTGATGATCACCACTCTGACGGCGGGGTCCTGTGCGGCCTGGTCGAGGAGCGCGAAGAAGCGGCGCTCCATCGGCAGGCTCCACGCGTTCTTGCGCTCGGGCCGGTTGAGGGTGACGGTGGCGACGCCGTCCTCGTCCACCTCGTAGAGGACCAGGTCCAGGTCCTCTGGGGCCACCACGGTTTCCTCGGGCATCACGTCACTCCTCGTCCAGCGGTTCGATCGGGTCGCCTACGCCGGGCCGCTCCCCGGAGATGGTCACCACCACCTGTCCGCGGGCGCAGATGCGTCCGTCGGCCCTCACGTCGACGTCGGCGAAGTGCACCCGGCCACCCCGCCGCACACAGCGCGCGTATGCGACCGCCTCACGGCCGCGGGCGGGTGCGAGGTACTGCACCGACATCGACACGGTGCTGAGCCGGCTGCCCTTGGTGAAGTCGTGACCGGCGATCACGGCTCCGGCGCCGGCGGTGTCGATGAGCGCGGAGATGACTCCGCCGTGGAAGACGTCTTCGTGGGCGGAGAGGGACTCGGCGTAGGGGAGCACGATCTCGACCCCGTCCGGTTCCCAGCGCGTCACCCGGATGCGGCAGCGCCGGTTGAAGGCGACCCCGCGCTCCCAGCGGGCCCGGAACCAGGCCCGGCGTTCGCGCTGTTCCTGATCGGTGAGGGTCCTCGCCGCGACGGTCATCAGCCCGCCCTCCGGTCCCGGCCTGGCGGCCGATCCATATAGTTACATGAATTCAATAGATGAGGCAATCGCGCGGGCCACAGCCGGGCGCTAGATGTATTATTTATATAACTGATTAGCCGTCCGTGAACAGAGGGAGACCCAGATGCCGTCGACCGCGCTGGCCGGGATCCGCGTGCTCGATCTGTCCCGCATCCTCGCCGCGCCGCTGGCCACCCAGATGCTGGCCGACCTGGGCGCCGAGGTGATCAAGGTCGAGCGGCCCGGATCGGGGGACGACTCCCGGACGTACGGCCCGCCCTTCGCGCCCGGGCCCGAGGGCGACCGGACCGACACCGCCGCCTTCTACCTCTCCTGCAACCGCAACAAGCGGTCGGTCACCGTCAACCACGCCTCCACCGAGGGTCAGGAGCTGATCCGCGCACTCGCCGCCCGGTCGGACGTGCTGGTCGAGAACTTCCGGACGGGCACGCTGGCGAAGTACGGCCTCGACCACGAGAGCCTGCGCGCACTCAACCCCCGCCTCGTCTACCTCTCGGTCACCGGCTTCGGCCAGACCGGCCCGTACGCCGACCGCCCCGGCTACGACGGCATCTTCCAGGCCATGTCCGGGATGATGAGCGTCTCCGGGCACCCCGAGGAGCCGATGAAGGTCGGCGTCAGCATGATCGACATCCTCACGGGGCTCTACGCCTCCACGGCCGTCCTCGCGGCCCTGCGCCACCGGGACGCCACCGGCGAGGGCCAGTTCATCGACCTGTCCCTGCTGGACTGCGGCCTGGCCTCGCTGTCCCACTTCGCGATGAACTACCTGGTCTCCGGCGAGGTTCCGCAGCGGCGCGGCAACGGCGGGTACGGCGGGATCCCCTCACAGGCCTTCCCCTGCAAGGACAAGCCGATCTTCCTGGTCGCGGGCAACGACAAGCAGTTCGCCGCGTTCTGCGCCGCGGCCGACCGCACCGACCTCCTCCAGGACGAACGGTTCGCCACCACCTCCGCCCGGATCGCCCACCGCCAGGAGATCCTGCCGGTGCTGGAGGCGATCATGCGCACCCGCACCCGGGACGAGTGGCTGGCCGTACTCGACGAACACGACGTTCCGGCGGGCCCGTACAACGAGATGCCCGACGTCTTCGCCGACCCGCAGATCCAGCACCGGGGGATGCTGGTCGAGGTCGAGGACCCCACCTCCGGGCACCTGCCGATGCTCGCCAACCCGATCCGGTTCACGGCCACGCCGGTCGAGGAGTACGCCCCGCCGCCGGCGCTGGGCGAGCACACCGCCGAAGTACTCACCGGTCTTGCGGGGTTGACGGAGGACCAGCTTGCAGGGCTGCGGTCCAGGGGCGTCGTGTAGCGGCCGTCTACCCGATCAGGGTCCGGCCGCCCTCCAGCATCAGCGTCGCGCCCGTCAGGTAGGCCATGTCGTCACTGACGAGCGCGGCCACCGCCCGGCCGATGTCGGCCTCCGGGTCCCCGAGCCGGCCGAGCGGGATCTGCCGCGCGAGCTCGTCCGCCTTCTGCGGGTGCGCGGCGAGGTAGTCCTCCGCTGCCGGGCTGAGCGCGGCCGGACAGATGACGTTCACGCGGATCCCGTACGCACCCCACTCCCGCGCGGCGACCCGGCTCAGGCCGCGGATCGCCTCCTTGGCCATCGCGTACGCCGCGAAGGTCGCCTCACCCTGAACGGCGGCCGAGGAACCGAGGTTCACCACGCTGCCACGGCTCTCCTTGAGATGGGGCAGGGCGGCCCGCATCGCGTGGAAGGTGGCCAACGGTCCGCTGCGGTAGGTGAGTTCCACGTCGTCGTACGACGTCTCCGCCAGTCTGCGCTGCACCGAGGACTGCGCGTTGTTGACGAGCACGTCGAGGCCGCCGAACTCCCGTACCGTCTCGGCCACCATGCGGTCGACGTCGTCCCGCTCCCCCACGTCCCCGACGACGGTGTACGCCCGCGCCCCGCGCTCGACGATCTCCCCGGCCGTGTCCTTCAGTTTGCTCTCGGTGCGACCGGTGATCACCACGGCGGCCCCCTCGGCAGCCAGCGCGAGCGCTATGCCGCGACCCACGCCCTGTCCTCCACCGGTGACCAGCGCCGTCTTCCCTGACAACCGTGCCATCACGTCTCCTTCCAGAAAGTCGCCCAGGAGGGGAAGGCGTCGGGCAGCGCCGGCTCTCCGGCGCCCTCCCAGCCGCTGAAGCCCACCGCTTGGGGGCGTTCGGTCACGTCGGCCGCGTACCAGTGCCGCTCACGGCGCCGGGAGAAGTACCACTCGCCGTCCACGCGGGCGTAGTCGTCCCAGTAGCAGATCGCCATCACGATCCACCGGTCCTCCACCTCGTGCTCGGCCCGGCAGTACACCGCGCCGGTCGCGGTGTCGCGGCCGGTGAACTCGACGCGGTGGCCGCAGATCTGGTGGACCGACCGGTAAAAGCCGCGCACTTGGGGCTCGATGTGCTGCCGTAGGACAGCCCGCCCGCGGCCGTGGCGCCCCATGTCCACGTCGGGGCGGAAGCAGCCGACCCAGGCGTCCAGGTCGCGGCCGTCCACGGCGAGGGCATAGCGGATGGGCAGCTGCTGGATGGCGAGCTGCGACTCGATGCGGTCGACACGGTCCTCGATCGACGTCACGGGCGCGGCTCCTTCGGCAGGCCGAGGACCTGCTCCCCGATGATGTTGCGCTGGATCTCGCTCGACCCGCCGTAGATCGTCTCCGCGAGGGACAGCAGGAAGGAGCGCTGCCGGGTGTCCAGGCCGTAGTCCTCGCCGACGATCTGCCCGGCGGGTCCCGCCAGCTCCGTGGCCAGCTGGCCGAGTTGCTGGTGCCGCGTCGACGCGTACAGCTTCGCGGTGGTGGCCTGCGCGCCCGGAGTGCGGCCGGCGGTCAGTTCGGCGATGGTCCGCAGGTTGGTGGTGCGCATGATGCGTACGGAGATCCAGGCGTCGACGATGCGGCGGCGCAGCATCGGATCGTCGAGCGCGCCCCGCTCGCGGGCCAGGTCGATCAGTGCCTCGGCCTCGCGCTCGAAGGTGAGCTGCTGGGGCAGGAGCGTGGTGCCGCGCTCGATGCCGAGCGTGGCCATCGCGGTGCGCCAGCCCTGGCCGACCTCGCCGACGACCATGTCGGCGCCGGTACGGGCGTCGGAGAGGAACACCTCGGCGAACTCGTCCTGGCCGGCGAGGTTGCGGATGGGGCGGATCTCGACGCCGGGCTGGTCGGTGGGCACCAGCAGCAGGCTCAGGCCCTTGTGCCGCGCGGACTGGGGGTCGGTGCGGGTCAGGACGTAGAGCCAGTCGGCGTGGATGCCGAATGACGTCCACACCTTCTGTCCGCTGACCACCCACTCGTCGCCGTCGCGTTCCGCCCGGGTGCGCACGGACGCCAGGTCGGAGCCGGCTCCGGGTTCGCTGAAGCCCTGGCCCCACAGTTCCTCGACGGCGAGGATCTGCGGCAGGAAGCGCTTCTTCTGCGCCTCGCTGCCCATCGCGAGGAGCATCGGACCGAGCAGGTCGAGGGCGTTGACGGTAGCCCGGTACGGGGCGTTCACCCGGGCGTACTCGTACTCGAAGACGATCTCCTCCAGCAGCCCGAGCCCCCGTCCGCCGTACTCCTCGGGCCAGCCGACGCCCAGCCAGCCGCCTGCGGACAGTTCGCGGTCCCAGGCGAGGCGGACCTCCCAGGCCGCGCCGTCGGTGGGGCCGCCCACGCCCCGGTGCTCGGCGAACTCCCCCACCAGGTGGTCCGCCAGCCAGTCCCGCACCTCGTCGCGGAAGTCGCGTACGGCGGGCCCGAAGTCCAGCTCCATGTCTGCTTCTCCCTGAGGTTCAGATACCGAGCCGGGTGGCGAGCAGTTCCCGGTGGTACGACGGTGTGCCGAGCAGTACCTCGGAGCTCTTGGCCCGCTTGAAGTACAGGTGTGCGGGGTGCTCCCAGGTGAAGCCGATTCCGCCGTGGACCTGGATGTTGTCGGCGGCGACCTTGGTGAAGGCCTCCGAGCAGACGGCCTGCGCGAGGGCGGCCGCCATCGCGATCTCCGTCTCGTCGCCCGCGTCCAGCGCCCACAGCCCGCCGTACGCGGCCGAGCGGGCGGACTCGATCTCCATGAGCATGTCGGCGCACTTGTGCTTGATTCCCTGGAACGAGCCGATGGGCCGGCCGTACTGCTCGCGGATCTTGGCGTACGCCACGGCGGCGTCCAGGGCGGCCGCGGCTCCCCCGACCTGTTCGGCGGACAGGAGTACGGCGGCGGTGGCGAGGGTGCGCTCCAGGGCTGGCCATGCCGCGCCCTCCGGGCCCAGGAGGCGGGCGGGGGTGTCCGTGAACTCGAGCCGGGCTTGCTTGCGGGTCTGGTCGAGGGCGGGGAGGGGGGTGCGGGTGAGGCCAGGGGCGTCTGAGGTCTCGACAGCCAGGAGGCTGACGCCACCGGGCGTGCGAGCGGCGACCAGGAGCAGGTCGGCGAGGTGTCCGTCCGGGACGTAGGTCTTCACGCCGGTCAGGCGCCAGCCGCCGGTTTCGTCGTGGGCGGCGGTGAGCCGGACGCCCTGCTCGTCCCAGCGGCCACTGTCCTCGGTGAGCGCCAGCGTGGCCACCGTCTCGCCGGACGCGATGCCCGGCAGGAGGCCGTGTCGCGCCTGCTCGTCGGCGCAGCGCAGCAGTGCCTCGGCGGCCAGGGCGACGGTGGCGAAGTACGGGCCGCCGAGCAGCGCGCGGCCCGTCTCCTCGAAGACGATGCCGAGATCGACGTGGCCGAAGCCGGAGCCGCCGTACTCCTCCGGGACGGCGAGCCCCTGAAGGCCGAGTTCGCCGGCCATCCGCCCCCAGACGACGGGGTCGTGACCCTGGGGGTCGGCGGCCAGGCGGCGTACGTTCGCCTCGTCGGAGTGCTTGGCGAGGAACGAGCGGACGACCTTGCGCAGTTCGTCCTGTTCCTCGGTGAAGGTGAGATCCATGCCGAGCTTCCCGTCCTCCGTGCAACGTCACGTGCGGCCCGCTTGCCGCCCACCGTTCGATACAGTTAGATAATTATAGTATCCACACTGAATACACCAGGAGCGCGACGTGACCGATCCCTACGCCCCGTTCACGAGCCTGACCTTCGAGCGGCCCGCGCCCGGCGTGCTCCGGATCGTGCTCGACGCCCCGAACCTCAACGCCGTGGATCCGCGCATGCACGGCGAACTCGCCGACATCTGGTCCGTCGTGGACCGCGACGAGGAGACCCGAGCGGTGCTCGTCCAGGGGGCGGGCAGGGCGTTCTCGGCAGGCGGGACCTTCGACTCCATCGACGCCATGACCGAGGACTACGCCGTGCGCGCCCGGGTGATGCGGGAGGCGCGGGACATGGTCTACGGCGTCCTCAACTGCTCCAAGCCGGTGGTCTCCGCGATCCACGGACCGGCGGTCGGGGCGGGGCTGGTCATCGGCATGCTGGCGGACATCTCCGTCGTCGCCCGCACGGCGAAGATCGTCGACGGGCACACGCGGCTCGGCGTCGCGGCCGGTGACCACGCCGCCATCTGCTGGCCGCTGCTGTGCGGCATGGCGAAGGCAAAGTACTACCTCCTCACGTGCGAGACCCTCACCGGCGAGGAGGCCGAGCGGATCGGGCTGGTGTCGAAGTGCGTGGACGACGCGGACGTGCACACCGAGGCCCTGCGGGTGGCGACCGCGCTGGCGGCCGGGCCGGCCAGCGCGATCAGCTGGACCAAGCGGTCCCTCAACCACTGGTACCGCACGGCCCAGCCGATCTTCGAGGCCTCGCTCGGGCTGGAGTTCTTCGGGTTCGGCGGGCACGAGGTGGTCGAGGGACTCGCCGCGCACCGCGAGAAGCGGCCCGCGGACTTCGAGGGCGTCAGCGGCAAGCACCCGCTCGACCTGTGACCACCGTACGAGAGGAACCGATCGATCATGGCACCGCAGCCGACCAGCACCGACGTCCCCCTTCTGGTCAAGGGACTGACCTATGAGGAGATGCCGGTCGGGCAGGTCTTCCGGACCGCCCGCCGCACCATCACGGAGACCGATCTGGTCAACTTCGTCACTTGGGGCGGCTTCACCGAGCCCCTCTTCTGGGACGCCTCGCACGCAGCGGACGGCGGCTACACGGGGCGACTGGTCCCGGGAGGACTGACGTACTGCATCGCCGAAGGGCTCGTCCTGCAGACGAACGTGCTGCACGGCACCGGCCTCGCCTTCCTGCACATGGATCTCACCGTGCAAGGTCCGGTGTACGTCGGCGACACCGTGTACGCCGTCGTGGAGACCACGAACTGCCGGCCCTCCAGCAAGCCCGGCCGGGGCGTGGTGACCAGCCGGATCACGGTACGCAACCAGCGGGACGAGGACGTCCTCGTCTACACGCCGGTGCGACTGATCCGCGGCAGGGACTACGAGGCTCCGGCATCCTGAGGCCGGGGCCGGGATGACGAGGGCTCCCGCATCCTGAGCCCGGAGCAGGGACTACGAGGTTTTGCCGCCCCGAGTCCGGGGCGCGGCCGGCACCAGACTCAGACCGGCGGCGCGCCCCGCCTCGGGCACAGCGGGCTCGGCGAAGGCGCCCCGGTGCAGCCAGTCGGAGGGCATCGAGGGACGCGGCGGGGCCTCGTGGTCCGGGACCGCCATCGCGTACAGGCGGGTGTAGCGGAACTTGGCCTCCAGGTTGTCCAGGACCGACCAGTACTCGTAGCCGCACACCTCCACACCGGCCGCGGTGAGTCCGGCCAGCCAGGTGAGCCGGGCGCGGAGGAGGGCGCGGCGCCGGTCGTCGTCGCTGTGTCCCGTGTCGTCGACCAGGTCCAGGTCGCCCATGCCGTTGTCGATGACGGACAGCGGCGGCAGCACATCGCCGTACAGCTCGTACAGCCCGGCGACGGCGTCGGCGAGTCCTTCGGGGATGATCGGCCAGCCGTAGGCGGTGGTCTCGACGTCGTCGAACGGGACGATCGCGAAGCCCAGGCCCACGAGCAGGCGGTTCACCTCGTTGAGGGCGCTCTGGCACGTCCTCGTCGGCAGCACGCGGGGCAGGTTTTCCGGCGCGGTGACACGGAACGGGGTGTGCCAGGACAGGCCCAGCAGGTCCTGCTCGGTGGTGATGGTCTCCAGGTCTCCGGGGCGCACGCAGCCGGTGTCCTCGACCGGCGAGTCGCCGTCCTCGGTCACCATGTGCTCACCGAGCAGCAAGGGGTCGAGGAAGAGACGGTTGGTCCAGCTCTCCAGGCGTTCCAGGGCGAGACGGTCGTAGGGGTCCTCGGTGGCCGGGTAGCCGCCCACGAGGGTGACCGTGGTGCCGATCCGGCCTCGTGCGCCGGCAGCCCGCAGGGCCTGGGTGGCGAGCCCGTTGCCGAGCAGGATGTGGTGGACCGCGGGCAGTCCGGCCCGCCCCGCACCCCGGTTCGGGGGGTACATTCCGGCCACGTGGTCGGCGAGCGTGGGGCCGGCGAGGTCGGTGGAGGTGATCCAGCGTTCCACCCGGTCGCCGAAACGGCGGCCCAGCTCGGCGACGTAGACGGCGAAGTGCTCGGCGGTGTCGCGGGCAAGCCAGCCGCCGGCCGCGTCCAGCCACGGCGGCAGTGCGCGGTCGAGCAGGGTGAGAGCGGGTCGGGTGCCCTGCGCGAGCAGTGCGTCGAGCGCCCGGTCACAGCGGTCCAGGGCGTCCTGGGCCCAGCTGCCGGGGCCGTCGGGCTGGAGCTGCGGCCATCCGGCGACCATGCGGTGGGTGTCCGCGACGACGCCGGTCAGCTGCCGGAGGTCTTCGGTCCACTGCCGGAAGTGTCCGCCGCGTTCCGGCGGGGGCGGCAGTGGCGCCGCGATGGTGTCCGCTGTGGCGACCCCCCAGTCGACACAGCGAAGGGATTCGTGCAGGAAACCATCGCTCATGGTTACCGTCCAGGCGGTGAATGGTTTAGCGCATTCAACTGAATGTCCGCCGACCGGACGCTAACAGGTCAAACAAACTACGACAATGTTTCGGCCAGATCTCCCGATACGGGATCAGACCGTGTCCAGGATGAGGTCCGCCGCCCTCCAGGCCATGGCCATGATCGGTGCGTTCAGATTTCCGGACACCATGGTCGGCATGACCGAGCAGTCGACGACCCGCAGGCCCTCGATGCCGCGTACCCGCAGCCGGCCGTCGACGACGTCGTCGTCGGCCGGGCCCATGGCGCAGGTGCCGATGGCGTGGTAGCCGCAGCGCCCCTGGTCGAGACCGGCGTCGATGATGTCCTGGTCGTCGCGGACCCCGGGGCCCGGCAGCGTCTCGGCCGTGATCCGGCCGGCGATCGGCTCGGTCTCGAAGAGGTCCCGCATGCGCCGGAAGAGGGCGGCCCCGACCGTGCGGTCGTGGTCGGAGCCGTAGTAGTTCGGCGTGATCGTGAGAGGGGCGTCGGGGTCGGCCGACGTGATGTGCAGGCCGCCCTCGGCGGTGGGGCGCAGGATGTAGCCGAGGCCCATCACCCCGGGCTCGCGTTCCACGCCGGTCTCCTTGCCGGGGACGTCGGGCAGCAGGGACACCGGCGCGATGAGCAACTGCGCGTCCGGCCGGGCGAGTTCGGGGCGGGTCTTGAAGAAGGCGATGACGTCGAAGGCGGGCGCGGCCAGCGGTCCACGGCGGGTGGCCAGGTATCTCGCCCCCGACAGGGCCTGCCGCAGCGGTGTGCTCAGGGCCTTGTTGTAGCCGAGGTCGTCCTTCAGCCGGTACTGGACGACGAAACAACGGTGCTCGCGCATCCGGCCGCCCATGTGCGGGCTGTCGACCAGGACGTCGACGCCCGCCGATTTCAGCGTCTCGGCCGGGCCGATGCCGGACAGCTGGAGGATCTTGGGCGTGGCGATGCTGCCGGCGGAGAGGATCACCTCGCGCCGAGCCCGGAAGTCGGTCTCCCGGCCGTTGCCGCGGGCGTGCACGCCGACGGCTCTGCCGTGCTCGGCGAGAACGCGCGTCACGACGGTGTCCACCGCCACGGTCAGGTTCGGGCGGTCCGCGACGGGGTGCAGGAAGGCGCGGGCGGCGCTGAACCGCTGTCCCTTCTTGATGGTGGCCATGGCGTAGCCGATGCGTTCGTCGTCGCTCGCGTTGAGGTCGTCGGTGCGGCGCCAGCCGAGTCCGGTGCCGGCGGCGATCGCCTCCTCGCAGAGCGGCTCCGTCTGCGGTGCGGTGGAGATGTGGAGCGGGCCGCCCGCGCCCCGGGCCCGGGAGGCGCCGAGCGCGTTGTCCTCGATCCGCTGGAAGACCGGCAGCATGGTGTCCCAGCCCCAGCCGGGGTTGCCGAGGCGCTCCAGCTCGTCGTAGTCGGCGCGGTCACCGCGGTTGTAGACCATGCCGTTGACCGAGCTGGATCCGCCGAGCGTCCGGCCCCGGACCCAGTGCTCGACGCGGCGGCCGGGGCCCACCGGCTCGACCGGGTAGTGCCAGGCGAACCGGGGATCACCCAGCAACTTGCCGAATCCCTTGGGCATCCTGATCAGGGGTGTGGCGTCCCGGCCGCCGGCCTCGATCAGGAGCACGGACGTCTTCGGGTCCTCGGAGAGCCGGTTCGCGAGCACGCAGCCCGCGGAGCCCGCGCCGACCACGATGTAGTCGTACGTCATCGCTGACCCTCCGGCGCCGGGCCCGGCTCCTCAAGGGGGCGGAACTCCTCCTCCTGCCACCAGGGGTAGAGGGGTGGCATGTCCTTGCTGACCCGGCCCGGGAACTCGGGCGGCCGTTTGGCGAGGAACGACTGGACGCCCTCCACGGGGTCCGGGCCGCCACCGATCTGGCTCATGATCCGGGAGTCGAGCCGGTGGGCGGCCATCGGGTGCGGCTCGCCCAGCATCCGCCACATCATCTGGCGGGAGAGGGCGACCGAGATCGCGGAGGTGTTCTCGGCGATCTCCCGGGCGAGTGCGTACGCCGCAGGCAGCAGCTCCTCCGGTGGGTGCACGGAACGGACCAGCCCGGCAGCGAGTGCCTCGTCCGGGCCGAAGACGCGGCCCGTGGCCACCCATTCCATGGCCCGCTGCATGCCGACGGCCCGGGGCAGGAACCAGCTCGCCGCCGATTCCGGCACGATGCCGCGGCGGGCGAAGACGAAGCCGAACTTCGCCGAGGTCGACGCCAGCCGGATGTCCATGGGCAGGGTCATGCTGGCTCCGACGCCCGCCGCCGGGCCGTTGATCGCCGCGATCACCGGCTTGGTGCTGGAGAAGAGCCGCAGCGCGACCCGGCCGCCGGTGTCCCGGTGCCAGGCGCCCGCCTTGCGGTGGTCGAAGGAGGAGCCGCCGGAGCTGACGTCGGCGCCCGCGCAGAAGCCCCGTCCGGCGCCGGTCACCACGACCACGCGCACGTCGTCGTCGGCGTCGGCCGCGTCCAGGACGTCGAGCAGGTCGGCCATCATCCGGGGGTTGAAGGCGTTGAGTTTCTCGGGCCGGTTCAGCGTGACGGTGAGGATCCGGTCCGCCACCTCGGCCCGCACGGTGTCGTACTCCTGCTCCGGCATACGCGTCCTCCGTCACTCCAGTGAGCCGTTTCCAGAAAGCTTAATTAGTTATAGCATTCAACTCTACTGACTCGTTCGATGATGACTGATGGCGGTGGAGATGACGGACCTCTTGGTGACGGCCGTCGGGCCGATCCGGCTGATCGAGCTGAACCGGCCGGACCAGCTCAACGCGATGAGCGAGGAGCTGCACGCGGGTCTCGCGTCGCTGTGGGACTCGCTCGCCGACGACCCTCAGGCCCGGGTGGTCGTCCTCACCGGACGCGGCCGGGCGTTCAGCGCCGGTGGCAACTTCGACATCATGACCCGGGTCCAGCGCGACCGCGCCTTCCGGGAGCGGAACGTCGACGAGGCGCGGCGGATCATCACCGGCATGGTGCGCTGCCCGCTGCCGGTGATCGCGGCGGTCAACGGGCCCGCGGTGGGCCTGGGATGCAGCCTGGCCCTGCTGAGCGACCTGGTACTGATCGCCGACGACGCCTATGTCGCGGACCCCCACGTACAGGTCGGACTCGTCGCCGGCGACGGCGGCGCACTCGTCCTCCCGCTGCTCGTCGGCCTGGCCCGCGCGAAGGGACTGCTGTTCCTCGGCGACCGGGTCGGCGCCGAGGACGCGGTCCGGCTGGGCATCGCCAACCGTGCCGTGCCCAAGGACAAGCTCCTGGACGAGGCGATGGACCTCGCCGGACGGCTGGCCGCCCTGCCCGCGCAGGCGCTGCGCGAGACCAAGCGCGCGGTGAACCTGCACCTGGAGCAGGCGCTCGCCACCGTGCTCGAACCCGCACTGCTCGCCGAACAGGAGACCATGCACTCGCCGGACCACATCGCCGTCGTCGAGAAGATCATCGCGTCCCGCGCCCGTCGCCGGACCGCCGGAGAGGGCTGAGGGATGGACTTCGCGTTCAGCGACGAGCAAGAGGAACTGGGGCGCACCGTACGGGCGTTCCTGACCCACACCTCGCCCGAGACCGAGACACGGCGCCTGATGGAGACGCCCGAGGGCTTCGACCGGGCGCTGTGGCGCCGGATGGGTTCGGAGCTCGGGCTGCAAGGGCTGGCCGTACCGGAGGAGTACGGCGGTGCCGGGTGCGGGCCGGTCGAAGTGGGCGTGGTGATGGAGGAGATGGGCCGTGCGCTGCTGTGTGCGCCGTTCCTGTCCTCGGCCGTACTGGCGACGACCACGCTGCTGCGCTGCGCCGACGAGGACGCCCGCAAACGCCTGTTGCCGGGCCTGGCCTCCGGTGAACTGGTCGGGACACTCGCCCTGACCGAGGACGCCGCCCGCTGGGACGCGGCGGGGGTCCGGCTCACCGCCCGGGAAAGCAACGGGAGTTGGCTGCTGAACGGGCACAAGATGTTCGTCCTGGACGGTGCCACCGCCGATGTCGTCCTCACCGTGGCCCGCACCGGCGACGGCATCGGGGTCTTCTGCGTGGACGGCGACGCGACCGGCCTGACCCGTGCACCGCTGCCCACGATGGACCCGACCCGCCGCCAGGCCCGCCTCGACTACCAGGACGTACCGGCGACCCGGCTGCGTGCACACGGCGACGGATGGGACCTGGTGTCGGAGGTGCTCGACCGGGCCGCGGTGGCGCTGGCCGCCGAGCAGGTAGGGGTGGCCTCCCGCGCACTCGACATGGCGGTGGAGTACGCCAAGGTGCGCCACCAGTTCGGGCGGCCCATCGGCTCCTTCCAGGCCGTCAAGCATCTGCTCGCCGACGTCCTCCTCGAGGTGGAGTCGGCGCGCGCCGCCGCCCACTACGCCCTGCTCGCGTCGGAGAACGAGGACCCGGAGCTGCCCGCCGTGGCCAGCCTGGCCAAGGCGTTCTGCTCCGACGCGTGTGTACAGGCGACCGAGGAGAACATCCAGGTGCACGGCGGCATCGGCTTCACCTGGGAGCACCCGGCCCACCTCTATCTGAAGCGGGCCAAGACGTCACAGCTGCTGTTCGGGGATCCGGCGTACCACCGGGAGCTGCTCGCACGGAGAATCGGCATGGAAACGGACAAGGGAGCGGCATGAAGGTCGACGGCAAGCTCAACGTGTGGAGCACCACGGAGGTCGTGGAGGAGGCCAGGCACCACGAGAAGGCCGGCTACGACGGCCTGTGGGCGTCGGAGTCCAAGCACGACCCCTTCCTGCCGCTGGTGCTGGCGGCCGAGCACACCGACCGCCTCGAGGTGGGGACGGCCATCGCGGTGGCCTTCGCCCGCTCCCCCATGCAGCTCGCGTACACCGCGCACGACCTGCAGACCTACGCGGGCGGACGGTTCTCGCTCGGTCTCGGCAGCCAGATCAAGCCGCACATCGAGCGGCGTTTCGACATGCCGTGGAGCCGGCCCGCGGCCCGCATGCGGGAGTACGTGAGCGCGCTGCACGCGATCTGGTCGGCCTGGAACGAGGGCGAGAAGCTCGACTTCCGCGGCGACTTCTACTCGCACACCCTGATGTCGCCTTTCTTCTCTCCCCCGCCCGCTCCCGGCGGCGCGCCCAAGGTGTTCGTGGCCGCGGTCGGCCAGGCCATGACCAAGGTGGCGGGCGAGGTCGCCGACGGGCTCCTCGCGCACGGCTTCACCACCGAGCGGTACCTGCGGGAGGTGACCCTGCCGACCGTGGAGACGGGGCTCGCCGCGTCCGGACGTACGCGGGCCGACTTCGCCGTCTCCCATCTGCTGCTGACCGCGACCGGCCGGACGGAGGAGGAGATGACCCGTGCGATCGACGGCACCCGCGCCCAGATCGCCTTCTACGGCAGCACACCCGCCTACCGCGGGGTGCTGGAGCTGCACGGCTGGGGCGAACTCGGCGACGAACTGCACACATTGTCGACGTCCCGGCGCGAGGACAAGTGGGAGGCGATGAGCCGCCTCGTCGACGACGAGGTGCTGCACACGTTCGCGGTCGTGGCGGAACCGGAGCGGGTGGCGGGTGAGATCCGGCGCCGGTACGGGGCACTGGTGGACCGGGTGTCGTTCTACACGGCGTACGAGATCGACGCCGAGGTGTGGGAGCCCATCGTGCAGGAGCTGCGCACACCCGAGTGACGGTCAGCCGAGCAGGTCCAGGACGGTGGTCATGGACCTGTTCTGCAGCAGGTAGTCCTCGGCCTCCTGGAGGTGGAGGCGCCACAGTTCCTCGGCGGCCTCGGTCTGGCGCGCGGCGACGAGCTCGACGAGGGCGCCGTGGGCGCGGAAGCCCCGGCGGTTGGCGCGTACGTTCTCGGGGCTGCCCGCGTCGAGGTCGACGTGGGACCAGTTCGCCTGGTCGATGATGTGCCGGACCATGCCGTTGAGGACGCTGAGCGTCTCGTTGCCCGCCAGTTCGACGACCAGCGCGTGGAACTGCATGTGGGCGCGGATGAAGGCCGACGGGTCGTCCATCAGGGTCTCCGCCTCGGCGACGGCGGCTCGCAGCCGCTCCAGGTCCTCGTCCGTGCGTCCCTCGGCCAGCAGTCCGGCGCACGGTGCCTCGATGACCGTACGGGCGTCGTAGACGTCCTTGAGGGTCGTGCCCCGGTATTCGAGGACCACGCCGGCGTACCGGGCCGCGACCGTGCCTTCCGGGGTCTGCACCCGTGCCCCGCCCCGGGCGCCCCGGCGCACGCTGATCAGCGACTCCGACTCCAGCACCCGGAACGCCTCACGCAGCGTCGGCCGGGAGACGGCGAACTCCGCCATCAGCGCCGACTCGGCCGGCAGCGCCTCGCCCTCGGTCAGTTCTCCGCGCACGATCTTGCGGCGCAGCTGTGCCGCCACCAGCTCGGCCATCTTGGGGACGCGGACCTTGACACCGTTCACGCCCCCACCGCCACCGCCCTGCCGCCCCGTCGTACTCGTCACCGGGCCCACCTCCGTCCGACCCACAGGTGCGGGGACACAGCCCGAGCACCGGGTAGACGGTTCACTCTACTAGATAACTGATTGAACTAGGTTACCGAGTTCGAGTTCGCGGCGATGAGATGTTCGGCCAGCGCGAGCAGCAGATCGCGGCCGACCGACCGCTGCCGCATGTCCCCGATCACCAAGGGGACTTCCGGGTCCAGGTCCAGCGCTTCGCGGATCTCCCGCTCGTCGCGTTCCTGGCGGCCGTGGAAGCAGTTGACGCCGATCACGAACGGGATGCCGCGGCTCTCGAAGAAGTCGATGGACGCGAAGCTGGACTCCAGCCGTCGGGTGTCGGCGACGACCACCGCGCCCAGCGCGCCGTGCACGAGGTCGTTCCACATGAACCAGAAGCGCTCCTGACCAGGTGTCCCGAAGAGGTAGACCACCAGGCGCGGGTTGACCATGATGCGACCGAAGTCCATGGCCACCGTGGTGGTGGACTTCCGCTCGACGCCCTCGACGTCGTCGACGCCCACGCTCGCGACGGTCAGGTACTCCTCGGTGCGCAGCGGCGCCACCTCGCTCACCGCCCCGACCAGGGTCGTCTTGCCGACGCCGAAGCCACCGGCGACAAGGATCTTGACCGCCGCGGGGGCCGAGCCGTCGTAGGCCCGGCCCGCGGGGTCAGAGTCTGCGAAGGCCATCCCTCACCGCCCGAAGAAGTGTCATATCCATTGCGCTTCCTACTGCTACAGCGATCGGTGGACGGGTGGTGGCCCTGCCCAGCGCGACCAGGTCGTCGATCAGGATTTTCGTCACCGCCACGGGCAGGTTCAGTTCCGCGGCGATCTCCGCCACCGCGGCGGGTGTGCGGCACTGCTGGAGGATCGAGCGGTGCTCGGGTTGCAGGCCTCGCAGACCGGCCCGGCCGGGCGCCGGTTCGACGGTTGTCACGAGGGTGATCAGAGTGAGGTCGTCACGCGCGGGTGCTGTCCGGCCCTGGGTGATCGTGTAAGGCCTGACCGACAGCTCTTCAGCGTCTCCCGCTTCCAGGCCGTCCATCCAGTGGCTCACTCACGTACACCGACCTCGTCGGCGGGCGCACCGAAGCGTGCCTCGGTGCTCATGCGCTGGCCCACTTGCTGCATGAGGGTGTGCATGGCCACGGCCATCAGTTCGGCGTCCACTTCCTGGGATGCCACGACTGCCAGATGCGTGCCCCGGCCCGCGGCGGAGATGAACAGCCACAGGTCGGTCAGCTCGACGATGACCTGGTGCACCGAACCGCCGCCGAACAGCTGCCCGACCCCGCGGGCCAGGCTCTGCTGGCCGGTGGCGATGGCGGCGAGGCGTTCGGCGTCGCCGCGGACGATGGTGCGGGACTGGCTGACCACCAGCCCGTCGTCGGACAGCACGATGGCGTGGTGCGTGCCGGGAACCTGTTCGACCAGCCCGTCCAGCAACCAGTCGAGGTCCGGATGGGTGGCGGTCGTTCGCATTGTCATGGTCAGTCTTCCGTCGGGATCCGTCTACGTTGCGGCAGCACGTCGGTGGGTTCGTGGTCGGTCGGGGGAGCATCGCGCCGGACCATCCGGGACTGGCGTTGGAAGGCGCCGATCGTCGCGCCGGAGCGGGCGGGCGCGGACCGGCGGGCCAGTTCCTGCTCGTCGGGCGAGGGCGCCCGCAAGTCCGCGTTCGGGTCGCGCAGTTCGTCGGCGAGACTGGCCAGGCGGACCCGTTTGGGCAGTGGTCGCACGTCCGGCGCGGTATTCGCACGGGGTGTCTCGGCCGCCGCCCGCGGTGCGCCCGCCATCTGCGGCACTCCGTGGGGGCCCGGCGGCCGGGTCCAGACATCGTCGGCGGGCGGCGCGGCGCCGTACGGGCCGACACGGGCGGTCACCAGCGTGTCCACGTCCAGCGTCGTGGCATGTTCCGTCCCGGGCACGTCCGTCACGGCCGCTTGATGCACCGGCGGCCAGGCGGGGTCGACTTCCGCGGCTGTGGGGCCGGTCCGTCCGGGGGCGTCGACGACGAGTTCGTCGGGGATGAGGACGACCACCCTGGTGCCGCCGAACGAGGAGGGCCGCAGCTCCACCTGGATGCCCAGGCCACGCGCCAGCCGGGCGACCACATAGAGGCCGAGCCTGACGTCGTCCGCCCGGGACATGACGTCCATGCGGGGCGGTTCGGTCATCAGCCGGTTGGCCGCGTCGTACTGGTCGTCGTCCATGCCCACGCCGCGGTCCTCGATCTCCACCGCGAGGCCGCGCCCCACGCGGGCGGCGTACACCTCCACCGGCGTCGGCGGCTTGGAGAAGCCGACCGCGTTCTCCATGAGTTCGGCCAGCACGTGGATGACCAGACCGACCGCGCGCTCGGCCAGCCACACGCGTTCCTCGACGTCGATCTGGATCCGCCGGTAGTCCTGCACCTCGCTCTGTGCGGAGCGCAGCACATCCAGCAGCAGGACCGGTTTGCGCCAGCGGCGCTGAGGCTGGCCGCCCCCGAGGATCACCAGGTTCTCCTCGTAGCGCCGCAGTCTGGCGGTCAGATGGTCGAGGTCGAACAGGCCCTCCAGTACCTCGGGATCCTCGTGCCGGCGCTCCAGCTCACTGAGCTTCTTCATCTGGAGACCGATGAGCAGCTGGGTACGCCGGGCGATGCGCTGGAGGAGCTTTTCGAACCCGCGGAACTGCGACACCTGCGCCATCGTCGTGTCCAGGGCGCTGTGGCGTGCGAGGTTCAGCGCCTGGCCCAGCTGGCCCAGTTCGTCGTCGCCGTGCTGGATCGCGGGCAGTTCGGCATCGAGGTCGACGACTTCTCCTCCGCGCAGGCGTTCGACCACGTCCGGCATCCGGGTCTGCAGGTCCAGGGCGGCGGCGCGCAGTGCGGAGATCCGGCGGCGCAGCGACCGGGTGAGCAGTGCGCTGATGAGCACGACCACGAGCACCGCCGCCGCGCCCAGCACGCTGGTGAAGATCAACCGCACCACCATGGCGTGCAGTTCCTTCTCGGTGGCCGCCGTCAGGGTCACGGAGTAGGCGGTGTTGAGCTCCTGGAGCTGGGTAGCGACCGGCCCGACGCTGCCGCTCCACGTCGTGCCGAGTTCCTTGGAGAACTTGTCCGGGTCGGTCCCGGAGGCGGAGCCGGCCAGCACGTCCTGCTCGGCCGTCGTCTTCTGCTTCCAGGCGCTGCCCGCCATCAGTTTCCGGTACAGCGCGGCCTGGTCGTCGGGGACGAGGGGCACGATTTTGTTGTCGTAGAGGAAGTGCTGGGAGCCGATCCATCCGGCGAGCTGCCCGCGTTCGGTGGCGGAGAGCCGTCCGGTCACCGAGCCGCGGGTGAACAGCGCGTTCTCCCGCGAGATCATCTCCATGCCCCAGACCGAGTCGATGGCCGGCCGGGCGAGGTAGTCGATGTTGGGCAGACCGACGTGGCTCAGGGTGGTGAACAGGTTCAACTGGCCGGAGATCAGGTTCGTATAGCGGTCGAACGTCTGCTGCTGCGAGGCGGTTCGCTGGTCCACCCCGGCCCGGTAGTCGGCCAGTTTCCGAAGGTTCCTGCCCACCTGGACGACGTTGGCGCGGATGTCGTCCGGGGCGCTCCAGTCGCTGTCGGGCAGTTCCTGGACGGTCGTGACGTCGGCGTCGGTGCGGATGCGCTGCGCGCGCAACGCCTTCTGGTAGCCCGCGCGATCGGCGAGCTCCGCGCCGCTGAGCCGGCGTTCCTCCTGGAGGTCGAAGAAGGCCGCCATGATCGGACGTGCCGCCGCATTGGAGGCCGCGTTGCGGTCCTTCTGCTTCTGCCAGTCCGTGTAGAGCTGCGCGGAACTCGCCAGCCACAGGGCCACGAGGGTCACACTGGGCACCAGGGCCAGGATGAGCAGGACCGTTCGGAGTGACGGCTGTCGCCGGGCTCCGCTGCCCCTTGGGCCTTGTCTCTTCGACGCACGTGCGTGCACTGCCACTGAGGTCCCCAGCGATGCTCCAAGTGTCAGGCCGCTCCGATGGGCCCGCACGATGACGCGCCGATGTTATCCATGGATACCGCTATCTAAATACACTTAGAGCACCAAACTTTCACCATCATCGGTTTCAACCGATTCAATCAAGGCTCCGGCACGAAACAGGGCAGCGTGATCTCGTCCGTGAGGGGCCGGAAGTCGACGCGTACGCGCATGCCGATGCCCACGGCCTCCGGATCGCTGGCGTCGACGTGCGAGAGCAGGGTGCCGCCGTCGTCGAGGTCGATCACGGCGAGCGCGAAGGGCGTGTCGAAGCCGGGGCCGGGGGCGCGGTACACGACGGTCACCGAGTAGACGGTCCCCCGGCCCACGCTCGGCGCGAAGTGCCAGTCCGGCGCCATGCACCCGGGGCAGGCGGGCTCTGGGACGAAGAAGCGCAGGTTGCAGCTCGGGCAGTAGGGGACGACCAGGTCGCCGCGCCGGGCCGCGTCCCAGAACGGTTCGGACAGTTCGGTGGGGACGGGTACGGGCCGGCTCATCGGTTCCTCCCCAGGACGCTCATCTCGTAGTGCTGCGCCCCGGATCCGGCGTTCCCGACGACCGCCAGCTCGGCGCCCTCGACCTGGTGCACGGCGGTACCGCGCAACTGCCGTACTGCCTCGACGACTTTGAGCGTCATCTGCTGTGTCCCGTTCCAGGCGTACGACAGACAGCCGCCGTCGGGATTGACGGGGTGCTTGCCGCCCACGGCGATGGCCCCACTGGCCGCCAGGGGTCCGCCCTCGCCCTCGCCGCACAGGCCGAGTACCTCCAACTGCCTTATGACTTCGAAGGAGTTGGGGTCGTACAGGGAGAAGACGTCCACGTCGTGCGGGCCGACGCCCGCCATGGCGTAGGCGCGGGTGGCGGCATCCCGGCCGAGCTGCCCGACTTCCCGGTACAGCGCCGGGTTGGCGTACGCGGCCTGGTGGTACTCCATGCCGCCACCGAGGACGGCGACCGCAGGATGCGGCAGATCGCGGGCCCGCTCGGCGGTGGTCACCACCATGGCGGCGCCGCCCTCGCCGACGATGCAGCAGTCCAGCAGGTGGAAGGGGGTGGCCACCATCCGGGAGGCGAGGACGTCGTCGGCGGTGTACGGGCCGCGGCCGTACATCATCGCCTCCGGGTTGGTGGTGCCGTTGTTGCGGATCGTGGCGGCGACCTCGGCGAGCTGACGGGACGTCGTCCCGTACTCGTGCATGTGCCGTGCCGCCACCAGCGCGAACTGGGCGACGACATAGCTGCCCCACACGTCGGCGAACTCCAGCGGCACACCGGCTCCGACGGGACCGGCTCCGCGCGAGACCAGCTTGCAGCCGCCGACGACGACGGTGTCCGCGTATCCGGCGCTGACCGCGGCGGCCGCCTTCAGCAGGCCCCGCGAGCCGGCGTTGTCGAGCATCGAGTCGCTGGTCCAGCGCAGGTCGCGGCCGAGCATCCGCGCCCAGGAGCTACCCTCGCCGGGTACGCCTCCCGGACCGGGCCAGTCGACCTGCGCGCCGTCGACGTCCGCCGGGGTCAGTCCGGCGTCCGCGATCGCGCCGCGTACCGCTTCGAGGGCGAGGTCCATGGCGTCACGGTCGGGCAGCATCAGCGCCTGCTCGGTGGCGTGCACGCCGACGATGACGGGTTGGCGGCCGTTCACGAGGTCACCGTCCCGCGCCGAGGGTGTCGCCGCCGGGATAGCCGCCCCCGCCGAAGCGCTCGTCGAGCACCTCGTAGTCCTTGGCGTAGTCCTTGGTGCGCGGCAGGGCGTCGACGAACTCGACCGTTTTCGGCTTCTTGTACGAGGCGATCCGCGCCCGGCAGTGCTCGATGACCTCCGCTGCCGTGAGCGGCTCGGCGCCCGGCTGGAGCACGACCACGGCCTTGACGTCCTGGGCCCAGCGCTCGTTGGGCACGCCGATCACGGCCGCCTCCTTCACGGCTGGGTGGGACTCGATGCAGTTCTCCACCTCGGCCGGAAAGATGTTCTCGGCCGCCGACTTGAGCATGCGGGTCGTCGTCCCGAGGAAGCTGATCGTGCCGTCGTCCTCGCGCCTGCCGAGGTCGGTGGTGTGCCACCAGCCGAACCGGAAGCGTTCCTCGTTGATCTCGGGCCGGTTCCAGTAGCCGAGGTGCACGAGGTCGCCGCGGACACAGATCTCGCCGGCCTCGCCGACCGCACACTCCTGGCCGCTCACGTCCAGGATGCGTACGGCGGTGAAGGGGCCGGGGCGTCCCGCGTTGCCGGTGCCCGAGCCGCCGTAGGCGCCGGTGACGGCGAAGCCGGTCACCTCGGTCTGCCCGTAACCGCGGCCCATGCCGCCGCCGTTGCGGGTGAAGCGGCTCTGATCGGTGGGGACGGTGCCCTCCCAGAGTTGCGCGGCGACGCTCGCGCGCAGGTGGGAGAGGTCGTGGCCGGCCTCGCGGTTCAGGGCGACGAGTTGCGCGATGGTCGGGGGCATCAGGTAGGCATGGGTGCACTGCTCCGCCGCCAAGAGCGGGAGCAGTTCCTCGGCGACCACGCGGCGGACGACCACGTTCTTGCCGCCGTGGACGAAGGCCGGGACGCCCCAGAACTGGTAGTTGCCGATGTGGAACATGGGACCGGCGCCGAGGAAGGCGGTCTCCGTGCCGATGTCCCCCATCCAGGCGGCGCTCGCGCCCATGGCGAGCAGGTTGCGGTGCGAGAGCATCGAGCCGGACTGCCGGCCGGAGATCGCCGCCGTGTAGATGACAAGGAGCGCCGCGTCGGGGTCGACCTCGGCGACGGGGTCCTCGGGCGAGCCGGCGGCCAGGAAGGACTCGTAGGAGTCGGCGCCTTCGGAGTCGTGGCGAAGCCACAACGCCCGGTGGTCGCTGCCGAGTTCGGCCCGCGCCTTGGCGACCGTGTCGCCGATCTCCTCGTCCTGCCAGACGACGACCTTGGGGTCGAAGTCCTCGACGGCGAAGGCCATCTCGGGGGCGGCCCAGCGCCAGTAGCCGGGGCAGACCATGGCGCCGATCTTCGCGGCGGCGCCGAGCAGCTCCCAGATCCGGAAGGAGTTCTGGCCCAGCCACAGGACGCGGTCGCCGGAGCCGACGCCCGCGTCGGTGAGGGCGCCTGCGAGTCGGTTGGTGCGCTCGTCCAACTGGGGCCAGGTCAGCCGGACGTCGCCGTCGACGAGGGCGACTCCGTCGGGGAAGGACCTTCGGTGCTCACGGATGATGTCGCCGAACGTCAGGCGGCGGGCGGGATTCACGTTGTTGCTCCCCATGGTCGATCAGACGCGGCCGATGCCGACGCCCTTCACGTTGATGAACTCGTCCAGACCGGCCTTGCCGCCTTCCCGCCCGAACCCGCTCATGCCGACCCCACCGAACGGCGTGGCAGGCGAAGTGATCGGATTCGGGCCGGGGTTGACGTAGACCGTCCCGGCCTTCAGGCGCGGCACCAGGCGGTTGACGCGCGCGATGTCACGGGACTGGATGTAGGCGGACAGGCCGTACTCGCTGTCGTTGGCGAGGGCGACGGCCTGGTCCTCGGTGTCGAACGGGGTGATGGCCAGGACCGGGCCGAAGACCTCCTGCTGGGCGAGGTCGCTGCGGTTGTCGACGTCCGCGAAGACGGTCGGGGTCACGAAGTAGCCGTCGGATGCGATGCGTTCGCCGCCGTACACGAGTCGGCCGGCACCGTCCTCGACCGCCTTGTCGATCATGCCCTGGACGCGTTCGCGGGCGGCTTCGTTGATGAGGGGTCCGATGTACGTCGTCGGGTCGAGCGGGTCGCCGACCGGCAGGTGGGCGATCACCCCGGTGACCCGCGCGATGACCTCGTCGTAGATCGGGCGCTCCACCAGGAGCCGGGTGGGCAGTGCGCAGCCCTGCCCGGTGTTGCTCATGGCGAAGGCGGCGCAGTACGGGACGACGGTGTCCAGGTCGGTGTCGGCGAAGAGCAGGTTGGCGGACTTGCCGCCGAGCTCGAACACGACCGGCTTGAGGCTCAGTGCCGCGTCGGCCATGATGCGGCGCGCGGTGGCGGGGCCGCCGGTGAAGGAGATCTTGTCGACGCCGGGGTGGGTCACCAGGGCCGATCCCGCGTCGCCGAGCCCGGTGACGACGTTGATGACGCCCTCGGGGATGCCGGCCTCGCGGGCCAGGTCGGCGAAGAGCAGCGCGGAGAACGGCGTGGACTCGGCCGGTTTGATGACCACGGTGTTGCCGGCGGCGAGCGACGGCGGGACCTTCATCGCCAGTGACAGGGCGGGCGAGTTCCAGGTGATGATGTGGCCGATGACGCCGTACGGCTCGGCGATCGTGTACTCGACGTTCTCGTGCGGGCTGTAGGCCGCGCCGACCATGCCCTCGATCTTGTCGGCCCAGCCGGCGTAGTACTCGGTCCACTCGGCGACGTGCGGTCCGACGTTGTCCGCCCAGCCGCCGATGCACACGCCGTTCTCCAGCGGGCAGATCGCCGCGAAGTCGGGGATGTGGTCGCGCAGCAGTCCGGCGAAGCGGGTGAGCAGCCGGCGGCGTTCGGCGGGGCGCATGGTGCCCCACACCTCGAAGGCCTGGCGGGCGGCCGCCACTGCCTGGTCCACCTCGGTGGGCCCGGCGAGCGGGATGTGCGCCTGGATCAGGCCGGTCGCCGGGTTGCGGTGCTCGTAGAGTCCGCCGCTGGTGTCGGTGACGTCCTTGCCGCCGATGACCAGCCGTGGTTGCGGCAGGTCGTGCTCGGCTCTGTCCTGGTGCAGCTTCACATCGACCGTGACCACGGGTACCTCCTAGAGACCGCGCAACACTGCGCACATCCAGGCTAAATAGCTAACCTATTAAGCCAAGGTAGTCAATAAGTTCAGGACACTCCAGGCCGTGGACTACAGGCCCAGCGACCGCCCGATGATCTCCAGCATGATCTCCGAGGTGCCGCCGAAGACCCGCTGCACCCGGCTGTCCCGCCAGATGCGCGCGATCTCGTACTCGTTGACGTAGCCGTAGCCACCGAAGAGCTGCATGCAGCGGTCGATGACCTGCCAGCCGGTCTCCGAGGTCCAGTACTTGGCGGCCGCGGCCTCGTCGGCCGTCAGCTCACCGTGGACCAGGGCCATGATGCAGCCGTCGACGTAGACCCGGGCGGCGTTCAGCTTGGCCCTGATGTCGGCGAGCGCGAACCGGTTGGCCTGGAACTCCCCGATGGGCTGTCCGAAGGCCGTACGGGTCTTGGCGTAGTCCAGCGCCAGCACGTAGGCCCGCTCGGCCGCCGCCAGCGAGGAGACGGCGATGGCGAGACGTTCCGTGGGGAGGTTGCCCATCATGTGGTAGAAACCGCGACCCTCCTCTCCGATGAGGTTCTCGGCCGGGACCCGGACCTCATGGAAGAAGAGCTCGGCGGTGTCCTGGGCCTTCATGCCGACCTTGTCGAGCTTGCGTCCGCGCTCGAAGCCCTCGGTGCCGCGCTCGACGACGATCAGACTGATGCCTTTGTGGCCCGCCTCCGGGTCGGTCTTGCAGGCGACGATGACCAGGTCGGCCAGGATGCCGTTGGTGATGAAGGTCTTGGAGCCGTCGATCACCCACTCGTCGCCGTCCCGGCGGGCGGTGGTGCGGATGGCCTTGAGGTCGGACCCGGCGGACGGCTCCGACAGCGCGAGCGCGCAGATCGTCTCGCCGCTGATCACCCCGGGCAGCCAGCGGGCCTTCTGCTCCGGGGTGGTGAGGTGCATCAGGTAGGGCGGGAGGACGTCGTTCTGCAGCCCGAGTCCGATACCGACCGCGCTGGTCGCCGCCATCTCCTCCGCCATGATGGCGTTGTAGCGGAAGTCGCGGATGTCCTGGCCGCCGTACTCCTCCGGGAACTGCCAGCCGATGAGTCCGGCCTTGCCCGCCGCCGCCCACGCGGCCCGGCTCACCTGGCCGTCGCGCTCCCACTGCTCGGCGTACGGGGCGCATTCGCGCAGGTAGAAGGTGCGGGCGGTCTCGCGGAACAGCTCGTGTTCCTCGGTGAAGATCGTTCGGCGCATGCTCGACTCCACTCACGCATCTCGCTTATTTAGCTGAAGTAGTTATACGATAGCGCTGTATCGGGACCTGGGCGAGGGAGGGCGCGTGAGCGTACGGGACAAGGTGGCACTCGTCACCGGAGCGGGACGCGGGATCGGCGAGGCGATCGCCGACCGGCTCGCCGCCCAGGGAGCCGCGGTCGCCGTCTGCGACCTGGACCCGGAGGCCGCCGCCAAGGTCGCGGGCCGACTCGTCGAGCGATACGGAGTGCGGGCGACGGGGGTCGGCGCGGACATCTCCGACAGCGCGGCCGTGCACGCGGCCGTGGAGCGGGTGACCGTCGAGCTCGGTCCGGTCGACGTCCTGGTCAACAACGCGGCCGTCGACGTCATCGGCCGCTTCGTCGACAGCACCGCGGACACCTGGGACCGGATCATCGACGTCAATCTGCGCGGCACGATCACGGTGACCCGGGCCGTACTGGACTCGATGATCCAAAGCGGTGGCGGCCGGATCGTGCACATCGCCTCGGACGCCGGCCGGGTCGGCTCGTCCGGCGAGGTGGTGTACTCCGCGACGAAGGGCGGGGTCATCGCCTTCGGCAAGGCGCTGGCCCGCGAGGTCGCCAGGCACGGCATCACCGTCAACAGCGTCTGCCCCGGTCCGACCGACACCGCGCTGCTCGGACAGGTCGCCGACTACAGCCAGAAGATGTACGACGCGACCGTGCGGGCCATCCCGCTGCGCCGCGTCGCCCAGCCCGACGAGATCGCCGGTGTGGTGGCCTTCCTCGCGTCCGACGACGCCGCCTACATGACCGGGCAGACGCTCTCGGTCAGCGGCGGCCTCACGATGGTCTGAGGTGAACACCGTGCTGCGTACCGAACTCCGCGACCGAATCGCCGTGCTGACCCTCGACCGGCCGGGGCAGCTCAACGCCATCGGCTCCGAGACCGCCGACCAGCTGAAACAGGCTCTCGCCGATGTGCGCGACAACGACGACGTACGCGCCCTGGTCATCACCGGTGCGGGACGCGCCTTCTCGGCCGGTGCCGACCTCGGTGAGATCGAGTCGTTCACGGCACCCGGGCAGTTCCGTGCCTTCGTGGGGCGCCTGACCGAGGCGTTCGCGCTCCTGGAGGACTTCCCCAAGCCGTCGGTCGCCGCCGTCCACGGGTTCGCCTTCGGCGGCGGTCTGGAGCTGGCCCTCGCCTGCGACCTGCGGGTGGCCGAACGCGGCACCCGGCTGGGCCTGCCCGAGATGAAGCTCGGCGTGCTGCCGGGCGCGGGCGGCACCCAGCGGCTGCCCCGCCTCCTGCCGTCGGCGATCGCCAAGCAGATGATCCTCACCGGCGAGCCGGTCGACGCGGAGCGGGCTCACGCGCTCGGGCTCGTCAACGAACTCGCCGAGCCCGGCGGCGCGCTCAAGACCGCCGAAGCCCTGGCCGCGAAGCTGACCGCCGGGGCCCCGCTCGCGCTCGCGGCAGGCAAGCGGCTGATCGACTACGGGCTCGGCATGGACCTGGAGGCGGCGATCGCGTACGAGCGCGAAACCGTCGCGGTGCTGTTCTCCACCGAGGACCGGGCCGAGGGACTCAAGGCCTTCCGGGAACGCCGACCGGGCGACTTCCGCGGCGTGTAGCAGGCGTACAAGCGCCCGATGATCTGGAGGTGGGCCGTGCGGCCACTGGAGGGCTATTCCGTGGTCGAGCTGGGCATGTGGGTGGCGGCTCCGGCCGCGGCCACCATGCTCGCCGACTGGGGCGCGGACGTGGTGAAGGTGGAGGCGCCGACGGGCGACCCCAACCGGTACACGCTCAAGCACGTCGGGCAGGACATCGACAGCGCTCCCCCGTTCGAGACCGACAACCGCGGCAAACGCGGGATCGTCCTCGACCTGCGCTCGCAGGAGGGCAAGGACGTACTGGAGCGGCTGCTGGAACGCGCCGACGTGTTCGTCACCAACCTCCGCCCGGGCGCCCTGGAGCGGCTGGGTCTCGCGCCGGACGAGCTGCGGGCCCGCCATCCCCGCCTGGTCGTCGGCACGTTGACGGGCTACGGCTGGACGGGCGCCGAGCGCGACCGTGCCGGGTACGACGTCTCCGCGTTCTGGGCCCGGCCCGGCATCGCCGCCATGCTCAACCCGGCCGGGGAGCCACCGCCCGGCATCCGGCCCGGCCTCGGCGACCGTACGGCCGCCGCCAACCTGGTCGCCGGGGTGCTGGCCGCGCTGCTGCGACGCGAACGCACCGGCGAGGGCGGGGTGGTCGACGTGTCGCTGCTGCGATCCGGGACCTACGCAAACGGCAACGACCTCGCGCTGCAGAACTTCTTCGGCAAGCGCGGCCGTACCCGCCACCGCACCGAGCACGAGTCGCCGCTCTACAACTCCTACCGGGCCGCCGACGACCGCTGGTTCTGGCTGGTCGGTCTGGAGGGCAACCGGCACTGGCCCGGTGTCGTCAAGGCACTCGGCCGCGAGGACCTGGAGACGGACGAGCGGTTCGCGACCGGCAAGGCCCGGCGCGGCCACGTACGTGAGCTGATCGCCGTGTTCGACGAGGAGTTCGCCAAGCGTCCGCTGGACGAGTGGGCCGAGCGCTTCGACGCCGAGGGCGTGTGGTGGGCGCCCGTGCAGACCCTGGCGGAGGTCGCGGCCGATCCGCAGGCGGATGCGGTCGGGGCGTTCGTCGAACAGCCGGGCATGGGGGACGCGCCGCCGCTGCGGACGGTGGCCACGCCCGTCGCCTTCTGGGGCGTCGACGAGAAGCCGCGCGGCGGCGCGCCGACGCTCGGCGAGCACACCGACGAAGTGCTCCGCGAACTCAACTGAACTCATATATCTGGAGGTACGGCGTGGGCATCCTCGACGACAAGGTCGCCATCGTCACCGGCGGCGGAAGAGGCCTCGGACGGGCGCACTGTCTGGCGCTCGCCGAGGCCGGCGCGACCGTGGTGGTGAACGACCTCGGCTCGGGCATACACGGCGAGCAGACCGGCGACTCCCCCGCCGACGAGGTCGTCGCCGAGATCACCAAGCTCGGCGGTCGGGCGATCGCCAACCACTCCTCGGTGACCGACTGGGCGGCGACCGAGACCATGGTCGCGGACACCGTCGCGGAGTTCGGCCGCCTCGACATCGTCGTGAACAACGCGGGGATCGTGCGCGACCGCATGCTGTTCTCGATGACGGAGGCCGAGTTCGACACCGTCATCGCGGTGCACCTGAAGGGCACCTTCGCGCTCACCCGGCATGCGTGCGCGTACTGGCGCGAGGCGTCGAAGCGGGGCGAGCGGGTCGCCGGCCGCGTGATCAACACGACGTCCGGGACCGGCCTGTTCGGCAACCAGGGCCAGTCCAACTACGGGGCGGCGAAGGCCGGGATCGCCGGGCTCACCGTCCTCACCGCCCTGGAGATGCGCCGCTACGGCGTCACCGCGAACGCCATCTCGCCGATCGCGGCCACGCGGATGACGGACGGCCTGGCCGTGGGCGAGTCGCTCCAGGCCACCGAGGGCTTCGACCCGCGCGATCCCGCCAACGCCTCCGGCGTCGTCGTCTACCTGGCCTCCGACAGCGCGGCCTGGCTGACCGGCCAGGTCCTGCGCATCGAGGGCAACCGGCTGAACCGCCTGCAGGGCTGGACCGTCGCCGCCGTCCACCCCAGCCGGTCCGGACAGGCTCTGACCTACGACGAACTCGTCGACGCGGTACCGCAGTTGTACGGCGCCGTCCCCGCGGGACGGGCGACGGGCGTCGGCCAGTGAAGGGCCACGACGCCGCCGCCCTCGTGCTGCGCGCGAGCCTCGGCCCGATGCTCTTCGCGCACGGCTGGAACAAGGTCGCCGGACCGGGCGGGCTCAAGGGCACCACGGGCTGGTTCGAGGCGCTGGGCCTCAAACCGGCCGAGGTGCACGCCCGGATGGCGGCCGGCACCGAGATGGCCGCGGGCGTCGGTATCGCGCTCGGCGCCGCCAACCCGCTCCCCGCGGCGGCGGCCGTCGGCCTGATGACCGTGGCCGCGCGGACCGACCACCGCGGCAAGGGCTTCTTCGTCTTCAAGGGCGGCTGGGAGTACGCCGGTGTCGTGGGCGGCGCGGCCGTCGCACTGGCCGCGCTGGGCAACGGCCGGTACTCGCTCGACGGCCTGCTGGGCCACCAACGCACGGGCACCCGGCACGCGTTGCTGGCGGCCGGAGTCGGCACGGCGAGCGCGGCGGCACTGCTGGCACTGTGCTACCGGCCCGAGAAGAAGCCCGACGAGACAGATCAATGAGACCGATGAGGGCAACAAGGGAGAGTCGACATGGACGCGGCTGACTTCAGCGCGGTGCTGTCCGAGGTCCGGCGTTTCGTCAGGGACCGCGTCGTGCCGCTCGAGGCGGAGATCGACGAGAAGGACGAGATGCCCGCGGACATCCGCGAGGCGGCCAAGAAGATGGGCCTGTTCGGCTTCGCGCTGCCCGAGGAGTACGGCGGACTGGGACTGTCGATGCTCGAGGAGGCCCAGTTGATGTTCGAGCTGGGCTACACGACCCCGTCGCTGCGTTCGATGTTCGGCACGAACAACGGCATCGCGGGTCATGTCCTCATGGTCGGCGGGACGGAGGAACAGAAGGCTCACTGGCTGCCGAGGATCGCCTCGGGTGACGTTCTGGCGTCGTTCGCGCTCACCGAGCCCGAGGCGGGTTCCGATCCCTCGACGCTGACCACGAAGGCACATCTCGACGGCGACGAATGGGTGATCAACGGCGCCAAGCGCTACATCACCAACGCCCCGCTCGCCGACGTCTTCATGGTCTTCGCCCGCACCGACCCCGACGCCCCGCGCACCCGCGGCATCTCCACCTTCCTGGTCCCGGCCGGTACCCCGGGCCTCACCGTGGCCCCCAAGGACCACAAGATGGGCCAGTTCGGCGCCTGGACAGCGGACGTGTTCTTCGACGACGTCCGCGTTCCGGCTTCCGCGCTCGTCGGCGGCGCGGAGGGTCTGAACCGGGGCTTCTCCACGGCGATGGGCTGCATCGCCCACGGGCGGGTGCACATCTCCGCGCTGATGGTGGGTATGGCCGAGCGCCTGGTCGACGAGTCGGTCGGCTACGCGAGCACCCGCAAGCAGTCAGGGAAGCTCATCGGCTCCTTCCAGCTCGTCCAGGGCCTGATCGCCGACTCACAGACCGACTACTACGCCGGACGCGCCACCGTCCTGGAGGCCGCCCGCGCCTTCGACGCCGGCACGGACACCAAGATCGGGCCGTCCTGCACGAAGTACTTCGCCAGCGAGATGGTGTGGCGGGTCGCGGACCGCGCGGTGCAGATCCACGGCGGCGCGGGCTACATGCGCGGGGTCGCCGTCGAGCGCTTCTACCGCGACGCCCGGCTGTTCCGCATCTACGAGGGCACCAGCCAGATCCAGCAGGTCATCATCGCGAAGGCGCTGCTGGGCGAGGCGGCGCGCGGCTGAACCCGCCTGTCATCCCGGACCCCGGCCACACGGACACCGCCGACACCCTGGAGGCGATGCGCGCCTGGTGCTGGCTCACGCGGTGCGCTCCTCCCCGGGTGCGCACCGGCAGGGGCGGGGCGTCGGCGATTGACTCGTCGATGGCCGGCGGGGGTCGCTGGAACCAGGACCCCGCACGTGGTGAGCGCGAGCGATAGCCGGCGTACGGCGCACCCGCGTCGCCGCCGGCTGTAGTCCGACCACGCCGTGTGACAACCCGAGGCCGTCGAACCCGCCACGTACGGGGCCTGATGGAGGGTCAGGCGCCCGGGTGCAGACCGGGCCAGCCGGGTGTCGGGTCACCCTTGACCTCGCCGAAGTAGAGGGCGAAGGTCTGCTTCAGCCGCTCGACCTGGGCCCGGTCCTCCATGAAGCGAGGGAACCCGTCCACGTTGGCGTTCGGATACTCCCAGATCGGCTTGAGGCCGGTGGGCGGCGCGATGTCCGTGCGCACGGACCAGCTGTTGGAGGTCTGGCGCTCGGTGGACAGCTGCCAGTTGAGGTAGAGCTTGGCCGCCGTGGGGTTGGCGGCCTGTTTCAGGATCGCGATTCGCTGTCCCCACGCCATGAACGGGTGCCCGTCGGTCATCATCCAGCGGTTCGGGCTGGTGGCGAGCGGGTTGCCACCCGCGCCGACGCCGATGATCTTCTCCTTGTTGGTGACCGCGGTGCCGGGGGAGAAGGTGCCGCGGGCGAACTGCGGCTGCTGGGCGGCGAAGTCGGCCACCCAGTCCCAGCCGTAGGTCTCGGCGTAGAGGGCGAAGAGGTAGAGCACGGCGTCGTCGTCGTGCGGGTAGGAGGAGGCGATGGCGCCCTTCCAGTGCGGGTCGATCAGGTCCAGTGGCGTCTGCGGCGCGTCGGTCCCGGCCGCCGCCACGTCGTACAGGTAGCTGAAGGCGATGACCATGCCGGCCACCCAGGCACCGTCCGCGTCCCGGAACTTCTTGTACAGCTTGCTGAAGCCGGCGGGCTTGTAGTGCAGTAGCCGGCCCTGGCGCTTCCAGCGGGTGAAGTCCTGGAGCGTCTGCAACTGCACCACGTCGGGGACCAGGGTGTCGGTCGCGAACTGGTTGTCCACGCGGACGTCGTGGTACTTGCTGTAGTCCACGATGAGGTTGAGGTCGATCTGCGGGAATCGCTGGCGGAAAGCGGTTCGGGCGGCGGCGCCGCTGCCCGAGTTGGCGAGGTCGCCGCCCGCGTAGATCACGAGCTTGCCGCCTTCGGCGATGGCGGCCTGGTACAGCTCGTCGAGGGTCCTGGTCTCCTCGGCGCCGGCGCCGCGCGCGGCTGTGGTGGGGGCTGCCGCGGCAGGGGACGCCGTGGCGCCGAGCGTGCTGAGGCCGAGCGCGGCGCCCGCTCCGGTAGCCAGGAGTCGTCGTCGACTGGGAATGCTGGTCACTGGGGTAACCCTTTCTGCGTGGGGGCAGGGGTGGGCCCGGTGTACGGGCGGCTAACCGCCTCGGCCGGGAGGGCGGGAGCGGAAGCAGCGAAGCCGGTGGTCTCGTACGGACTGCGCCTCAGACCGGCGGTGAGCTTGCCGGAGTCGAGGATGTCGGAGGCGAGCCGGTGGCCGTCGGCGACCGTCGGCGAGGGTGAGGCCGGCGTCGGTCGGCAGCGCCCTCCTGCTCACTGTTGACGAGGGTGGCGGTCCTGTTCTTGCTGGCGACCGGAAAGTCCGGATCGAGGCCGGTGAATTCGAGTGTGCTCATCAGGACTCTTCGCTGTTCCGTCGAGGATGGGGCCCGCTGGAGGCGACCATTCATCTGACGAGACGGTATCTGACACGTCAGATGTTGTGGACATGGGGGCACCCGGTGTGATGCGAGTCGCACTGGGTCTGCTGTTGCGGCCACCGTTGGCCGGGTGGGTGGTGCCGTGGCGTGAAGTGCATAGGGCGCCGGTGGAGGTCCGGGCGGAGTTGGGAGAGATCCTGCGGAGCACCGGGCAGACTGGTGGTGTCCAGGCAGCCGTACTCATGGTGGTCTCCGCCGTGGCGGTCTCGGCCGTATCCAGGCGGGGCATCAAGACGTGTCGAGGAAGAGCAGCAGGAAGTCGAGCACGGCGGCAGCGCGGGCCTCGACGGCGGCCGCGCTCGTGGCCTCGGGTGCTCCTCGACCACGCCGACCGGATCCTGGCCGCCGTGCGGGAGGCCGAGAGCGCCTTCGCGGCGGTCAAAGGCACGGTCGGAGCCACTGCCACCCTCGCCGCGTTGCCGTCGACCGTCGCCCAGATCGTGGCCCCGGCGCTGACTGCACTGCGCTCACACCACACGCAACTCGCCGTGACCTGCGTCGTCACCGACACGGCGCAACTGCGGGGACGTCGAACTGTCCGTTGAGCAGTGGAATCGCGTTATCGAGCGGGACCTCTTCGGGCTGGAGGGAGACCATCCCGGAGTGAGCGGTCGCACGCTCCTGTCGTTCCTCATCCGCCGTGTCTCCGCTCACGACTTCAACGAGCCGACCCGGACGTCGTCCAGGCCGCACTCCTGCTTCGCACTCTGGAAGCTTTCCTCAACGGCCCGGCGGCTGCCCGCGATGCGGATCAGCTCGTCCAGCGTGGTGTCGGCGGGGCAGTAGGCGATGTAGTAGGAGATCTGATCGGGCCTGCTGACGCTGCGGCGGGCGAGACGGTCACCTTTGAAGAGACCCCGCTGGTCGACGTGCACGGTCAGAAGGTCGTGGCTGTCTATCACCTCAGAGATGCCCCCGGGGCACGATCGTGTCCGACCACGTGTCCAGGTTCCGGCCGAACCACTCCGGCAGGCCGTACGGCTTGCTCACCACGTCTCAGAAGTCGTCGAGTGTCTCGATCAGCCGATCGCGCAGGTCACCATCAGCTCGCTGTCCGTCAGCGCAGCAGCCCAACCAGCCTCACCACAGTCACTCACCGATCAAAGAGACAGGCTCTCCAGGGGCGCGCCTGGATGCGCGGCGCGACCATGGCGCTGGAGCCGGGCGGGAGCCTGGTACTGGTGTACCTGCATCCGACGTTCCGGACGGTCGCCACCCTGGATCCACTCGTCGTCGACTCGCATTACGGCGGGGGCGCACCCCAACGCGAGACGGAAACCGGAACCTAGCCCACCCGGCCTTGACGGCAACAGCCCATCAGAGAGTCCAGTACCCGTACGCGCTCGGTACCGGCTGCCCTTCGGGGACTCCCATCTGCCGATCCCGTACTCGCTCCGCGCGGTGTCGCCCGGCTCGTACGGTGTGGCCCGCCCTAGGGACGGTCAGATTCCGAGCCGGTCCAACAACCGCTCGTGATACACCGCCGGGCCGCCGAACAGCAGCTGGGAGGACTTGGCCCGTCGGAAGTACAGATGGGCCGGGTGCTCCCAGGTGAACCCGATGCCGCCGTGGACCTGGATGTTCTCCATGGCGGCGGCCATGTACGCCCGTGAACAGCAGGCGTGGGCCACGGCCGCGGCGACCGGGAAGTCCGGGGAGTCCTCGTCGGCCAGCCGCGCCGCCTCACGGGAGGAGGCCTCGGCCAGTTCCACCTGGACGAGCATGTCGGCGCACTTGTGCTTGACCGCCTGAAAGGAGCCGATAGGCCGGCCGAACTGATGCCGGACGCGGGCGTAGTCCGCGCTCGTCTCCAGGCACCGGCGCGCCCCGCCCGCCTGCTCGGCGGCCAGCCCCACCGAGGCGATGTCGAGGACCTTGGCCATGACGCGTCCGCCCGCTCCCTCCGCCCCGACCCGCGTCGCGGGCACGGCGTCGAAGGTCAGCCGGGCCATGGCCCGGGTGCCGTCCAGCGTCTCCATCGGTTCCGCCACGAGTCCCGGGGCGTCCCGCTCCACCGCGAAGAGCGTGGGGCCGGCCACGGTACGGGCGACGACGAGGATCAGGTCGGCCGTCGTACCGTCGATGACGAAGCATTTGCGTCCGCCCAGCGTCCAGCCGCCGTTCCCGTCCGGCATGGCACGCGCCGAGACCATGGCCGGGTCCCAGGAACCGTGTTCTTCGGCGACCGCGAGGGTGGCCGTGGTCCGTCCGGAGGCGATGCCGGGCAGGAGGCGCGCACAGGCCTCCTTGTCGCCCGAGGCCAGCAGGGCCTGGGCGGCCAGGAGCACGGTGGCGAAGAAGGGCGCGCAGAACAGTGCGCGGCCCATCTCCTCCAGGACGACGCCGAGTTCGACGAGGCCGAAGCCGTCACCGCCGTACTCCTCCGGGATCGCCAGGCCGGGCAGGCGGAGTTGGTCGGCCGCCTGGGACCACACCGCCGGGTCGAAGCGCGGCTCGCTCTCCATGAGCTTGCGCACCGCTTCCTCGGGCGACTTGGCCTCCAGAAACTCCCTTACGGACGCCCGCAGTTCCCGCAGCTCGCTCTCGTCGGCGGTCACGGCCGCACCTCCTTGGCAGCGGTGGTCACCGGTTCCTTGGGCAGGCCGAGGACGCGTTCCGCGAGGATGTTCTTCATGATCTCCTCGGTGCCGCCGAGGATGCGCAAGGCAGGGGTGGCCAGGAGCAGTTCGGTCCAGGCGTAGGTGCCCCACTGGCCGGTGTCCGCGATGATCCGGGGGCCGAGCACGTCGGACACGAAGTGTGCGGCTCGGGTCAGGTTCTGGCCGTACATCAGCTTCGAGACGGACATCTCGGGGCCCGGTGCTACCCCGCCGCGCAGTTTGCGCAGGGCGCGTGCGTTGAGGTGCTCGGTCGCCATGACGTCCACGAGGAGTTCACCGAGGCGCGCGCGCAGGGCGCGGTCGTCCCAGGTCCAGGTGGCCCGCATCAGCGCCGAGAGGTGGTCCGGGGACAAGGCAGCGCCCACCGGGCCCACGCCCTCGCTGCCGACCGTCGCGCGCTCGTTCATCAGGGTGGTCAGGGCGACCGTCCAGCCGCCGTCGACCTCACCGAGCCGGTGGTCGTCGGGGATGCGGACGTCGGTGAGGAACACCTCGTTGAAGTCCGCGCCGCCGGTCATCTGCCTGAGCGGCCGGACCTCGACGCCTGGCGTGTCCATGGGGACCAGGAAGGCCGTGATGCCGCGGTGCTTGGGCGCGTCGGGGTTCGTGCGGGTGAGCGCGAGTCCGATCTGGCTGTGCTGGGCGACCGACGTCCACACCTTCTGCCCGTTCAGCACCCAGTCCCCGCCCTCGCGGACGGCCCGGGTCGCCACGCTCGCCAGGTCGGATCCCGCGCCCGGCTCACTGAACAACTGGCAGGCGATGGCGTCACCGCGGTACATCGCCGGCAGCCAGCGGTCCTTGATGTGGGGCTGGGCGTGGGCCAGGATCGTCGGCCCGATCATGCCCAGGCCGATCACACTGAGCACACCGGTGTCGGCGACGTCGTACTCCGACTCGACGGCGTCGTAGAGGAGGTCGTGGACCGGGGTCAGTCCCCGGCCGCCGTACTCCACCGGTCCGGTGATCCAACCGAAGCCGTTCTCGTGGCGGATCCGCTGCCACTCCCGGGCGCGTTGCACGAACTCCCGCTCCTCCTCGGGCGGGAGGCTGCTGAAGTACGCCATCGAGTCGTCGCCCTCGCCCCAGGTGACGGTGGTGCGGTCGGGGGCCTTCGCCACGTGCGCGTCGAGGAAGCGGCGCGCCTCGGCGGCGAAGTCCCGCATGTCGTCGGATTCCATCGCGTTCGCTCCGCTGTCAGGTCGAGAGGATCGTCACCGCCGACGCGCCGGGCGCGCCGTACAGGTGGGTGTAGCCGACGCGCGGTGTGCCGGGGATCTGGCGCGTGCCCGCCGTACCGCGCAGCTGGAGGACGATCTCGTGGATCTGGCGCAGCCCTGACGCGCCGATCGGTTCGCCGTTGCCGAGCAGTCCGCCGTCGGTGTTGACCGGGAGCCGGCCGCCGATCTCGGTGGCGCCCTCGGCGATGAGGCGTTCCTGCTCGCCGTCCTTGCAGAGGCCGTTCTCCGCCATGTGGATGACCTCCGAACCGGCGTCGGTGTCCTGGAGCTGGGCGACGTCGACGTCCTCGGGGCCGATGCCCGCGCGTTCGTACGCCTCCCGGGACGCCTCCACGCTCGGGCTGTCCACGGGCTCCCCCACCGGGAACGACGGGCTCTGCACCTCGAACGCGCCGAGCCTGCGGCTGCGCAGGGAGGTGGCACGGACCCGTACGGGGGTGGAGGTGTACTTGTGGGCCTGGTCGGCCCGGCACATCACGACGGCCGCGGCGCCCTCGTTCGGGCCGCAGTACATGAACTGGCGCAGGGGGTAGTTGAGGACCGGGGAGGCGAGGACCTCCTCGGGCGACAGGGGCGTACGCCGCCAGGCCTTCTCGTTGCCGGCCGCGTTGCGGAAGTTCTTCGAGGCCACGCGAGCCAGCGTCTCGTGGGAGATGCCGTGCTCGTGCATATAGCGGTTGATCTTCATGCCGAAGAAGTGGGTCGTGAGGAAGAGCCCGGTCTGCCCGTACCAGGAGGGGATGCCGGCCACGGACGGGTCGGCGGCGAACGCGCCGCGCGGGTGCTTGTCCAGGCCGATCGCGATGGTCAGGTCGTGCTCACCGGTCTCGATCGCGCGGGCGGCCAGCGCCACCGCCGTACCGGCCGTCGCGCAGCCGTTGAAGACACCGCGCATCGGTATGCCGGTCAGGCCGAGCCGGCCGACGATCGCGTCCGGGTTGGCGACCTCGTAGCTGCCGATGTAACCGCCCTGGATCTGCGGCCAGTTCACGCCCGCGTCGGCGAGCGCCAGCCGTACCGCGTCCGCGCCCATGTCCAGCGCGGGCTTGCCGGGGAAGCGGCCGAAGGGGTGGAGGCCCACCCCGATGATGACGGCCTCGGTCATGACGCCTCCTCGATCCGGGCGGACTCTTCGATCCGGGTGGCCTCTTCGACCGGGGCGAACGCGAAGGTGACGACCTCGGTGCCGTCGTCCTGCACGGTGTAGGGCACGAGCGTCAGCCGCATGTCCTGCCCGATCCGCAGCTTCTCCGGGTCGGGTTCGGTGAGGCGGGCCTCGACCAGCAGCTCGCCGGGGAGTTCGATGTATCCGACGGCGTAGGGCTCGAAGGTCTGGGGGCCGTCGTACGGCGGGGACGGCGGGCGGAAGTCCTGGGTCGTGTACGTCCAGAGCGTGCCGCGGTCCGCCAGGAGCCGTTCCTTCGACTCGTCGCTCGCGCACCGGACGCAGGTCGCGGCGGCCGGGAAGCTCACCAGGCCGCACACCCGGCACTCGGAACCGATCAGCCGGAGGGGCGCGGCGGCGGGCGGCCAGGTGAACAGGCCCTCGGCGACGGGGCGTTGTGTCGTCGTCATCTCAGGCTCCGTTCCGGCTGCCGAGGGCGTCGGCGTTCGGAGCCGCCTTGGCCACCAGGTTCGGGACGACGGAGGACAGCTCCTCCGGGGTCCAGCGGGTGTCGGCGCTCGCGGCGGGGCCGTTGACCCAGCCCTCCAGCACGGTGATGCGGTTGCCGACGACGCCGAACACCCTGCCGGTGACCTCGCGCGAGGCTGCCGAGCCCAGCCACACCACCAGGGGCGAGATGGCCTCGGGGGTCAGGTCCTGACTCTCGGCGGCCTGCTTCATCATCTCGATGTCCTCGGTCAGCCGGGTCAGCGCGGTGGGCGCGATGGCGTTCACCGTCACGCCGTAGCGGGCGAGTTCGGCGGCGGCGATGATCGTGAGGCTGGCGGTGCCGGCCTTCGCGGAGCCGTAGTTGGACTGGCCGGGGTTGCCGAAGATGCCGGACGGGGAGGTCGTGTTGATCACCCGGGCGTCGTTGGACTGGCCGGCCTTGGCGCGCTCGCGCCAGTACGCGGCCGCGTGGTGCAGTGTGGCGAAGCTGCCCTTGAGGTGGACGGCGATCACACTGTCCCAGTCCCGCTCGGTCATCGACACGATCATCCGGTCGCGCAGGATGCCGGCGTTGTTGACCAGCACGTCCAGGCCACCGTAGGTGTCCACGGCCTGCCGGACGAGCCGGCCGGCGCCCTCCCAGGTGGAGATGTCGTCCGTGTTGGCCACCGCCTCGCCACCGGCCGCGACGATCTCGTCGACCACGCTCTGCGCGGGCCCGGCGGAGGCGCCCCCGCCGTCCCGTCCGCCGCCCAGGTCGTTGACGACGACCTTCGCCCCGTGTGCGGCGAACGCCAGGGCGTGCGCCCGGCCGATCCCGTTGCCGGCGCCGGTGACGACCGCGATCCGGCCTTCGACCACTCCTTCAGACATGCTCAATTCCTCCATCGGAAAGGTCAGTTGGCCTCGGCGAGCAGGACTCGCGGGGTGTCGCTGCCGCAGCCGCACCGGCCGGTGACGACGCGGCCGGTGATGCCGAGCGGTGTCTCGGGCAGGGGCGAGGTGCGCCCCTCTCCCGATGCCACGGTCAGCTGTCCGTCCCGCTCGCCGAACCGCCATTCGGCGGCGTTGACATGTGCGCCGCTCCGCTCGGGGCACTCCAGCGCGAGAGCCGGTCCCACCGCCGAGATCACGGAGGCGGTCACCCCCACTCCGCGCAGGACGGGTATGGCGGCGGGCCGGGCCAGCACGACAGGGGTGGACCGGAACATCTCGCCGATGTCGGCCATGCCGGCGAGTCCTTCCAGCGTCTCCGCCGACAGGCCGATCACCGCGTGCGGGGTGAGCTCGCGGTGGAAGACCGCGGTGCGGCGATGGTCCCAGCCCATCGCCTCGGCGATGCCGTACGGCACTTTGAGCGTGCGCAGGGCGCCGATCACCGCGTGTCCCCAGAAGCCCTCGAAGCCGGAGGCGGTCAGCAGGGCCCGTTGCCCGGCGGCGAGGCCGTGCTCCCGCAGGCGTGCGGTGGCCCACTCGGTGTCCCGGGCGAGTTCCGCCCAGGTCAGCTCCAGGTCCCGGACGCCGTCGGCGGTCGGGAAGCGCATGAGATAGGCGAGTTCGGGGCGGTCGAGCGTCCTGGCGCGGGCCAGGGTGTCGGCGCGGGCCATCAGGTCTTCACCACCCGGGGGAACTTGGCGACGCTGGTCATGGTCTTCAACAGGTCCTCCTCGGTGCGCATGTCGAGCACCGGCTTGACTCCGGTCCGCTCGCGCACGGCCTCGCTCAGGCGTCCGGCCAGGGCGTCGACGTCGCCGGTGAGATGGGGGTCGTAGCCGACGCGCAGCCGCAGTTCGTCGACCTCGCGCCGGTCCCGGACGATCTGGAAGACCCCCGCGACGGTCTCCGGCTGGTCCTCCACCGCCTGCCAGACGTCCCGCAGGACGACAGAGCGGCCCTGGACCACCGTCTCGTCGCCGCGCCGCCCGGCCACCCACATGCGGGCGTGGGTACGGCCGCAGCCGCACGTGTCGCGGGACAGGCGGACGAGGTCCTCGCTGCGGTAACGGATCAGCGGCGCGGCCCGGTTGTCCAGGTCGGTGGCGACCAGTTCGCCCAGGTCGCTCTCGGGGACGTCGTGCCAGCCGTGCTCGTCGACCTCGACGCACTCGGCGAAGACGGTGTCCTCCCAGATGTGGAAGCCGTCGTGCTCGCGGCACTCCCAGGCGGTGCCGGTGTCGGCGGCGCTGGTGTACTCGTAGACGTCGATGCCCCAGTCGTCGCGGATCCGCTCGCGCATCTTCCGGCTGAGGGGCTGGCCGGCGCAGGAGGCGCCCTTGAGGGAGGAGAAGGCTTCCCTCAGGTCGGTCTTCTCGGCCAGGTGCTCCAGCTCCACCATCTGCGGATACATCATCTGCAGGTAGGCGGGGCGGTAGGTGCGCAGGGCCTCGACGACCTCGGGCATGTTGCCCATCCAGGTGTCCACCTCGATGACCACCGCGCCCAGCGCCTGGAAGCCGGCGTCCATGAAGTTGCGGAAGGTGCCGGGCGGGCTCAGGACCCGGTCTCCGGGCCTCAGGCCCAGCTCCCACAGGTCACGTACCTGTGCGGTCACCAGGGGCGGTGCGTCCTGCCAGATCTCGGCGAAGAACTCCGGGTCGCCGGTGGTTCCGGAACTGGAGGAGACCGAGGTCAGCTCCTCGACCGGGACGCAGAGCAGGCCGGCGAAGGCATCGCCGGTGCGGCTCCGGTAGGCGCGGATCATGTCCTTGGTGATGAACGGGATGCGTGCCCGGAAGTCCTCCAGGGACCGGATGTCGCGCGGGTGGACCCCATGCTCGTCCCACAGCTCGCGGTAGAAGGCCGAGTTGGCGTAGGCGTACTCGACGAGCTCCAGGAGCTGTTTCTCCTGTCGCGCGCGCAGTTCCTCGCGCGGCATGGTCTCCACCTGGGGCTCGAAGTACCTGTCAGCGGTGTCCCTGTCACCGACCATGGCGCCTCCTCGCGGCTCAGTGCCCAGATCTTCCAGCTATCAGCGCAATCAGTCAACCAATTCGACGGATTGAGCGCGAGGCTCGCGCTCCGTCGATCTATATAGTTAACTATTAGCACTCATTGAACCACAGGAGGGCTGCCGTGAAGATCGTTGTCTGCGTGAAGCACGTTCCCGACGCCACGGCGGACCGCACCTTCACCGAGGACGGCACCACCGACCGCGCGTCGGTCGACTCGCTGCTGTCCGAACTCGACGAGTACGCCGTCGAGCAGGCGCTGCGCCTGGCCGAATCGGACCCCGACGCCGAGATCACCTATCTCACCGTCGGCCCCGAAGACGCACGCGACGCCCTGCGCAAGGCACTGGCCATGGGCGGTGACGCGGCGATCCATGTCAGCGACGAGGACATCGAGGGCAGCGACGCGTTCGGCACGTCACTGGTGCTGGCCAAGGCGATCGAGCGGCACGGCTTCGATCTCGTGCTGTGCGGGATGGCCTCGACGGACGGCACCATGGGCGTCCTGCCTGCGCTGCTGGCCGAGCGGCTCGGCGTCCCGGCCGTCACCCACCTCGAAGACCTGGCGATCGAGGACGGAACCGTGACCGGCCGCCGCGAGGGCGACGGCGCCACCGTACGGATCGAGGGCACCCTGCCGGCCGTCATCTCCGTGACCGACCGTTCCGGGGACGCCCGCTACCCCTCCTTCAAGGGGATCATGGCCGCGAAGAAGAAGCCGGTGGAGACCCTCGGCCTCGTCGACCTCGGCATCGAGGCCGCACAGGTCGGTCCGGCCGGGGCGCGGTCCGCCGTGGACACCGCGACCAGGCGCCCGCCGCGCACCAAGGGCGAGATCGTCACCGACGAGGGGACGGGCGGCGTCGGACTGGCCGCGTACCTCACCACGAAGAAGTTCATCTGACCGCGCCCGCCCTTGAATACCTGAAGGAGTTGCATCACCGTGGCCGAGATCCTCGTCCTCGTCGACCACGTCGACGGTGCCGTACGCAAGCCGACCCTCGAACTGCTCACCCTGGCCCGCCGCTTGGGCGAGCCCTCGGCCGTCTTCCTGGGGCCGGGCGCGGACGCCGCGACCGAGGTGCTCGGCCGGTACGGCGCCCAGAAGATCTACGTCGTCGACGCCCCCGAGGTCGACGAGTACCTCGTCACCCCGGCAGTGGACGCCCTCACACAGATCGCCGAGCGCACCGGCCCGGCGGTGATCCTGGTGCCGTCCGGTCCGGACGGCAAGGAGATCGCCGCACGGGTCGCGCTGCGGCTCGGCTCCGGACTCATCACCGACGCCGTCGATGTCACCGCAGGACCCGACGGGCCGGTCACCGAGCAGTCGGCGTTCGCCGCGACGTACCAGGTCACCGCACACGTCACCCAGGGCGTGCCGGTGATCACGGTCAAGCCGAACGCCGCCGCCCCCGAGGCCACCCCCGCCGAACCTGTCATCGAGAAGCAGGACGTCACCTTCGGCCCCGCCTCCGCCGCCGTCCGGATCCTGTCCCGCACACCGCGGGAGCGCGGCGACCGGCCCGAGCTGACCGAGGCCGACATCGTGGTCTCCGGCGGTCGCGGGGTGAACGGCGCCGAGAACTTCGCCCTCATCGAACGGGTCGCCGACGCGCTCGGTGCGGCCGTCGGGGCGTCCCGCGCGGCCGTGGACGCGGGCTGGTATCCGCACAGCCACCAGGTCGGCCAGACAGGCACCCAGGTCTCCCCCCAGCTCTATCTCGCCGCCGGTATCTCCGGCGCGATCCAGCACCGGGCGGGCATGCAGACGTCCAAGACCATCGTCGCCGTCAACAAGGACGCCGACGCCCCGATCTTCGAGCTCGCCGACCACGGCGTGGTCGGGGACCTCTTCACGGTGCTGCCGCAGCTGGTGGACGAGATCGAGCGGCGCCGGAGCTGATCTTTCCAGGCCCGGCCTTCCCTTCAGCCAGCCATACAACTAAAATCGCTAACTGATTGCATCCATTGAGCTTGCAGCCCTGACCCGAAGGAGCGTCATGACGAAGATCTGGGTCAACTCCGGGGACTCCCATGTGATGGAACCCGCCGACGTGTGGACCGAGAGGCTGCCCGCTCGGCTCGGCGCCCGCGCCCCGCGCAGCGAGCGCGGCGAGAAGTACGAGATGCTCTACATCGACGGGGAGCGCATCGACCGCCAGCTCGGCGACTTCATGGACGCCATGCGTCCGCCGGGTGCCTGGGACCTGAAGGTCCGCCTCAAGGACCTCGACCAGGAGGGTGTGTGGTCCCAACTGGCCTTCCCCTCCATGGGGTTCTGGCTGGTGTCGATCACCGACCGGGAGCTGGCCCGGGAGACCGTACGGGCGTGGAACGACTGGGCGCACGAGGAGATCCTCCGCAAGAACAAGCGCGTCATCACCACCGCCTGCCTCTCGACCGCCGACATCGACGACGCGGTCGCCGAGGTGGAACGGGTGGCGGAGCTGGGGTTCAAGGCCGTCTTCCTGCCGTGTTCCACGCGGGACGGCGAGGAGTACGCCCTCGACCGCTGGGAGCCGCTGTGGACGGCGGTCGAGCGGGCCGGTCTGGTGCTCGCCTTCCACATCGGCACGGGCGGTCAGAACGTCGTCTTCCGCGGGCCCGGCGGCGCGGTGGTCAACTACATGGAGACGACCTACCCGGGCATGCGGGTGGTCTCCCACATGGTCGCGGGCGGTGCCCTGGACCGTCACCCGGACCTGAGGATCCTCATCGCCGAGGGCGGCGCCGGCTGGGTGCCGGCCATCGGCGACCGCATGGACGAGGCCTACCGCCAGCACGGCATGTTCGTCCGGCCGAAGCTGAGCCGGCTGCCCAGCGAGATCATCAGGCAGCAGGTGTACGCCTCCTTCCAGCACGACAAGAGCTCGGTGGAGATCGTCGAGTCGACGGGCTACCGCAACGTGATGTGGGGCGACGACTACCCCCACCTGGAAGGCACCTACGGCCACACCCAGTCCACGCTCCACGACCTGTTCGACGGCGTGTCGGACGACATCCGCGAGCGCGTCACCCGCGGCACCTTCAACGAGCTCTTCCGCCTGCCGGAGCAGACTCCCCAGGAGGCGGCCGTCTGAGCGGCGCCGACGGCGCGAGGCTTTCGGACGCATCTCCTGTGACCACTTCCCCGTACCCCTCGTATCCCGAAGACCTGGAACGGCCCGGACTCGTCAGGACCGGGCGGTCGACCTTCGTCCGGCCCATCCGGCCCGAGGACGCCGACCGACTGGTCGCGTTCGTCGGCACCCTGTCCCGGGCCACCCTGGCCTACCGCTCCCTCGGCCCGGTGGTCCGCGCCCGCGACGACGTCATCCGGCGCGGCGCCCACGTGGACTACCTCAACGAGCTGGCGCTCGTCGCCCTGGCCGGTGACGAGATCGCCGGGCTGGTGCGCTACGTCCGCGACCCGGAGGAACCGGAACACGCCGAGGTCACGTTCACGATCCGGGACGACCACCAGAGCGAGGGGTTCGGCAGACTGCTCCTGGAGCACGTCGCCGCCGCCGCGCGCGCACGGGGCATCCGGGTGCTGGAGGCCGACGTCCTCGCCGACAACGCCCGGATGATCAACGTCTTCCTCGGCTCCGGCTACCGGATAGAAGCCGGCCCGCCCGGCCAGATCATCCACTTCGAGATCGCCGTCGATCCGCAGGCCCAGGCCGTGGCGCGGGCCGAGCGCCGCGAACAGACGGCCGTACGGCGCTCGCTCAAGCCCCTGCTCGAACCGCGCTCGGTCGCCGTGATCGGCGCGAACCGGGATCCGCTGACGATCGGCCACGAGATCGTGGCCAACCTGCTGCGGGGCGGCTTCGCCGGCAGTGTGTTCCCCGTCAACCCGCGCGCCGGGCAGATCGCCGGGGCGCGGGCCTACGCAAGCGTCCGGGACCTGCCCGAGCCGCCGGACCTGGCGCTGGTGGCCGTACGCGCCGAGGCCGTACCCGGTGTCGTACGGGAGTGCGCGGAGGCCGGGGTCAAGGCGGTGGTCGTCGTCTCGACGGGCTTCGGAGAGACCGGAGCCGACGGACGAGCCGGCGAGCTGGAGCTGGCGCGTTTCGCCCGCGCCTCCGGAATGCGGCTGGTGGGCCCGAACTGTATGGGCGTGGTCAACACGACCCCCGCGGCGCGACTGGCCGCGACCTTCTCGCCCGCCCTGCCGACGCCCGGCCGGGTGGCGATGTCCAGCCAGTCCGGGCCGCTCGGGCTCGCGGTGCTCGACTTCGCCCGGCGGCTGCGGCTCGGCTTCTCCGGCTTTGTGTCGGTGGGCCACGCCGTCGACGTCTCCACCGACGAACTGCTCCAGTGGTGGGAGGAGGACCCGGGCACCTCGGTGATCCTGCTGCACGTCGAGACCTTCGGCGATCCGCGCCGGTTCGCCCGCGTCGCCCGCCGGATCGCGCCGCGCAAACCGATCGTCGCCGTCCATCCGGGCCACGCGGATTCGGCGGTGGGCTCGCTGTTCGCCCAGTCCGGTGTGATCCGCACCCGCAGCCTCCAGGAGCTGTTCGACGTCGCCCTGCTGCTCGCCCACCAGCCTCCCCCGCCCGGCAACCGGGTCGCCGTGATCACCAACGCGGGCGGCCCGGCCGCGCTGACGGTCGGCGCGTGCGTGGCGAGCGGTCTGTGCGTGCCCGCGCTCGGTGAGCGCATTCGGCAGACGCTCCGTCCGGCCCTCGCGTCCCACGCCGACGTCTCCAACCCGATCGACCTGACGCCCACCGCCACGGCTACCCACTACCGGCAGGCGCTGGACGCCGCCCTGGCGGACGACGGCATCGACGCGGCCGTCGTCCTGTTCATGCCGCCGCTGGCGGACAAGCCCGACGAGGTGGCGTCGGCGATCCTCGACGCGGCCGCGGCCCGGCCCGACAAACCCGTGCTGGCCAGCTTCCTGGGCGGCGCGGGCGTCGCCGACCTTCTGCACCGGGGCGACCTGGTGGTACCGACGTACACGTTCCCCGAGGCGGCTGCCACCTCGCTCGGACACGCGGCGGCCTACCAGGCCTGGCGCAGCACCCCGGCGGGCGTCGTACCCGACCTCGCGGGAGTCGACGTCGAGCGGGCCCGGTCGCTGATCGCCTCCTGTGCCCCCGGCCCGGTCCCCGCAGCGGTCGCCGCAGAACTGCTCGCCTCGTACGGAATCGCCGTACGCGGGGGTGAACCGGGCCCCGGACCCGACGCGTTCCTCACCGTCCGAGCCGACCCGGTCTTCGGCCCGGTGGTCGCCTTCGGCCTCACCGGGGACTACGCCGACCTCATGGCGGACGTCGCCCACCGCGTCACCCCGCTCAGCGACCGCGACGCCCGCGAGATGGTCCGCTCACTGCGGGCCGCCCCGCTGCTGGACGGCCGGACCGGGGGCCCGGGAGTGGACCTCGCGGCCCTTGAGGAGACCGTCCTGCGCATCTCGGCGATGGTCGAGGACCACCCGGAGATCGAGGCGCTGGAACTGCGCCCGGTACGGCTCCTGCCGCCCGGGGACGGAGTGGCCGTCGCGCACGCGACGATCCGACTTGCCGACAACACAGCAGCAGGAGGCTCCTCATGAAGGTGGGCATCTACTTCGACCTGCGCAACCCGCCGCCGTGGCAGCAGAGTTGGTCGCGCGTGTACGGGTTCGCCCTGGAGATGTGCGAGGAGGCGGACCGGCTCGGCCTCGACTCGGTCTGGTTCTCGGAACACCACGGTTTCGAGGACGGCTATCTCCCCCAGCCGCTCACCATGGCGGCCGCGGTCGCCGCCCGCACCCGTCGGGTCCGCCTCGGCACCGCGGTCATCCCCGCACCGCTGCACGCGGCCCCCGAGATCGCCGAACAGGCCGCGCTCGTGGACATCATCAGCGACGGCCGCCTGGACCTCGGGCTCGGCACCGGCTACCGGGTGCCCGAGTACCGGCTGTACGGCGGCGACCTCACCAAGCGCTACTCCACGACCGATCAGCGGGTACGGGAGATCCGCGGCCTGTGGGCCGAGTCCCTGGTCACCCCGGGCCCGGTCCAGGATCCGCTGCCGATCTGGCTCGGCTACCAGGGCCCGCAGGGCGCCCGACGGGCCGGCCGGCTCGGCACCGGTCTGCTGTCGCTCAACCCCGCGCTGCTGACGCCGTACCGGGAAGGGCTCGCCGAGAGCGGGTACGACCTGTCGGCGGCCCGTATGCAGGGCTCGTTCACCACCTTCGTCACCGAGGACCCCGACGGCGACTGGCCGGTCGTACGCAAGCACCTGGCGTACCAGTGGGACAGCTACCGCCGGTACATGGTGGAGGGCACCGACCAGCCGCTCCCCCGCCCCATCGACCCCGAGAAGTGGCGGGAGACGGGGCTCAGCGCGACCGGCGTCGGTCAGTTCCTCTACGGCACCCCGCAGGACGTCGCCGATGCCATCAGGGCGTACGTGGCAGGGTTGCCGGTGGAGGGCGTGTTCCTGTGGGCCTCGCTGGCCGGGATGCCCGAGGAGATGGTGGCCCGGCAGGTCCAGCTCATCGCCGGGAAGCTGCGTCCGCTGCTTGCCGATGTCTGACACGAGGAGTCACAGCATGTCGGAGTCGTCACCGACGGGGCCGTGGGCGGGGGCGGACTTCCAGGAGCCGCCCCGGACCCCTGGCGGGGTGGCCCTGTGCGGGGCGTGTCGCGCCGCCGGTTCCTGCCGACTGGGAGTGGAGCACGAGCGGCTCGACGAGGACGGGTCGGCGCGGTTCGAGCTGTCCTGCCCGCGAGACCAGGAGGGCGGGCCCGAGGTCGCGCACGGCGGCTGGACCGCGGCCGTACTGGACGACTGCCTCGGCCATCTGCCACTGCTGCACCGGGTGTTGAGCGTGACGGCGGAACTGACGGTGAGCTTCGTGAAGCCGGTGCCGGTGGAACGGCCGCTGGAGGTCCGGGCCTGGGTGGAGAAGCGGGAGGGCAGGCGCTGGTACATCGCGGGCGAGATGGTGCTGCTGCCGACGCGGGCCGTGTTGGCCCGGGTCTCCGGGATCTGGGTGACCCGGGACCAGGGCCACTTCGCACGGCACCAGGAGTGGCTGGCCGGTCAGGACCTGGACGGCGGGGCTCAGTAGGACCTGAGCCCCATGCTGCGGGCTATGCCGTTGCGCTGGATCTGGCTCGTTCCTCCGGAGATCGTGGCCACGATCGACTCCCGGTAGCGGAAGCTCATCACGCTCTCCGTCGAGAACCCGTGGCCCGCGCAGACCTGCATCCCGAGCCGGGCGGCCGCCACGTACGTCTCCGAGCCCTTCAGCTTCGCCATCGACCCTTCCCGTGTGCACGGCTTGCCCTGGGCGAGCAGCCAGGCCGCCCGGTAGGCGAGCAGCCGGGCGGAGTCGATCTCGGTCTGCAGGTCGGCCATGGCGTGCGCGAGGGCCTGGAAGTTGCCGATCGGCCGGCCGAAGGCGTGCCGGTTGCGGGCGTATTCGAGCATCTCGTCGAGCGTGGCCTGCGCGGCGCCCAGATAGCCCCCGCTGATGATCACCTTCTCCAGCTCGATGTTGGAGAGCATCACCTTCCAGCCCTCGTCGCGCGGGCCGACGAGGTTCTCCTTCGGCACCAGGGCGTCGTTGAAGAAGACCTCGTTGGTGCCCAGGATGTGCCGGGCCAGTGTCGGCGTCCGGCGCACCTCGACGCCCTCGGTCGCGGGATCGACGAGCAGCAGGCTGATGCCGCCGTGCTTGGGTTCGCGGGGCCCGGTCCGCACGTAAGTGGCGATGGTGGTGTCGGGCAGGCCGCCGCCCGTGCACCAGGCCTTCTGGCCACGGACGAGGAAGTTGTCCCCGTGGTCCTCGGCGGTGGTGCGCAGCGCCGCGGCGTCGGACCCGCTGTCCGGCTCGCTGAGACCGACGGCGAGCCGGTGGCGGCCCGTCATCACCTGCTCGCGGATGAAGTCGCGCTGCGCCTCGCTGCCCCACCGGAACACCGTGATGCCGGGGATGAGCACTCCGATGTAGCACATGGCGACGTCGAAACTGGCCCGCCCGAGCTCCTCGGCGATCAGGATGAGCTCCAGTGGTCCGCCGCCGTCACCGCCCTCGTCCTCGGCGAACGGGAGCGAGAACCACCCGAGGTCGGCCATGCCCCGAAACAGCTCGGGCGGTACGACGCTCTCCTCGTCCCACTGCTTGGCCTTCTCGGCCGGGCACACGTCGGCGACGAACTTCCGAGCCGTCGCACGCAACAGGTCCTGCTCGTCGGTCAGTCCGAAGTCCACGGCCACTCCTTGCCAGCACTAGGCTATTCATCTATCTAATTGTTCTATGTTAGCGGATAGATGGCAACGGTAGTACTGCCGGAACCCCGCTGGGGGGTTACGGCAGGAGGAGCACTTTGCCGGTCTGTCGGTGGCTTTCGAGGTAGGTGTGGGCTTCGGCTGCCTGTTCCAGGGGGTAGGCACGGTCGATGATCGGGGTGATCTTTCCCGCCGCCAGCAGTTCCAGGCACAGCTGCTGGTCGCGCAGGGTGGCGCCGCGGACGGCGGCGATTTTGACCTGTTGGCCGATGAGCGCGAGTGCGTCGAGTTCGAGGCGGGATCCCTGGTCGGTGGGTGTGCCCAGGACGATGACGGTGCCGCCGAGCCGTGTACAGGCGAGGGAGAGCTGGAAGAAGTCGCTGCCTCCGACGCAGTCCCAGACGGCGTCGGCACCCAGGCCGCGTGTCAGCTCCCGTATGTGTGCGGGCAGTTGGGGGTCGGTGGAGTGCACGATGTGGTCGTAGCCGAGCCTTTTGAGTGCTTCGTCGCGGTCGGGTTTGGTGGTGGTGCCGATGACGGTGGCTCCGCTGAGTTTCGCCAGCTGGGCGCAGGCGATCGCCATGCCGCCGCTGGCGCCGGTGATGACCACCGTGTCGCCGGGACCGACGGGTGCCTGGCGGGCGCAGTTGAGGGGGGTGGTGTAGGTCCACATGGTGGCGGCGGCGGTTGGGTAGTCGACGCCGTCGGGGATGGGCAGGATGGCGTCCTGGCGGCGCACGACGTACTGGGCGTAGCCGCCGAAGACCTGGTGTCCGGGGTAGGCGGTGTCGACGCACAGGTTTTCCAGGCCGCGCAGGCACAGCGGGCAGGTGCGGCACGGCGGGTGCGGGAGCTGTACCGCCCGGTCGCCGGGGCGCCAGCGGGTGACGTTGTCTCCGGTGGCGACGATTTCACCGGCCGCGTCCCGCCCGAGCTGGAACGGCAACGGCCACGGCGGCCGTCCTGGCAGGGGCTGCGGCAGGTTGCCCGCACGGTAGCGCAGGTCCCAGCTGTTGACGGCCGTGGCGTGCACGCGCATCAGGACGTCGTCGGGGCCGACCTCGGGAACCGGCGCCTCGACGTACTTGAGCACCTCGGGCCCGCCATGTTCGAACAGGCGGACCGCCATCATGGTCTGTTCCACTCTCACGTTCCTTCAGATCGATACGCAATTCATCGCAGGCTCCACGCACCCAGCGCTGGCGATCGAAGGCGGGACGAGGAAGCTGCCCAACCACCAGGCAACCGCCGCCCCATAAAACCCGTACCACTCGGCGTATGAAGCTTCCATGAAGCCGGGCGCTCCCTGCTCCCGCTATGCCGGGGCTTGCCGGTTGGCGGCGACAGACCCAGCTCGAGGATGATGTTCGCGTGATTCGGGACCTGCCACCATTGCCGTTGCCCCAGTACGCCATCGCGCGCATCGGCTGCTCAGACGTGCCCGACGAGATCGTCGGCGATCTGCGGCAGATGGGCATCCCGGCCGGGCTGATCGGTCACGAATACCAACCGCTGAGCGAGGCGGCGCTCCTGAACGGGGTCGGTGAGAGCGGTTTGCTCGTCTTCGGGACCAGCGGCCTGTTCGGGCGGCTCGGCATCGACGTGGCGACCCGTCGCGTGGTGCACATCCCCACGCCCGAGTCCACAACCGCCAACCACGTGAACAGGGACCTCGGAATCTTCCACGAGTGCGTCGCGGCCACGATCGCCCGCTTCCCGTTCTACGAGGAAGGCGAGGAGGAGAGATTCCAGGCGGCGGCGGACGAGCTGCGCGAGCTTGTCACCACCCTTGATGACACCGCACTCGCCCACAACGGGTTCTGGGAGACCCTGTGCGACGACGTAGCGATGGGCGATTACGCGAACTGAGGGGAGACCAAAGGCAGGCCGCCCCCGGGAACGTGATCCTGCGGTAGGTGCAAGGTGATCGTCGCTCCCTTGCCCAGGCCGGCGGATTCCGCGGTGATGTCTCCGCCGTGGGCTCGGGCGATGCCCCTGGCGATGGTCAGGCCGATGCCGCTGCCGCCGGCGGCAGCGGGCCGGCCGGGATGCTCAAGGCGTTCGAAGCGGTGGAAGATGCGCTCCAGGTCGTGTTCGGCGATGCCGATGCCGTCGTCCATGACGCGGACGATCACATGGTGCGCGGGAGACGGTTCAGCGTGCACGGACAACGCCACATGTCCCTGCCGATCGCATGCGGCCAGTGCGTTTCCGAGCAGGTTCACCAGGACCTGGCTGATCCGGTCGGGGTCGCAGAAAGCCGCGACGGGTGTGCCTGCGTCAACGGCAAGGGTCACCTTCTGATCGTCGTACTGGGGGCGCAGTCGCTCGGCTGTGCTCCGAGCCAGCATGGCCACGTCGGTGGGCTTGCGGCGAAGATCGAAGGCGCCCTCCTCCGACCGGGACAGGCTGGAGAGGTCGCCTGCCAGGCGCTGCAGCCGGTCGAGGTCGTCGGCGAGGGAGGCGAACATCGCCTCGTCGGGGATGAAGATGCCGTCGGCCATGCCCTCAATCTGGCCGCGAAGGATGGTGATGGGGGTGCGCATCTCGTGGGCGACCTCGGAGATCAGCCGGGCGCGGCGGCGCTCGGTGTCGGCGAGGGCGGCAGCCAGCTTGTTGACGTCCTCGACCAGTGCTGCCAGGCCCGGTTCGCTGGGAAGTTCGAGGACGTCGTCGTAGTGTCCCTCGGCGAGCCGGCGCGTGGCGGCGCGCACCCTGTCGAGCGGACGCAGCAGAAACCGTGACAGGGCGACGGAGGCCGGGAAAGCCGCGGCCCCTCCGAACAGAAGGCCGACCTGCAGGACCACGTCGCCCTCGATGTCGGCAAAACCGAGCCACACCTCGATCAGCGCGCTGATCGCCGCCATGGCCGCAAGTGCCAGGAGGAGCACCATGATGTGCGAGAGCACCAGCCGGTTGCGGAGCGACAGACGCTCCTTGATGCGGCGCAGCCGCGCACGAGACCGGTGGTAGGCCGGAAAGCCGGAGGCAGGCATGGGCGGGTGTCCTTCCTGACCGCTAGGCGGGGCGCCCGATGAACCGGTAGCCGATGGTGCGGACGGTTCCCACGAACAGGGGTGCGCCCGCGTCGTCGCCCAGCGCGCGTCGCAGAGTGCGGATGTGCACGTCCACGACGCGCTCGTCGCCGAAGAAGTCATCGCCCCACACCTGGGCCAGCAGGCCGCGCCGCGTGAAGACCCGCCCGGGGGCACGGGCCATCGCGAACAACAGATCGAAGTCGAGGGCGGACAGCTCCACCGGCCGGTCGGCGTCGACCAGCACGGTCCGTGTCCCGGGATCGACAGTCAGTCCGTCGAAGCGCAGCACGCCGTCCTCGTGGTCCGCCTCGGACCGGCTGTCGGTGCGCCGCAGGATGGCGCGTACGCGCAGTGCCAGTTCGCGGGGGCTGAACGGCTTGGTGACGTAGTCGTCGCTGCCGGTGGTGAAGCCGATCAGCCGGTCGACCTCCTCGTCCCGGGCGGTGAGCATGATCACCGGAATCCGGCTCGCCTCCCGGATGCGGCGCAGGACCTGGAATCCGTCCAGGCCCGGAAGCATCACGTCGAGCACCACGAGGTCCGGCCGGTGGCGGGTGACCGCCTGCAGGGCGGACGGCCCGTCCGCGGCTTCGACGACGTGGAACCCGTCCGCCTCCAGGTAACCGCGCACGGTCATGCGGATCTTGGGCTCGTCATCGACGACCAGAACCCGCTGCGTACTCATCGTGCTCGCTTTCCATCGCCGAGGTGGGAAGAGGGAGGGGCAGCCGTCATGCTGCGGGGCAGCCGCGGCATGGAGGCAGAGGGCCTCGAATGCCGCCAGCGTACGGTGTCTGTCGTGGCCGGCGACGGCCTGCGGGGGGCGACCGATGCACCGTGATCCTTCTCCACGCCGACCTGCCCACCGGCCTCCGCCGCCGGGCAGATCAGGCACCGGCTGCCCCAGCCTGCGTCCGCGCTCGCCCGCCCGGGCGACGTCGATCTCCGTCGATGTTCCCCGCCGTCAGCCGCGCCGGCGTACGGTCGCAGTTCAGCGAGAGGCGGAGCGGCGTATACGCGCCTTCAGCTTCGGGAACTGCTCGAGGGCGTTGTTCCGCTCGAGAGCGATCCGCTGGCGCCGGTTGTAGATCTCGTCGACGGTCGGTTCCGGGTCGCCTGCCCGGAGAAGCGGCAGGCTGCCCTTGAGGAAGGGCATCGTCTCGACGTTGTCGGCCGCGTAGAGGTGGCGGGTCGCCGGCCAGTCGCTGCCGAACATGATGTGCTCGGCGGGCACCAGCGAGGCCAGCGGCTGCAACTGCGCGGCGGTGAACGCCTGTGCGTCGTCGAAGTACAGCCGCTTGATGTACTTCAGGGGGCCTTCCGGCAGCACCTCGTTGAAGGGCGGGAAGGCCGAGTGCCGGGTCGCGAGCCGGTAGGCCAGGAACGGCAGTGCTCCGCCGCTGTGCGTGAAGTGCCAGCGGATGCTGGGGTAGTCCCGCAGGACACCGTTGTAGATCAGGCTCGTCATCGCACGGGTCGCGTCGAAGGTGTACTCGAAGACGTTGTTCCCGGCCGGGATGTCGGGGCCGAAGCAGAGCTTCGGAGCCGGGTTCACCTCCGGACCCGTCGGGTGGACGTAGACGTAGGCACCGCGGTCGTTGAGGATCTCGTACAGCGGCGCGAACGAGGGGTCCCCCAGGTAGGTGCCCTTGTAGTTGGTGAGAAGGCAGATGCCGTCGAGGTCCAGTTCGCCGAGCGCGCGGTCCACCTCGGCCACCGAGCCTTCGATGTCGGGCATCGGGGTGACCGCGAAGATCCCGAACCGGTCACCGCGGGTCTGCACGAGGTCGCGGGCGTAGTCGTTGACCGCTCGGGCGGTGGCGCGCCGGTCGTCGACCGGGCCGACGGTGACCTGGAGGTCGCCGAAGGACAGGACGCTGGCCTGGATCCGGTACTGGTCCATGAAGGCCAGGTGCCGATCGACCGACCACGGACCGTACGCACCGGTGATGGCGCCGAGGAGGCCGTAGCGCTTCAGGTAGTCGTTGTACACGTCCGGGGAGTAGTGCGCGTGGGTATCGATACGCCAGTTGCCCTTCGGCAGCCCCGGCCCGGACGCTGCCGTCTCCGGACTGGCCATGGCAGCAGGCACCGTGGCCGCAGCCGCCGTGACGAGCGCCGCGGCCGATGCCCCTTCGATCATCCTTCGACGCGAGATGTTCCCTCGCAGGTTCATTTCCGGGTCTCCTCTTCGTTCTGTGTGCGAGTCAGGTCGTATGTGCGTGCGTCACGGTGTCGCCGTCAGGTCGGCAGGTCGACAGATCGACACGGGGAGCGCAAGCGGCCAAGTCGCCCCTTGACCGGGCCTGTTGCCGCCAGCAGGTCGATCCGGTGCTCAGGCGTGGGAGCCCCACGGCGCCGACGTAAACGCGTCGGCCGGCAGTCGGCTCTGGAGCGGACCCGCGAGGATCACGACGGAACCGGACACCGCGGTGCCAACCGCCGACGTCAGGTGTCGCACAGCAGGGTGATCAACGTGGTCCACCAGCGGGACGAGGCGTACGTGCATGACCGTCAGACAACTGCCGCCCCATAAAGCACCTACCACTCAGCACATGAAGCTTCCATGAAGCCGATCGCCGGACTGGCGCCCGTACCGCCCGTACCTACGAGAGCGACTACTCCCGGAAGTCCCGCGGCGCGTCGGCCGGCTGCAGCGTGGTGAGCCATTGGGCCACGACGGCGTCGATGAAGGCGTCGGTGACCTGGCCGCGGTCGAGGAAGAGCCGGGCGAGGACGGGCCCGTACAGCAGGGTGAACTCGTCTTCGCTGATCTGGATGCCCGCAGGCTCCAGCAGCCTGTTGAAGCCGACGTAGCGGTCTTCACCGATGCGGACGAGCGCCCGGGCGCTGTCGGGATCGTGGTCGGCCTGGGCGGTTACGGCCAGGGCCGCGGCCCGCACGGCCGGCACGCTGACGCCGGCGCGCAGGCTCTTCAGCCAGGCGGTGGCCACGGCGCCCACGTCGCTGCCCGGTTCGGGATAGGTGCCGAGGTCGGGGCCTTCGAGGACGAGGTCGAAGAGCAGCGCGGCTCGGGTGGGCCAGTGCCGGTACAGGGTCTGACGGGTGACGTCCGACCGCTCGGCCAGCAGGGCGTAGGTCAGCCCGGCCGGTCCGACCTGAGGCAGCAGTTCCCGGGCGACGGCCAGCACACGGTTGCGGGTGCGCTGCACGCGCGGGTTGCTCTGGGTCGGCTGCCGGCGGTGGAGGGGCTGCTTCATGCGGCCACCCTACCGGCACATCATACGGGGCGTGTGATTGACGTCACACGCCCGAATCATACGCTCCGTGTGATAGACCTTGGGAAGTAATCACACGCACTGGATGATTCTTGCGTGTCGGCCCTTCGAAAGGCAGACGGCCATGTCACCTCGTAACCTGACCGCACCCACGTTCGCCCGCACTCGCCTCGGCTCCGGCTCTGGTCTTCTCCTCGCCCACGGCGCCGGCAGCAGCCTGGCCGGTACCTACGGCCCGGTCCTGGAAGCCCTCGCCGCCCGCCACACCGTCGTCGGCATCGACTACCCCGGGAGCGGAGACACCCCGCGTTCCGCGACCCCGCTGTCCGTCGACGACCTCGCCGACCAGCTCGTCGCCGCCGCCGACGCGGAGGGCCTCGACCGCTTCGCCGTGTCCGGCTACTCCCTCGGCGGCCCGGTCGCCATCCGTGCCGCGGCCCGCCACCCCGAGCGCGTCACCGCACTCGTCCTGACCGCCGCCTTCCCGCACCGCGACAACCGGCTCGCTCTTGCCTCTTCGATCCAGAGCAAGATCGCCGCGTCCGGAGACCGCGAGCTGCTCGCCGAGTTCCTGCTCATGATGGCCCTCGGCACCCAGGCACTGGAGTCGATGCCTGCCGAGCAACTGCGGCAGACCCTCGGCTACACCGCCGGCTCCGTCGCCGACGGCAGCTCCGAGCAGACCGACCTCGTCGGCCACGTCGACGTCCGGGACGACCTCGCCGGCATCACGGTCCCCACTCTGGTCGTCTCGACCACCGACGACCGGCTCGTCTCCACCGACCTGCACCGCCGGCTCGCCGAGACCATCCCCGGCGCCCAGCTCGCGGAAATCGCCACCGGCCACCTGCCGATGCTGGAGCGGACCGCCGAGTGGCTGCAGCTCATCACCGACTTCCTCGACAAGCACCACGCCTGAACGCAGACCTCGGGCGGGGGCCGCAGGGCGTGGCCCCTCACCCGGACCGATCACAACTCACTACACACGAGTCCATGGAGGAACCATGCTCAGCTTCGGCCACCTCGACGAGTCCACCCACTTCCACGACCAGCAGAAGGAGACGGCCGGCCCGGTCACCATCATCAACACCTTTGTCGCCCCGGAAGGCAAGGAGGATGAGGTGGTGGCCGCCTGGACGGGCGACGCGGAGTACATGAAGAAGTCGGGGAGCCTCCTCTCGGTGCAGCTGTACCGGGGTATCGGCGGCAGCCGGCTCTTCACCAACGTCGCGGTCTGGAAGTCGACCGAGCACCTCCGTGCGGCACTCGGCACGCCGGAGTTCGCCTCGCACCTGGGGCGCTACCCTGCCGGCACCGTCGCCTACCCGCACCTCTACCAGAAGTTCGCTGTCGAGGGCATCTGCGAAGGAGAATGACGACCGCTGAGGTGATGGCGGCGGCGAACGCCGTCACACCGCCTCGACGGAGTCCGCCTTGCCGCGGACGACATCCCGCAGCCGCTTCTTGTCGATCTTGCCGACCTTCGTCAGTGGCAACTCGTCCACGACCAGCAGGTCTTCGGGCAGCTTGTACCGTGCCACCTGCATCGCGGTGAGGGCGGCACGGACCGATTCGAGGCTCAAGTGGGTCCCCGGCTCGACGACCACGACCGCGCACACCCGCTCCCCCAGGTCGGGGTCGGCCTTCGCGACGGCCGCGACGCGGGCGACACCGGGGAGGCGGTAGATGAGGTTCTCGACCTCCTCGGCGGAGATCTTCTCGCCGCCCCGGTTGATGAGGTCCTTGTCCCGTCCTTCGACGACGAGATTGCCCGACGGGTGGAGCCGGACGACGTCACCGGTGCGGTACCAGCCGTCGGGGGTGAACGCACGGGCGTTGTGCTCGGCGGCCCGGTAGTAGCCGCGCGGGGTGTACGGGCCGCGGGTGAGCAGGGCGCCCATCTCGCCGGTCGGGACCGGGCTGTCGGAGGCGTCGACGACGAGGATCTCGTCGTCCGGGCACATGGGGCGCCCCTGCGTCTCGATCCTGATGTCGTCGGGGTCGTCGGGGCGCGTGTAGTTCAGGAGCCCCTCTGCCATGCCGAACACCTGCTGGAGCGTGCCGCCGAGCACGGGTTCGGCGCGGCGGGCGACCTCCGGCGCAAGGCGGGCGCCACCCACCTGCAACAGCCGTAGTGCGGGCGGGGCGGGGTGGCGGCCGGCGGCCACCGCGTCGATCCAGCGGTGGACGACGGCCGGCACCGCGGCGGTGGCCGTCACTCCCTCGGCGGTCATCAGCGGCAGCACCTTGCCGGGTTCCGGGGTGCGGGCCAGGACGACCCGGCCGCCGTTCATGAGGGTGCCCAGGATGCCGGGGCAGGCCAGGGGGAAGTTGTGTCCGGCGGGCAGTGCCACCAGGTACACGGAGTCGGAGTCGAGGCCGCAGACCTCGGCGCTGCGCCGCGCGTTGTACTCGTAGTCGTCATGAGTGCGGGTGATGAGCTTCGGCAGTCCGGTCGTGCCGCCGGAGAGCAGGAAGACGGCGATGTCGCCGCTGTCCGGGGCGATCCGGTCGAGCCGGGCCCGTGCGGCGACCGGGTCGTCGGCCGGTTCGGCAAGGGCGCGCAGATCCGTGGCGTCGGCGCCTGCCGTGCCACCCGCGACGAGCAACAGCCGTACGCTCGGGGTGGCTTCGGCGACTTCCCGCCCCAGGGCCTGGTGGTCGAAGTCGCCGAGTCGGTCCGGTACGGCGATCGAGGTGACCTCGGCGTGAGCGGCCAGGTAGCGCAGTTCGTGACCGCGGTGCGCGGGCATCGCCATCACGGGAGCGATTCCGGCCCGCAGACAGGCAAGGGTGAGGGTGACGAACTCCCAGCCGTTGGGCAGCTGGACGAGCATCGCGTCACCGGGGTTGAGACCACTGTCCAGCAGACGGCACGCCAATCCGTCGGCCCTGTCGATGAGTTGACGGTACGTCAGGCGAGTGTCGCCGTCCACGACGGCCACCGTGTCGCCGTAGGTCTCGGCCCATTCGTGCAGGTACGAGCCGAGCGGCCTGCCACGCCAGTACCCGGCCTCGCGGTAGCGGTCGGCCGCCTCCTTGGGCCAGGGCACGAATCCCTCACGCGTCATCGGATCCTCCTTGATCCCGGGGGTCACGCAGCAGCAGTACGGCGTCGAGCGCGACGACGTCGCCGTCGGGCAGGACACGCAAAGGGTTGATCTCGCACTCGGCCACGGCGTCGTCGGCGGCGAGGGAGGCCAGGGCGAGCAGCACGTGGGTGAGCCGCGCGCGGTCGACCGGGGTGGCGCCGCGCGCGCCGAGGAACACCTGGCGGGTGGCGAGTTCGTCGAGCATCGCGTGTGCCTCGTTCGCGGACAGGGGCGCGAGGCGCAGGGAGACGTCGCCGAGGATTTCGGCGGCCGTTCCCCCGGCGCCCAGAGCCAGCACAGGGCCGAAGACCGGGTCGCGGCGTATGCCGACGATGAGTTCGGGTCCCGCCGGGGCCACCTGTTCGACCAGCAGCGCGGGGCTTGCGGGCATACGAATGAGAGCTTCGTCGAGCTCCTCATGCGTGCGGATGCCGACCTGGACCCCGCCGACCTCCGTCTTGTGCAGGATCTCCGCGTCGAGGATCTTCACAACGACCGGTCCGTCGAGCTCGTCGAGAGCCGCGTGCGCCGCGGCGGGGTCGGCGCACGCGCGCCGTACGGGCGTACGGATGCCCAGGTCCGCGAGGACGGTCTTGGCGGTGTGCTCGTCGACCGGCCCCGGCGGGGGCAGGGTGGGTGCGTCGGAGGCGGTGACGACGGCCTCGAGCCGGGTGCGGGCGGCCGCGTCCTCGACGAGCGCGCGTACCATCACCGATCCGGAGGCCGGCGTGGCCGCGCAGGGAATGCCGGCTTCGCCGAGTTCACGGCGGGCGCGCCGCGCCTGCTCCACGGGTCCGCCGACGACGGCGACGAGCGGGGTGGCCGTACGGGCGGCGGTCAGCACCGCCGGGAGGTCCACCGCCGTGAGTTCCAGCAGGCCGTACACGGCGGTGACGTCGATGGCGGGGTCCTCCGAGACCCGCTCCACCACGTGCGTGAGCGCGGGCGAAGGGCGGCCGGTGTCGACGGGGTTGTTCAGATAGGTGAGTGCCGGGAGCAGCTCACGCAGCTCTTTCACTGTCCGTTCGACCAGCGGCGGAACCTGGATGCCGTGGGAGCGCAGGTCGTCCGTGAGCAGCAGTCCGGGTCCGGCCTGTGCGGTGACCAGGCCGATGCCCGGGCGTGGGTTGGCCGGGAGCCGTACGCGGCTGAGCGCGGTGACGGCGTCGACGAGGTCGCGCTCGTCGTCGACGAGGACGGCTCCGGCCTGGCGCAGGGCCGTCCTGGTCACGCGCCAGGAGGTGGCCAGGGCGCCGGTGTGGGAGCGGGCGAAGTCGCCGATGTCGCTACGGCCCACGACCAGGGCCACCACGGGGACACGATCGGTCAGGCGTCGTACCGCCTCGGTGAGGCGGCGGCCTTCCGCGGCGGTCTCCACGTGCAGGGCGACGGCCCGTACGCCATCGTCCTCGGCGAGGTGGCGCAGGACGTCTGCCTGGGTGACGTCCAGGCTGTTGCCGAGGCCGACCCCGAGGCGCAGGCCGATGCCGGCCTCGGCCAGGGCGAACGCCAGCGCGTGGTTCACGCCGCCGCTCGCGGCCACGACCGCCACCCGACCCGGTTCCAGGTCGGACGCGCCGGGGACGAAACTGGCCGTGAGCCGTCGGTGGGGGGCCAGGAAGCCCGAGGTGTTCGGTCCGAGGACCCGGATGCCGGTGTCCCGCACCACCTCGGCCAACGCCTGCTGGTGTCGCGCACCGTCGCCCCCGGCTTCCGCGAACCCGCCGGCGCACACGAGTGCGGCGCGGGCACCGACTGCTGCCGCCTCGCGCAGGGCGTGGGTGGTCACGGCGGCCGGAATGCAGGAGACGACCAAGTCGGGTGTGATGCCGTGGGCTGCGGCGGCCTCGCCGACGGTGGGGAAGAAGCCCCGATCGGGATCCGGGCGGCCGGAGTTGACCTTCATCACCGGCTCCGGGAAGGAAGCCAGAGAGTCGGTCATCGCCGCGCCGAGCTTCCCGGGCGTGGCCGATGCGCCGAGCACGGCGATGGCTCGGGGTGCGAACAACGCGTCCAGGGCGCTCACTTGCTGCCTCCGACGAGGTCGGCCCGGCCGGAGAGCACGAGCGTGGTCGCGGTGTCGTCGTCGTACGCGCCGGTGATCACGGCGGGAAGGCTGTGCACGAGCCGGGCCTGCTCCGCGACCAGTACGCGGGTCAGCGCCGTACCGCCGCGGACGCCGATGAGCAGGACGCCTGCCTCTGCCGTCTTACGCACCTGGTCGAGCGCGAGCGGCAATCCCTCCTCGGTGTCCGGCGCGTCGATCCACACGCCCGCCCCGAACGACTGACCGCTGAAGGGGACCATCGGGATGCCGGTGCCGTCGGTCCCGGTCAGGAGGTCGTCGCGAACCGTCACCCGGCGCGAGGGAAGGCGGTACGGCCCGACACGGAAAGGCGTCTTCAGGGGCCCCGCCTCATGGTGTCGCCGCCACCACCCGTCGACGCGGTCCACGTACGACGCGTCGCGTACGGCGAGTTTGCCGCGCGGGATGCTGCGGGTGAGGAAGTGGAAGGCGAACTGCGTCGGATCGTCGAAGGAGCGGACGTAGCGACCGAAGTGTTCCCACCAGGACAGGCTGGGCCGTGCCGAGTTCTGGATCCTCTCGACCTTGGGGCGGCGGCGCTCCTCGTACAGGTCGAGCGCCTCCGGCACGCTGGGTGACGGCTCCCCCAGGGCCTCGGCCAGCGCGACCGCGTCCTCCATGGCCATCTTGGTGCCGGACCCGACCGAGAAGTGGGCGGTGTGCGCCGCGTCGCCCAGCAGCACCCACTTTCCCCGCCGCCACGAACTGGCCCTGCGCGTGGCGAAGTTGGCCCAGCGGGAGTTGTTGCCGACCAACTGGTGCCCGTCGATCTGTTCGCGGAACAGGTCTTCCAGGTAGCTCTTGGTCTTCTCGTCGCTCGTGCCCGGCGGGGTCGAGGGATCGAAGGTGTCGAGACCGGCCCTGGCCCAGGAGTGGGCGTCGGTCTCGACGATGAACGTGCTCAAAGAGTCGCTGATCGGATAGGCGTGGGCGGCGAAGACACCGTGGGGGCCGTCCTGGTGGACGAAGGTGAGCCCGTCGAACATGTAAGTGGTGCCGAACCAGATGAACTTCGCGCTCGCCACCTCGGCGGTCGGTCCGAAGTCGTCGGCGAACAGGGTGCGGAAGCGGCTGTTGGCGCCGTCGCACACCACGACCACGTCGAAGTCGTCCAGTTCGGCGGGATCGCGGACCTCATGCTCGAAGCGCATCCGCACGCCCTCGGCGCGGGCCCGTTCCTGCAGCAGGCTCAGCAGCGTCTTGCGTACGACGGCCGCCATGCCCATGCCGCCGACGCGCTCCCGAGCGCCGTGCACGCGGACCTCGATGTCGTCCCAGTGCCGGCCGTCCTTCTCCAGCGCTTCGCTGAGGACGGGATCGGCGGCGTCGATGGCGTCGAGGGTGGCGTCGGAGAAGACCACTCCGAAGCCGAACGTGTCGTCGGGGCGGTTGCGTTCGAAGACCACGACCTCGGCGCCGGGCCGGCTCCGCTTGAGCAGGGTGGCGAAGAACAGTCCTCCGGGACCTGCGCCGATGCAGGCAACTTTCATGGCATTTCCTTCGCGCTCACAGCCACGCGGGCAGTGTCGGCAGGGATCCCCCGCCGGTCGGATACAGGGGGCCGGGCACGGGCCGTCCGGTCGCGTAGGCGGCCAGGCTGGGCAGGTCACCGCTCACCACGACCGGCTCGACGCCGGCCGAGTCGCCCAGGAGCCAGGTGTGGGCACCGTCCTCGGACCGCAGCCGGACGGAGGGGCAGTCCGGTCGCGCCCGGAAGGAGGCGGCCACGTCGTCGACGAGGGCCGCGCACATGTCGTGCGGCACGTCGTCGAAGCTGGTGTCGATGTCCAGGTCGACGGCGTGGATCCACACCTCACGCGCCCGCATCCAGGGGACCTGCGAGGCGGGAACCTCACGCCCTCGCGCGGTGCGGACGGTCGCCGCCCAGCACTCGTCGGGCAGCGCGGCGACTTCCTCGGCGAGACGGCTGTCGGCCGCGAGCAGCTCGGCACGCAGCTCCTCGGCCGGCCGCCGGGCGCCCTCCTCTATCTCACGTGCACGCTGGTCGCCACTTGTGTACATGGGCGTCTCGACGCCTGTCCGCGCCCAGGTCAGCAGGTTGACGAGCGCGTCGGCGTTGCGGGCGACGTGAGCGACGACGTGGGCCCGGCTCCAGCCCGGCAGGTACGAGGGCCTGGTGAATCCCGGGTCGGTCAGCCGGTGCACGGCGGCTTCGAAAGCCGCCGTGCCCTTGGCCGCCCGCTCCAGCATCGTGGCCGGGCGTGCGCTCACCGTGTCTCGAGGCGGCAGGTGTTGCGGGTCTCGCCGATCCCCTCGATCCGGGTGACGAGGAGTGAACCGTCCTGCAGATAGCGGGCGGGCTTGCGGGCGTGGCCGACCCCGCCCGGAGTGCCGGTGGCGATCACGTCGCCGGGCACAAGGGTGACGATCTCGGACAGGTACGCGACCAGTGCGACCGGGTCGAAGACGAGGTCACCGGTGTCGGCCTTCTGGACCGTGTCGCCGTCGACCTCACAGGTCAGGCTCAGGCCCTGGGCGGAGACCGCGGGGTCGTCGGCGGTCACCAGCCATGGTCCGACGGGGGTGGTGGCCTCGAAGGTCTTGCCCTGGTCCCACTGGGTGGTGCGGTACTGCCAGTCGCGGGCGGTGACATCGTTGAGCACGGTGTACCCGGCGATCGCGGCCCGCGCCTGCTCCGAGTCGGCGTGCCGGACCTCGGCACCGATGACGACACCGAGTTCGGCTTCCCAGTCCATCTGCGTGGAGGAGGCGGGCAGGGTCACGTCGTCGTAGGCGCCGACCAACGCCCGCGCGAACTTGGAGAACAGTGTGGGGTGCGAGGGGAGTTCGCGGCCCATCTCCAGAATGTGGGTGCGGTAGTTGAGGCCGACGCACACGACCTTCTCCGGCGCGACGACGACAGGGGCGTAGTCCAGGGCGCCTTCGTACGTCTCACCGTCGGCGTCCGCGGCACGCGTCGCCCAGTCCCGGTGGCGCAGGAAGGCCACCAGGTCGTTCTCACCGAGGTCGACGGCCTTGTCCTCGTCGACGCGGACGGCGCGCGTGGTGCCGTTGACCCGGATGGTGGCGAGCTTCACTTGTGTTCTCCTCGGGAGGTACGGGCGAGGCCGAGGGCCTCGTAGACGGGCTCGTCGCTGAAGCGGAACAGATCGACCTGGGTACGGGCGGACAGCGAGACCTCGCACCAGGACGGGACGACGAACAGGTCGCCCTTGGCGATCTCGAAGACCTTGTCGCCGACGTGGGCGACCGCCTCGCCCTCGAACACCTGCCAGATCGCGGAGCCGACCGTGCGCACCGGAGCGGTCCGGGTGCCGGCCCGCAGTCGGCGCATCTCGGTGCGCATCGTGACCAGGGCGTCCCTGCCGGTGGTGGGGTTGGAGAAGCGGACTCCGGCGTGTCCGGGCTCGAGCACGCCGGGCACGCCTTCCTGCTCCAACTCCAGCTGGGCGGTCAGGGCGGCGTCGGTGTGCTCCCAGCGGTAGGCGTTCAGCGGGGAGTTGGGCTGGTCGGGCCGTCCGATCGGGCGCAGCCCGGGGTGGCCCCACAGCCGTTCGCCGCGCGAGCGCTCGGGGGTTTCGCGGGTGGAGAGCTCGTCGCGGCCGAACTCGAAGAAGCCGGCGTCAAGTTTGGAGACGAGCGGGATGTCGAGGCCGTCGAGCCAGGCCATCGGCTCGTCGGTGACGTTCTGGTGCTCATGGAAGGCCCAGCTCGGTGTCAGCAGCAGGTCACCCCGCCGCATCGCCACCGCGTCCCCGTCGACGTTGGTCCACACGCCCTCGCCTTCGACGACGAACCGGAAGGCTCCCTGGCTGTGCCGGTGGGAGGGGGCGACCTCGCGCGGGCCCAGGTACTGGATCGCGGTCCACAGGGTCGGAGTGGCGTAAGGGAGGCCGGGGAAGCCGGGGTTGGACAGGGCCATGGCACGGCGCTCGCCGCCACGCCCCACCGGCACGAGCTCTCCGGAGCGCTGTGCGATGGGCAGCAGCTCCGTCCACCGCCACAGGTGCGGAACCGCTGCGGGCTGCGGCGACATCGGCATGAGGCCGTCCACCTGGGTCCACAGCGGGATCAGACCCGCGTCCTCGAAGTCCGCGTACAGCTCGTCGAGCAGCTTGCGCTCGGTCTGTTCGCTGGTGGTGTCGGTCACGGAAACCTCCACGTCGTGTGTTCGGCGACCGCCGGAAGAAGCGCGCATCGTTCCGCGCTGTTCCATGACGTTACGCCGCGGTTTCCCCTCACCGGAATCCTTGAAGGGTAGGATTCCGCTATGGAGAATTCAGCGGTTGGTTCGCCCGGTCCCACGTATCCGGTGAGTGCCGCCGGCAACGCCCTGCGCGTCGTCCGGCTGCTGCACGAGCTCGACGAACTGCGGGTGATGGACGTCGCCGACCGGCTCGGCGTCGCGCGCTCGACCGCGCACCGGGTCCTCGCGATGCTCGTCTTCGAGGGATTCGCCGTGCAGGACCGCCACAAGGTGTACCGGCCGGGGCCCGCTCTGCAGGCGATCAGGGGAAGCCAGGCCGCCCCTCCCCCGGACCTGATCACCATCGCCCACCCTCACCTGCAACGACTGGCGGACGCCGTCCGGGAGACGACCCACCTGATGGTGCTCGAGGGCAACGGCAGCCGCTTCCTCGACGGTGTGGAGGGTTCCCAGGCGCTGCGCGTCAGCTTCCGCACGGGCACACTCCTGCCCGCGCACGTGACCTCGGGCGGCAAGGCCCTGCTCGCGGCACTGCCGGCCGACCGGCTCCGGGCCCTCTACCCCAATGGCCTTCCCGAGGAGGGGACCAAGGCTTCCAAGGACTTCGAGAGCCTGATGAACGAGCTGGTGTCCGTGCGCCGCCACGGCTACGCCATCAATCTCCAGGAGAGCGAGCGCGGAGTGCACGCCGTCGGCGCGTGTGTACGCGACCGCACGGCCACCGCCGTCGCTGCCGTGGTCGTGGCGGCTCCGTCCGTTCGATGCACCCGCGCAAGGCTCGCCGAACTGTCCGAACCTCTGCTCGCGACCGCGCGGGACATCGGTCAGGGTCTGTGAACGGCGGCGCCGCACGCCACCTCAAACCGCGTGGTGGCGTGCGCCGTAGGGCCTTCAGGGCGTGTCATACGACCTCCGCGAAGGGCACTTCGGTGAACGCGGCCGGCGTGGAGCGGGGGCTCCCTTCCGACATCGTCGCTCCTCACAGCCCCAGAACGCGCTCGGCGTTGCCGTGCGCGATGCTCGCGAGATCGGCCGGGGCGTACGGTGCGGAGCGCAGGAATCCCACCGCCTCAGCGCTGGACTCGAACGGGTAGTCGATGGAGAACAGCACCCGGTCGACACCCACGGCATGGACGGCACCCAGCAGCGCGGCATGCGACATGACGCCGCTGGTGGTGACGTACACGTTGTTCCGCAGGTAGTACGAGGGCAGGTGTTGCACCCTGTGCTCGGCGGGCACCTGGTCGTAGCGGCTGTCGAGCCGGGCCATCTGGAACGGCAGCAGCTCGCCCATGTGGCCCAGCATCACCGACGCGCGCGGGAACTCGTCGAACACTCCGCCGTAGATCAGCCGGAGCGCATGGGCACCCGTCGTCGCGGTCCACCCCCACGACGGCCCGACCAGCACGGGATACCCGTCGAAGACATGCCAGTTGTCGGCCGGAACGACAGCCGGATGCAGATACAGCGTCACACCGAGGCGCTCCAGTTCGGCCCATACCGGCCTGAACTGCGGCTCGTCGAGGTAGTGCCCCCGCACATGGTCGTTGTGGAGGACGCCCTTGAAACCGAGCTCCGCCACCGCCCGGCGCAGCTCCACGACCGCGGCCTTGGGATCCTGCAACGGAAGGGTGGCAAAGCCCGCGAAGCGGGTCGGATGGGCGGCGATCGCCTTGGCGAGATGGTCGTTGATCCGCCGCGCGGCAGCCACGGCCTCCGCGGGATCCTCGATCACTTCGACGCCCGGCGTGGAATACGAGAGGACCTGGACGTCGACGCCGTTGGCGTCCATGTCCGCAAGCCGCAGCCCGGTCAGATCGTCCAGGCGCCGGAACCACTCCTGCTTGATCGCCGGCGGCACCGCCATGTGCTGACGGATCGCTTCCTCCTGCCGGATGGCTCCGGGAACGGAGAACGCCTCTTCCACGGCCACCATGCGCATCTTTTCCTCCGAGGTGTTCCGATGGCTCTTCGAGCGGCCGCCTGAGGGCCGTGGCGGCGGACCTGACTCCGGGCGCTTGGGGTCGGTTCCTTGAACGCCGGAGAACGCCGTGGAGACAGGGCTGCCGGGCGCGGCGTCGGCTGCCCGGGCGGGCGACCCCGCGACCAGACCACCGACCACGGCGGCTCCTGAAGCAGCGGCGGTCGCGGCGATGAATCTTCGCCGGGTGGCCTCGACAGGAGGCTCGGGGCGGGGCTCGGCGGGCGGAGTAACGGCTTGGAAGGGACGGTCGTCGGGCATGTCCACTCTCCCTCGAGGGCGCGCGGTTGATTGCCGGGGTCCTGCCAATGGCTGTTGCGCTCCGCGAGGGTGCGCGTCGTGACCAGCTGGAGGTCAGGCAGTTCTCTCGGCGATCGCCGACGCCCATGGCTCATGCCGCTGCAGAGCGCTCCCGGGAGACGAGGGGCCGCCGCTGCCCGCTCTCTTGAACCTGAGCCAAGCTAGTTCTAGGGTGATTTCGAGTCAAGACCAGTAAGGAAGCAGATTGGGCACGACTCCGCCTCATGACTCGGAGTCAAGAATGCCTGTTCCTCTTGCTGACGCCGCCCCGCTTCCCACGCGGCGCCCCCGTCCCACTTGCCATCGACCAACGATCACAATATTGTCGTACGAACGTAAGACATACGGACGTCCTTCAAATTCCAGGGAGCGAGCATCGAAAGGCGGAGTCGGGACGGGTGATACCGGCTTCGCAACCGTCCCCACCCTCAACGCGCCAACCACCCGCCGGTTGGCCAGACGATCCCATCCACCCTCGATGAGGGAAAGAACGAGGACCCGATGAGCACCTTCCACCCCGATCTCAGACGAGGTCGCTTCCTCCCCAATGTGTCCTACGGACGTCTGTCGTCGCGCCTCGTGCGAAGCGTGAAGTGGCGCGCGAGTGATCCAGGACCGGACGTCAGGGTTCAGGAGATCGTCGTGCCCGGCCCCAAGGGCGCACCGCCCGTCTCGCTTCGCGTCTTCCAGCCGACCGGCCTGAAGACAGCGGCTCCGGCACTGCTCTGGATCCACGGAGGCGGGCTGATCTTCGGCGCACCCGAACAGGACGACCGTACGAACATCGCCTTCGCCCGCGAACTCGGCATCACCGTCGCCGCGGTCCGCTATCGACTGGGTCCTGACCATCCCGCGCCCGCCGCGGTCGAGGACGCCTACGCCGCACTGCGCGGACTGGCCGAGCGAGCCGACGACCTGCACATCGACACCGACCGCATCGCGATCGGCGGTGCCAGCGCAGGCGGCGGACTCGCCGCCGCCCTCGCCCTGCTCGCCCATGACCGGGCCGAGATCCGGCCGGCGTTCCAGCTACTCCTCTACCCGATGCTGGACGACCGCACGACGACGAGAACCGACCTGGCCACCCTCAAGGTGCGCGTCTGGACGCCCAAGAGCAACCGGTACGGCTGGTCGTCCTACCTCGGCGACGCCGTCGCGGGCCCAGATGTCTCCCCGTACGCGGCCGCAGCCCGCCGCGAGGATCTCAGCGGTCTTCCCCCGGCCTGGATCGGCGTCGGCACCCTCGATCTCTTCCACGACGAAGACGTCGAGTACGCGCGCCGGCTCAGTGACAGCGGTGTCCCCTGCGACCTCGACGTCATCCCCGGCGCTTTCCACGGCTTCGACCTCGTGTTCCCCAAGGCCGAGATCTCGCGGGAGTTCTGGCGCAGGCAGGCTCGGGCGCTGAAGGACGCACTGTGAGAGTCGTCGAGGCCGTCGGCAGGGACCTTGTTCAAGCCGGGTGACCGTGCGGGTCCTTCGTCGGCAGAGCATCGGGATTGAGCTCTGCGAGCATCCGGAGCAGCAGGGTGTGTACGACTGCCCGCTCGGCTGGGGCAAGGACCGCAAGCGCTTCCTCATCAAGACGTTCCACCACACCCCGCGCCCGCTCGGCGAGCTTCGCGCCGCTGTCAGTGATGGTCAGTTGTACGGTTCTGCGGCTGGAAGGGTGTTCGCGGCGGGCCAGAAGGCCGCGGTCGACCAGCGCGTTGACAGCGGCGCCCATGGACTGGGGAGTGAAGCCGGTCCGACGCGCGATCTCCGCCGCGGATATGGCCGGGGTCCAGACGACGTGCTGCAGAGCGTTGTGCTGGGCGGCCGTGAGGTTGAGCGACCGCAACGCTCTTTCAAGACGCGTTCCCATCACGTGCACCACCTGCCACGCCAGGTAGCCCATACGCCTCGAGGGATGTGCGCCAGGACGCCCCATCAGCAACTCCAAAAGTAAGGTGCCTGATATTTCTAGGGTACAAATAGAAGGTACCTTAGAAGCTACCTTACAAGAGGAACCGGAGAAGGCCCCTCCCATGTCCACGCCACCGACCACTTCCGCCGAGCCGCACCCTGCGCAGCACCATCACCACGCGATGGACACCGCTCCGGCGCCGCAGGGTGCCACCGGGATGAAGGGAGTTCTGCTCCCCGTCGCGATCGTGCTGGTCATCGGCTCGATCTTCGTCAGCGTGTTCCTGGCCGCATTTCACGCCCCGCGGCCTCACGACCTGCCGGTCGCCGTGGTCGGGACGACCCAACGGCTCGAACAGATCACCGGAGGGCTGGAACTCGGGCTGCCCGGCGGGTTCGAGGTGAAGCGCTACCCCGACGCGAATGCGGCCCGGCACGCGTTGCAGGACCGAAAGGTGTACGCCGCCTATGTCACCGGTCCCGGGAAGTCCGCCGAGCTGCTGTATGCGGGAGCCAACGGCCCTTCGGTGACCTCGACGGTCACCGGTGCCTTCTCCGGCGTCGCCAAAGCGAGCGGAGACAGGCTGACAGTGCAGGACGTCGTGCCGGCCTCGGCGGGCGACACCCGCGGTATGTCGGTGTTCTACGCCGGGTTCGGCGTCGTGCTGGCCGGATTCCTGTTCGGCATGATGACCTACCAGATGGCTCCGCGACTGGAGTACCGGTGGAGGTTGGTCAGCCTGGCCTCCTTCAGCATCCTCGCCGGCGTCCTCGTGGCGGCGATGGCCGGCAGCCTGGGCTTCTCTGCGCTGCCGGGTCCCTTCCTGGGCATCGCGGGGGTCATCACACTGATGGCCGCGGCCATCGGCAGCGCGACCATGATGTTCATGCGCCTCTTCGGCCGTGCAGGGATGTCACTGGCCGCCGTGGTCCTGCTGACCTTCGGCAACAGCACGAGCGGGGGCACGCTGCCCACCGCCTACCTGCCGGGCTGGCTGCATCCGCTCTCGGAGATCCTCCCGGTGGGAGTCGGCGTACGAGCCGTGCAAGGCCTGTCCCACTTCAACAACGACGGTCTCACGGCGGGTGTCGTCGTCCTGCTGGCGTGGATCGTCGTCGCCACCGTGGTGCTCTTCTTGCTTGATGCCCGCGGACCACGTCGCGCAGCCGTCGACTGACCCGTCAGCCTGCCGCGCGCCGCTCCCCATGCCGATCGTGGGACGGGAAACAGAATCGGCCCACGCTCCGGGACACGGCTGAGCCCCAGCTCCAGTGGCCGGTGACACGCTCGCGGGCAGCACGCCCCGCTCTCGTAGACTGCGGCCGTGACCGACGCCGCGTTTCCCACCACCGGATACCTCGCCTGGCAGTTCTCCCAGATCATCGCCGGACGACTGGAGCGGGCACTGCGTGCGGAGGACCTCACCTTGGCACAGCACAACGCTCTGCAGCAGGTCCTCTGGACGCCTGGGGTGTCCGCCGCGGAGATCGCGCGCCGCTCCGACATCACGGCGCAGTCCATGGGAGCCGCGGTGAGCCAGCTGGTCGAGCGAGGGCTGCTGCGACGGGAGCCCCATCCGACCAGCCGTCGCAGTATGCGTCTGTTCGCGACCGACGAGGGAAGCGCGGCGGCCGCTCGTGCCACGACGATCGCGAAGCGGATCGAACGGGAGACGACCTCGCCGCTCTCCCCGGATGACAAAGACGCCATTCACCGTCTGCTCTACCGTTTGGTCGAGGAACTGAACCCCGACGCCCTCGCCATCGACACACGATCGCTGAACCAACCCTGACCGTCCCGCGGATGACACTTCCCGACGCGGACCGCGCGACGTTCACCGGTGCGCCGCGAGCGAAAGGACGGAACGCCATGAGCCGGGCCGAGAGCCGTCCGCCGTCGCACGGTTCCACCCGCGGTCGTCCCCGCAGCGAGGCCGTGGAACAGGCCATCCTGGAAGCGGTGCTGACGCTTCTGGAGGACGGCGTCCCGCTGGCCGATCTCTCCCTCGGGACCATCGCCAGCACCGCCGGCGTCGGCAAGGCGGCCATCTACCGCCGCTGGAGCGACAAGGAGGACCTCTTCGTCGACGTCATCCGCGCCGCTGAGCCCTCCGAGCGAGAACTTCCCGGTACGTCGATGCGGGACGACCTGGTCGTTCTACTGGAGTCGGTGCGCCAACGCGGCCTTGCCGGCCGCTCGTCGGCGGTCCTGCACACCGCACACGCCCAGATGAGAAGCAGCCCGAAGATATGGGCCGCCTACCAGTCCGGCGTGATCACTCCCCGCCGCGACCTCGGACTGGAGATCCTCCGGCGAGGCCAGCTCAACGGGGAACTCCGTACGGGCATCGACCTGGAACTGACCATCGACATGTTCGTCGGCCCCATGCTCATCCGCACCTTCGTACGCCACGACCCCGAACTCCCGGACGGACTCCCCGAACAGATCGTCGACACCGTCCTCCGTGGCCTACGGCCCGTCGGCTCGCCGCGCAGTTGAACGCGTAGGCACCGGGGGCGCGGCCGCTGCGGCGCTCAGCCTCGCGCGGCGAACGCGGCGGCCGCTTCCTCGAAGGACGCGGGCTCACGGCCGAGCAGCATCCGCAGGACGTTGCTGTTGCCGCGCAGGCCGTGCCGGTCATAGTCCTGCCACATGGCGCGCATGTCCGAGGCCCGGGACGCGGAGTCGGCCACTCCCCGCGGGAGCGGTGCGTCCGCCCAGTCCACCGTCCTCGCCTCCAGATCAACTCCGCGTGCACGCCCGGCGAAACGCACCGCCTCCGCCAAGGTCAGGGCGGGGCCCGCGAGTTCGTAGGTCGCCGAGTCGTGCCCTGGCTCGGAAAGCACCTTGGCGCCGGCTTCCCCGAGGTCACGCAAGTCGATGAACGAGAACTCGTTGTCCACGTTGAACGGCACCGCGACGGGGCCGGCCGGAGCCCTCCCCCACGTCGACAGGACGATCTGCGCGAACATCGAGGGCTGGAGAATCGTCCAGTTCAGCCCCGAGGCCCGCACGGCGGCCTCGGCGTTCGCCTTGCGCAGATGATGGCGCAGCCCGGGGGTGTGCGGGTGGAGGACGGACAGGTACACGAACCGGCGGACGCCCGCCTGCTCAGCCGCCTCAAGAGCCCTGATCGCGAGCACGTCCTCCTCCGGGTGGAACGCCGGCGGAATCATGAACACGAAGTCTGCGTCCTCCAGCGCCTGCCGGACGCTGTCCGGCTTCTCCAGATCCGCCTCGACGATGTCGTCCACGCCCAGGGCCGCCACTCGTTCCCGCCCTGCCGGGCCGTGCACCACGGCCCGGACCCGGAACGGAGCTCGCAGCGCGGCCTCCAGCACATACGTACCGCAGAGCCCGGCCGCCCCGATCACCGCGATCAGGGGCGGCTCCTGGCTGCGTACGGCTTCTGATTCGGACACTTTCCCGGCTTCCTCTCGCTGTTCTGAGGTGACTCCGCGGAGCCGTGACGCGCGCGTGCGTCGGATCAGGGGTTGATCACGGTCATCCACATGGGGTCGTCGACGCGTTGCTGTATCGCGTCCATCGCCTTGAGCGCTTCGGTGAGCGGGAAGCGATGGGTGATGAGCTCGTCGGCGGTGAGTGCGCCCGTCGCGAGCAGACGCAGGACATCCGTCGCGTCCCGGCGGGTGTAGGCGCGCGTGGTGACGAAGCGCCAGCAATGCATCATCAGGGCGATGGGAGGCAGCGCCAGCGGGGTGGAGTTGCCGCCCATGTGCACGAGGGTGCCGCCGGTGGCCATGCCGGCCATGGCCTGGCCGAGGGCGGGACCCTCCGGGATGAAGTCGATGACGGCATGGGCTCCCTCGGGTGACAACTCGCGCAGCCGACGGGTGAGAGAGCCGTCGGTCGCCCAGTTCTCAGGGAGTTCGCCGAGTGGGACAACGCTGGCCGGTATGCCGTCGGCGAGCCCGGCGACGCGGTGGAGACGCTCGGCGTCGCGGCCGACGAGGATCAGGCGGGCGACTCCGAAGTGCTCCGCGAGTTTGACCGTGGCGGTTCCCATGGTGCCGGTCGCGGCGGTGACCACGAGGGTGGACCGTTCCGGAAGGTCGGCGCACTTGAGTGCGCGCACGGCGTTGGCCAGATCCTGGATCTTGGCCGCGACGTCGAAGCCGACGGAGTCGGGCAGGGAATCGATCAGCCAGTGCGGGACGCGGACGTACTCCGCGAGTCCGCCGTCGTGATACCGCTCGTACAGGGGCATCGGGGCATCGCCGAAGGCGGCGTGGCCGAGCATGGCCTGCTGGGCGCACATCATGTCCCGGTCGGTACGGCAGTAGTCGCACTCTCGGCAGTTCAGCAGGGGGTGCACCCGCACCCGGTCGCCGACCGCGTGGCCCGTGACATCGCGGCCGATGGCGGAGATGACGCCTGCGGCCTCGTGGCCGAGTGTGGTGGGCAGATGCTTGAGCGCCCCCATCCGCAGCAGGCGCATGATGCCCGGCGCCAGTCCGGCGGAGGCGACCTTCACGACCACGTCGAGCGGACCCGGCTCGGGGACGGGCACCTCCTCCAGGACGAGTGCTTCGGCACCCTGGTGCGCTCGCAGGGCAAGCATCGTGGCCATCAGCGGACCTCCACGGTGAAGCTCGGGAGCCGTTGGGGGGTGTAGGCATCCGCCGTACGCGCGGTCTCGGCGACCTGGGGCAGTTCCTGGTGCGAGAGAAGACTGACGTAGTCACCGGGCTCGGTCACGACGCTGGTGTGGGAGATGCCGAGCGGGATGCGCACGAAGTCGCCCGGCTCGAGGTCGACGATGCCCCGCTGGGTGATCAGCGTGCGGTGACCATGGGCCTGGTACTGGATCTCGTCGGCGTCGAGGGTGCGCCGGTAGCGGCGCTGCCCGCCGGAATTGGTGGTGACCATGCCGAGGCGGATGCGATCGGTGGTGTACAGCCAGCTGACGTCCTGACCGGGATCGGCCCGCAGCACCGCCATCCGCCGGTCCTCCTGGTGCACCTGCTCGAGCAGGAGCTGTTCGTCGACCCCGAAGACGGTGATGTCGTGGCCGGCCGCGGCCATGCACTGAGTGATCGCCTCGTTGGCCTCGCCGGGCTGCCAGCCGGGGAACGGCGGGAACACAGGCCCGGACTCCCGCTGGGCCGGCGCCAGTTCGGTGACCGGTGCGGGAATGTAGAACAGCAGGTGGCTGTCCTCACGGCCGTAGTTGTCGTGGGCGACGCCGCGCGGGATGCGGGAGAACTCGCCTGACTGGAACTCGATCACGCCGAGTTCGGACATCAGGGTCCGCTCGCCGCCGATCTGGTAGGAGATCTCGTCGACGTCGCAGTTGCGGTGGTAGAACGGCTGCCGGCCGTCGAGTTTCTGCCACTCGACACGGATCTCGTCGTTCTCGTAGACACCGCGCGGCGGGGCGAACGCCTCCGGCTCGTACTGCTGCGGGTAGTGCACCACGGTCAGTGGCGCGTGCTCCCCCCACAGCTTGACGGGCACCTTCGGGGCATGCGGCGGCGAGAGCAGCAGATGCTCGTCGCGGACGATACTGCGCAACGGATGGTCGGAGCCCAGGACCATGACGTCTTCTACGACACTCACGGGGACCTCCTTGTCCTTGGGTGGTCGTCCTTGGGTGGTCACCTCTTTCGGCCCCAGTACATCTCGATGCCCTTCCATTCCATCAGCTGAGGGCTGTCGACCTTGTCCCCGAACGCCTCGCGGATCTGCTCTCCGGAGTAGTAGGGAATGTCGTCCACGGGGACGTGCGCGAAGAGTTTGTCGAACCACTGCCGAAGGTGGACGTCGGAGTTGATACGGGAGGAGAACGTCGCTCCCTTCAAGACCGCTTCGGCCAGCACGATGCGCCGGCCGGACTTCATCACCCGCAGCAGGTCCGCGGCCGTCTCGTGCCAGTCGTCACAGTGCTGCGTCGCCTGCAGCACGGCGACGCAGTCGTATGCCTCGTCGTCCACCGAGTCCGTGTACGACCAGCGCCAGCAGCCGATCTGGCCGTTCCGGCCGGGGACCTTGCCCAGCACGGCGTTTCGGCCGTCCTTGATGATCTCCACGCTGTCGATGACGCCGTCCGGCCCCACAATGGCCTGCATGTCCTCGACCCATCCGGCGGGCGCGATGCCCTCACCGATCAGCAGAACCCGGTCTCCGGCACGGAGTTCGAGCAGACCGTAGACGATCTCGGAGATCGGCCGCGCCAGCTCCTGCCAGATGTACGGCAGGCCACCGGCGATGGCCATGGCCATTTCCCATTTCACCCGCTGGTTGACGTCGTTGATCTCCGGACCGAAACGCTCCTCGTCCCACGGCTGGACGTATTTCCAGGGGTCTCCGCCGCCGAAGTCGTCCTTGGCTTGTGTACTCATGTCGTCATGTCCTCCGTGGCCTGCCGGAACTGTGTGGTGAGGGCGCCATTTCTCCGGCTGGAATGCCGCCTCCGAGGCGCCCGGTCGATCACGCGCAGTGCCTGGCCGTGGTTGGCCGCACGGTGCGGGCGCACTCCGATGGAGGCCATGTGTTGGTGCTGGGAGATGAGATCTCCCAGGGTGCTGACGCCGAACTGGAAGTGGTGCAGGCCGGGTCCGGAGGACTCCGTCTCGCTCAGGCTTTCGACGCCGAACAGGGCGAACACCTGGCTGTGCGGAGCGTCCGTGATGCGGAAGAAGCCCAGCCGGACATCGACCGCCCGCTCGGGCATGCCGGCGGGGCGCGGCGGGGCCACCGGGTCGGGGGTCCGCTCGTAGAACGGGCCGTGCCCGAGGACGTGGGCGTAGAAGGCGGCCAGGTCGTCATAGCGCGCCGTCTTGAGCACCAGCTCGGAGAGCTGCAGCGCGACGGCTTGCGTCCCGCCGGCCTCTGTACCGGCCTCGGTCTGGGGAGTCGTCGTCATCGTGAGGGCCTCCTTGCCCGTCAAACGGTGAGGTGCAGCGACTTTGAGGTGAGGCCCAGGGCCAGGCAGTGGCTCCCGGCATCGTGTTGATCAGCGGGAGTCTCCGCGACCATCGCCATCTCTTGAACCTGAGACGAGCGTAGCACCGCACATGATCTGTCAAAAGTCTTGTGTTTTGCCAGGTCTTCCATGCAATGGCATCTGCGTGCAATTCTGACCCCGGTTCAAGAGATGGGGCCATGAGCGGTCCGACCCTTGCTCAGGAAGGCAGATCTTCTATGTCTGACCAGCACGAGAGAGCCGGATCCCGGCGCGTCCTAGTCGTGGGAGCAGGTCCTGTGGGCCTCGCCCTCGCGACCGAGTTGGGGTGGCGAGGCGTACCGGTCACCGTGATCGATCAGGGCGACGGCCGCGTGCCCTTTCCAGCAGGCGAGGCGATATTTTCACGCACCATGGAACACCTGCGCCGCTGGGGTTGCGCGGAAGAAGCACGCACGGAGTCGGCACCCGCCCCCGACTACCCGCACCGCACGGTGTTCGCCACCTCCGCCACGGGGCGCGTCCTCGCCGACTTCGACTACGGGGTCACCAACCGGTCTTCGGGCGTGTACACCCCCCTGACGCCGGAGGGTCCCGCGTTCCTGTCCAAGTTCTCCTTCGTGCCGTTGCTCGCCCGAACGGCCGGTGAACTGCCAGGAGTCGAGATCAGGTACAGCACCCGTCTGGAGACGATGGAGCAGAACTCGGACGGTGTCCTGGCCGTGGTGCGCGACGTGGCGAGCGGTGCGACCGAGACACTGGCCGGCACGTACCTGGTGGCCTGTGACGGAGGCCGCAGCGGCATACGCCGGGCACTCGGCATCGAGTTCGAGGGCATGTTCGCCCAGGGGCACAACTTCGCTGTGCACTTCCGTGCGCCGCAACTGCTGGACCTGCTGCGGGAGCGGCTGGGCGGCCCCGCTGTGCAGATCCACACCTTGTCGTCGGCGCGCAGGCCGTACATCACGGTCGTCAACGGCGTGGACGAATGGCGGCTCTCGGTCTACCTGGACGAGGAGCCCGACCCCGACGACGCTGTGGCCTGGATACGCGAGGCCGCCGGAGCGCCGATCGACGTGGAGATCCTCGCTGCGCAGCCCTGGAGCGGACACTGCGTCGTGGCCCGCACCTACCGTGACGGGCGGGTGTTCCTCGCGGGCGACGCGGCGCATCTGCTGTGGCCCAAGGGCGGCTTCGGCGCCAACACCGGGATCGGTGACGCCGTGGACCTCGGCTGGAAGCTCGCTGCGACCCTCCAGGGGTGGGGAGGCCCGGCGCTCCTGGACAGCTACGAACAGGAGCGGCGGCCGATCGCCGTCCGCAACGTCACGGAAGCCTCCAGCAACTGGAGGGCCGACGCGCGGCTCGCCCCCGATCCCGTGCTCGACCGCATGGACGCGGAAGGCGAACGGCTCCGACGTGAAATGGGCGAGGAGATCCGCCGGTCCCGGGCCAAGGAGTTCCGCTGCACGGGCGTCCAGCTCGGCTACCGCTACAGCGGCTCCCCGATCTGCGTGCCGGACGGCAGTCCGGAGCCGCCCGACGAGCCGGACGAGTACGTGCCGTCGACGTGGCCCGGCTGCCGCGCACCGCACGTCTGGCTGCCCGACGGCAGTTCGGTGCTCGACCACTTCGGACGCGGGTTCACGCTCGTGGTATCGGGTTCCGCGGACCCGACGCCGCTGGTGAAGGCCGCCCGCCGATGTGGTGTGCCGTTGACGGTGCTGCGCCTCACCGACCCGGCCGCCGCCGAGCTGTACGAGCGGCCGCTCGTACTCGTCCGCCCGGACGGCCACGTCGGCTGGCGGGGTCGGCAGGCTCCCGCGGATCCCGTCGCCGTGCTCGACATGCTCCGCGGGGCGACGGTCCCGCCTCCGGACGGGGAAGCGCCCGGTGCGCGACGGGCGGTATCAGCGGGAGTCGGGGCTCACCTCGTCTGAGGTACCGCTCTCAGCGCTTCCGCCCCTGGGGCCCCGCACACCTGGCCAGGACGGACTCCATCAGAAACCGGATCATCTCGTGGGCAGGCCTGTTCTGGTCGTTGGGCACGTTCGCCCCTTCGAACACGGCGATCGCGACATCGCGGACGAGCGCGGCATCGATGCCAGGAGCCTGATCGAGGCCGCGCTCGGCCATGAGCTCGTCGACCAGTCCCACGATCCAGTTCAGGAAGGTGTTGTGGGCCTCGCGAACTTCCTCCGAATGAGGAAGCCGGTCGTGCATGGCCTGGTGGAGCGGCCGTGAATAGCGCATGTCGGACAGCCCGCGCACCAGGCGGCTCAGTGGGTCGGCACCGGCCTGCTCCTCGTTCAGGATGCGGATCTCGCGACTGAGCATGCGGTTCATGACGGCGGCGAAGATGTGGTCCTTGGAGTCGAAGTACCAATAGACGTTGCCCCGGGCCACGCCGGCGGCGGCACTGATGTCCGCCATCGTGGTCTTGACGTAGCCCTTCGCCAGAAAGAGCTCAGTGGCCGCGGCTAGCAGATCACCCGTGCGCTCCTCCCGGGGGATCTGTTGGCGGTTCCGCGGCATCCCGACTCCTCCCATGAGTTCACCACATCTCACGTGAGTCTAGACACCTGGCAGGTCGCGACCTGCTCAGGAGGAGTGAGTACTGAGACCACAGGCCCCCGGCGAGCGCGGGAGCAGGTGACGCCCGAGGCAATGTCTACCGGTGCTACTCGTCGAAGGACGACATGTTCACCGCGGTGAGGGACCGGATGCTCAGCCGCGGAATCGAGGCGTTGGCGAACTCCGTGGCCGCGATCCGCTGTGCACAGGCGAGCGCCTGAGACGGGGGGTGTGTGGCCTTGACGATTCTGATTGAGGAGTGCCTACAGCCCTCGCACGTCAGGAAAGGTCGGCGAGGTCTTCTTCGCTGAGGGTGATCCCGGCGACGGCCATGTTGTCCTCCAGGTGCCACACAGAGCCAGTGCCAGGGATGGCCAGGGTCACCGGCGAGGAGGCCGGCAGCCAGGCCAGGCCGATCTGTGACACGGCGGCACCATGCCGGGCCGCGACCTTGGTCAGCCGCTCGTCGTCGAGTTCCCGGCCGCCACCGAGCGGGAAGAAAGGCACGAACGCGATGTCGGCCTCCTGGCAGGCGGCCAGCAGCTCCACGTCGTCGCGCTTGGCGGCGTGGAACTGGTTCTGCACCGCCACGACCGGGGCGAGGCCGGTCGATGGCCCGCCTGGTGAAGGGACCTGTGGCGGGCCGGGCCCGGCCCAAAACGTCCGTCGGCGCCGTGAGTTGAATCAGTCCGACTTCTCGCCGTTCTCGGCCAGGATCCTGTTACGGGCGCCGGCGAGGGCTCCCGCCATGGCCCCCTGTGGCCTGCCGAAGGTCGAGGCGGAGAACTGAGCGGGGCCGGTCTTGGCCGTGAAGGAGTGCGCGTAGGCGAACTCCCGCAGTCCTTCCTCCCCCTGCTTGCGCCCGTAACCGCTGTCGCCGCGACCACCGAAGGGCACCGCGGGGTTCATGGAGAACACCAGTGCATCGTTGATGCTGGTCATTCCCACGCGGAGGCGACGGGCGATGGCTTCGCCACGGTCGCGGCTGAAGACAGCGCTGCCCAGTCCGTACCGGCCGGCGTTGATGTGAGCGACGGCCTGATCGGCGTCGGCGACCTTGATGACCGCCAGCGTCGGCCCGAACGTCTCCTCCGTCGCCGCGAGGGAGTCCGGGGCCACTCCGACCAGGATGGTGGGGGCGACATAGCGGTCACCCACCGCGTCGAGGCCGCCGACGGTGGCTGTCGCCCCGCGCTCCAGAGCGTCCCGGATGTGTTCGCGGATGATCGAGGTCTGGCTCGGCAGCGAAACGGGACCGATCTCCGCATCCTCGTCGCTGCCGACGCGTACCTGCCCGGCAAGCTCGCTGATCTTCCGGACGAACTCGTCGTGCACCGACTCGACGACGTAGGCCACTTCGAGACTGATGCAACCGTGCCCGGTGTTCTGCATGGCGCCCCACACGACGTGAGCGGCGGCTTCGTCCAGATCGGCGTCCTCGGCGACGATGACGCCGTCCTTGCCGCCGAGTTCCAGCAGAACGGGGGTCAAGGTCTGCGCGCATTGGGCGGCCACCGTCCTGCCCGTGGCGACGCTGCCCGTGAACGCGAGCTTGTCGAGGCCGGCCTCGATGAGCGCCTGGCCCGTGGCCCCGTATCCGTTCAGGTTCTGCAGGACGGCAGGCAGCTCCGGAACGGCACGCTGCCAGGTTCGGACGAGCCATTCAGCGACGCCCGGCGTGATCTGGCTGGGCTTGAGGACCACGGCGTTCCCGGCCGCGAGCGCGTCGACGAGGATGGCCGCGGGAGTGAGCAGGGGGAAGTTCCAGGGGCCGATGACGCCGACCACGCCGTAGGGCTGGTACTCGACCCACGCACGCTGGTTGGGCGTGGTGGGACTGGCCGGAACCTCCCGGCGCTCCAGGACGCGCGCGGCGTTGTCAGCGGCGTACTGCAGGTGCTCGAGAGTCCCGAGCACCTCCACGCGGGCGTCGTCGAGGGGCTTGCCGTTCTCGGCGTGAATGAGCGCGGCGCCCTCCTCACCGCTCAAAGCTATCTGCCGCCGCCATGCGCGCAGCCGCTCCGCGCGTCCCTCGAAGCCGAGGTCCCACCAGGCCGCGGTGACCGAGCGTGCGGCGGCGACGGCCGCGGCCGCCTCTTCCTTGCCGGCCACGGGATAACGTGCGAACTCGGCTCCGGTGGCCTGGTCGATGGTGACGATCTCGGTCGCGTCGTATCCGATGACGCCGTCACGTGTGATCGTCGGAGCGTTGTCGGTCATGGGTCTTCCCCTGTCTGGGTGTCTGGGCGTGGTCTTCGGCACGAGTGGCCGCTGGACTGCAGTGGGCGCGGGCAGACGGCGGACGTGGCGCAGCCGTCGGAGGGCGACCCGCGGCCGGGCCGGGGGCAGCGCCGAGGAGGCGCCGGCTTCTACGCCTGCGGGCCGCGGTAGCGAGCCGCGGGGGTGGGCTGGTTGCCGCCGGTGAGCAGAGCGGACTCCGCGGCCAGCAGGGCTTCAAGGGCGGCGGCCTGGTCCTCCAGACCAGGGGTGCACACCGTCTCCCCCAGGCGCAGCCCGGCAAGGCTGGCCGAGGCGACGTCCTGCGGGGTCATCGCCCAGGGGATGTCGCGGCCGACGCCCTTGTTCCACTCCGTGGCCACGACGCCGGGCAGCAGCACTTGCGTACGGATGGGCGTGTCGGCCAGCTCACCTGCGAGGGTCCGGGTGAAGGCGACGGTGGCGGCCTTGGCCGCCGCGTAGAGAGTGCGTCGGGGTGGGCGAGGACCCTCGAGCCCCCCGCTGAAGGCCAGCAGCGAGGCCACCGTGATGATCGCGCCTTCCCCGGCGGCGAGCATTCCGGGAAGCGCGGCGCGGACCAGCTGAACGGGGGCCACGGCGTTGAGGGTGAGCAGGCGGTCGATGTCGGCGGGGTCGACGTCGACGAGCGGGGCGTAGCCGCCGGCGCCGGCGTTGCTGACCAGCAGGCGCACGTCCCCTGCGGCGAGGCGACCGGCGACAGCGGCGATGCCCTCGTGGGTACCGAGATCAGCGGGGAGCACCTCCACGGCTGCACCCCGGGCGCGGAGCTCCCCAGCGAAGTCGCCGAGCCGGTCCGCGCGGCGCGCCACCAGGACGAGGTCGTGGTCGTCGGCCAGCAGACGGGCGTATTCGGCGCCGATGCCGGAGGAAGCGCCAGTGATGAGAGCGATCGTGCGAGTCATACGTCGAGCGTGCCTCAAGCGTTATCTTCCTGTCAAACGCTTGATAGTTATGAAGTGTCGTACCCTTGGCAGGTGATACGTGATGACGAGGAGCCTGTGGGGCTCGGCGCGCTCGACCGGGTGACCTGGGCCTTGCGCCGCGCGGAACTGGCGGTACAGACACTCAAGGAACAGCGGCTACGGCCGCTGGGCATGGCCGCCGCGCACTACACCCTGCTGATCTCGGTGCACAGCGAACCGGGGCTGGCCGGCGCCGAGTTGGCCCGCCGCCTCAACGTGACTCCCCAGGCCATCGCCTCACTGGTGGCACGCCTCGAAGGCCGCGGGCAGCTGGAGAAGCGCGAGCACCCGCGCCACCGGCACGTGCAGGAACTGCACCTCACCGACGCCGGACGGGAAGCACTGCGCGCGGCCGACCAGGTGATCGCCGACATCGAGCGCCACATCATCGAAGGACTGGGACCGGAAGAGAGCGCGCAGTTGCGGACGCTGCTCGACCATGTGAGCAAGACGGTGCGCAACGCCTGAGCCCGTCGTCGTACAGGCCACGCTTGTGCGTCAGGGGACGAACGGCGTCGGGTTCGGACGAGATCGGTACGACGATCTCGTCCACGCCGGGACTCATGCGTCGGCGGCCACGGTCATCTGGACGAAGCCGCCGGTGCAGTCGGAGTCGGGGGTCGGGTCACGGGACGAGGACGATCTTCCCCGTCGTATGCCCGGTCATGATCTGCCGATGCGCCGCGGCGGCTTCGCGCAGCGGATGGCTGGCGGCGATCAGGACGCGCAGTCGCCCGGCCCCCGCGGCTTCGGTGAGCTGCAGGCGCGCGGCAGCGCGGATTTCCGTGCCGGGGTCCGCGCCGGGCCCGCCGCCCAGGAGCTTGATGCCGGCTCCGGCCCCGCGTCCGAACGCCGCGACGGTCGCGATACGGGACCGGTCCGACACCAGTTCCACCGAGACGTCCACCGCCTCGTCGCTGCCCACCAGATCGGCAGCCGCGTGGACGCCCTGCGGCGCTGCCGCACGCACCCGGTCCGCCAGACCCGGCCCGTACGCGATCGGAATCGCACCCAGGTCGCGCAGTACGTCGTGCTTGGCCGGGCTCGCCGTTCCCAGCACCCTCGCGCCGCGCTCGACGGCCAGTTGCACGGCCATCAGGCCGACGCCACCCGCGGCGCCGTGGATCAGCACCGAGTCGTTCTCGCGCAGGCCGATCGCTTCGAGAACGTGCACAGCGGTGACGCCCGTGACCATCAGTCCTCCCGCCTGCTCCCAGGAGAGAGCGGCGGGCTTGGGCACCACCGACGAGGCCGGGACGAGGACTTCGGCGGCGTACGCGCCGGGCGCCCGGTAGGCGATCACCTCGTCGCCGATCCGGATCGGGCCCGCGGGGCCGGTCGCGTCGGCGCCGACAGCGGTCACCACACCGGCCGCTTCGGCGCCGAGCCGCATCGGCAGGTTCGCCGGATCGGTTCCGAAGAGGCCGCTGTACATCTTGTGGTCGAAAGGGTTGACGCCGGCGGCGCGGACCTCGATGCGCACCTGCCCCGGCCCGGGCTCCGCTACGGCGACATCGATCACCGACAGCACCTCGGGACCACCGTAGGCACGCGCTACTACTGCTTCGCTCATGTCGCAGGACAACGCGGCGCGGGAAAGGTCGATTCCCCTTCTTGGCTGTTTTTTTGAGCGGAGCGCTCCGCTCCGATGTAGGGCGACCGATCAGCCGACTCGGGAGGACATATCGAAGTCGACGGCGGCGAGCTTTCACCGCGCAGGCCGACGTGTACGACTCCACCACGGCCGAACTACTGGAGCGCTCCGCGGCTGAGGGTCGCTGGACGTCCTTGTCGGCAACGCGGGCGCCCGCTTGGTCGCCCATGAGGCTGGTCCACGAGGAAGCCTTCGTCACCGGCGAGGTGCTCACCGTCGACGGTGGGCACGGCGTGGCGCGCCGGTAGAGGAAAATACCTGTCCATGGGTGACACGCAGACCGGTAGAGCGCGCGGCCGCCGGCGAGAGGCGGACCGCAACGACGCCCGCCTCATGCAGGCTGCGCGCGAAGTCTTCGCCGAGCTCGGCTGGGACGCCCCCGTCTCGGAGATCGCCCGCCGGGCGGGCATCGGCATGGGCAGCCTCTACCGCCGTTACCCCAGCAAGGAACTGCTGGCTCAGCGGATGCGCATCGTAGGGATGGAACAGCTCGTCACCCAGGCTCGCACCGCCCTCGCCGAGGAGCCCGATCCTTGGGCGGCCTTCGCCCGCTTCCTGCGGGACGCGCTCTCGGCCCAGGGCGCGGGCGGTCCGCTGCTCCCGCTGGTGGGTGGCCGGCTGCCGGCCACCGAGGAGATCGTGGCCGCCGCCGGCCAACTCCGGGCCGCCCTCGACGACCTGGTGGACGGCGCCCACCGCGCAGGCGTGCTGCGCGCCGACTTCACCTCCGCCGACGTGCCCTTGCTGCTCGAACACCTCACCGCGCGGATCCCCGTCACCGACGAACGCGCCACCACGCTCCACTTGCGCTACTTGGACCTGATCCTCGCCGGACTGCACACGTCAAGCACCGACGGGCCCACCGCGTTGCAGAGCCCGGCTCCGGACTGGGCAGAACTCAGCGAGCTGTGGAACGCGCCCAAGAAGTGAACCTCCGGCGGAGTGCGGCCGAGCTCTACGAAGTACACGAACAACAAGCGCACGATGACGCCAGCCGTCTGCCTTGTTTCGGTCATGCTGTCGCATCCCGCGCCTGCTGGTACGGGGCAGCAGTCCACGACGCGAGAAAGCGCAGTCCGTCATGGGACGGACTCCCGGGCTCAGGGGTCATGATCACCAGCTGCTGTGCTGGGTCGACCGTCGAGGTCAGGCTGTCCCAGTCGAGCGTGAGGTCGCCGGCGACCGGATGGCGCAGCCTCTTTGTGCTGATTTGCAGGCGGGGCCCCTGGCGGCCTGCCCACCACTGCCTGAAGTCGACCTCGGCCACCGACAGCTCGCCGACGAGTGCGGTCAACTCGGGGTCGCCAGGGCATTGGGCGGCCTCCAGGCGCAGTTGGGCGACGCAACTCCGGGCGATCGTCCTCCAGTCGAGGTAGAGCTCCCGGAAGCCCGGGTCGGTGAAGAGCAGCCGGGCGTAGTTGCGTTTCTTCTCGGGGACCCTGTCGAAGTCGGTGAGCAGAACGGCTGCCAGAGCGTTCCAGGCCAGGATGTCCATGTGCCGACCCAGGACGAGCGCGGGAGTCCCTGTCAGCTCGTCCAGGAGACGTCTGAGTTGCGGCGGGACCTTCTGCGCCGGTCGGCGGCGCGGCGCGCACTCGTCTCCCGCGGCCAGGGCGAACAGGTGGTCACGCTGGTCATCGTCGAGATGCAGGACGCGAACGAGGGTGGTGAGCACCGAGGTCGGCACGGGCACGCTCCCCTGTTCCAAACGCGTGTAGCGGTCGGTGCTGATCCCCGCGAGCTGGGCGACCTCCTCCCTGCGAAGCCCCGGCACTCGCCGGGGCGCCCGGGACTCAGGCAGACCCACGGTGCGCGGGCTGAGTTGCGCCCGGCACACCTTGAGGAATTCTCCCAGTTCGGGCAAACGCGCTTTGCTGTACATAGCAGCAGTCTCGCAGCGCTCAACCGAAAAGTGAGGGGGAGAGTTTTCTCCCAGGTTCTGGGCCGTCGCCTTTGCTTTTCTTGAGTGAGCGAGGTCATGAATGCCCGGTGATCAGGCGGTAGGTCGGGTGACCCGAAAGGCTACGGACTCGCCGAGCCAATGGCGGCCCATGCGGCGAGGATGCGCAGTCCGTCGTACGACGGCGTGGCGGGCTCCGCCGTCAAGAGACGAGTTCCTGATCGGGATCCGCCCTGCAGGGGGAGGGTGTCCCAGTCGCGGGCGAGTTCGCCGGCGACTGGGACGGTGGAACCTCTTGGTGCGCATGGTGCGGGACGCAACGAGGTGGTCTCCCCACCACTGGCGCCTGATCACCACGCCGGGGGGAGCGATGAGGTCGTCGAGCAGGCGGCGCAACTCTGGCTGCACGCAGGGCGACCTCCTCAAGGCGCGCAGGGCCGAGTTGAGCCCGCCTGGTGGCTCCCGGCGTTCTCCCAGCTCGTTCAAATGCGCGTCGCCGGTCATGACGGTCAGTGTCGCACCGCTCGGTCTGCGCGAGGGGGTAAGGATTCCTCCCCTGGATAAGCCATTCCCAGGATGGAATTCTCCCCTTTGCGGCTTCCCACGATGGCGGCAGGGTCGACCCACGGCCCGCAACCAGGATCGACCCACGGAGAACACTTACCCAAAGAAGCTGGGATCACCAACTCAGGACAGTAATTGTTTTCCGAACGTCACCGCCATTCGGCATTTCCCTGCGGCAGGCGGAACGCGAAGGCGTCGGCGACGCGGTCGAGTGGTACTTACCCAGCGAGTGGTCCCCAGGGGAAAAATCCCTCCCCCCACCACCAGCGGACATGCCGAGCTTCGGCAGATCAGGATCTGAGGGCCGCCCGACAGCGGACGAGGCCACGAAAGGGGCACGCGCCATGGTCGAAACCGTTTCGTTCAGGAACAAGGCAGTAGAGATTGCGGGACATCTCCATCTGCCAGAAAACTTCAGCAAAGACAAAAAATATCCGGCACTCGTCGGAATTCATCCCGCCGGCGGCGTAAAGGAACAGACCATCGGCCACTACGCCAAGAGGCTCGCTGAACACGGATTCGTCACCGTCGTCTACGACTCCTCCTACCAAGGAGCGAGCGGTGGTGAACCCCGTCTCCTGGAAGACCCGACGACCCGGGTGGAAGACGCTCGCTGTGCAGCCGACTTCCTCAGCACTCTTCCGTTCGTCGACTCCGAGCGAATGGGCGTCTTCGGCATTTGCGCCGGCGGCGGCTACGCCATCAGCGTGGCCCAGACCGAACGTCGCTTCAAGGCAGTGGCCACGGTCAGCGCAGCTCCGATGGGCGAGGGTTCCAGGGGCTTCCTGGGGCATCTGTCCCCGGTGGCCGAGCAGATCGGCACGCTGGAAATGGTCGCCCAGCAGCGCACGGCCGAAGCAAGGGGAGCACAGCCTCTCTACGCCCCGTTCGTCCCGGAAACGCTGGAGGAGATCAACGAAGGCACGCCGGATCTCCTGCGCGAAGGGTACGACTACTACCGGACCCCGCGAGGTCAGCACCCCAATTCGAAGGGCCGTTTCCTGCTGACCAGCATGGACAAGATGTTCGCCTTCTCGGCGTTCGACCAGATCCCGGAACTGCTGACCCAGTCGCTGCTCCTCATCGCAGGGAGCAAGGCGGACACAAAGGTCTTCAGCGACCAGGCCTACGAGCTTTCCAAGGGGCCGAAGGAGTTGTTCGTCGTCGACGGTGCGACTCATATCGCCCTGTACGACGTGCCTGAGTACGTGGACCAGGCGATCCCCAAGATGGCGGAGTTCTTCACCATCCTCTAGTGGTCCACAACGCGTCATAGGCAGGGGAAAATTTCTTACCCCTCACAGCGTGCTCTTCCGATGCAATGCTCGGTCACACACCGAGCAAACACTCTCGAGGAGCCCGATCGCCGTGTCCCATTCGAACCGCACCACCATCGCCATTGCGTTTCATTCGGGCTACGGCCACACAGCTGTCGTCGCCGAAGCCGTAGCGCGTGGCGCGGCGGGAGCCGGCGCCGAGGTGGTCTCGATCTCCGTGGACACCATCACCGACGAGCAGTGGGCGCAGCTGGACGCCGCGGACGCGATCATCTTCGGTGCCGCCACGTACATGGGTACCGCCTCCGTGGCCTTCCACGCGTTCGCCGAGGCCAGCAGCAAGCGCTGGTTCTCCCATGTCTGGGCGGACAAGCTTGCCGCGGGCTTCACCAATTCCGGTGCCAAGAGCGGCGACAAGTCGTCCACCCTGGGCTACTTCGCCACCTTGGCCGCCCAGCACGGCATGCACTGGATCAGCCTGGGTCTGATGCCGGGCTGGGCTTCCACCACGGGCAGCGAGGACGACATCAACCGGCTCGGCTTCTTCATGGGCGCCGGCGCCCAGAGCCCGACCGACGCCGGACCGGAAGCGGTCCACAAGTCGGACATCGCCACCGCGGAGCACCTCGGTGCGCGCGTCGCGCGCCAGGCCGCGGTCTTCCGCGCAGGGCGGGCCGCTCTCGCCACCTGATCACGAGACCTTCTTTCCGCATCCGATCCAGCACCCCCCCCTCAAGGAGCGAACCATGTCCGACTCCCCCAGCCTCGCCCTCATCCGCCGGCTGTACGAGTCCGGAATGTCCCCGGAGGTCACCAGCGAGGTCATGGCCCCCGACCTCGTGTGGGACATCACCCCCGGCTTCCCGAACAGCGGCGTGTACCACGGTTGGGCCAGCGCGGCGCAGGACTTCTTCGGCAGGACGATGCCGAGCTACGAGTCGTTCGGCGCGGTGCCCGAGGAGTTCTACGCGGACGACGAAGGCCACGTCTTCGTGTTCGGGCACTACCACGCCGAGACGAAGACCGGGAACAAGGCCGACGTCCGGTTCATCCATCTGTGGACCGTCCGCGACGGCAAGGCCGTGAGCATGCGGCAGGCCGCCGACAGCCACGTCCTCCAGGAAGCCCTCAAGGGCTGAGCCCCCACCCCTTAGGAGTCACCCATGGCGAAGATCCTCTTCGTGATCACCGCGTCCGACCACTGGACGCTGGCCGACGGAACCCGGCAGCCGGCCGGCTTCTGGGCCGAGGAAGCAATCGGCCCGTACCAGGTCTTCAAGGAGGCCGGATACGAGATCGCGGCCGCGACACCCGGTGGCGTGCCGCCCACCGCTGATGCGCTCAGCCTCACCGCGGAGTTCAACGGCGGCGAGGAAGGCGCCCAGCGCATGCGGACCGCCCTGCGCGAGGCGACCGAGCTGGCCGACCCGATGCGCATCGAGGACGTGACCATCGACGACTACGTGGCCGTGTTCTACCCCGGTGGCTGGGGCCCGATGGAGGACCTGCCCGACAACGCCGCCTCCGGCAAGCTGCTCACGGAGTGGCTCGCCTCGGGCAAGTTGGTGTCGCTGGTGTGCCACGGCCCCGCGGCGCTGCTGGCCACCATCGGCCCGGACGGTACGTCCCCGTTCACCGGCTACCGCCTGACAGGCCTCTCCAACGCCGAAGAGAAGCTCAACGGTCTCGCGGACCGCGCGAAGTGGCTGTTGCAGGACCGCCTCGTGGGCGAACTCGGCGCGGACTACCGCGAGACCGAGCCGTTCGCCCCGCACGTGGAGGTGGACCGCACCCTGTACACGGGCCAGAACCCGGGCTCGGCCGTTCCCCTGGCTCATGAACTGGTCAAGGCACTGAGCTGACGACTCAGCTGTACGCAGAAGAGGAATCGGCGGCCTGGTACGCATTCCGGGCCGCAGATTGCTCTTCCCTCGGCTGCCATGAAGGTCGGAGCTGATGCAGTGCTTGACACATATCGGCAAAACCCAACGCAGGCAGGATCTCTCCCCTCACAACGCCGGGCTTCTGTGCGAGGCTGCAAATCATGAACCGCAACCCCCATCTGAACGAGCTGGGTGAGTTCCTCAAGGCCCGCCGTGCCGAGCTCAGCCCCTCCGAGGTCGGACTTCGCGGAGGGCAACGGCGGCGCGTGAGCGGTCTGCGCCGTGAGGAAGTGGCCCTTCTCGCCGCGATCAGCACCGAGTACTACACACGCATCGAGCAGGGCCGCCTCCAGGCTTCGGCCCCCCTGCTCGACGAGATCGCCCAGGTGCTCCGTCTGAACGACGACCAGCGCACCTACCTCTTCGACCTCGCGGCGAAAGAGCGGAGGCGCCCGTCCGCGTCACACGAGCGCCAACAGGTGGACACACAGCTGCAGCGCATGCTGGACGATCTCACCGCCTCCCCCGCCTTCGTCATCGGCCGACGCACCGACATCCTGGGCTGGAACCAGCTCGCCGCCGCCCTGTGGACCGACTTCGGACAGTACTCGGAGCAGGAGCGCGTGTTCGTCCGGCTGCTGTTCATCGAACCCTGGATGCGCGAGCTGTACGCGGACTGGGAAGAGGTCACCCGGCTGGCCATCGCCCAGCTGCGCATGGAGAGCGCACGCTACCCCGACGACCAGCGCCTCACCGCACTGGTCGAGGAACTCTCCGCCCGCGACGCACAGTTCCGGCAATGGTGGACCGAACACGACGTCGCGGCGCGGGGCAAGGGCATCAAGAAGCTTTCATCACCCGGTGGTGGGCGAGCTGACCCTCGACTGGAACACGCTCACCTGCGGCACGGACCCCGACCAGCACATCATCGTGTGGAACGCCGAACCCGGATCTCCGTCACATGACGGACTGCGCCTCCTGGCCTCCTGGGCCGCGGACCAGAAACGGACGGCGTCCGACAACGTCACCTGAGCCCTCTCCCGTACAAAGCCCCGCCCGATCGGCTCGGCCGCCGCCTCGGTGCCCTCGGGACGAGCCTGCCTCATAGAGGGAGGGATTCGTCCCCCCTATTACCGCATCCCAGCCAAGAATCCTCCCCTTTTTCCGGCGTGCGCGAGGCGGAAATGTCGGAGACCTCAACGACCGCATGCCGAGCAATGAGGTAATTCGATGAAGGCTGTAGGTTTCACGGAATTCGGCGGGCCGGAGGTGCTTCAGATCCTGGAGCTGCCCACGCCCGAGGCCGGTCCGGGCGAGGTGCGCATCCGGGTGCACGCCGCGACCGTCAACGCGGTCGACGCCCTGCAGCGCAGCGGACCCGCCCGGTCGCCGGACGCCCAGCCACCGTTCGTTCCCGGCATGGAAGCCGCAGGGGTCGTGGACCAGATCGGCCCGGGTACGGACACGGATCTGAGCGTCGGCGACCACGTCATGGCGATCGTGCTCCCCGACGGCGCGCACGGCGCCTACGCCGAGCAGGTCGTGGTCCCGGTGGACTCGGTCGTCCACGCTCCCCACGGCGCGACCGACGCGCAGGCCGCGTCGCTGCCGATGAACGGCCTGACCGCACGCCTGGCCCTGGACACGCTCGGCCTGGAACCCGGACAGACCGTCGCGATCACCGGAGCGGCCGGCGCGGTCGGCGGCTACGCCGTCCAGCTGGCCAAGGCGGACGGACTGCGCGTGGTGGCCGACGCCTCGGACCAGGACGAGACCCTGATCAAGGAACTCGGTGCCGACGTCGTACTCCGCCGCGGCGCCGAATACCCGGACCGGGTACGCGCGGAGGTCCCGGAGGGCGTCGACGGACTCGTCGACGCCGCGTCGCTCGGCGCCCTCACCGCTCGGGCGGTCCGTGACGGCGGCCGGGTGGTGACACTGCGCGGCTACGACGGTCCCGGCGAGCGAGACGTCGTCTTCGAGCCGATCGTCGTGTTCAGCTACGCCAAGGAGCACGCCAAGTTCGACCAGCTCCGGCAGCAAGCTGAGACAGGCCGCATCACCCTGCGGATCGCGAAGACGTTCCCAGCGGAACAGGCCACCGAAGCGCACCGGCTCCTCGCCGCGGGAGGTGTGCGGGGTCGGCTGATCCTGACGTTCTGATCCGAGGCGCTTACTTCACCGGTGTCGGGCAGACCGACCGTGGGCGGGCCCCGTCTCGCACCGCTCGGTCCGCGCGAGGGGGGTAGGGATTCCTCCCCTGGATAAGCCATTCCCAGGATGGAATTCTCCCCTTTGCGGGCTCGCACGAGGATGGCAGGATCGATGCGCGACCGGCGACGGGTACCGGCCACGGAGAACATTTACGTCACCGTCTTCGACGCGGCCCACAGGGTGAAAGTGACGGCGCACCACATTTCCTGGAGAACCCCTTGCAGCGAGCCATCTTCACCGGCGGTGGCTGACCACCCGTCCCGGCCCCTGGCCGAGGGCCCGGCCTGAATCTCTGAAACACACGCTAGGAGCATCACCCCATGTCCGAACGGAAGAAGTTCGCGCCGCCGGCGATCCAGGAATTCGCCCCCAAGCTCGCGGAAGTGACCGACACGGTCCTGTTCGGCGACATCTGGGAGCGGCCGGGTCTGTCCCCGCGCGATCGCAGCCTGGTCACGGTCACCGCTCTCGCCGCCCTGTACCGGGGCGACCAGCTCACCTTCCACCTCGGCAAGGCGCTGGAGAACGGCGTGACCAAGGACGAGCTGATCGAGGCCATCACCCATCTGGCCTTCTACGCCGGATGGCCCAACGCCATGACCGCGATGACCCAGCTCAAGGAGATCGTGGACAAGGCCGACCAGTCCGGCTGACGCCGGACCCGACCGGTTCATGATCCACCTCGGCCCGCGCTTCAGGACCGGTACGCGTCCCTGACACCACGACAGACGCCAAGAGTTGGGAAGGCACATGAGAGCGACCATCCTTCACGCGCCGGGGGACATCCGGGTGGAGAACGCCCCGGAACCGAAGATCACGGCATCGACGGACGCGGTGATCCGTACCGTCGCCACCTGTGTGTGCGGCTCCGATCTGTGGAGTTACCGCGGTGTCCTACCGGTCGCCGAGGCGCAGCCGATCGGCCACGAGTACGTCGGCATCGTCGAGGAGGTCGGCGGCGACGTCTCGAGCGTCAGGCTGGGCCAGTTCGTCATCGGTTCCTTCGTCGCCTCCGACAACACCTGTCCGATCTGCCAGGCCGGCTACCACACCTCCTGCCAGCACGCGCAGTGGGTGAACGGCGCCCAGGCCGAGTACGTTCGCGTCCCTCTCGCCGACGGCACCCTGGTCGCCGTTCCGGAGCAGCCGACCGAGGCGCTGATCCCGAGTCTGCTGGCCCTGTCCGACGTCATGGGCACCGGCTGGTACGCCGCCGAGGCAGCCGAGGTCAAGCCCGGTTCGACGGCCGTGGTCGTCGGTGACGGCGCGGTGGGCCTGTCCGGCGTCATCGCCGCGAAGGAACTGGGCGCCGAGCGCATCATCGCCATGAGCCGACACGATTCCCGGCAGAAGCTGGCCCTGGAGTTCGGCGCCACCGACATCGTCACCGAGCGGGGCGAGGAAGGCGTCGCCCGCGTCAAGGAACTGACGAACGGCATCGGCGCCGACTCCGTCCTCGAGTGCGTCGGCACCCAGGAGTCGCTGCACCAGGCCCTGCAGTCCGCCCGCCCCGGCGGCAACGTCGGCTTCGTCGGCTTCCCGCACGGCTCGCAGATCGACGGCCAAGAGCTCTTCTTCTCCCACGTCGGCCTGCGCGGTGGCCCCGCCCCCGGGCGCGCCTACCTTCCCGACCTGATCGACCGCGTCCTCAGCGGCCGTATCAACCCGGGCAGGGTCTTCGACCTCACGCTGACGCTGGACGAGGTCGCCGAAGGCTACAAGGCCATGGACGAGCGCCGCGCCATCAAGACGCTGCTGCGTCCGTGACCTGAAGCCAAGGCCTTCGGCACCCGCGGCCTGGAGCGGACTCTCTCCCACTTCACACCCGACGCAACCTGGACGATCCCGGGCGGCCCGGCCCTGACGCCCCGGGCCGGACGGGGCACCGGGCCCGTACGCCTCGCAAGAGCGGCCCGCTCCGAAGAATGGAGAATCACCGATGACGACATGGACGAGCGGCGAGCTCAACCTCATCGCCAAGGCCGACGAGTTGGAGATGGCGCCGCGCCGCGGTGACGGCACCCTGCGGCGGCCGGTGCCGATCTGGGTCGTCCGCGACGGTGACGAGCTGTACGTCCGCTCCTTCCGAGGTACCAGCGGCGGCTGGTGGCGCACGGCGCGCACCACCCACGAAGGGCACATCCGCTCCGGCGGCGTCGACAAGGACGTCACCTTCGTCGAGGTGACGGACTCCGAGACCAACGACCGCATCGACACCGCGTACCGCACCAAGTACGGCCGCTTCGGCGACGCGTACGTCGACCCCATGGTCGCCGCACGCTCGACCACCCTGCGGCTGATCCCCCGATGAACACGACGATCCCGGTGGCAGCAGCTGCGCCCCCATCGGCATCCGTCCCCTCCCAGGAGTAAGCGACATGCTCGGTCTCGAACTCGTCGTCGCCCTGGGCGCGGCCGTACTGCTGGGCAACGTCCTGGGCCGGCGCTTCCACGTCGCGCCGCCCGTCGTGCTGCTCGTCGTGGGCGCGCTGCTCGGTCTCGTCCCGGCCGTCCGCCAGACCCAACTCCCGCCCGAAGTAGTGTTGTTGCTCTTCCTCCCCGTGCTGTTGTACTGGGAGAGCCTGACCACGTCCATGCGGGAGATCCGGACGAACCTGCGCGGCATCGTCCTGCTCAGCACGGTCCTGGTGATCCTCACCGCGGGGGCCGTGGCGGTCGCCGGGCACGCCCTCGGACTGGCCTGGGGACCGGCGTGGGCACTGGGCGCGGCCGTGGCTCCCACCGACGCCACAGCGGTCAGCGCCCTGGCCGGCTCCCTGCCGCGCCGTCAGATCACCGTGCTCCGAGCGGAGAGCCTCGTCAACGACGGCACCGCGCTGGTCATCTACGGCCTGGCGGTCGGCATCACCGTCGGCGAGGAGCACCTCACCCTGCCGCACGTCGGAGCGCTGTTCCTGCTGGCATACGGCGGCGGGGCCGCGGTCGGCGTGGCGGTCGCCTGGATCAACATGAACCTGCGACGCCGCCTGGACGATCCCCTGCTCGGCAATCTCGTCATGATCCTGGCGCCGTTCACGGCGTATCTGCTCGCGGAACTGATTCACGCCTCCGGTGTCCTGGCGGTCGTCGTGAGCGGGTTGATCATGGCCCAGGTGGCACCGAGCCTCATCCGGGCCGAGCACCGGCGCCAGGCACTGGCCTTCTGGCCGCTGGCCACGTTCATCATCAACGGCACGCTGTTCGTCCTGGTAGGAGTGGAACTCCAATACGCGCTCCGGCACCTGAGCCGGTCGGATCTCCGAGACGCCCTGATCGCGATCGGCGTGGTCAGCGTGGTGCTGGTCGCGGTCCGGTTCGCCTTCCTGTTCTCCTCCGCCTACCTGATCCGCGCCATCGACCGGCGTCCCGAGCAGCGGCTGCGGAGAATGAGTCACCGGGCGCGTGTCGTCAGCGGGTTGGCCGGCTTCCGGGGCTCGGTGTCGCTCGCCGTGGCGCTCTCGGTACCGGAGACCCTCGACTCCGGCGCTCCGTTCCCCGACCGCGCCTTCATCGTCTTCGTCACCTCCGGCGTCATCGTGGTGACCCTCGTGGTGCAGGGACTGCTGCTGCCCGGCGTGGTGCGCTGGGCCCGGCTGCCGCGCGACACGTCCGTCGACGAGGAAGAGGTACTCGCCGAGACGAAGGCGACCGAGGAAGCCATCGAGGCCCTGCCCCAACTCGCTGCCGAACTGGGCACCACCCCGAAGGTCATGGAGTGGCTGCGCCAGGAGTACGAGGCCCACCTGGCGACCGTACGGGCCAAAGGCGCTGGTTCCGACGGCGATCCCGCCCTGCTCCACAACCGCCACTACACCGACCTCCGCCTCGCCCTGATCGCCCGCAGACGCGCCACCGTCGTACGCCTGCGCGATGAGCGAGAGATCGACGACACCGTGTTGCGCCGGCTCCAGGCCACCCTGGACAACGAAGAGGTCCGGCTGGCCGGACGCGAGCAGGTGGAGTGAACGGAGTCCGACACGCGGCCCCCAAGTCCCCTAGGAGAAGGAATCCCTCCTGCCATGGCCTCCGGCCTCATCGACGTCCACGCCCACCTCCTGCCCGACTTCTACGTCCAGCAGGCGACAGCGGCGGGCCACGCCCACCCCGATGGCATGGGCGGCTGGCCGTCGTGGTCCGTGAAAGCGCACCTGGACCTGATGGATCGCAACGGCATCGAGACCGCGATGCTGTCCATGTCCTCCCCCGGCGTGCACTTCGGCGACGACAAGGCGGCCCGACTCCTCGCACGGCGCGTCAACGAGTACACCGCCGAACTGACCCGAGACCACCCCGGCCGCTTCGGCAACTTCGTGTCCCTCCCCCCGCCGGACGTGGATGCCTCGTTGGAGGAGATCGCCTTCGCCTACGACGAACTCGACGCCGACGGCGTGGCCCTGCTGACCCACACGCACGGTGTGTACCTGGGCGACCAGCGCCTCGAACCGGTCTTCGCGGAACTCGACCGCCGCCGGGCCGTGGTCTTCCTGCACCCCACCTCACCGGTGTGCTGGGAACAGTCAGCACTCGGCAGACCGCGGCCGATGGTCGAGTACATCTTCGACACGGCCCGCACCGTCACCGATCTGGTGATGGCGGGTGTCCTGACGCGTCATGCGAACTTGCAGGTGATCGTTCCGCACGGCGGGGGCGCGGTGCCCGTCCTGGCCGACCGTGTCAACGAGTTCATGAGTCTGTTCCTGCCTGTGGAGGAGACGCCCTCCCTCGATGCCGTGCAGCAACTACGCGGCCTGTACTACGACATGGCGGGCACCGCCTTCCCACGCCAAGTCCCGGCGCTGCTCGGGCTCGTCGATCCGGACCGCGTACTGTTCGGGAGCGACTACTGCTGGACGCCTCCCCCGCTGGCCGACGCCCACATCGCGGCGATCGACGCGGCCGAGTCACCGGTGGACGGAACCACGTGGCGGTCCCTGACGACGGCCAACGCCCAGCGCCTGTTCCCAGGGACGGCGCGGTGAACGACAGCCGGCCGGGTATCGGCGGGGCCAGGCGACGGGGTCACCGGTTCGACACGAGCGTCGACCATTTTTGGCATCAACAAGGAGGAAAAATGCACACGCGAACGCTCGGGCGAGACCTCCGGGTATCCGCCATCGGCCTCGGTGCCATGGGAACTGTCCCAGAGTTACGGCCCCAACCCCGGTGACCGAAACGACATGATCGCCGTGCTCCGTGGCGCCGTCGACCGAGGGGTCACGTTCTTCGACACCGCTGAGGTGTACGGCCCGTACGTCAACGAGGAGCTCGTCGGCGAGGCCCTCGCTCCGGTCCGTGACCAAGTGGTGATCGCCACGAAGTTCGGATTCCGCATCGAGAACGGTGCCTCGGTCGGACTCGACAGCCGGCCCGAGCGGATCCGTGCCGTCGCCACGGCCTCCCTCGAACGGCTCGGGGTCGAGAGGATCGACCTGTTCTACCAGCACCGCGTGGATCCCGAGGTACCGATCGAAGACGTCGCCGGCACGGTGGCCGAGCTCGTGCAGGAGGGCAAGGTCCGCTCCTTCGGGCTTTCGGAGGCCAGTGCGGAGACCATCCGACGTGCTCACTCGGTCCACCCGGTGACGGCAGTGCAGAGCGAGTACTCACTGTGGACCCGGGATCCCGAGCCGCAGGTCCTGCCGACGTGCGCGGCGCTCGGGATCGGCTTCGTACCCTTCAGCCCGCTCGGCAAGGGGTTCCTGACCGGAGCAGTGGACGCGTCGACGTCTTTCGCGGACGGCGACGTCCGCACGACGATTCCACGGTTCACGGCCGAGAACCGAGCGGCGAACCAGGCTCTCGTCGAGCACATCTCAGCGCTCGCGCGGGCCAAGGACGCCACACCGGGGCAGGTCGCGCTCGCCTGGCTGCTCGCGCGGCATCCGTCGATCGTCCCGATTCCCGGAACGCGGCGCATCGCGCGTATCGAGGAGAACATCGGCGCCACCCGGCTGCCGCTCTCCGCCGACGAACTGGCGGACCTCAACGAACTGGCCGGCCGGGTCGGGGTGCAGGGAGACCGCTACAACGAGCACCATATGTCGCTGGTCGACAAGTGACTTCCGCTCCGCTGGCTGACACCGCCAGTTCATCGTTGTAGACCACCCTGGTCAGGGCCGGAAGGTGCGGCGGTAGGTGTCGGGTGGGACGCCGACGCTGCGGTGGAAGTGGCGGCGCAGGGTGGTTGCGGTGCCCATGCCGGCGGCCGTTGCGATGGTGTCCACGGTGGCGTCGGTGGTCTCCAGCAGTTCCTGGGCGTGGCGAATGCGCTGGGTGTGGAGCCATTGCAGTGGCGTGGTGCCGGTGAGGTGCTTGAAGTGGCGGCCGAGGTGGCGTGAGCTCATACGGGCCTGGCGGGCCAGGTCCTCCACGGTCAGCGGCTGGTCCAGCCGCTCCAACGCCCAGGGGAAGAGCTCACCCAGGGGGTGGTTGCCTTCGGCGGGGAGGGGGGTGGCGATGAACTGGGCCTGGCCGCCGTCGCGGTGGGGTGGGACGACCAGGCGTCGGGCGATCTTGTTGGCGCTCGCCGAGCCGTGGTCGAGGCGGACCAGGTGCAGGCACAGGTCCATGGCGGCGGCCTTGCCCGCGGAGGTGAGGACGTCGCCGTTGTCGACGTAGAGGACGTCCGGATCGACGGTGGCCGCCGGGTGACGCCGGGCCAGTTCCCGCGTGTGGCCCCAGTGCGTGGTGGCGCGCCTGCCGTCGAGCAGTCCTGCCGCGCCCAGGACGAAGGCGCCCGTGCACAGTGAGGCCACGCGGGCACCGGCCGCGTGGGCCGCACGCACCGCCTCGACCAGCTCGGCGGGCGGGTCGCGGTCGGTGTCGGCCCAGCCAGGGACGATCACTGTGTCCGCGTGCACGAGGTGCTCGAATCCGTGATCGGGTTCCAGGCGGAAGCGGCCCACGTGCACCGGACCGCTCCCGCAGAGGGAGAAGTCGTACCAGGGGTCCACGATGTGTGTCAGGTCGGTTCCGAAGACCTCGACGGCCACGGACAGTTCGTAGTGGAGCATGCCGTCGGTGATGGCCAGTGCAACAGCGGTCATGTCCGAAACTGTACGCGGCATGTCGTTTCCGACACTCGTGCGGGGTGCTGCCGGAGGGACAGGATGTGGGTGTCAGGCCGCAGCGGATGAACCTCGCAGCGGGCGTTCGAGTACATGGGGAGCAGTCTCATGGGGTCAGGTCAGCTGGTGACGGTGTTCGGCGCGTACGGTCACACCGGGCGGTTCGTGGTCGCGGAGCTGGCCGCGCGCGGGTTTGTCCCGGTCCTGTCCGGGCGCAATGCGCAGACGTTGGAGGAACTTGCCCACGAGCACGGGCTGGAGGCCCGGGTGGCGTCGGTCGACGACCCGGCCTCGCTGGACCGGGCCCTGGCGGGAACGGCGGCGGTCATCAACTGCGCCGGCCCCTTCGCCTCGACCGTCGGCCCCGTGATCGAGGCCGCGCTCCGCGCGAAGATCCCTTATCTGGACGTGGCCGCCGAGCTCGAGGCCAACCTCGACACCTTCGCCCACTACCGCGAGCGGGCCCGAGACGCGGGAGCGGTGATCGTCCCGGCCATGGCCTTCTTCGGCGGCCTCGGCGACCTCCTGGCCACCGCGGCGATGGGCGACTGGACCGAGGCCGACGAGGCGCACATCGCCTACGCGCTCAGCAACTGGCACCCCACCGCCGGTACCCGGCTCTCAGGCGCGGTCTCCCGCGAGAGACGCGGCGCCCACCGCCTGCGCTACAGCGGCGGACGGTGGGAACACCGCACCGACGCCGCGCCCGTCCTGGAATGGACCTTCCCGGAACCGATGGGCCCCCGGCCGGTGATCGGGGAGTTCACGATGGCGGACGTCGTCACCGTCCCCCAGCACCTCTCCATCCCCGACGTGACCACCTACATGACCGCCGAGGCGGCCCGAGACGTCACCGCCCCACACACGCCGGCCCCGACGGCCACCGACGAGATCGGGCGCTCGAACCAGACCTTCCTCGTCGACGTCGTCGTCCGCTCCGGCGGAGCCGAACGCCGGGCCACGGCCGGCGGCCAGGACATCTACGCCGTCACCGCGCCCCTCGTCAGCGAGGCCCTCGAGCGCGTCCTGACCGGCCGTACCAAGGCCGTCGGCGTCGTCTCCGCCGGCGAGATCTTCGACGCCCCCGACTTCCTGCACGCGCTCGCACCGCACATCACACTCGACCTGGTTTTGGTCTGATCCCGGTCTTGGTGGGTCAGCGCGCGAGGGAGACCGCGAAGGGCTTGAAGCCGTGTCGGCGCAGAATGTGCGGTACGACCAGGATCATGGCCTCGGTGGCGCGGGCCGTGGTGATGTCGCCGAGGTCCTCGATCCGTTCGGGCTGCCAGCCCAGGTCGCCGAGCAGGCCGGTGACGGTCTTCTTCGCGTGTTCGTCGTCGCCCGAGAGGTAGGCGGTCGGTGGGGTGGCCAGGGTTTCCGGAGCGGTCATGACCGTGAAAAGCATGGTGTTGAGGGTCTTGACCACATGGGTGTCGGGGAGCGCTGCCTGGAGCTTCTCGGCGAGGCTGCTGCCGGGATAGCACAGGTCGCCGGGCAGGCCGTCACTGTCGTCGCGGGTGGCGTTGGAGACGTCGATGAGGATCTTGCCGGCGAGGTCGGTGCGCAGGTCGGTGAGGCGGTCCAGGGAGCTGTCGCCGGGCGTCGCGTTGATCACGATGTCCGCGGTGCGGGCGGTGGTGCGCTGGTCGGCGAGGGCGATCCGCGGGGCGGGACCGGCGGTGCGGGCGGCGGTGTCTTCGGGGTTCCGGACACCGAGGGTGACATGGTGTCCGGCTGCGGAGAGCTTGCCGGCGAGGTGGGTGCCGACGCGGCCGGCGCCCAGGATGCCGATGCTGGTCATGCGGTGATGCTCCTTGCGGTTTCGGGGTGAGGAGGAGGGACTTCCGGTCAGGCGATGGGCGAGAGGACCTTGAGGGCGGCGCTGTGGAGGCCGGGGGCGGCGGCCAGGAAGTCGCGGCTGCCGGTGTTCCAGGGGTCGCCCGTCAGGTCGGTGACGGTGCCTCCGGCCTCGGAGACCAACAGGGCGCCGGCGACCAGTCCGGAGCGGACGTCGGAGAACTGCCAGAACGCGTCCATGCGTCCGGCGGCGACATGGATGAGCTGCATCGTGGCGGGAACGGACACCCGCACGACCAGCCCGTTGATGAGCATCGCGGTGACGGAGCCACCGATCCGCCGGAAGGTGCGCTCGTCCTCGCCGGGCTTGGCCTGGCCGGTGCCGATGAGCGCCGCGCCCAGGTCGGTCTTGGCGGACACCTTCAGGGGCCGGTCGTTGAGGCGGGCCCCGCCGCCGGCGACCGCGGTGTAGGTGTCGCCGGTCAGCGGCAGGTGGACGACGGTGAGTACCGGCTGGTTGTCGCGGACCAGGGTGGCGGTGACGGCCCAATCGTCCATGCCGTGGACGTGGTTGATGTTGCCCTCGGCGGGGTCGACGACCCACCACTCCCCGGGCGGGAGCGCACCGCCGGCCAGCTCGTCCTCGGCCCACTGCGACCCCGGCCGGGCCCGCAGCAGCGGCTCTCGCAGCACGTCCAGCACCGCGTCGTCGTTGGCGTGGATCTCGCCCACGACCTCGTCCAGACTCACACCCCGGGCGTACGAGGTGTGGCGGTCGCGCAATGTGACGCCGGCGGTCTTCACCGCGGCTGTCACGTCGGACATGAGCGTCGTACCGGCGTCGAAAGGCATGACTGTGTTCATGGCGGGCTCCCTGGGATCGGTCGAAGCGGGGCGGTTGTCTCGCCCCCGCACTTCGAAGGTAGGCCGCTCGGTCATTAACAACAAGTGCATGCTTGTCACTTGTAGAGTTACTCGCATGCACTTGGATCTGAACCTGCTCACAGCCCTTGATGCCCTGCTGGAAGAGGGCAGCGTCGCCGGCGCGGCAGCACGCCTCCACGTCACCGCGCCCGCGATGAGCCGCTCCCTGGGCCGCATCCGCAAGGCCACCGGTGACCAGATCCTGGTCCGCACCGGCCGCAGCATGGTCCCCACCACACGCGCGCTGGCCATGCGCGCCGAGGTCCACGCCCTCGTGCAGCAGGCCCACCACCTTCTGTCCGCACAACAGGAACTCGACCTGGCGGCTCTGGACCGGGTGTTCACCGTGCGCTGGCACGACGCCCTGACCGCCGCATGCGGCACCGCCTTGACCACGGCCGTCCACCAGCAGGCCCCCGGCGTCCGGCTGCGCCTGTCCGCCGAACCAGGGTCGGACGACGCCGAGTTGCGCCGGGGTGAGGTCGACCTCGAATCAAGCTCCAGCGTTCCGACGCTCCCCGACATCCGCCACCGCCTCGTGGGCAAGGACCGGCTGATCGTCGCCGCCCGCCCAGGCCACCCGCTCACGACAGGTCCGCTGACCCTCGAGCGTTACGCGGCCGCCGAACACCTCACCGTTTCGCGGCGCGGAAGCCTGCGCGACCCGATCGATGACGCCCTGACCACACGCGGCCTCCAACGACGCGTCGTCGCCGTGGGACCCACCGCCGCCTTCGCACTGCAACTCGCCCTCGACACCGACCTGATCGTCACCCTCCCCGACGCGGTCACCCACACGGCCCGGGAACAACTCGGCCTGGCCACCCTGCCGCCGCCAATCCCCCTGCCCGACGTACCCCTGTACCTCCTGTGGCACCAGCGCTACGACAACGACCGCGCCCACACCTGGCTGCGAGACCTGGCCACCGAAACCGTCAAAGCACTGTTCAGCCCGTCCCGCTCTTCGATGTCGAGCAGTGACAGAACGTCCCCTGCCACAAACCCCGAGCCGGAACCGGAAGTTGCACCCACAGCCACATGACCGGCCAGCCCGCCCGGCACTTTCAGATACCGATCCCAGATCTGGGCCTTGCAACAGGGACCGATGTTCAGGCCGCTGCGACGGCGCGTGCGACCCTTCCACCCTCGACCTGATTGAATCGCATCAATCGAACCTCTCCACGGACCGCCAAGATCGGGAACAGCGATTCCCCACATCAGCGGCAGCCGTCCCGGCACCGGCAAGTGCTCTTCCACCGGCCGGGTCGGCAGGTGCTCGGCGCCCCGCCGGGGAGGTTTGTGACCAGCGGATATCGTGCCGTTGTCGCGTTGGTGAGAGGTGCCCCCGGGCGCACACATTGGAGCGCTTCAACGCGTGTCATGTATTGTGCGGCTTGTCCGCGACAGCCTGGTCTCCGGCGAGTGCCTGGCGGTCGCGGGACGAACGAGACCGGAGGTCGAGGAGCGCTGTGGCAACCGCCCGTCCGCGCGCAGTACAGGGGCATGCCGGTCCGAGCATGCAGGACGTCGCCGACGCCGCAGGCGTCTCGGTGGGCACCGTCTCCAACGTGCTGAACCATCCGGCGAAGGTGAGCCCAGCGACGGCCGAGCGGGTCCGCGAAGCCATCAGCCGTCTGGGTTTCGTGCGCAACGACGCGGCACGGTCGCTGGTGTCGGGCTCGACCAACAGCGTCGGCATGGTGCTCGCCGACATCGAGAACTCCCTGTTCATCGACATGACGCACGGCGCCCAGGACGCCGCCCGCGCGGTCGGCCAGAAACTCCTGCTCGCGAACACGGCGTGCGACATGGCGCTTCAGGACGACTACCTGGACCTGTTCGACGAGTCCCGGGTGACCGGCGTGCTGCTGGCCCCCATGGAGGACTCCACTGCCGGCATCGCGCGCATCCGTTCGCACGGGCGCCAGGTCGTGCTCCTCAACTACTCCCCCAAGCCGGGCACATGCTGTTCGGTGCTGGTCAACAACGAGCACGTCGGATATCTGGCGGCCCGCCATCTCATCGACACGGGGCGCACACGACTGGCCTATGTGGTCGCGCACGACCACTACCAGCCGGTGCGCGACAGACGCAGGGGCGTACGGGCGGCGGTCGAGGAGGCGGGCCCCGGCGTCACGCTGGAGGAGATCGACAGTGTCGGCCTGACGACATCCCATGGCCATGTGGTCGGGCAGGATCTCGCACGGAGAGCGCCCGGCGATCTGCCGGACGGCCTCGTTGTCGTCACCGATGAACTGGCCAATGGCATCATCCACGAACTGCACACCGTGGCAGGAATCCGCGTGCCCGACCAGGTCGCCGTCGTGGGGTGCGAGAACAACCGAGCGGCTGGCGGCGCGGCGGTTCCGCTGACCGCGGTGGACATGCCGGGCCGGATGATGGGGCGGGAAGCGATCCGGCTATTGATGGACGAGGTGGCCTCGGGCGAGCAGCACCGTCATGCCACCGTCGTGCTGGAGCCCGAGCTCATCGTCCGCGCCAGCGCGCCGCGCTGACGGTCCGGCGTCGGCACGTGCAGTGATCGTTCGCGCGCCACGCTGAGCTGATCGTCCGGGCCGACGCGCGGCTCGCACCGTCCGCCCCGATGCCTGGTCGCCAGCCCGCGCCGAGGTCCACGCCGGCCGTCCGGCTCCACTTGCCTCTCCGACCGGGCGGCCGTCTCGTGCCACGCTTCACGCCTAGGACAGCCCCTCCAGCCGACCGCCCCGGCGGCCCTCAGCGCGGTTCGGAAACGTCCGCGACAGCTCCTTGACACATGCCGAAGCGGGCCATAGGTTCCCGACATCCCTCCATTGAAGCGTTTCAATATGTCGCGCGCCGAGGAGCACCTGTGCACAAGACCCTCAGAACCGCCGTGTCGCCCTCCTGGCTCCCCTGCTACCACCACAAGCCTGCTGCTGAGCGCATGCAGTTGGGCCCCTTCGCGGACCTCCCCGACCGCCGACGGCCTACCCTGCTGAACAGGGTCCTGTTCTATGACGGCGGCGCCGACGCCGCTGCCGAAATCGAGGCGGCCCTGCCGAGTGGGACAGCGGACTGACCTCTCCAACGCACATGACTTCGCGGCGTCCTCAGCCGAGAACACGCACTCCACCGAACGGACCAGCAGGAGATGCCATGCTCCGTAAACGCCCACTATTGCTCGTACTCCTGAGAGGCCTTGTCATGAGTGCCGTGGTCGCAGGCGCGGTGATCCTGCCGGCGCCCGTGTCCTCTGCGGCGTCGGTTTCGGACACGCCGTTCGCCGTGAAGGCTCTGACTGCCAACGGCCGGGTGAACCCGCTGGGCATCGGTGGTGACGACCCGGTCCTCGGCTGGCAGTTGGCGTCGGCCCGGCGGGCGACATCGCAGTCGGCCTACGAGATCCAGGTGGGACGCAAGCCGGGCTCGACCGATGTGTGGTCGTCCGGCAAGGTGGCGTCCGACCGCCAGGTCGGCGTGCGGTACGGCGGGCCTGACCTGGAGGCGGGCACCCGTTACCACTGGCGCGTTCGGGCCTGGGACGACAAGGGAGTCGCGAGTCCCTGGAGCGCGACCGCGTACTTCGAGACGGGCCTGCTGCACTCCGAAGACTGGAACAGCGCCCAGTGGATCACTCGCCCCGCTGCTCCGAGCGAGCTGGACAAGTGGACCGACTACACCGCCACGGTCGAGTTCAAGCTCGACAGCGCCGCTTTCGGCATGTTCCTGCGTGCCCCGGATGTGAGCAACGGATACATGTGGCAGTTCAACGTCACGGGCTCCACTCCGATGCTGAGGCTGCACAAGCAGGTCAAGGGCAACTACACCGTGGTTCAGGACGTGGACCTCGCGCCCTACGGCTTCACCGACGCGAGTCTCCTCGCCGGCCGACACACCGTCCGCTACGACGTGTCGGGCACCACCATCAAGACGACCCTCGACGGCAAGCTGGTCGACACCTTCACCGACGCCACGTTCACGAAGGGCTACATAGGTTTCCGCACCCACGCATGCTGCGGCGAACGCGGAACCGTCTACGACGCCGTTGTGACCGGCGCCGACGGCGGCACGCTGCTGGACACCGACTTCGCGTCCGGCCGCAACCCGTTCACCGGCGGTGAGATCGCCGACAACGCCCTCGTCGTGTCCGGCACCACGGACGCCCTCTACGCACCCGCGTCCCGGCCGCTGCCACTGCTGCGCAAGGACTTCGCGACCAAGGCCGGCAAGAAGATCGCCTCCGCGCGCGTCTACGCGTCGGCACTCGGCCTCTACGAACTGAAGCTCAATGGCAAGCCGGTGGGCGACCAGGTGCTCGCCCCGGGCTGGACGAACTACGACAAGCGCATCCAGGCCCAGACCTACGACGTCACGAAACTGCTCGACAGCGGCGACAACGTCATCGGCGCTTCTCTGGCGGACGGTTGGTGGGCCGGCAAGGTCGGGCTCGGCTGGACCCACCAGTACGGGGACACCCCCGCTCTCGTGGCGAAGATGCGCGTCACCTACACCGACGGCACCATCCAGTGGATCGCCACGGACGGTTCGTGGAAGGCGTCAAACGGGCCCTTCGTGAAGGCCGACCTGCAGGACGGCGAGACGTACGACGCTCGTCTGGAGCCGTCGGGCTGGAGCCGGCCAGGATTCGACGACGCGAAGTGGGAGCCCGCCGCGAGCCTGGACTCGCAGACCGCGCTGCTGGTCCCGCAGAGCGACGAGCCGGTGCGCCAGACCCAGGTGCTCCAGGCCCGGAAGACGACCGAGCCCACCCCCGGGGCCTACGTCTACGACCTCGGTCAGAACATGGTCGGCGTGTCACGGCTGAAGCTGACCGGCTCCGCCGGCCAGACAGTCAAGATCCGCTACGCGGAAGTGCTCAACAAGAACGGCACCCTCTACACCGACAACTTCCGCAGTGCCAAGGTCACCGACCGCTACACCTTCGCCGAGACCGGAACGGTCACCTACGAACCCACCTTCACCCAGCACGGGTTCCGCTACATCGAGATCACCGGGGTGAACGAACCCCCCGCTCTCCTGGACGTCAAGGGCGTCGTATGGGGATCCGACCTCCCCACCACCGGCACACTGAAGACCTCGGACAGCATGCTCGACCAACTGGTGAGCAACATCTCCTGGAGCCAGCGCGGCAACTTCCTCTCCATCCCCACCGACACCCCGGCCCGCGACGAACGTCTGGGATGGACGGGAGACATCAGCCTGTTCGCGCCGACGGCCAACTACCTTGTCGACACCCGCGCGTTCCTGTCCCACTGGATGGCGGACGTACGCAACTCCCAGTACGCCAACGGCGATCTGCCGGCGGTCGTACCGACCCCTCAGGGCCAGTTCGGCGACAGCGGTGTCGGGTGGTCCGACGTGATGATCACGGTGCCGTACCACGTATGGCGCTCCTACGACGACACCCGCATCCTGCGGGAGAACTACCCCGCCATGCAGAAGTTCTTCCAGTTCGTGCGCACCAGCGCCGGACCGGACCTGCTCGAGCCCGGCCGCACCACCTTCTTCACCAACGACTGGCTGAACCTGGACGACCCGACCGAGCAGGGCATCCTGGGCACGGCCTACTACGCCGAGAACGCCCGCATGATGGCGGAGACGGCCAAGGCCCTGGGCGATGACGCGGCGGCGTCCGACTACGGCAAGCTCTCCGCGGACATCCGCGACGCCTTCACCAAGGCCTACGTCGCAGCCGACGGCACCGTCAAGGGCAACTCTCAGACCGGGTACGCGATGGCCCTCGCCATGAACCTTGTCCCGGATCCGGCGCTGGTCGACAAGGTCGGGGAGAAGTTCGTGGCCAAACTGGCGCTCACCGACTACCACCTGCGGACCGGCTTCATCGGCACCCCTCTGCTGCTGCCCGCGCTGAGCAGGATCGGCCGGGACGACTTGGCATACAAGATGCTGCTGCACAAGGACTACCCGTCCTGGGGCTACGAGGTCGCCAACGGTGCCACCACCATGTGGGAGCGCTGGAACTCGATCATGCCCAACGGCGACTTCGGCCCGGTCGACATGAACTCCTTCAACCACTATGCCTACGGCGCCGTGGGTGACTGGATGTTCCAGAACATCGGCGGCATCTCCGCGCTCGAGCCCGGCTACAAGCGCTCCCGGATCGCGCCGGTACCCGGCGGGGACCTGACGGAAGGGACCGGAAGCCTCACCACCGTCTACGGCCGCCTGTCGTCGCAGTGGAGCACCCACAACGGCGCCATCAACCTCAAGGTCACCGTCCCGGTCAACACCGTCGCGGAGGTCCATGTGCCGACGAAGACCCACCGGGCGGTCACCGAAGGCGGCCGACCGGCCGACGCCGCCAAGGGAGTCCGCTTCCTGCGCACGGAGAAGGGAGCCGCCGTGTTCGAGGTCGGATCGGGCTCCTACGACTTCGGCGTCCACACCGTCCGCGGAGAGGCCGAGTAGGCCCGGAGAGCCGCGTGACCTGATGGCGGGCCCGGACACTCCGGGCCCGCCGACAGCGTTCGTACAGCCCCGGCAGGGCAGCGAGGTCACCTGGACACTCAGGCGGCGGATGGTACGCGGAGCGGGGGCGACGAGGCCGCCGGAGCGGATGGGGCCGTTTTTTGATGCTCGGTAGGCGGAGCTGAGGATCGATCGACTATGACGTAAGTCGACCCCGCCAGTGCATGCACCGATGTCGGCGACGATGGCGGCTACAGCGGCGGTGTTGCAGGGGGCGCTGACCAGCGCCGGGCGTTCATGACACTCCCCCGTCGGCGATCGGGCGGGCGGCAGCCCATCCCGGGAGAGGCTGTTTGCGGGCACGGTAGGCATGTGCGACGGCACCGCGCGCCTGCTCGGCGCCATCTTGGGTGATCCGGTAGAAGCGGCGGCGCGGACGGCCCCCTTCTACATGTACGGCGGGATCCTCCCAGACGCTGTCCAGCCAGCCGACTTGTTCCAGGCGGGCCAGGATCGGATAGATGGTGCCCGACGGCAGTCCCGCCAGCTCGCACAGCTCCAGGCCGTAGCGCTGCTTGCCGGGATCCTCCAACAAAGCCCGCAACACCAGTTGGGTCTGCAGGGTCATACGCAGCTTCGCCATACCCTTACTCTACATAGCCTATATACAGGCTGTAAGTAGATCGTGACGCCCTGTCAGCGCACCAGCGCCTCCACGCTGATGGGGTCACGGACGCCTGGCACCAACCTGCATCACGCGACCACCGAACGCGCCCTGCCGCAATTGAGCCGGCAACCCGCCACCGGCTCCCCTCCGCTTTCCACCTCGTTCATCCACGTCAGGCCGATCCACCGCAGACAGGTGCATCCGCATCCTCGGCGGTTGGACCAAGACCTGCACCCCCCTCGCCTCCTACTGCCTCGCAACTCCCCGGGCTCGAGCCGAAGAGCACGTCACCAGCGGAAGCTCTTCCCTCCCGACCACAGGAACACGTCCCCGGGGCCGGGTCCCAGGGTCACAAGGCGATCAGACCTGCCGTCGTCGCTCTGAAGCCGCAGGCATCGAAGTAGAACGATCCCAAGTGCTCTTCGAAGTCGACATGCAGCCACTCACACCCCGCAGCACGGCATCCCTCCGCAGCTGCCTTGACCAGCGCTGCTCCCACCCCGTTCGAACGATTGCGCTGAGCGACGACCGCGTCCAGGACAAACGCATGGACGCCGCCGTCCCAGGCGACGTTGACGAAGCCGACCAAACGGTGACCTTCCCACGCGCAGACCCAGCCGAGGCTGTGACGTCGAAGCCTTGTACGCCAGTCCGTCTGCCCGACCGGGTGATCGAATCCTTCGGCATGCAGCTTGTTGAGAGCTGAGTTGTCGACGTCGCCTCGCCACTCATATGTGATTGCCATGATCCGAACCTAGTGACCACCAGAACCGGACTACAGGGGGCAACTCACTCACTGGGCCTGGGCATGGTCGGTGGGTCGCCGAGTCTGCGGTCGCCTCGCTCCACGGCCCTCGCCGCCAACAAACCCGCTGGGCAGGATGACCTGTGAAGTCCGAGCAGGACGCGGTGCAGTCCTGGACTGGTGATCACTCGATGTGTCCGGTGCCGGGGTCCACCTGCGAGAGGAAGTCCCGGATGGCCTCGTCGAGATCGGCCCTGTCGACTTGCACCGGAGGGTGGCTGCGGAACCCGAACCCGTACTGCGGGTCGGGACCGGTCAGCCAGGTGACGTCGTAAGTACCCGGGCTGTCGTCCGGCTGACTGACCTCGAATTCCTCACCGTCGACGGAGATCCGCAACGGCCCGTCCGTCGACATCACGACCTGCCTTCCTCTGCTCCGGCATGAGAGCGCACGTGGTCTCAACTGCTTACGTGCCGCGATCGTATGTGCATCTGAATCACTCAACGGTGAAGTCGGCCGCCTTGGTGTCCAGCGTCGTGTCGCCGTCCTTGGCGGTGGCCAGTACGGCGACGTGCCACAGACCGCGCGGGGACGCCTCGGCGTCGGCGCGGGTGACGGTGGCGGTATAGGTGCAGCGCACGGTGTCCTCACCGGACGGCTTGCAGACGGCCGATTCCACGGCGGCCATGTCCTTGGCAGTCAGTGCCTTCTTCGCGAAGGTCGAGTTCGCCGGCCAGGCCAGGACCTTCACGTTCTTGATGCCAGCGGACCCCGTGACGTCAGTGGTGAAGGTCAATGAGCCAGTGCGGTCGCCGTCGGGGGCAGCGTAACGGGCGGCGCTGTGCGCCACAGAAGGAGGCTGCTCCCCGGCGTAGGCGAGGGCGAAGGTCCCGGCACCACCGAGGACGACGACACCGGCAACCACGGACAGAACGACACGTCGCGACATGAGAGTTCCCTACTCGAATCAGCTGGATCGGCCCGGCGCTCCAGGCTGCGCCGCTGCACCAATACTGGCCGCGCAGGGGGCACCGCATATGAGCACACGTACTCAACTGAGGCCTGAGTAGAGCAAGTCCGCGTCGCGGAGTGCCACCTCGACGACGTTGATCCCGGTGGGGAGCGCGGCGCCCAATCGGTCGCGCAGGATTCCGCCGAAGACACGGCGGCGGGCCCTCCTCTGTCAGGACCGTGGGATGGCGGGTGAACCAGCGGGTCACCTGCCGCACCGTCGGCGACGGACGCGATGTCTGCGCGGGGCGGTGCGCAGGATCGCGATGTCACCTGGCGCCAGGGCAGCAAGGGATCGATGACCTCACGCTTTGCGGTGCTCGAGATGCGGCCGCCGGGCAAGGAAGCCACCCACACGGCACAGGATGCTGTTCGAACAACCGGACACGGCGCCCGAGCCCACCGCCTACGGGATGACCAACCTGCCCGCCACCACCCCGATCGCCGATCTGGTGCGGCTGGGCCAAGACGCGCCGGCGCATCGCTGGAACGGCACCTGCACCACCTGCGGCCGCCCCCTCACCAGAACGACAACCTGACGGACTACTACGCGTAGCTGTCGTAGCTGGGCTTACCGCTCGGCCGGTAGACGCCGACGATGGTGCCGCCCTTCGTCGTCGAGACGCTGACCGGCTCCAGCGCACTGGGGATCGCTCCGTCGGCGAACAGCCGCTTACCGGTACCGATGATCACCGGATGGATGGTCAGCCGGTACTCGTCGACGAGGCCGTTCCTCATGAGGGTCTGGGCGAAGTCGCCGCTCCCGACGACGTTGATGTTGCCGCCGTCGGACGCCTTCAGCTTGCGTACGGCATCGACGATGTCTCCCTCCAGCAGCGTGGAGTTCTGCCACTCCACGGACGTCAGGGTCCGAGACGCCACGTACTTGTGCATGCTGTTCATCCGATCGGTGAACGGGTTGTCGGGATCGGCGGTCGGCCAGTACGACGCGAAGATGTCGTACGTCTTGCGGCCGAGCAGCATCGCGTCGGAGTGCTCGTACCAACCGGCGATAGCCGGACCGACCTCGTCGTCGGCCACCGGCTTCTGCCAGCCGCCGTGCTCGAAGCCGCTCTCAGGGTCCTCGTCCGGGCCGCCCGGCGCCTGCATGACGCCGTCCAGTGTCAGGAAGGTGCAAACGATGATCTTGCGCATGGTGCGCTCCCTTCGTCGAGGGGTAGACGGCACAACCGCCGAAAACTCATCGGCGGGACTTCCGCGGCACAGCAGGTTCTGTCTCGAGCCCCGGCGGGCGACTTTCCGCATCATGATGCCCCCGGTCCTGGCGCCGCATCGGCGCCTGGTTGTCAAGAAGCGGCCCCCAAAGTCACAGCCGGCGGAGAACATGTCTCAACCACGTGAAGAACCGACAAGAGGGCTGGAGTTGACGGATATGTCGAGGCAGTTCGCCGGTTGGGACGAGTCGGCGTTCGACGTGTTGTTGCGTCTTGAAGGTGAGCCGTCACCAGAGGTGATGCGCGAAATCCGCAAGGATCGCGAACGTCTCGTACGGCAACCGATGGTCTCGCTGCTCCACGACCTGGCATGGGCGGATCCCGCCTTCGAGGACCATTCTGTGTGGCGGTACGGGAAGACACCGTGGTGGTGGCAGAACCAGTCCGCCGTGGCACGCATCGCCCGGAACGTCGAGATCGGGCTGCGCTTCAATCTGGATGGTTTGCAGGTGAAGGGTGCGTGGTGGTACGCCGACTCCGATCAGATCCGTAGGTTCAGGGCGGCGGTCGCCGCTGAGGCAAGCGGTTCCGTATTGGGCGATGTTGTCGCGGAACTACGTGACAAGGGGTACGAGATCACCGGGGACCTTCTGAAGCGTGCGCCCAGGGAGTACCCCGCCGACCATCCTCGAGCAGCGTTGTTGCGCCACCGATCGCTTCTCGCCGTGCGGTACCTCGGCTGTGACGCATGGCTGCAGACGCCGGAGGTCGTCGACCGCGTGCTGGCCACGCACGAGGACCTCAGCCCGCTGCTCAGCTGGCTGACAGACCATGTCGCCGCTTGAGAAGCCATTGTCCTTCCGGGCGTAAGAGTCGACTTTTGGCTGCTCAGGCATGGTCGTGATGCCGTCGAGGCAGGCATTGGCGGTTCTGTTCTTCGGTGAGGGCAGTGAAGCGGCCGATGGCTTCGGTGATGGGCTTGTCGGAGGAACGCGAGACGGCTGCCCGAGTGCGGGTGGAAAAGCCCCAGGCGGAGCGGAACGAGTCCCGGCGGAGCCCGGCGAGGCGGAGACGGAGACAGTACTGGAACTGCGGGTGATCGCCCGGCAGAGGCCGCCGAGGCTGGACGCTCCCGGACCGGTGATCGAGGTGCCCGTTGCGGATCCGCAGGACGTGACGCCGAAGGTGCCGGCGGCGAAGGGCAAGGTCCCGCGACGCCCACCCGGGGCCGGGGGCCACGATCGTCGTTCCCGCGTCACGCCGACTCCGCTCGGCCACGAGTTCGTAACGAGCCGTTGACAGGGGCGCCGCGCAGGGCGCAATCTCATCCCGCACTCACTTGCCAAAACGATTGGGCACGACATGGGCAGGCGGATCGGAATCAAGGACGTGGCGGCGGCCGCCGGCGTCTCGGCCACGACCGTCTCCCACATCCTCAACGAGGTCGAGGGCAAGCGCATCAATCCCGAGACCCGGCAGCGCGTCCTCGAAACCGCCCGGCAGCTCGGGTACGCGCCCAACGGACTGGCACGGGGGCTGCGGCTGAAGCGGTCCAACACCATCGGGTTCGTCAGCGACCAGATCGCCACCACGCCCCACGCCGGCCGGATCATCCTCGGAGCCCAGGAAGAAGCGGCCAAGCACGACCTGCTGCTGCTCATGCTGAACACCGGCGGCGACCCGGAGCTGGAGCGCAAGGAGATCGACCTGCTGCTCCAGCGCCAGGTCGACGGCGTGCTGTACGCCTCGATGTACCACAGGGTCGTGGAGGTGCCGGAGCAGCTGCGCTCCGTCCCCACCGTGTTGCTGGACGCGCGCTCCGACGACCCCGGCGTGCCCTCGGTCGTACCGGACGAAGTCCTCGGCGGCCACACGGCGGTGCGCGAACTGCTCCGCCACGGCCACCGCCGGATCGGCTTCATCAACAACGTCGACGACATCCCGGCCACCCACGGCCGCCTGGAGGGCTACCGGCGTGCTCTCGCCGAGGCGGGCCTCGCCGAAGACCCCCGGCTGGTGGTGACGGAGACCGCGGACGCAGCCGGCGGGTACCGGGCGGCACTCACGCTTCTGCAGACGGCGGAACGGCCCACCGCGCTGTTCTGCTTTGCCGACCGGATGGCCATGGGCGTGTACCGCGCCGCCGCCGAACTGGGACTGTCGATCCCCGACGACCTGTCGGTGATCGGGTTCGACAACCAGGAACTGATCTGTGACGGCTTGTACCCCGGGCTGACCACCGTCGCCCTGCCGCACTACGAGATGGGGGCGCACGCGGTCGTACAGCTGCTCACGCTCACGGGCGCAGCGGACCACGGGACCGGTCCGGCCGCTCAGCACATGCTGCCCTGCCCGCTGGTGGCACGGGCGTCGGTCGCTTCGCCGCCCCGACTCTGACCTCGGAGCGGCGAAGCACCACCGTTACAGGCGGCCGTCATCACCGGCCGCCGGCACGGTCTGCCAGACCGTGCACAGTGAATCTGGAGGAACCCAGGTGGAATCGAGAACCAGGCGCCTCGCGGTGTCGAGCATAGCCGCCCTTGCCGCGGCGGCGCTCGTGGCCGGCTGCGGCGGCAGCGGCAGTACCGGCTCGTCGGGCGCCGACGGCAACACACTGACCCTGTGGACGCACAACGCCGGCAACGCCGCCGAATACGGCGTCGTGAAGCAGGTCGTCAAGGACTTCAACGCCAGTCAGAGCAAGTACAAGGTCAAGATCCAGGCGTTCCCGCAGGGTTCCTACAACGACTCGGTGGTGGCCGCGGCCTCCGCCAGGAAGCTGCCGTGTCTCCTCGACGTCGACGGCCCCAACGTCCCGAACTGGGCCTGGGGTGGGTACCTCGCGCCGCTGGATCTGTCCAAGGGCCAGGTCGCGGTGAAGGACCAATTGCCCAGCACAGTCGGCACGTACCAGGGCAAGACCTACGCGTCCGGGTTCTACGACGTCGCGCTCACCATGTACTCCCGCAAGTCGGTCCTGAAGAAGTACGGCATCCGCGTCCCCACCCTGGACAAGCCCTGGACCAAGACCGAGTTCGGCGACGCCCTGGCCAGACTGAAGTCGGGCGGCAAGTTCAAGAACCCGCTGGACCTCGGCACGGGGGATCCCGGCGAGTGGTGGCCGTACGCCTACTCGCCGATGCTGCAGAGCTTCGGCGGCGACCTGATCGACCGTTCCACCTACAAGAGCGCCAAGGGCGCGCTCAACGGTGACAAGGCCGTCGAGTGGGGCGAGTGGTTCCGCTCCCTGGTCACGAAGGGCTATGCGCCGCAGAAGTCCAGCAAGAGCCCCGGCGACGACTTCCGCAACGGCAAGACCGCCATCCAGTGGGACGGCAGCTGGTCCGCCCAGGCCAACATCGACAAGTTCGGCAGCGACCTCGCCATCCTCCCGCCGGTCGACTTCGGCGACGGGCCGAAGATCGGCGGAGCCTCCTGGCAGTGGGCCATGAGCTCCAGCTGCTCCAACAAGGCGGGCGCCCAGGCGTATCTGAACTTCTCCCGGCAGACGAAGTACTTCGTGGACTTCGCCAAGGCCACCGGCACCATTCCCGCCACCAGCGTGGCGGCGCAGCAGGTGAAGGGCTACGAGACGGGCGGCCAGTTCAACATCTTCCTCAAGGAAGCGCAGAAGTTCGCGGTGGTCCGGCCCGTCACCCCGGCCTACCCCTACATCTCCACGGTGTTCTCCAAGACTGCCATGGACATCCTGGCCGGCGCCGATGTGAAGGGCGCCCTTGACCAGGCCGTCAGCCAGATCGACAACAACTTGTCGACCAGCAACTACTCCAGCGGCAGCTGACCGCGTCCGCCCGTCCCGGCGGACGCGGTGCCTCCTCTCCGCCTCCGCCGGGACATGTACCTGCCTGGATGTCCCATGGCCACCACAGTGACCCCCATGTCCACTCGACCCGCTGTCGATGCCCCTCCGGCTCGACGCGCACCGCAGGGGCGTGCACGGCGCAGGGAAAGCCTCACCGCCCTCGGCATGGTGAGCCCCGCCGTGTTCCTGCTGCTGCTGTTCTTCGTCATCCCGGTGGTGCTGGCCTTCGCGCTGGCCTTCACCAACGCCCGCCTGGTCTCCCCGGTCCCCGCCCAGTTCACCGGACTGCAGAACTTCCGCACGCTGCTGGACGACCCGCTGTTCTACAAGTCGCTGCGCAACACCTTCTACTTCGCCGCGGTCGTCGTTCCGCTGCAGGGCGGCCTGGCGCTGGTGCTCGCGCTGCTCGTCAACGCCAAGGTCAAGGGCGTCAACTTCTTCCGGACCGTCTACTTCATCCCGGTCGTCACGTCCATGGTGGTGGTCTCCATCCTGTGGACCTTCATGTACCAGAAGACGGGACTGGTCAACGAGCTCATCTCGCACCTCAGCCTCGGACTCGTACACGGGCCGGACTGGCTGAACAACCCGTCCACGTCCATGCCCGCCATCATCCTCATGTCCGTCTGGCAGGGTGTCGGCTTCCACATGATCATCTGGCTGGCCGGGCTTCAGACCATCCCGCAGGACCTGTACGAGGCAGCGGACATCGACGGCGCCACCCGCTGGGTCCGCTTTCGGTACGTGACCTGGCCCGGCCTACGCACGACCCGCACGTTCGTGCTCATCACCATCACGATCGCCGCGTTCAGCCTGTTCGCTCAGGTCAGCGTCATGACGCAGGGCGGCCCTCTGGACTCGACCACCACGGTCGTCTACCAGGCCGTGCAAACGGGATACGCGCAGCAGCAGACCGGATACGCGTCCGCGATCTCCCTCGTCTTCTTCGTACTGGTGCTGGCGGTCTCCCTCGTCCAGCGCTTCCTCACCAGGGAGAAGGGCTGACATGACCTCCGTATCCCCTGCCCCCGCACGACCGGGCCGCCAGAGGTCGCTGCTGCGCTCGCTCACCGTGCAGGCGGCGCGCATCGCGCTCGCGTTGTTCTTCGCCTTCCCGATCGTGTTCATGCTGGTGTCATCGCTCAAGCCCGACCAGCAGATCTTCGGCGACCTGGACGGCGTCAAGGCGTTCCTGCCGGTCGGCCACCTGTCCCTGGACAACTACAGCGGAGTCTTCGACCGGGTGCCCGCTGCCCGGTTCCTGCTCAACTCCATCGGGATCTCAGCCGTCACCGTGGTCCTGGGCATCTTCGTCAACAGCCTCGCGGCGTTCGCCCTGTCACGGATGAGGTGGCGCGGCAAGAAGATCGTGCTCGCCGCCGTGATCGCGACGCTGATCGTGCCGTTCGAGACCTTCGCCCTGCCGCTGGTCTGGTGGGTCAACCAACTGCCCTGGTTCCAGGTGAACGGCTTCCACCTCACCCTGACCGAGGGCTGGCTGGACACCTACCAGGTGCAGATCCTGCCCTTCGTCGCCAACGCCTTCTCCATCTTCCTGTTCCACCAGTACTTCCAGAGCATCCCCAAGGAGCTCGACGAAGCCGCCGTCATCGACGGGGCGAGTTGGTTCGGCATCTACCGGCGCATCGTCATGCCGCTGTCCGGCCCGGCGATCGCCACGGTGGCCATCCTGACCTTCCTGCCGGCCTGGAACTCCTACCTCTGGCCGCTGATGGTCGTCCAGAGCGAGAACCTGCGCCCGGTCATGGTCGGCATCCAGTACTTCTTCCAGCTCAACCCTTCCTGGGGCCAGATCATGGCCTACTCGTCGATGATCACGGTGCCGGTGCTCGCGCTGTTCGTGGCCTTCCAACGGGCCTTCGTCAGCAGCATCGCCTCCAGCGGCGTCAAGGGCTGACCTCCGCCGCCCCGCGCCCGCCCCCCACCACTTCTGCCACCCCCCTGTGCCTCGCGCACCCTTCGAAAGGCCCCGTGTGTCCACGCCGCCCGTCGACCCCCACCTGCCCGCAGTACACCTGCGCCCGCCGCGCAACTGGATCAACGACCCCAACGGCCTGGTCTTCCACGACGGCCACTACCACGTGTTCTTCCAGTACAACCCGTACGGTCCGCAACACGCGAACATGCACTGGGGGCACTTCCGCAGCCCGGACCTGGTCACCTGGGAAGAGCTCCCGGTCGCCCTGGACCCCACCCCGGGCGGTGACGACGCCGACGGGTGCTTCTCCGGCAACGCCGTCTCCATCGGCGGCCGGCTGGTGGCGTTCTACTCCGCCAACCGCACCGGCCGCTGGTGGCAGCCGGTCACCACCGCCGAATCCCACGACGGCGGCCACACCTGGGCCAAGCGGCCGGAGTTGCTCATCCCGAAGCCGCCCGCCGACACCACGATGTACCGCGACCCCTATGTCTGGCAGGAGGAAGACCGCTGGCGGATGCTGGTCGGCTCGGCGCTCGCCGACGGCCGGGGCGCCGCCCAGCTGTACGAGTCGACGGACCTGGACCACTGGCAGCACCTCGGCCCGTTCGCCGTCGACACCCCGAGGCCGCTGCCCGGCGGCACCGACACCGGCGCCGGCTGGGAGTGCCCCCAGTACGCCTTCTGGCCGGTGCCCGACGGCGCGGGGCGGCAGGGCCTGCTGATCATCAGTACCTGGGACCACGATGCCGGCCCCCAGGCCACCGCCGCCTACTCCGGCCGCGAGACCCTGAACGGCACCTTCCACCCCACTGCACCTGTCCGGCTCGACCACGGCCCGGACTTCTACGCCCCCGCACTGCTGCGCGCCCCGGACGGGCGCTGGCTGCTGTGGGCCTGGTCATGGGAGGCCCGGGAACCCACCTGGGTCGGAGAGGCGGGCTGGGCCGGACTGCTCACCCTCCCCCGCGAGATCACCCTCACTGCCGACGGCACCGTCCACCAGCAGCCTGCCCGGGAAGTCACCGCACTGCGCGGCGAGCAACTCCTGTACGCCACCGGCCCCGTCCAGGCGGACCCGGTCGCACTCGGCGAAGTCGGCAGCACCTTCGACCTCACCGCCCGGCTCACACCTCCGCCGGGCCATACAGGCGGCCTCCGGCTGGCCACCTCGGCCGACGCAAGCGAACACCTGGATGTCACGGTCGACGCCGACGCCGGCGAAGTGGTCGTCGACCGCTCCCACGCCTCCCGCGATCCCCGGGCCGTCGGCGGCACATACCGCATCCCTTACCCGGCGGCCCGTTCCGGCGCACCGGTCGAACTGCGCATGGTGGTCGACCGGTCCGTCGTCGAAGTCTTCCTCAGCACCGGCGAAGCCCTGACCCTGCGCTTCTACCCGGACTCCGACGCCCCCTGGTCGCTGCAGGCCCGATCCGTCGACTTCACCGTCCAGGCATGGAATCTCGCCGCCCCCAAGGTCGTCGGCCACGTTGCGGAACCCGGCCCCGACACCCAGGACGCCCCGCACGCGCACCACCCGATTCCCGCACAAGGAGCGCCATGTCCCTAACGACCCGTCCCCGCCGCAGACTTCTCACGGCTCTGACCGTCCTGTCCGGGCTGGGCCTGCTCGCCGCCACGCCGGCCGCCGCCGACACCCTCTACCACGAGCTGTACCGGCCCCAGTTCCACTTCACGCCGTCCCAGAACTGGATGAACGACCCCAACGGTTTGATCTGGTACAAGGGCCAGTACCACCTGTTCTTCCAGTACAACCCGTCCGGCAACAGCTGGGGCAACATCTCCTGGGGCCACGCCGTCAGCACCGACCTCGTCCACTGGAAGCAACTCCCGGTCGCCATCCCCCAGGACGACAACGAGATGGTCTTCTCCGGCAGCGTGGTGCTCGACAAGAACAACACCACCGGCTTCGGGACCAGGACCAACCCGCCGCTGGTCGCCGTCTACACCAGCCTGGTGAAGTACACAGACGTCCAGAGGCAGTCCCTGGCGTACAGCACGGACGGCGGCACCACCTGGAAGAAGTACTCCGGCAACCCGGTCCTCGACCTGGGCTCCGTCAACTTCCGTGACCCGAAGGTCTTCTGGTACGCCCCCACCCACAGCTGGCTGATGGCCGTCGCCCTCTCCGACCAGCACAAGATCGCCTTCTACAGCTCCTCGAACCTCAAGGACTGGACCCACCTGAGCGACTTCGGCCCGGCCGGAGCGACCGGCGGCGTGTGGGAGTGCCCGGACCTGTTCCCGCTGCCGGTGGACGGCAACGCCAAGAAGACCAAGTGGGTGCTGGCGGTCAACCTCAACCCCGGTGCCATCGCGGGCGGTTCCGGCGCCCAGTACTTCGTCGGCGACTTCGACGGCAAGAAGTTCACCGCCGACGACAGCGGCACCTACACCCCGCCGAGCGGCACCGCGCTGCAAGATTTCGAGTCCGGCTCCTTCGGCGACTGGACGGCCGACGGGAGCGCGTTCGGCACCGCGCCGACGACCGGGGCGCTGGACGGCCAGAGTGCGGTCACCGGCTCCGACGGAAAGGCCTTCGCCAACAGCTTCCACGGCGGCGACGCCTCCACCGGCACGCTGACCTCGCCCGCGTTCACCGTGACCAGCAACTACATCAACTTCAAGGTAGGCGGCGGCAACCACCCGTACCAGCCCGGCTCCACACAGAGCGACGAGCCGGCACCCACCGGCGAAACACTCGCCGACTTCGAGGGCAGCACCTACACCAGTCCCATCGGCGACTGGACCACCACCGGCGACGCCTTCGGTACCGCCCCGGCCCAGGGAACCCTCCCCAACCAGCAACAGGTCACCGGCTACCTCGGCAACGGGCTCGCCAACAGCTACCTGAACGGCGACGCCACCACCGGCACCCTCACCTCCCCGACCTTCACCATCGACAAGAAGTACCTGGACTTCCTCATCGGCGGCGGCTACCACGCCGCGAGTTCCGACGCCCCCACGGCCGTCGAACTCGTCGTCGACGGCAAGATGGTGCGCTCCGCCACCGGCGCCAACGCCGAGGCCCTGAACTGGGCCTCCTGGGACCTGTCCGACCTGCAGGGCAAGCAGGCCCAGATCAAGGTCGTGGACGCCAACACCGGCGGCTGGGGCCACCTCAACCTCGACCAGGTCGTCCTCTCCGACACCCAGGCCAAGCCCCGCTCTGATGAGACCGGCGTCAACCTGCTGGTCGACGGCAAGATCGTCCAGAGCGCCACCGGCGCCGACTCCGAGAACCTCGACTGGGCCTCCTTCAACACCACCGCCTACAAGGGCAAGCAGGTCCAGCTCCAGATCGTCGACGCCAACACCGGCGGCTGGGGACACGTCCTCGCCGACCACTTCACCGCCGCCGACCAGCCCGCTCTGTCCACCACCCAGCGCGCCCACTGGCTCGACCACGGCCAGGACTTCTACGCCGCCAACACCTTCACCGACGTCCCCGGCGGCCGACGCGTCATGATCGCCTGGATGAACAGCTGGAACTACGGCGGGAACATCCCCACCAGCCCCTGGCGCAGCGCCGACACCTTCCCGCGCCAGCTCGCCCTGCGGACCGTGAACGGCAAGACCCAGCTGGTCCAGAACCCGGTCAGCGAACTGAGAACCCTCCGCGGCAGCACCACCACCGTCCCCGCCAGAACCGTCACCGACGGCGCCACGCCGCTCGACGTCCAGGGCAACACCCTGGAGCTCAAGGCCGACCTCACCCCGGGCACCGCCACCCGCTTCGGCCTCGACGTACGCACCGGCGCCGCCGGACAGCGCACCCGGATCGGCTACGACACCGCCACCGGCGAGGTCTACCTCGACCGCACCGCCTCGGGTGCGACCGACTTCGACCCCACCTTCTCCAGCACCGAACACGCCCCGCTGGCACTCGACGGCAAGCCCCTGCACCTGCACGTCCTCGTCGACACCTCATCCGTCGAGGTCTACGCCCAGAACGCGCGCGGCGAGCAGGTCGTCCTGACCGACCAGATCTTCCCCGACCCCTCCAGCACCGGCGTCGACGTCTTCGCCGACAACGGAACGGCCGAACTCACCCACCTCCAGGCATGGCAACTGGCATCGACCTGGAAATGAGCCAACCCCGGTGTGCTGCAGGTCGGCCGGCGCCTGCCGCATCAAGTCGTTGGCCCTGCTGTGACGTGACTCGCCGCTCGGGTGCTTTCCCGGGCGGTGAGGGCAGGCGGTTTCTGCGGATCATCCGCTGCGGCCCGTGGCGCTGGTGACCTGGCGCCTCGCCCAGATGGTGCGGCTCCGCTCTACCTGCATGGACTGTGCTCCGCCAAAGCCGTCGGCGAGCGCGACCTGTCGAGAACCGACGATCACACTGGAAAGCGTCCGCAGCAGGCATCCCGAAAGGCCCGAAGCTCTATGCGCTTTACCTCTGAGACGTCGTCCGAAGGCGTCCTTGAACAGCTATTTCTCCTCGGCGACATCCCTGGCGTGCTATGGACTCCACGAGGTGCCGACGGGACCCGCCCACTGATTGCAATGGGGCACGGCGGCGGTCAGAGCAAGAAGGCCCCTGGCATCGTGGACCGTGCGCGCCGTTTCGTGGCCGAACGCGGTTTCGCCGTGGTGGCGGTCGATGCGCCAAGTCACGGTGACCGGCCGGAACATGAGGAATTCACCCGGATCGCGACCGAGTACGAGGCCAGGCTTGACACCGGTGAGGGGCTGGTCCCGCTGATCGCCGCATTCCAGTCGCTCGTTGTCCGTCAGATCGTGCCGGAATGGCAGACAGTCCTCAACGAGGTCCAGAAGCTCAGTCACGTTGGCATTGGCCCAGTTGGCTACTGGGGTGTGTCGCTGGGCTGCGTGCTCGGCGTCCCGCTCATCGCCGCCGAGTCCCGAATTCGGGCGGCAGTACTGGGCCTGGCCGGTGCTGAGGTGTCCACCGAGACCGCCGCGGGGATCACCGTCCCGGTGGAGTTCCTCGTCCAGTGGGACGACGAGCGAGTGCCACGGACCCAGAGCCTGGCACTGTTCGACGCCTTCGCCTCAACCGAGAAGACGCTGCACGCCAACCCCGGCAAGCACGGTGAGATCCCGGCATTCGAGATAGACAGCACGCTACGTTTCTTCGCCCGGCACCTTGGCTGATACGCCGCCTGCACTCCGTGACGCGCCGATCGGGATCCGTTCCCCAGGGGGACGATCGTCGGGCTCAAGCCCCATGGGCCCTTCTCCGACGCCCGCCACCACCCACTGCCACGGCCACGGCCACGGCCACGGCCACGGCCACGGCCACGGCCACCTGATGGTCTCCCCCGTCCAGCTGGGGCTCTCCCCCGCCCGGCCCTCGCAGCCACGTATCGGATCAGCACGCACCCGGGCCGCGCAGGCGGGACGGCGCCCGGCCGCGCGTGGCGCTGATGACCTCCATCTACGCCACCCGCAGCGACCTCCCCGGAGCCACGCCGTGGAAGCGGCGCTCCGAACGCCTCCTGCGAGCCAGTGGTTTGCCCTACACGATCGTCCACCCGGTCAGGCACATGCGATAAGCGGCCTGAGCGCCACCGAGCGCGACCATGCGGCATCCTGCCCGGTAGCGACCATCAGGGAAGGGCTCGCGGTGCGCGGCGAGGAAGTCGGGAGCGCCGATGCCGAGGTCCGGTCGCGGCTGCGGCGCATCCGTGCTCTCGGAGACTGACCCCTTCGCAGACGGTCCAGCGGTCCCGAACCTCCTACCGGCCGCACGAGTGGGACACCCGGGCCGACTCCCGGGTCAGTGCCATGGCCAAACACCTGGACGATCAAGTCGCGTGATGAGTTTTCGCGCCCGTACCCGTCACACCTACGACGGGACACGACGAGGCGTAAGGATGACGTGATGAGTGCGGACACGCGGCTGGAGGAGCTGGGCGTGAGCGAGCTGGGCGAGGTCGACGAACCGGCGTTCTCCGGACTGGTCGAGCGGCACCGGCGGGAGCTGCACGTGCACTGCTACCGGATGCTCGGGTCGTTCGAGGACGCCGAGGACACCGTGCAGGAGACGTTCCTCCGTGCCTGGCGGCGGCGGGAGACCTTCGAGGGGCGGTCGACGTTCCGGGCCTGGCTGTACCGGATCGCCACCAACGCCTGCCTGGACCTGCTCGCCAAGTGCCGCCCGGAGCCTGCGACCGGCGGCGAGGTGCCGTGGCTGCAGCCTTACCCGGACCGGCTGCTCGACGAGCTGCCGGCGGGTGGCGCGGACGAACCGGAGACCGTCGCCGTCACCAGGGAGACGATCGAGCTGGCGTACCTGGTCGCGGTCCAGCACCTCGCACCGCGCCCGCGGGCCGTGCTGATCCTGCGGGACGTGCTCGGCTTGCCGGCCAAGGAGGTCGCGCAGTTCCTCGGGGACTCCGTCAATTCCGTGAACAGCGCGCTGCAGCGGGCCCGCGCCGGCATGCGGGAGCATCTGCCCGCCGAGCGGCAGGACTGGACCAGCGGCGAGGAGGACCCAGGGACGCGCGAACTGGTGCGCCGCTTCACCGACGCGAGCGTCGCCAAGGACGTCGACGGTCTCGCTGCCATGCTGCGGGACGACGTCCGCTGCTCGATGCCACCCACACCGGGCCTGTACGTCGGTCGCGACACGGTGGTGAACAACTGGGTCGAGGACGGGTTCGCGGACCTGGGGCGCCTGCGCTGCGTCCTCACATCGGTGAACCGGCAGCCCGCCCTCGCCTTCTACCTCTGGCGGGAGCAGGAGGGCGCGTACCTGCCGCTGACGATCGACGTCCTGCGCGTCACCGGCGGGGCGATCACCGAGATCGTCATCTTCCACGACGACCAGTTCCCGCGGCTCGGGCTGCCGGAGCGCCTGCCGGCGGACGGCACGGAGTAGTCCCGGAGTGCACCACTCCGAGGTCCAGGACCGTCACATGCCAGTCGAGACACCCCGTGCCCCAGCTACCGGATGACAAAGGAACGAGATGAACGGCATGAACGGCGGCGGGGTCGGCGCAGGCCCGGCATCGGGCCGGACCAACCACACCCACCGACTCCGCGGGCTCGTCGGTACAGGCCTCACTGCCACGCTCGCAGCCACGGTGGCCACCACCCTCGCCGCGGCGCTTGCCCAGGCCGTTGGCGTCGACTTCGAGGTCCCCGATGGTGGCGAGACGATCCCCTTGTCCGGGTTCGCCGTGGTGACGGGCCTCTTCTCGGTCGTGGGCATCGTCATTGCCGTCGCTCTCCTTCGTTGGAGCCCTCGCCCCGCCGAGCGATTCGTGTGGACGGCGGTGTCGCTGACCACGATCTCGTTGCTCCCGCCCCTCCTCTCCGGGGCAAACACCGCCACCACCACCGCCCTCCTCGGGCTGCACCTCGTCGCTGCGACGGTGATGATCCCCACCCTGGCGCGGAGCCTCCGCACCTGGACCGATTGACGATCCCCGCAACGGGACAGCGCGCGGCGGAAGGGCGTGCGCGAGGTGTGTCCCTCGCCAGCGGAACGCTCTGGCGCTGTTTGAATCGCTGCATGACCAAGCGCGATGACGCACTTCTTTTCGGTAACCGATTCCTGACCGCGCCCGCTCCCTCCGACACCTTCCCCGAGGAAGGCATGGCTGCGACGGACGCCTTGAGGCTCGTGGATGCGGATCTCGCCATGGAGGGCGACCCGCAGCGCAACCTCGCCACATTCGTCACCACGTTGATGGAGCCGGAGGCCCAGCAGCTGATCGCCGAGAACCTCCACCGCAATTTCATCGACCATGCGGAGTACCCCATCTCCGCCGAGATCGAGCAGCGTTGCGTGCGCATGCTCGCCGACCTCTTCCACGCGCCGGGCACGACGACCGGATGCCGGACCCAGGGCTCGTCCGAGGCGATCATGCTCGGCGCCTTGTCACTGAAGTGGAAGTGGCGCGAGCGCCGCCAGGCGGCAAACCTGTCGACCGATCGCCCCAACTTGGTCTTTGGCGGAGACGTCCACGTCGTATGGGAGAAGTTCTGCCGCTACTTCGACGTCGAGCCGCGGATCGTGCCGCTGGCCGAGGGCAAGTACACGATCGGCCCCGAGGACGTGGAGCCCCACCTCGACGAGAACACGATCGGCGTCGTCGCCGTCCTCGGCACCACCTTCACCGGCCACAAGGACGATGTCGTCGGCATCGACAAGCTCTTGCGGGACGTCCGCAAAAGGCGGGACCTGGACATCCCGATCCACGTCGACGGCGCCAGCGGCGCCTTCGTGTGGCCCTTCCTCTACCCGGACTCGAAGTGGGACTTCCGGCTCGAGCAGGTCCGTTCGATCAACGTCTCGGGACACAAGTACGGTCTGGTCTACCCCGGCATCGGATGGCTGGTGTTCCGCGAGGAGTCCGACCTGGCCAAGGACCTCGTGTTCTACGAGAACTACCTGGGCAAGACCGACGCGACGTTCACGCTGAACTTCTCCACCGGCGCGTCGATGGTGCTCGCGCAGTACTACAACTTCGTGCGGCTCGGTCGCCAGGGCTACACCTACGTCATGAAGATCATGCAGGAGAACTCCCACGCGTTGGCGGACAACCTGCGCAGCAGCGGCCGCTTCGAAGTGATCGGGAGCGACCTCGAGCAGCTGCCGCTGGTCGCTTTCCGTCTCGCCGGCAAGCATGCCTACGACGAGTCCGACATCGCCTGGCAGCTCTCCGCCGAGCGGGGCTGGATGGTGCCCGCATACACGCTCCCGCCCAACGCGGAGCGGGTGAAGATCCTGCGCGCCCTGGTCAAGGAGACTCTGAGCCGCGAACAGGTCGAGCGGCTGAGCCAGGACATCGCCGACGCATGTCGCACGCTGGACGACAAGGGTGCCGCCCACGGGATCGAGCGGGCCCAGGTCAAGCGCGGCACCGGCTACTGACGCGCTGCGACGGAGCCGGAATCCCGGCGACCGGCCATCGGCGACCCCAGTCGACTCCGGCGCTGGAGACGGAGCATCACCCGCAATCGCAACTCCCGTGGCGGTGCCGCCGCGGGGACCGCCCCTGTCAGGAGACCAGCTCGGCGATGCTCCGGGCTGTCAGCCACAGGCCGAGGAGCAGAGCGAACGTGACGATCAGCTGCTCCTGACGCCGCGCGAGCCAGTCCCGCAGGGCGCTCAACCGGGCGTTCGCGACCGCGGGCGCCCAGACCACGTACATCTCCATGACGATCAGGCTGAGGGTGGCCAGCAGGCAGTAGCCGGCCAGCGCGAGCCAACCGGCAAGGGTGGAGAGGTTCGCGTCGACGGCGGTCGCGGCGCCGGCGCCGACCAGTGCCCAGGGCTGCAGCAGCCATGCCAGGCCGGCTGCCGTGGCCGGGGAGGCGTTGTCGATCCGGGCGGTCCAGCGTGGCGGGCCGTGCGGGCGGGGCGGCCGGATGTGCCGGTGTGCGCCGTACAGCACCAGTGCCAGGCCGATGGCGAGTTTCGCATCGATGGCGGCGGTCGAGGGCACGCTGTGACGGGCCGGGGGCTGACCACCGGTCAGCAGCACCACGCAGGCGATCACCGCAATCATGTTGGCCAGCCACGACAACAGGAACGCCAGGCCCAGGCGAACACCTTGCCGTGAGGAGAGCAGCAGGATGAAGGCGCTGTTGTGCAACGGCCCCAGGGTGACGGCCGTAGCGATCACAACCAGGTCGAGGACCATCGGATCAGCCGCTCCTGGGTCATCAGGGCCGTGTGCCACCTGTGGATGGGCGGACCGGTCGGCAGCTTGAGGCGGTGCCGCTGCGGTGCCGCATCCCGACTGTGCAGGCGGAGGTCCGGCTGGTCAAGCAGACCACGCCCGCATGGCGGCACTGGCCGCCCGACAGGCTCGCCGGCGAGCATGGCCTGGGACCCCGCCGGGGCCGTCCGCCCCCATGAACGCCAGGCCGAGCACTTCCTTGCCTTCTTCGTCCGCATCGCCGCAGCCCTCATCGGCTACGGCAGACTCGCCGCCTGGCCCAGCCCGTCAGGCGCTCGGGCCGGTGCGTACGAAGAGGCAGAACGGGTGGCCCGCCGGGTCGAACAGGACGCGTACGTCGTCCTGAGGCTGGAAGTCCGCCACCGTCGCCCCCAGGGCAAGAGCGTGCTCGACGGCTGATGACAGATCGTTCACCTCGATGTCCAGATGCATCATCATCTGCTGCTCGGACCGTGTGGAAGGACTGCCATCGGCCGGAGCGATCTCCACCCAGCCCGTTTCCACCTTCCTCATCGGCCATCCGAGCAGCGCCTGATAGAACTGCGCCAACTCGTGGGCGTCCGGTGCATCAAGCGTGGTCGCGGCCAGCGTGAAACGCGGTTGCGGGTTCATGCGGTGCTGCTGCCCCGTCTCGCCGCTCCAAGGCCGGCCACGCCTCCGTTCAGCCGCACATCACCGAAGGAAACGACGCCGAAGCGCGTCGCTGCCTTCAGGCAGGCCAGGGCTGGGGCACGGTGAAGGCCATGAGCATGGCGGCACAGCCCGGTACGGCGTCCTCGACCCGCGGCATGGTCCGTATCCCGGGCGGAACGTTTTTGATGGGGGCGGCCGACTTCTATCCCGAGGAGCGGCCCGTGCACCCGGTGACGGTGGACGGGTTCTGGATGGATGCCCATCCGGTCACCGTCGCCGAGTTCCGGAGGTTCGTGAAGGCCACCGGCTACGTCACGGTGGCCGAGCGTGCGTTGGACCCGGCGGACTACCCGGACGCGGACCCTGCCGCGCTCGTCCCCGGGGCGCTGGTGTTCCGTATGACGCCGGGGCCGGTGGACCTCGACGACTGGCGCCAGTGGTGGTCCTACGCCCCGGGCGCCTGCTGGCGCCGCCCGCTGGGCAGCGGCAGCACCCTCAACGGCCGGCAGCTGCACCCGGTGACTCAGGTGGCCTACGAGGACGCCGCCGCTTATGCCTCCTGGGCCGGCAAAGGGCTGCCCACTGAGGAGGAGTGGGAGTTCGCCGCCCGCGGTGGGCTTGAGTCGGCGGTCTTCCCCTGGGGTGATGAGTTCACTCCCAAGGGCCGGCGCATGGCCAACACCTGGCACGGCGCCTTCCCTTGGCAATACCTTCCGGCCGCCAAGTCGCGGCCGACCCCGGGAACCAGCCCGGTGCGCACGTATCCGCCCAACGGCTACGGCCTGTACGACGTGGCCGGCAACGTCTGGGAGTGGACCTGCGACCACTTCGCCCCGCGCCACCGCGATCCCGCCCCCGAGGCCTGCTGCGCACCCCGGAATCCACGGGTTGACCATCAGGCCGAAACCCCGGCCGGTCCCGACCGCTTCCCCCGCCGCGTCATCAAGGGCGGGTCACACCTGTGCGCCCCGAACTACTGCCTGCGCTACCGCCCCGCCGCCCGCCAGGGCCAGTCCGAAGACAGCGCCACCTGTCATCTGGGCTTCCGTGCCGGTGTCGGCCTCGGTGAGGATCCCGAGTTTGACCAGGCGTTTGAGCTTGGCGGGGGTGCCTTCGGCGTTCTTCGGCAGCAGTTCGTGGCCGAGGGTTGACAGACGTCCTTGGCCCGCCGGGGGCCGGTCGACTCGTTGAAGGCGGCGCGGGGGTAGTCCGGGTGCTCGGGCGGAGACAGGGGGAGCCGGTCGGCGAGGCCGGTGACGGTCTTGCGGGTGATCACGGTGCTCCGGGTGCATCTCGGCCTCCCGCAACCGGGTCTGCAGGTCGTCGATCTGTGACCGCGCAGCGTCAGCTCCCGCGCTTCGACCAGCGTGCTGATCGCCGATCGCCCAAGTCCGATCAGGAGTTGGACAGCGGGGACGCATTGCTGCGTCCCCGCCCCCCTCAGAACCGTGCAAGCAGCTGTTCACCGCACACGGCTCAAGCAAGCTCAGCGCCGCCTGCATCCCTGACGAGCGGGCCTTCGCCACCAAGCCCGACCCGCGGCTGCGCCGCAAGCTGGAGGAGACCGGCCTGGGGACGGTTCGCTCCGAGTTCGCTCCGAGCAGGTGGTTGCCGACGACGGTAGCGCCAAGTCGTCGTCCCTGGCGCCCCTTTGACAACTGCCCCCGCAGCCCTCCATCATCATTCCACTAATCAAGTAGTGGAATGGTGGTGGTGATCGTGGAGTACCGCATCGACAGGCGGAGCGGGGTCCCCGCCTTCCAGCAGATCGTGCAGCAGACCAAGCAAGCCCTGCGGCTGGGCGTCCTGGTGCCGGGGGACCGGCTGCCGACCGCCAAGGAAGTCGCCGAGGTCAGCACGGTCAACCCGAACACCACCCTCAAGGCGTACCGCGAGCTGGAGCGCGAGGGCCTGGTCGAACCGCGGCCGGGCCAGGGCACCTTCGTGCGCCGCACGCTGGCCCGCCCCTCGGCGGGCACCGACTCACCGCTGTATGCGGAGCTGGTGGCGTGGATGGCGAAGGCGGCCGGGGCCGGTCTTGAGCAGGAGGACGTGGCCGCGCTGGTCACGTCGGCGATGGAGAAGCAGTACGCCGCCGGGACCACGGCGGCCACGACCACGGGGTTCACGACAACGGGGTCCACGGGGGCCACGACAACTAGGAGCACAGGTGAGTGACGGTATGTACGCGGGGGAGCCGGCGCTTGAGGCGTACGGGCTGGGGATGCGCTACCGGCGGGGCTGGGCGCTGCGCGACTGCTCCTTCCGGCTTCCGGCGGGAAGAATCTGCGGGCTGGTCGGTCCCAACGGGGCCGGAAAGACCACTTTGTTGAGCATCGCGGCCCATGTCCTGGAGCCGACGCACGGCTCGCTCAGCCTGTTCGGCGAGGCGCCGGGCTCGGCGGAGTCCGGTCGGCGCACCGCGTTCCTCGCCCAGGAGAAGCCCCTGTTCCGCCGCTTCACCGTGGCGGAGACCCTGCGTCTGGGCCGGGAGCTGAACCCCGGCTGGGACCAGCGCGCCGCCGAGGACATCATCCGCGCGGGCAACGTGCCCTTCGACGCGAAGATCAGCACCCTCTCCGGCGGGCAGCGCACCCGCGTCGCCATCGCCCTCGCCTTCGGCAAGCGCCCCGACCTGCTGATGCTCGACGAGCCGATGTCGGACCTCGACCCGGTCGTGCGCCACGAGATCATGGGCACCCTCCTCGCCGAGGCCGCCGAGCGGGGAACCACCGTGCTGATGTCCACCCACGTCCTCGCCGAACTGGAGAACGTGTGCGACTACCTCGTCGTCGTCTCCGGCGGCGGAGTGCGCCTCGCCGGTGACGTGGACGAGCTGATGTCCGTGCACACCCTGGTCACGGGCGCCAAGGAGGGTGACGGCATGCCTCCCGCCCTCGGGCACCACACCCTCGTCGAGTCCCGGACCAGCGGACGGCAGTTCACCGCGCTCATCCGCCCCGAAGGCCCGGTCACCGGCCCCTGGGACATAAACGCCCCGAACATGGAGGAACTCCTGCTCGCCTATCTCCGCTCACCCGACGCACCACCGCTGATCACCCCCACCGCCCAGGTCCACGGCCAGGGGTTCGGCACCGGGGCGGTGGCGGCATGAGCACCTTCACCCGCAGCTCGACCAGCACCTCGACCGGCTCCACGAGCGACGGCAAGAACGGGACCTTGAACGCGACCACCACTCAGGCCAACCGGCGCCCCCGACTCAGCGGTATGACCTGGCTGGTCTGGCGCCAGCACCGGGCCGCGTTCTGGACGATCCTCGCCGCCACCGCGCTCTCAGTGGCCTGGATCGTCTACCAGCGCGGCCAGCTGGTCGACTTCCTCGACGGCTACGGCTATCCCGGCAAGAGCCTCGACGAGGCGGGCGGCAAGTTCCAGCAGTACAACGACGCGTTCTCCTTCGTCTCCATGGGTCTCCAGGCGATACCCATCCTGCTCGGTGTCTTCCTCGGCGCCCCGCTCATCGCGGGCGACCTGGAGAACGGCACCGCCAAGCTGGTCGCCGCCCAGTCGGCGAGCCGGGCCCGCTGGCTCGCCACGAAGCTGGCGCTGGCCGGACTGGTGGTCGTGGTGAGCACGGGCGTGTTGTCGGCGGTGTTCGGCTGGTGGTGGAACCCCGTCAAGTCCGAGGTCACGGTCATGGACTGGACGTCCGGCGAGGCCTTCAACAACACGGGCCCGGTGCCCGTCGCTCTCACCCTCTTCTCCGTGTTCGGCGGGGTGGCGATCGGTGTGGTGCTGCGCCGCACGCTGATGGCCATGGTCGTCACCTTCGGGTTCACCGTGGCCGTCCAGGTCGTCTGGTCCTACTCCATCGTGTCGCTCGGCAACGCTGTCACGATCACGACGAACAAGGGTGTCATGGGCGAGAACGGGTCCCCGTCGCTCCCCCGCGGCGCCTACGAGATCGACTACTCGTTTGTCACCGGCAGCGGGGATCTGGTGGGATTCGGCACCTGTTCGGGATCGCAGACCGACGCGGCACGGCAGGCGTGCCTGGACAAGGCCGACGTCGTGGGCTGGTCGGTGGAGTACCTCCCGATGTCGCAGATGAACGCCATGCAGTGGTTCGGGGCGTCGATTCTGTTCGCCCTGACGGCCGGTGTCGTGGCGTTCCTCTTCTTCTGGGGTCGTAAGCGGCTCGCCTGAGTCGGCCCGTCCGACTCCGTACGCCCCGCGCCCCTTCTCGAAGGGGCGCCTCTTTCCCCTTCTGTTTCTTTGTCCCGTCCGCCGGGCTGCTGTGCCATGCCCGAAGGTCCGGAGAGAAAGGCATGCCTTGAATGACCGTAAGAGGCGAGCGAGTGAGGCTTCCGCTCTCGCCGTGCTCGTCGCCGCCGCCCTTACCTCGGCGCTGCTCGGTGCCCCGGAATCCGGGGCCGCACAGTTCGACAACGGTACGGCAGGTACGGCCGGCGCCCTCGGCAAGGCCAGGACAGTCACCCTCGTCACCGGCGACCGGGTCACCCTGGACGCCACCGGACAGGTCACCGGCGTCAGGCCCGCCAAGGGCAGGGAAGGCACCACCTTCCGAATAGCGCGGAACGCCGACCGCACCTACGTCGTCCCGCGTGACGCCGAGCGACTCCTCGCGAACGGCACCGCCGACCGACGCCTGTTCGATGTGACGCAGCTGGTCAAGTGGGGGTACGACGACGCGGCCCGCCCCGACCTCCCGCTGATCGTGACGTACGCCAAGGGCCGCACCCTCGCGCCGAGCGCGCTGTCCGCCGCCGGCGCCCGGGTCAGCCGGGACCTGCCCAGCGTCAACGGGGACGCGCTGAAGGCCCGTAAGTCCGAGGGCACCGAGCTGTGGCAGACGCTCACCGGGAGCGGGGGGCAGGCGCGGGCGAGATCGGCCGCCGCCGACCGGGTCGAGAAGATCTGGCTGGACGGGAAAGTCGAGGCGGCCCTCGACCGGAGCACCGCGCAGATCGGCGCGCCCGAGGCCTGGACGGCCGGGTATGACGGCAAGGGCGTCAAGGTCGCCGTGCTCGACACCGGGGTCGACGACACGCATCCGGATCTGAAGGGCCGTATCGACGCTGCGAAGAACTTCTCCGAGGCGGCGGACACCGTCGACCGGGTGGGCCACGGCACCCATGTGGCGTCGACGGTCGCGGGGTCCGGCGCGCACTCCGGGGGCAAGTACAAGGGGGTCGCGCCGGGCGCCCGGCTGATCAGCGGCAAGGTGCTCGACGACACCGGCTTCGGCGAGGAGTCCGGCATCATCGCCGGTGCGCAGTGGGCGATCGCGCAGGGCGCCAAGGTGATCAACCTCAGCCTCGGCGGCCCCGACAGCCCCGGCGACGACCCCCTCGAACAGGCGGTGAACGAGCTGTCCGCCTCCTCCGGCGCCCTCTTCGTGATCGCGGCCGGCAACGAGGGCCCCGACGCCGCCACCGTCGGATCGCCGGGCAGCGCCACCGCCGCGCTCACCGTGGGCGCGGTGGACCGTACCGACGCGATGGCCGACTTCTCCAGCCGGGGCCCGACGGCGGACGGCGCCCTCAAGCCCGACCTCACCGCCCCCGGCGTCGACATCGTCGCCGCGAAGGCCGCCGAGGGCACGGAGGGCGACCCGGCCGCCGACGGCTACGTCTCGATGAGCGGTACGTCGATGGCGACCCCGCATGTCGCGGGCGCCGCCGCGATCCTCGCCCAGCGCCACCCCGACTGGACCGGTGAGCGCATCAAGGCCGCCCTCACCGCATCCGCCAAGCCCACCCCCGGCGTCTCGGCGTTCGCGCAGGGCACGGGCCGTACGGACCTCCCCCGCGCCCTCGGCCAGCAGCTCACCACGACCCCCGCCACCCTTGCCTTCCCCGCCCAGCAGTGGCCGCACACCGACGACCAGCCGACCACCAAAACGATCACCTATCGCAACGACGGCGACCGCCCCGTCACCCTCGACCTGACCACCGAGGCGTACGGCGAGGACGGAAAGCCCGCCGCCGAGGGCATGTTCGAGGTCTCGCCGAAGCAGCTCACCGTCCCGGCGGGCGCCACCGCGACCGCCCAGGTCACCGGCGACAGCGGCGCCGGCACCGCCGACGGTTCCTTCGGCGGCGCGCTCACCGCGACGGAAGGAGCGGGTACGACCGTACGGACCGGCATCGGCGTGCACCGCGAGGTCGAGTCGTACGACCTGACGGTCAAGCACCTCGACCTGAAGGGCAAGCCCGCCATCCGTTCCGAGACCGGGGTGCAGGGCCTGGACAACGAGATCTGGCGGGACTTCTCCGACGACAGGGACGGCGAGTTCACCGTACGGCTGCCCAGGGGCCGTTACAGCCTCGAAGGCCGTATCGACACGGGCGCGACCCCCGACGCAAAATCCGGGGAGCTGGCCCTTCTCCTCAACCCGAAGTTCTCGCTCACCCGTGACACCACCCTCGTGATGGACGCCCGCAAGGCCACGCCGGTCCGGATCACCGTGCCGGACAGCAGGGCGAAGCACACCGACGCCACCCTCAACTACGGGTTCGACATCGGCGGGAACCGGAGCATCTCCACGTACCTCATGGGCGGCTTCGGCAGGCTGCGCGTCGGTCAGTTCGGCGCCCGGCTTCCGGCGGGCGAGGCGTTCGCGCAGTACAACGGCACCTGGACGCACGGCAGTACGCACTACCGGCCGGTCTGGAACCGTACCGGCGATCTGTCGGGCTTCACCGCGAACCCGAAGCGCGGACAGTTCGCCAAGGTCACGCTCGCCGCCGGTGCGCCCGCCAGGGGCAAGACGGCGTCGCTCGTCGCCGCGCCGATGACTCCGGGCGGCTCGTCGTTCGACTTCTACCTCGACACGCGCTCGCTGCCGGGCGCCTTCACCGAGTACGTCCTGCCGGGCGTGCGGTGGCGGTACTCCGTCTCGCAGGACGGCGGCAAGGACGCGGACGGCGAACCGGTGTGGGAGGCCGGCCAGTGGGTCGCGAAGCCCCGTTCGTACAGCGCGGGCAGGCAGTACACCGAGCGGTTCAACACCGGCGTCTTCGGCCCGCACCTCACCGGCCCGCTGACCGACGGCGAGGACCGCCCCGGCGCGGTCCGTACCGGTGACACCTTCCTCGCCTACCTCCCCCTCTTCTCCGACGGCGCCGGCCACATCGGCGACTCCCGCTACAGCAGGGCCAGGAGCACCCTGTACGCGGACGGTGGCACACGAGTCTTCGCCATTGACGAGCCCTTGAACGGCGTCTCGTACGAACTCCCCGCCGCGAAGCTGCCGTTCCGTCTCACCACGGACGTCTCCCGTCCCACCACGCTGTCATCGGTCAGCACCCGGATCACCGCCGAGTGGACCTTCACCTCCGCGCACGTCACCGGCATCGGGCAGCGGCTGCCGCTGTCGGTGGTCCGCTTCGCACCCCGGCTGAGCACGGCGAGCACGGCCAAGGCAGGTACGCGTTTCCCGGTGCCGTTCACGATCGAGGGCGCCGCCACCGCGCGCACCGCCCGCAAGCTGGCCTTCTCCGTCTCCTACGACGACGGCCGCACGTGGGGGGTGGCAAAGGCCGTCGACGGCAAGCGCCTCGACCTGCGCCACCCGGACAGGGCCGGCTCGGTCTCCCTGCGCGTGACGCTCACCGACGCGGAGGGCAACACCCTGAAGCAGACGATCCACCGGGCCTACCGCACCACCAAGTAGGCATGGCAAAGGGGGCTGTTCCGCCGCGACCACATGCGCGGCGGAACAGCCCCCTTGGTGGAGGTTGTGTCGGCTATTGCTTCCTGGCGAAGTTGCCGGTGTCGGCCTCGGTGAGGATCCCGAGTTTGACCAGGCGTTTGAGCTTGGCGCGGGTGCCATCGACGTTCTTCGGCAGCAGTTCGTGGCTGAGGGTTGACAGACGTCCTTGGCCCGCCGGGGGCCGGTCGACTCGTTGAAGGCGGCGATGACCCTGGGGGTAGTCCGGGTGCTCGGGCGGAGACAGTGGGAGCCGGTCGGCGAGGCCAGTGACGGTCTTGCGGGTGATCGTGAGGTGCTCCAGGTGCGTCTCGGCCTCCCGCAACCGGGTCTGCAGGTCGTCGATCTGTGCGCGGAGGTCGTCGGCCAGGGCCCGGGCGGCTTCTTCCTGGAGGTCCAGGGCGTCGAGCAGGGGCCGGATGTTCACGCTGTCACCGCATGCGCCGCGCGCCAGGTGGGGGCGTTCACGCCGGTGAGGCGTCGGGTCATGACGTGGGTCATCGCCCAGTAGACGCGGGAGGCGGAGGAGGAGGGGCGGTGCTCGTAGTCGCGGACCAGGCGCCGGTGCAGTATCAGGATCCGGTAGGTCTGCTCGACTCTCCTCCGATAAGTCACTCAGATACGGCTTGCGTTCACTCACCCGATCACATCACCAGATCAACAACCGCGGACCGGCAGATTCCGCCCCGCCACCACACCATCAGGCGACTGCAGATTCACTCAAAGACTCACGAACCGCCCACTTACGGCCCCGCGATGAGGCAAGGACTGTCGGCACCTTTGCCAAAGGGGCGAACAAGCCCGGCCCATTGATGGACCAACGCTCGACAAGATCAGAAGTAACGCGACTGAACTCTCCCGCCGACCTGTGCATCCGCTGTTGGCCGCCCCGATACGCCGAGCCCCGACACGGCGGACTTTGTGCCATGTCTGCGAGCGGCTGTTCACGCGTAGCCGGCTTGCCGCTGTGTTGGTCGAAAAAGACGATGAGCCGCCGATGACGCCATCGGCATGACATCGCCCGGCAGCCGCAACCGCAGTTGGCCGTGTACGACTCTCCCCTTGCACATCCACCCGCTGCTGGAGGAGACCAACGTGACCATCGCCCTTGAAGACCACACGCCGCAGACCTTCGTCGACCCCTACGCCGCCGACCCGGCGGAGACCACCTGGCCTCCGGCCGCAGCCGGGCAGGACATGGACTACCTGCTGCCGCCGCCCAACCCCTCCGAGCGCCTGAACATCCTCATCGACCCCCGCGACCAGCACCGCCTGGCCCTGCACGCCGCACTGACCGCCGCCGGCATCCCGCCCCGGCCCGAGGACCGCGACGCCATCGACCAGCTCAGCGCCCTGCCCGCCAGCATCAACACCACCCTGCAGCGCTGGCTGCACCACACGACATCACAGTGACCGAACTCATCGACGGCGAGGAAGTCGCTCTACACGGGACCGTTGTCGGAAGGCTGCATGAACTCTCCTGGCCACGACAGTGGCGTCGGGCCCCGGCGCGGCGATCGCGTGTGCAGCACCGGCAGCCCACTGCGGAAGATGACGTCCTGGGGGTCCAGCCCCTGCAGGGCGAAGTACCAGCCCTGGGACGGGATGCAGGAGGCACAAACAGGGCCGACGGGGCAGAGCGCATGGACTTCGCGCCTCCGTTCCGATGCCATGGCCGGCCTCTCAGTCGACCTCCGCCCCCACGACCAGCGCATCGAGCGCCGTACGCAGCGCGGACAGTTCGGCCGGCGTGGGATCGGCCGGTTCGTGCGGTATCAGCGCGGCGGGGTTGACCACGGGGACGGTGCCCTCCGGGCCACGCACAGCCATGGCGTCGGCAAGGAACGGGCCGCTGTCGGGGGGCGGGGTGCCGAGGCCCTCGCTGAGTCGGCGCAGTGCGGCCGTGAGCGGGGGCTGCGGGAGAGAAAAGTCCGAGGGGAGCAGCCTGGCCTGCTGGGTGTGGTCGTCGCCGCGGAAGTCCAGGGACCAGTTCTCCCAGCGCGGCAACGGCCAGTTGTGGATGCCGGCCACGGTCTGTACCGCCCAGAGTGAGACGGTGCGGGCCTGCCGGTCGAAATGGACGCCGCCGTACGGCATGTCGGTGAGCGCAGGGGTGGGCGGCGACGCGACGATCAGGTCGATCAGGCCGGGGCCGCCGGCAAGGTGGTCCATGGACTCCCAGTCGCTGCCCCACGCACGAACGCTTCCGTCGGGCAGGCGCAGGGAGACGACGGAGGATGGCTCGGTGTACTCCGTGCCCGCGAACCCGGGAGGCTCGAAGGTCTCGAACCAGCCCGGCGCACGGGTCAGGTACCGGTCGAGGCCCAGGTGGTGGGTCAGATCGCCCATGCCGTCGTGCGCGAAGCGGACGTCCCAGCCGGGCCATGTCCGGTCCAGTACGGCGCGGGCGGCGATGTGGTCCGCCCAGCTGTCCGCGAAGGCGAACCAGAGCAGGATCCGGCGGTCGTGGTCGACGAGTGCGGCGCCCTCGCACCACACGTCGTCGAGCCATTCGTCGATCTCCTGGTTGGCTCGGAAGCAGCGTGTCGCCACAACCGGCCCTGGCAGCAGATCGTCGACCACCCGGTTGGCGGCCCAGTGCGAGTAGTACCGCTGCCAGGCGCCGTTCTCGACGATGACGTATTGCGCACGTGCTCCCATGATCAGCGAGGTTGGCGCCGCTGGACGACGGGCGACGAACACTTTTCAGGTGCCCGGCCCGGGCTGGTCACGCACGCTCTCACCATCTGGCAATCCGTGCCACACGGTCCTGTTGAGGTCGAGGAAGTGCGCGTGAGCGGCATCATGCACGGGCCGGGAGAACTGGATGCGGAGGAGCCGATCCGCGACCCACAATCTGTACATGACGTCCCGGGTCGTGAGGTACCAGTCGTCGGTGTCCTCCCACGCGGACGGCCGGGTGTAGGCGCAGCGCTCCGCCTCTGCCGAGACCTCGATGAACCGCTCCAGCAGCGCAGCCGTTCCGCACGCCGGGTCTCCGACAGTGCGATCTGCTGGCGTTGCTGTTCGGCGCGTTCCGCTGATCGCTGAGTCCTGTGCTGGACGAGGTAGGACAGCACGCCGCCGAGGGCAACGCCGCCCAACGATATGAGTGACACCCAGACTTGACCTGCCATGACGATCATCGTTCCATAGCGTCGATCTCGTCCGAGCCGTCCTGGACAGCCCCGTCGACCGGGCTGAGCCCACGTTCACCCGCTTGACTCAGGAGGCGGACGGCTCGATCTCCCCCGCGAAGACGATGACTTGGTCGATGAGGCTCCGCCGCAGATGGACGACGTCCGTTCCCGCCAGGCGGGGGCCTCCGTCCGGTGTGGTGAAGACCCACTGGTATCTGGCCCACTCATCAGGCATGTCCACCGCTGAGCAGCGCACCATCGTGCCGGTCCCCGCCGGGTGGCGCCGGATGTCCAGCACGAACCGCTCGACCGCCTCGATCCCTTCGCTTCGGCCCAACGGTCCCCAGAAGACCACGTCGGAGGTCAGCGCCTGGGAGAGCAACTCAGTCACATAGCTGTCGTCCGAGGCGTTGAACGCGGAGATGAACGTGTCGATCGCGGACTGTGCGGTTTCTTCCTGCATGCACCACTAATATCAGTCGCTTCGCGGAGCGGGCTCGCCCTCCCGTGAGGGAGGCTCCGCGCGGGGCCCACCTAATCCGCGCAGGCCGCACAATGGCCCGTACGCCCGTCGTCCGGTGATCGTCACCCACCGTCAGCGAGGCGGGCCGACGGGAGGGCGTCGGGGGTGGAGCGGTCGGCCTTGGCCGCGTCGGCGAGGGCCGCGGCGGCGGCTTCCGCGGCCTGAGCCGCGTCGTCAGCGGCCCGCTCAGCGCTGTCGTCGGAGGGTTTCTCGCGGGTGGCCGGGGACTGGGGCAGTACCTCGGTGAAGGCGCGGGACACGCCCTGGAGTGCGGAGGTGATCTCGCTGGGGATCACCCAGAAGTTGTTGCCCGAACCCTGCGCCAGTTGGGGCAGGGTCTGGAGGTACTGGTAGGCCAGAAGCTTGGGGTCGGGGTCGTTGCGATGCACGGCCTGGAAGACCTCGTCGATGGCCCGGGACTGGCCCTCGGCCTGGAGAATCGCAGCGGTACGGTTGCCCTCCGCGCGCAGGACGGCGGCCTGCTTGTCGCCTTCGGCGGTGAGGATCTGCGATTGGCGCTGTCCCTCGGCTCCGAGAATCGCGGCCCGCTTGTCCCGCTCGGCCCGCATCTGCTTCTGCATCGCGTCCTTGATGGACTGCGGCGGGTCGATGGCCTTGATCTCCACCCGGTTGACCCTCAGCCCCCATTTGCCGGTGGCCTCGTCCAGTACGCCGCGGAGCTGGCTGTTGATGGTGTCCCGTGAGGTGAGCGTCTTTTCGAGGTCCATGGATCCCACGACGTTGCGCAAGGTGGTCACGGTGAGCTGTTCGACCGCCTGAAGGAAATTCGCGATCTCGTAGAAAGCGGCTCGCGGGTCGGTGACCTGGAAGTACAGGACGGTGTCGATCTCGACGACCAGATTGTCCTCGGTGATGACCGGTTGCGGCTTGAAGGAGACGACCTGTTCGCGCAGGTCGATCACCGGATGAACCCTGTCGATGTACGGAATCACAAGGCTGAGGCCGGGACTCAGGGTCCGGTGGTAGCGCCCGAGTCGCTCGACATTACGAGCACGCGCCTGGGGCACGATACGGACCGCCCGCACCACGGTGAAAACCGCGATCAGCGCGAAGATCAGGCCGGCAATGAGGAACGCCGAGGTTTCCATGGTTTCAGTCCCGGGGGTAGACGAGCGCGGTGGCGCCGCTGATCTCCATGACGTCGACGGTCTTTCCAGGCGGAATCACCAGCGTCTCGTCGTAGGCGCGGGCCGTCCATTCCTCGCCGTCGATACGGACCCTTCCGCCGAGGCCCGTCACCTCCGAGAGGACATAGGCAGGCCTGCCGACCAGAGCGTCAATGCCGAAGCGCTCCACTTGCGGCCGGAGCACGTGGCGCAGCGCGATAGGACGCACGAACACCACGGTCCCCGTGGCGACGAGGGCGAACACCAGGAACTGGAAGGGCACGGGCAGTCCGACCGCGGCGGATCCCGCCGTGACCAGCGCGGACACACTCAGCATTCCGAGCGCAGCCGTAAGGGTGACGATTTCCGCCACCGCCAACACGGCTGCGACGACCAACCAGATCAGCCATGGATCCATTGCATGCCTCTTCTCACCGGTGCGGGTGCAGGTGCGGAAGAGCCTGACTCTCACCATTGGACCCCGACATCGGACAACGGCGATACCCCTGGGAAGGCAAACCCACCTTCGGGTGCTCTGGGCCCTCGGTCGTTCGTGTGCCGATCAGTGGTGGCCGGTGAGTTCCCCGCTGAGCGTGTCGTGGATGCGGGCGCTGGGCTCGTTCAGTCCGGTGATCCTGACGGTCTTGCCGCGCTGGGCGTACTTGGTCTCGATGGCGTCGAGGGCCGCGACGGAGGAGGCGTCCCAGATGTGTGCGGCGGCCAGATCGATGACGACCTTGTCGGGGTCGCCGACGTAGTCGAAGCGGCCGACGAGGTCGTTGGCGGAGGCGAAGAACAGCTCGCCGGTCACCCGGTAGATCACAGACGTGCCGTCGGGGTCGGTCACCGCGGTGACCTCGGCCAGGTGGGCGACCCGCTTGGCGAAGACGACCATCGCGGTGATCGAGCCGACTACGACACCGATGGCGAGGTTGTGGGTGGCGATCACACACGCGACGGTGATCAGCATGACGGTGATCTCTCCGGCCGGCATGCGCTTCAGGGTCTTCGGCGTGATGGAGTGCCAGTCGAAGGTGCCCACCGACACCATGACCATCACCGCGACAAGCACGGCCGTCGGGATGTCCGAGACGACCGGCCCGAAGACGACGCACAGCACCATGAGGAACGCACCGGCCAGGAACGTCGACAACCGGGTACGGGCGCCCGACACCCGTACGTTGATCATCGTCTGTCCGATCATGGCGCAGCCGCCCATGCCGCCGAAGAACCCGGTGACGATGTTGGCGATTCCCTGGCCGACCGACTCGCGGGTCTTGGAGGAATGGGTGTCGGTGATGTCGTCCACGAGCTTGGCGGTCATCAGCGACTCCATCAGACCGACCAGCGCCATGGCGAGGGCGTAGGGCGCGATGGTGGTGAGAGTGTCCAGGGTGAAGGGGACGTCCGGCAGCCCGGGCACGGGGAGCGAGGAGGGCAGCTCGCCCTTGTCCCCGACGGTCGGCACCGCGATCCCGGCGGCCACCGTGATGACCGTGAGGATCACGATCGACACCAGAGGGGCGGGGATCACCTTGGTGACCTTCGGGAAGAGCACCATCAGCGTCAGACCGGTCGCGATCAGCGGATAGACCGGCCACGGTACGTCGGTCATCTCCGGCACCTGCGCCATGAAGATGAGGATGGCGAGGGAGTTGACGAAGCCGACCATCACGCTGCGCGGCACGAACCGCATCAGCTTCGCCACGCCGAGGGCGCCGAGGACGATCTGGAAGACGCCGGCCAGGATGACGGCGGCGACGAGGTAGCCGAAGCCGTGCTCGCGGTTGAGCGGGGCGATGACCAGGGCGACCGCGCCGGTGGCGGCGGAGATCATGGCCGGTCGGCCGCCGACGATCGCGATGGTCACGGCCATGGTGAACGAGGCGAACAGGCCGATGGCCGGGTCGACCCCGGCGATGACCGAGAACGAGATCGCCTCGGGGATCAGGGCGAGGGCGACCACAAGTCCGGCCAGTACCTCGGCGCGCAGCACCTTCGGATCGGACAGCCAGGCAGGACGCCGGGAGCCGCGCAGCCAGGTGGCCGGGGACGGTGCGGAGGAGGACAAGACGAGAAGAACCTGTCGTGCTCGGGCACACCCGGCATCACGGCGGGCGTACGGAAAGGTGTGGGTGGCCGGGGCGGCCGACGACCGAGTTCGCGAGCGGCGGACCGAAGTCAGGGGGCGGCGAAGCGATCCGTCACGGGCTCGTGCGCTGTGCGGGAGTGAAGGGTCACGGCGGGCAGGCAGCGGCGCCGGGCATCATGGGCACACGCACGCTCTCTCCTGCAGGTATCGGTGTTCGCCGGAGGCATCATCGGCCCCGACACGGGTGACGGCCACGCGACGGCATCCCCGGCGCATGAAAACGGCACGAAAGGCGGCCAAGTCCGACACCGAGGCAACTCTACCCTGACGTTAGGGTAGAGATCGGTGGCCGTGCGCGGCCATGGCGAGAGACGAGGGAAGGCCCCCGCGTGAGCAGCGAGCACATGCAGATCGGCGAGGTCGCCACACGGACCGAGCTGTCGCTGCGCACCATCCGGCACTACGAGGACACCGGCCTTGTCACCCCCTCCGCCCGCTCCCAAGGCGGCTTCCGCCTCTACACCGAGTCCGACGTCGCCCGCCTGATGGTCATCCGCCGTATGAAGCCCCTCGGATTCACCCTCGACGAGATGCGCGCCCTGCTGGAGGCCACCGACCGCCTCGACGGGGACGAGGAACTGCCGCCCGAGGAGCACGAGGAACTGCTGGACCGGATTCGCGGCTTCGAGCAGGCCGCCCAGCGACGGGTCGAGGATCTGCGCACCCAGCTGGCGCGAGCGGAGGAGTTCGCGGCCGCGCTTGCCGAGCGCCTCACGCGGGCTCCCGCACGCTGACTTCTACGGGGGTGCCGGGCGCCGTTCTCACTGAGCGGTGACGCCTCAGGCCTGTGGGTCGTCGCGGGCGTCACGGCAGGACGGGAGGCGCACCGATCTCCTTCGCCACGTCCCACACGCGTACCCCGTCGTCGTACCCCGCGGTGATGATCAGCGGCGGGCCCTGGGCCTGCCGGACCTGGCAGGCGGCGCGGACCCAGCCGTGGCCGCTGAGAAAGCCGGCGAGGTCCATGCCCAGGTCTCCGGCGCGCTCGCCGGTGAACGGGTCCCAGACCGCGGTGCCCGGTCCGTCGCCGCCCGCGACCAGCAGCGTGCGGCTCCCGGCTTCCGCCTGGCACCGGGCGTACACGGGCCCGACACCGGCGGTGAACTCGTGGCTCTGCCGCGGTTCCTCCAGATCCCATAGCCGGACGTTCCCGTCCCAGTCGGCGGTGGCGAGCAGAGTGCGGTCGCCGTCGGACACCTCGCACAGCGTCCACACGATGCGGTCGTGCGCGACCAGCTCCAGTACCGGTTGCCCGGACTCGGCGTGCCAGAGGTTCACTGTGCCGTTGCCGTGTCCGGACGCGAGCAGCGTTCTCCCGCCCGTGCGCACCTGACACAGGGCGTGGGTCCACGGCCTCCGCGGGCCGGCGACCATCGTGCGCACCAGTCGGCCCTCGCGCGGGTCCCAGATGCGTACCGCGCCGTCCCGGCCCCCCGAGGCCAGCAGGTCGCGCCCTGAGATGCGCAGGGTGCACAGCGCGAACACCCAGCCGCGGTGACCGGCGAGGGAGGCCACCAGTTCGCCGCGGTTCTCCAGATCCCAGAGCCGGACGACCCCGTCGCGACCGCCGGACGCCAGCAGGGGCCTGCCGTCGACGTGGATCTCGCACAGCGCGCGGATCCAGGTGCGCGAGTCCGTGAGGACCGCCGTGTCCTCGCGCACGACCGGGTCGGCGAGCCGGATCACCTTGCGGTGCCCGGAGTACGCCACGAGTGCGCGGCCGCCGACCGTGACCTCGCAGGCCGCCTCGAACGACGGCCGGAACCGGTAGCGGCGGGACTTGATCCTTCCGCAAGTGTCGGGGCGGGGCGATCGTGCTGGTACGTAGTCCGGTTACGTAGCTGCGCATCCGTTCGTGCCCAAGGTCCGGTGCCCGGCGTCGACACGGTGTGAGATCGCGGACACGAACCCGCAGGTTGTCAGTGGTGTACGGCAGGATGTGCGGGGGCACCAACTGCCGTGGGGGGCTTGAGGCATGACGACGCAACGGACACCGCTGGTCGGCAGAGGGACTGAACTCGCGCGGGTTGAGCGGCTGCTGGCCGACGTGGTGGGGGACGCGCCCGGCCGCCCGGCGGTGCTGGACATCAGCGGTGAGGCGGGCATCGGCAAGAGCCGACTGGTCCATGAGCTGTGCCTGGGCGCGGCGCGGCGCGGGGCGGCGGTGCTGCGCGGCCGGGCGACGGAGTACGAACGCCACATCCCCTTCCAGCCGTTCACCGACGCCTTCTGCGACCTCGACCCGCAGGCCCTGGAGTCCTTCCCGGCGGCCGCCGAGGTCGCCCCCGTGCTCAGCGGCGCTCCCCGCCCCACGGACCGCTTCCACCTGCACCGGGCCACCGCCGCCCTGCTGACGCATGCCGCGGGGTCTGCGCTGGTGGTGGTCCTGGACGACATGCACTGGGCGGACGCCGCGTCGCTGGAACTCCTCGACCATCTCGTACGTCACCCCGTGCGCGCCCGTGTCCTGCTGGTCCTGGCCCGCCGTGACCGGCAGAGTCCCGCATCGCTCGCCGCGACCCTCGCCCGTGGCATGGACACCGGCACGGTGCGGCGGACGGTCCTGGGCCCACTCGTCGAGCGGGAGGGCGTCGAGCTGCTCACCCCCCATCTGGCCCGCGACGAGGCCGTCCGGCTCTTCGCGGCGAGCGAGGGCAACCCGCTGTACCTGCTGACCCTGCTCCAGGCGCACCGCGAGGGCGCGTCGGTGAGCCGGCTGTCCGCGACCGGCCTCGGGGCACTGCTGCTCGACGAGCTCACCCCGCTGACGCCGTCGCAGGGCCGACTCGTCCAAGTGGTGGCAGCGCTGGGCGACCACGCCACGCCCGCGCTGCTCGGCCCGGTGACCGGCCACGAGCCGGTGCAACTGGCCGAGGACCTGGCCGTACTGACCGGGCGGGACCTGCTGCGCACCGGGGCTCACGGGCGGATCGCACTGCGCCACCCCGTGCTGCGCAGCCTCGTCCACGACGGCACCGATCCTTGGCTGCGCACGCAGACCCACCGGCTCGTCGGCGCCGAACTCGCCCGGACCGGCGCCCCGCTGGCCGAGCGGGCGCACCACGCCGAGCAGTCGCTGTCCGGCTGGGATCCGCCGGCGGCGGCCGTGCTGGACGAGGCCGCCGAGCAGGCCGCGCACACGGCGCCCGCGAGCAGCGCGCACTGGCTGGAGGTGGTGCTGCGGCACCTTCCGCACACGCCGGAACACGCGAGCAGACGGCGCGAGTTGATGCTGCGGCGGGCCCGGGCGCTGGGCGTCGGCGGTCGGCTCCGGGAGAGCCGGGACCTGTTGCACCAGGTGATCGCCCTGCCCGACCCGGGCGACGGGACGGGGTCGCGGGCGTCCGCTGTCGTGCTGTGCGCCGTCATGGAGCGCCATCTGGGCCGTTACGCGGAGGCGGCCGCCCTGCTGCGCCGCGAACTGCACCGCACCGATCCCGCGCCGTCGCTCGCCGATCAGGTGGCGCTGGGACTGGAGTTGGGCTCGTCGGCCCCGCACGACACCTCGTACCCGGCGGTGCGCTCCGAGGTGGCACACACCCTGGAGGTGGCCCGCCGTCTCGGGGACGAGACGGGGGTGGCGGGTGCCCTGAGCGTCGCGGCGCTGGGAGAGGCGTACGAGGGGGAGACTGCCGCGGCGGAGGACTTCACCCGCCGGGCGGCGGACCTCGTGGACTCGCTGCCGGACGGCGATCTGACCGACGTGTGCGAGCCGCTGGTCCGGCTGGCCTGGGCGGAGGCGTTCCTGGAGCGCTTCGCCGACGCCGAGCGGCACGCCGACCGCGGACTGGCCATAGCCCGCCGCACCGGCCAGCTCTACCTGCTGCCGCACCTGCTGCTGTGCAAGACCCACGTACGCATCCAGACCTGCCGGCTCACGTCGGCGGTGGAACTGTCCGAGGAGGCCGAGGACATCGCCCGCGGCATCGGCAGCGACGAACTGCTCGCCTTCGTCCTGGCGACCAGGGCCCATGCCCTGGTGGACGCCTGCCCACCCGGCGATCCGCGGCCACTTGCCACCGCTGAGGAAGCCGTGGCCGCGGCGGGTGGGGGCGTCAACTGGTGGGCGTCCATCGCCTGGTGCGTGCTCGGCTACGCGGCGCTCGCCGCCGGCGACCCGGCCCGTGCCCGGGAGGCGATACTGCGTGCCGGAGGCCCCGGCCTGCGGCGGATGCAGCCTTCCATGCGCCCGTTGTTCCTGGAGGTCCTGGTGACCGCCGCCGTCGCCATGGGTGACCTGGCCGCCGCGAAGGACTGGGCCGAGCGGGCCCGCGCAGAGGCCGAGAGGCTCGATCTGCCCGTGCAGCGTGCGTCGGCCATGCGCAGCGCCGGGCACCTACGCCTCGGTCTCGGTGACGACGGGGCGGCGGACCTGTTCGTGGCGGCGGCCGAGGAGAGCGCACGCGGCGGAGCGGTGTTCTGGGAGGCGTTCTCCCTGCTCTTCGGCGCTCCTCTGCTGGCGGCGGACCCGGGCGGTGTGCGGCGCGGGCAGGCGGCCTGGCACCGCGGGCGGCGGCTCGCGGCGGCCGGTGGCTGCGGGATGCTGACCGGGCTTGCCGAGGCGGTCGGCCCGGCGGTGGCCGCCGCCGACGACGGGCCCGTGCGCCGGCTCGCCCAACTGACCGCCCGCGAAAGGGAGATCGCCGACCTCGTCGCCGACGGCCTCACCAGCCCGGCGATCGCCGAACAACTCTGCCTGAGCCGTCGCACGGTCGAGACCCACATCTCCCGGGTCTACCGCAAGACCGGAGTCTCCTCGCGCGCGGCTCTGGCGGGCCTGATGGCGGGGCTCACGCCGAAACCTTCCTTCGGTGGGTGAGCCCGACGCGGTTCAGCCTGAGCTGGGCGCCGCACCGACCGGCCACTCTCGTGTGGTTACTCGGGAACGGTAGGAGAGTCTTCCTTGACCTGGAAGAACGCACCCTCAGCGACTGGGGAACCTGATGGTGACCAAGCAGTTCACGGGCTCGCCAGAAGACGTGGACCTGAGGTGCTGGAGCGCTACGGCCTGGTCGAGCGGAAGGTGCACCCCACCGTGCGGGTGCACGCCTTGTGCCGGGCAGTGGATCACACCGGCAGACCCTCCGGTAACGTGAGGGTATGAGCCATCCGCACCCAGAACTCAAAGCCGCCCCGCCCCTGCCCGACGGCGGACTGAGGGTGACCGCCCTGGGTGGTCTGGGCGAAATCGGCCGGAACATGACCGTCTTCGAGCATGCCGGCAAGCTGCTGATCGTGGACTGCGGTGTGCTGTTCCCGGAGGAGAACCAGCCGGGCGTGGACGTGATCCTGCCCGATTTCACCTCGATCCGGGACCGCCTCCACGACATCGTGGCCGTCGTTCTCACCCACGGCCACGAGGACCACATCGGGGGCGTGCCGTATCTGCTGCGGGAGCGGTCGGACATTCCGGTCGTCGGCTCGAAGCTCACTCTTGCCTTCCTGGAGGCCAAGCTCAAGGAGCACGGCATCCGTCCCCGCACGGTGCGCGTGCGGGAGGGCGACCGGCGCGGCTTCGGTCCCTTCGACTGCGAGTTCGTAGCCGTCAACCACTCCATTCCGGACGGCCTCGCCGTGGCCCTGCGGACCCGGGCCGGCATGGTGCTGCACACCGGTGACTTCAAGATGGACCAGTTCCCCCTGGACGACCGCATCACCGACCTGCGCGCCTTCGCCCGCCTCGGCGAGGAGGGTGTGGACCTGTTCCTCACCGACTCCACCAACGCCGAGGTCCCCGGCTTCACCACCTCCGAACGCGAACTGAACCCCGCGATCGAGCAGGTCCTGCGGACCGCCCCGCGGCGGGTCATCGTCTCCAGCTTCGCCAGCCATGTGCACCGCATCCAGCAGGTCCTGGACGCCGCCCACCAGCACGGTCGCAAGGTGGCCTTCGTGGGCCGTTCGATGGTCCGCAACATGGGTATCGCCCGCGATCTCGGCTATCTCAAGGTCCCGTCCGGCCTGGTCGTGAACGCCAAGGAACTGGAGAAGCTGCCGGACCACCGGATCACCCTGGTGTGCACGGGGTCCCAGGGTGAGCCGATGGCCGCCCTGTCGCGGATGGCCAACCGCGACCACGCGATCCGTATCGGCAAGGGCGACACCGTCCTGCTCGCCAGCTCCCTCATCCCCGGCAACGAGAACGCCATCTACCGGGTGATCAACGGCCTGACCCGGTGGGGCGCCAACGTCGTCCACAAGGGCAACGCCAAGGTGCACGTCTCCGGCCACGCCAGCGCCGGGGAACTCGTCTACTGCTACAACATCGTCCGGCCCCGCAACGTCATGCCCGTTCACGGCGAGTTCCGTCACCTGCGGGCCAACGCCGACCTCGCCATCCGTACCGGCGTCGACCCCGAGCGGGTCGTGATCGCCGAGGACGGTGTCGTCGTCGACCTCGTCGACGGCCGCGCCTCCATCGTCGGCAAGGTGCCCGCGGGCAACGTCTACGTGGACGGCATGGAAGTCGGCGGCGCCACCGAAGCGTCCCTCAAGGACCGGGTCACCCTTGCCCAGGAGGGCGTCATCACGGTCGTGGCCCTCGTCGACGCCGACACCGGCGCGCTGGCCGAGCCCCCGGACTTCCTGGCCCGCGGCTTCGTCCACGACGAGACCACCTTCGAGCCGGTGATCCCCGTCATCGAGAAGACGCTGGCCACCGCCGCCCAGGAAGGCGTCGGCGACGCCCACCAGCTCGAACAGCTCATCGCCCGCGCCGTGGGCAACTGGGCGTTCCGCGCCCACCGTCGCAGGCCGCTGATCATCCCGGTCGTCATCGACGCCTGAGACGGCCGCCGCCCGACTCCCCGCTCCTACGCCTGCTTCGCCACTCATGCATCCACGAACGAACGTCAGAAGGGTGAGCGGATGGGCCTGCGCTTCGAGGAGATCGACTGGCGACCGACACCGATCGGCGAGATCAGTCTGCGCCGGCGCCGTCACCCGGTCTCGGGAGACGACGTGTACGAGGTGAAACTCGGCGACGAGTTCCTGATGTCCAGCCTTTTCACCACCGGCGAGATCGCGCTCACGGAACTCGCACTGGCGCAGCTGCCGGACACCGAACTGCCCGCACTGGACGTCGCCGTCGGCGGACTCGGGCTCGGCTACACCGCCCAGGCGGCGCTGGACGACGCCCGGGTGCGCTCGCTGATCGTGATCGACGCGCTCGCCGAAGTCATCGACTGGCACCAGCGGCACCTGGTTCCCCTCGGGGCCCGGCTGACGTCGGACGCCCGCTGCCGCCTGGTGCACGGCGACTTCTTCGCGCTGGCCGCCGATCCCAACGGTCTGGATCCCGAGGAGCCGGGCCGCCGCTTCCACGCCATCCTGCTGGACGTCGACCACTCACCGCGCCATGTGCTCCATTCCCGGCACGCCGCGCTCTACCAGCCTGCCGGGCTGCGCGCCCTCGCCGAACACCTCCACCCCGGCGGGGTGTTCGCCCTGTGGTCGAACGATCCGCCCGACGAGGAGTTCACCTCCGCACTCGGGGAGGTCTTCGCACAGTCGGCGGCCCATGTCGTCGACTTCGACAACCCCCTGCAGGGCGGCACCTCGGCCAACACCGTCTACCTGGCGGGCACGGCACCGGGCGCGCCGTAGGACGACGGCTCGACCGGCTCCGGCGGTGCGGCGCGCTCGCTCATGTACGGCAGAACAGAACAGGCCGAGGCGCTGCGGCAGATCGTCGTGCAGAGCCAGGGGACGAGCGGGCGAGGGGCGGGACGGGACGCGGCGCTGCCCCTCCCGCCGGGGAGAGCAGGAGGGGCAGCCGACGGTGTTGCTCAGGTGACTGTGGCCATGGGTGCTCGGGTCACTTCCCCCAGAGCTTGCGGTAGGCCTCGCGGTACCCGCTGGGGTCCCAGGAGGACTTACCGCCGCTGTTGTCGGCCGTGGCGATGTGCACCGGAGCGACATAGCCGCTGGCGGACTTGCCGGCGAAGGCGCGGTTGAACTCGTCGATCATCTGCCAGCCCTGCTCGGACAGCGGCTCGGGAACCGTCGCCGACTGGAACTGCTTGCTGTTGATGCGCTGGAAGGCGGACGGGTCGCCGTCGCCCGCGCCGATGTTGAAGGGTGCTCCGTTACCCTGCTTGCCCGCTGCCCGAAGGGCTGGGGCGGCGTCCGCGAAGTAGAGGTCGTTGATGGCCACCGAGCTGGTCCACTTGGCGCCGAAGCGGGACAGCAGGGCGGAGACCTCCTGCGGCGTGCGGTTGCTGGCGTCCGCGATGGGGATGTTGGACGTGTTCAGGACCTTGACGTCGGAGCAGGTGGCGAGCTCCTTCTCGATCAGGTCCGACTTGCCCTTGGCGAAGGGTATGGACGCGTCGGTGAAGACCACCACGCCGCCCCGGCCGTTGGACTGGCTGATGATCCAGTCGGCGCTGATCTTGGCGACGTCCTGCACCTTGGTGGTGACGTTGCTGAAGAGCTTCGGGTCCGTGCTGGGGCCGGGGGCGTCCACGGCATGCCAGCCGATGAGCGGGATGCCGGCGGCGTTGGCCTGGGCGACCTGCTGCGCTGTCGACTTGGGGTCGAAGCCGGAGAGCACGATCCCGTCGGGCTTGACGGCGACGGCCTGACTGAGCGCGGCCTGGATGCCGGCCGGGGTGCCCTGGCCGTCGATGATCCGTACGGTCCATCCGATGGCCTTGGCGGCTTCCTTGACTCCGTCGGCGGCGCCGGCGACTCCCGGGTTGGTCATGCTCTGGGCGACGTAGACGATGGTCTTGCCGGTTGCCGCCTTGGGGCCGGTGGTCGGGCCGTCCCAGGGAGCGTTGACGTCCTCCGCCGCCTTGACGGCCGTTTTGGCGGAGGCGAGGACCGCGGGGCAGCCTGCCTTCGTGTCAGCGACGGTGCTGGCGGAGCCGGCCTCCGACCCTCGAGTGCAGCCTGCGGCGAACGCGGTGACCACGGCGAATGCGGCCACGGCTCTCAGGGGCGCTTTACGGGTGTAGTGGTACGACACGGACGGGCTCCTTGCTGATGTACGGGGAGGGCGGGAAGGCGGGTGACGTCCGGACGACGGGCCGCACGGGCTGTGACGGGTGGCTCGGTGGATCTAGTCCGTCGTCGTGGACGGCGGCGGGGGCGCGGATTCCGCGGCGGCGACGGAGGTCTGCACAGAGGCGGCCGGCGCCGCGGACTCGGACGGCCCGGACAGTGAGGTGCGAGTGGCGTCCGCCCCGGCGCGCAGTCGGCGGCGGGCGGAGTAGCCGGCCAGGCCGACGGCGAGGAGGAGGGTGCCGCCGTTGAACAGGGAGGTGGCCCAGAACTCGGCTCCCAGTTGCTGGATGCCGGCGAGGCCGATGGCGAGGATGGCGACGGCGACGACGGTGCCGGCGGCGTTGGCGCGGCCGGGCTTGATGGCGGTGGAGCCGAGCAGCGCGCCGACGAAGGCGGGCAGCAGGTAGTCCATGCCGACGCTGGGGTTGCCGATCTGCTGCTGGGCGGCGAGCAGGACGCCGGCGAAGCCGACCACGAGCCCGGATCCGGCGAAGGCGTAGATGCCGTAGCGGCGGGTGGGGATGCCTACCAGGTCGGCGGCGCGGGCGTTGGAGCCGATGACGTACAGGTAGCGGCCGAGCGGCAGCCGTTCCAGCAGCAGCCAGAGGATGACGGCGAGGCCGAGGACGTAGAAGGCGGGTACGGGCAGGCCGAGGAACTTCGAGTCGTACAGGTCGGTGAAGGCCGGGGGCAGCCCGTTCGGGCCGGGGACGATGCGCGCGCCGTCGGTGATCCAGCCGGTGCAGGCGTACAGCACGCTGCCGGTGCCGAGGGTGGCGATGAAGGAGTCGATCTTGGCGAACTCGACGAGGAGGCCGTTGAACACGCCGATGACGCCGCCGCCGACGATGACGACCACGCAGGCCAGCGGCCAGGGCCAGCCGTTGCTGACGATGAGCTGCATCGCGAGGACGTGGGCGAGGCCGAGGCCGTAGCCGACGGAGAGGTCGAACTTGCCGGTGACGATGGGGATCATCGCGCCGAGGGCGAGCATGGCCGGGATCGACTGGTTGGACAGGATCGACGAGATGTTGTCGAGGGTGGGGAAGGTGTTCGGCAGGGCGAGGGAGAAGACGAGGAAGAGCAGGACGGTGAGGGTGAGCAGGCCGTAGGTGCCGATGAGGTGGCCGCGCAGCCGGCTACCGCGCGGGCCGCGGGACGGTCCGGTGGGGGCGGCGCCGGTCGTACGCCTGCTCCTGGGCGTTTTGGCGTCGCCGCCGGTCGTGGACCGCTGGGCTCGGCGGGAGGACTGGGTCTCGGTGGCCATCAGTGGTTGCCCGTTCCGGTCAGCGCCGGCATGGCCGACGCGGCATGGGTGAGTTCGGTGACGGTGAGGGCGTCGCCGGACAGTTCCGCGGTGACGTGGCCCCTGACGAAGACCAGCGCGCGGTGGCAGACGTCGGCGACCTCCTCGAAGTCGGTGGAGATGAGCAGGACGGCGAGCCCTTCGGCGAGGGCGTCGTCCAGGAGCCGGTAGATCTCGGCCTTGGCGCCGACGTCGACGCCGGCGGTCGGCTCCTCGAGGATCACCACGCGGCGGCTCAGGCGCAGCCAGCGGCCGATCATGATCTTCTGCTGGTTGCCGCCGGAGAGGGTGGCGATCGGGGCCTCGGAGTCGGCGGGACGCACACCGAACCGCTCGACGAGCGATCTGGCCTCTGCGCGTTCGCGCGCGGGGCTGATCCAGCGCCAGGGGGCCCGGGCGTCCGCGCGGGGGTTGGCCAGGAAGTTCTCGCGCACGGTGAGTTCGAGGGCGCAGCCCTCCTCCTGGCGGTTGCTGGTGACGAAGCCGATGCCCGCGTCGACGGCCGCGGCGACCGAGTGGGGGCGGTACTTCTTGCCGTCGAGCACTACCTCGCCGCCGGTGAAGGGCCGGGACCCGGCCAGAGCACGGCCGAGATCCATGTGACCGGCTCCGGTGAGGCCGACCATGCCCAGGACTTCTCCGGCGCGCAGTTCCAGTTCGACGGGGCCGGCGCCCTCGGTGGTGACGCCGGTCAGGCGCAGCACGGTGGAGGCGGGGGTGCCGGTCGCCCGGGGGCCGGGCGGTCGGTGGCCCTCCGGCTCACGGCCGACGATGTCGTGCACGATGCGGTCCGGGCCGTGGTCGGCCAGGAGACCCTGGCTGATGAGGTGACCGTCGCGCAGGACGGCGAAGCGGTCGGCCACCTGGTAGACCTCGTCGAGGCGGTGGCTGACGTAGACGATGGCGTGGCCGCGGTCGCGCAGGGTGTGCAGGACGTCGAAGAGCCGGGCGCAGTCCGCGGCGGGGAGGCTGGCGGTCGGTTCGTCGAGGACGATGAGGCGCGCGCGGGTGGCCAGTGCGCGGGCGATGGCGACGAGGGAGCGCTCGGCGCGGGTGAGATCGGCGACGGCCGCGTCCGGGTCGAGGTGGCCGGCGACTATCTCCAGGGCCTCGGTACAGCGCCGACGTACCTGCCGCCAGGAGACGAGCCCGGCTCGGCGGGGGTAGCCGGTGCCCAGGGCGACGTTCTCGGCCACCGTCATCCACTCCACGAGACCGAGGTCCTGGTGGATGAAGGACATCTCGGTGGACGCCGCGCTGGAGCCGAGCGGGTGGCCGGCGACGGTGACCTGGCCCTCGTCGGCGCGGTAGACACCGGCAAGGATCTTGATAAGTGTGGATTTTCCTGCACCGTTATGGCCCAATAGGGCGAGAACACTGCCCGCCTGGACGTCGAGGTCCACATCGGCGAGGGCGAGGGTTCCGCCGAACCGCTTGCGCAGTCCGCGGATCGTCACCAGCGGACGGGAGGCCTCTTGCCCGTCGGGCGACGGAGAGCTGGGGGCTGTGTCGTCGGGAGCGTCGTTCACGGACTTCTCCGGGGGATCTGCAGGCCGAGGACCGATCCATCGGCTCGACCAGAATCCTGAACTCGTTACAGCATCCTGGTCAATAGCCCCGTTGCCATAGATTGCTCCAAAGTTACGGCGGCGGTACGGAGAAGTTCCGTACCGCCGCCGTCGTCGTGGTCTTCGCGAGGCCCCCGCCGGAGCGGGGAGCCCATGTCACCTCATCCGCCGCCCGTCGGCAGTCCCCGCGGAAGCATGGGGTTCTCCAGCCCTGCCGCGATGGCGCGCAGATCCTTCAGGAGCGCCTCACGGAACTCGTCGTCGAGTCGCGCCTTCAGCACGGTGACGCTGATCGCGAAGGGGGCCGAGTCGGTGCGGAATCCGGTGACCGGCACGGACAGGCAGAGGACGCCCGCGGTGGCCTCCTCGTCGTCGACCGCGTAGCCGCGCTCCCGGGTCGCCGCGAGGTCCTCCAGCAACGCGGGCACCGAGGTGAGGGAGCGCTCGCTGAGCGCGGGCAGGGTGCGGCCGCGCAGCCGGTCCTCGGCCACCGCCGGATCCAGCGTCGAGAGGATCGCCTTCCCGGTCGCCGTGCAGTTGGCGGGGAAGCGGTCGCCGATGTTGGCGGTGAGCCGCAGCGGCTGAGTACCGTCGTACCGGGCCAGGTACAGAACGTCCAGGCCGTCCAGAACGGCCACCCGGGCGGTCTCCCGCGAGATGTGCGCACTGCGCCGGCACAGCTCGTAGAAGTCGCGCAACTGGTCGACAGTGGACAGATAGCGACCACCGAGTTCCACCAGTTTGCGCCCGAGGCCGAAGCCCGCGCCATTGCGAGTGATCATGCCCGCCGCCTCAAGGGAGGCGCAGAGATTCCCCGTCGAGGACTTCGGCAGGCCCAGGGCGCGCGCGATGTCACTGACCGACAGCGGTCGGCCCTCTGCCTCGCCGAGGACGTCGAGAATCGCCACCGCTCGGGTCACCGCCGGGACGAGGCTTCCCGGGTCGCTTGCGCTCACCGTCGTTTCCACCCATCATTCTGTTCGTCGTTCAGCATGTTGTTATTGTCCCTCGTCTGTCACCGAACGACAATGCCGTCGCCACGCGCTTTGCCATCGAGATTCGCCGAGTCTCCTGACCGTAGCGCGCCTTCCGGGCCGATCGACGACACCCTCCGAGCCTTGGAGCGCTGAGCAGCTCATGACCAGCAGCCCAACCCATTCCCCGCCTCCTCTGCCTGACAACGGCCCCCGCCTGTCACGCGAGGACTTCGATGCCCTCTTCGACTCCGTTCGGACCTGGGGCACGTGGTCCCCCGCCGACCGCGGTGCGTGGAACCGGGTCACCCCCGCCCATGTCCAGCGAGCCGCCGCGCTCGTCCGCAGCGGCGTCACCGTCCCCATGGCGCTGCCCTGGAACACGGTTCCCGGCCCCGACAACGGCAAGCCCGCCCTGCATTACATGTCCGATCTCGGCGACGTCGAGGCCCCCGAGCCGTCCTGCCACAAGGACTTCATCGCCGTCGACTACCACGGCAAGGGCGTCAGCCACCTCGACGCGCTCTCCCACATCGCGTACCGCGGTCAGCTCTACGACGGCCGCACCGCCCGTGAAGTGGTCGACGCCGCCGGCGCCCACTTCGGCGCGGTCTCCGCCCTGGGCCCCCTCGTCACCAAGGGCGTCCTGATCGACCTGCCCGCCGTCCTCGGCACCGACTGGCTCGAGCCTGGAACCGCCGTGCACGCCGAGGACGTGCTCGCCGCGGAGAAGGCGCTCGGCGTGACCATCGCCGAGGGCGACGCGGTGTTGTTGCGCTCCGGTCACTTCCGACGCCGTGCCGCACTCGGGGCCTGGAACCCCGACAACGCCAGTGCGGGCTTCCACGTGGACGCCGTACCCCTCCTCGCCGAGCGCGGAATCTCCCTGCTCGGCGGCGACGGCGACAGCGACGTACGTCCCTCCCCCGTCGACGGACTGCACTCCCCCGTGCACGCCCTCGCGCTCACCGCCATGGGCGTACCGCTGCTGGACAACCTCGACCTGGAGGCGTTGTCCGCCGCCTGCGCGACGGCAGGCCGCTACGAGTTCCTGCTGGTCGTGGCACCACTGAACATCCCCGGTGGCACGGGCTCGCCCGTCAACCCGGTCGCGGTGCTGTGATGACGGGCTCCCAGCCGGCCGAGGGCCGGTTCACCGTCGGGGTCAGCCGTGACTTCCGCGACGCGGACGGAAGCAACGTGTGGGGCGACATCCGGCTCGGCGAGCTGGACGCCGCCGGGATCCCCTGGCGCTACCTCCCGCGTGACACCGGCGAACTCCTCGCCCCGGACATCGACGGCCTGGACGCCGTCCTGTTCGCCGGCCCCGCCGTCACCGCCCGCACGTTCGAGGGCGGCACGCGGCCCCCGCTTCTCTTCGCCCGCTTCGGCGTCGGCTACGACGCCGTCGACCTCGACGCCTGCACGCGCCACGGCGCTCTTGTCACCATCACCCCCGACGGCGCCAGACGCCCGGTCGCCACCGCCGCCCTCACCATGCTGCTGGCGGTTCTGCACAACGTCACCGCCAAGGACCGGCTGGTGCGTCAGGGACGCTGGTCCGAGCGCGAGCAGTGGATGGGGCTCGGGCTCACCGGCCGCCGGATCGGCCTGCTCGGCCTGGGCAACACCGCCCGCGACCTGGTCGGTCTGCTGCGGCCGTTCGACACCGAGGTCATCGCCTACGACCCCTACTGCCCGCCGGACACGGCCCGCGAACTCGGCGTGCGTCTCGGCGACGCCGACACCGTGATGGCCGAGGCCGACGCGGTGATCGTGATGTGCGTGCTGACCGAGGAGACCCACCACCTCGTGGACGCCCGGCGACTGGCCCTGATGAAGCCCTCGGCCGTGCTCCTCAACGTCGCCCGCGGGCCGATCGTGGACGAGGCGGCACTGATCGACGCCCTGCGCACCGGCCGCATCCGCGGCGCCGGACTGGACGTGTTCGAGTCCGAGCCTCCCGGCGCCGACAACCCGCTGCTCTCCATGGAGAACGTCGTCCTCAGTCCGCACAGCCTCGCGTGGACCGACGAGATGTCCGCCGGGAACGGCGGGAGCGCGGTCCGGGCCGTCCTGGACGTCGCGACCGGCCGCCTGCCGCGCTTCGTCGTCAACCGGGACGTGCTCGGACACGCGTACCTCTCCGAACGGCTGGGCGCCCTCGCGGCGGAGACGGGGCAGCACGCACCGGCGGGGGTCCGTCCGTGACCTCCCCGCCTCAGTCTCCCGGCACGGTCGGCTTCGTCGGGCTCGGCGCGATGGGCCTTCCCATGGCGGCCAACCTCGCGAAGGCCGGCTTCGACGTCCTCGTATGGAACCGGGGCCGCACCCCACTCGACGCCGCCGTCGCCGCCGGCTGCCGTGCGGCCGGCCGGCCCGCCGACGTCGCCGCCGGCGCCCGCACGGTCATCACCATGCTCCCGGATCTGCCTCAGGTCCGGAACGTGTCGGCCGGCCCGGACGGACTGCTCGCAGGCCTGGACACCGCCGCACCGGCCGAAGCGATGGACACCCTCGTGGTCATGGGTACCGTCTCCCCCGTCGCCGTACGTGCCCTGGCCCAGGAACTGCGGTCTTTCGGCGTCACCGTCGTCGACGCTCCTGTCAGCGGTGGCGTGACAGGCGCCCGGAACGCCACCTTGTCGATCATGGCGGGCGGAACGCAGTACGCCGTCGAACGCGCCCTTCCCTACCTGACCGCCATGGGCTCGACGGTCCGCCGCATGGGCGACATCGGAGCCGGATCGCTCGCCAAGGCCTGCAACCAACTCGTCGTGGCCGGCACCCTCGTGGCGCTCGCCGAGGCCGTCGTACTCGGCGAGCACGGTGGCCTCGACCCGGCGGCCCTGCTGGAGGTGTTGTCCGGCGGACTCGCCTCCTCGGAGGTGCTCGCGCAAAAGCGCCGTCACCTCGCCGACAGCGACTTCACCCCCTCGGGCCCCGCCCGCTACCTCCACAAGGACCTCGGCTTCGTGCTGGACAGTGCCGCGGACGCGCACGTCGAGCTGCCGCTGTCCACCTCCGTCGCCCGCCTGTACGCGGCGATCGACGACCGAGGCCTCGGCGACCTGGACAACAGCGTCGTCCTGCGGCTGTTGCGTGAGGACAACAGTCCCTCACGCCCGCACCACATCTCGAAGGACTGAGCAATGCAGATTGGAATCGTCGGTCTCGGACGCATGGGCGGCAACATGGCGGCCCGCTGGCGCGACCGCGGCCACGAGGTGATCGGCTACAGCCGCACCTCGCCGGATCGTGACGTCAACTCCCTGGAGGAACTGGTCGGCAGGCTCGCAGCCCCCCGTGTGGTGTGGCTGATGCTCCCGGCCGGTGACCCCACGCGCGAGGCGCTCCGGCACCTGGCCGGCCTGCTGTCCGCGGGCGATGTGGTGGTCGAGGGCGGCAACTCGCGCTTCACCGACGACACCGAGCACGCGCGGATGCTCGCCGAACACGGTGTCGGATACGTCGACTGCGGTGTCAGCGGCGGCGTCTGGGGCCGGGAGAACGGCTACGGCGTGATGTGCGGCGGGGCCGACGAGCACGTCCGGCGCGTCTGGCCGCTGCTGGAGTCCCTCGCCCCGGCAGAGGACGGCATCTGCCACGCCGGCCCGGTGGGCGCCGGGCACTACGCCAAGATGGTTCACAACGGCATCGAGTACGGCATGATGCAGGCCCTTGCCGAGGGCTACGAACTGCTGGAGGCCAGCGAGTACGTCCCCGACGTGCCCAAGGTGCTCGCCTCCTGGCGGCAGGGCACCGTCGTCCGGTCCTGGCTGCTCGACCTCCTCGTCCGTGCCCTGGAACAGGACTCGGACCTGGCCGGTCTCTCCGGCCGGGTCGACGACTCCGGCGAGGGCCGCTGGACGGTCGAGGAGGCGGTACGCCTGGCGGTGTCCGCCCCGGCCATGACCGCCGCGCTCTTCGCCCGCTTCGCCTCCCGCAAGCCGGACGCCGCCCAGCTGAAGGCGCTCGCCGCGATGCGCCAGCAGTTCGGTGGACATGCCGTGCACGCGGCGTCCACCGTTTCCGCCGGCTCGGCCTGACCCGAACCCGGGTCACCGCGAGACCGCCATGTCCGACCAACCGGCCTCGGTCCAGACGAAGACACGGGCGAACGGAAGGCACCGGGGGCCGGCGCTGCTGGTGGCAGGGGCGTTCTTCATGGAGAACCTGGACGCCACGATCATCGCCACCGCCGCCCCCGGCATCGCCGCGTCCTTCGGGACCGGGGCGGAGGCCGTCGGCGCCGCCATGACCGCGTATCTGACGGCGCTGGCCGCGTTCATCCCGGTGAGCGGCTGGGCCGCGGACCGTTGGGGCGGCCGCCGCGTCTTCGCCTGGGCGGTAGCCGTGTTCACCATCGCCTCGGCGCTGTGCGCGGCGGCCGACAGTCTCACCGAGCTCGTCGTGACGCGGGTGGCGCAGGGCGTCGGCGGGGCCATGATGGTGCCCGTCGGGCGGCTGACCGTCCTGCGCACCACCCCACGCCGGGACCTGCTGCGGGCGATCGCCTGGCTCACCTGGCCGGGCCTGCTGGCCCCGGTGCTCGCCCCCGTGCTCGGCGGCCTGTTCGCCACGTACGCCTCCTGGCGCTGGATCTTCCTGGTGAACGTGCCACTGGGCGTGGCGGCGCTGCCCGCTGCCCTGCGGCTGATCCCCGACGGCCGGCGCGAGGCCGACGAGGGCCGGCCGGTACTCGACCGGACGGGCTTCGTCCTCACGTCGGCGGGGGCGGGCGCGCTGCTCGTCGGCGTGGAGCTGTTGGGCGACCTGGCACGGCACCGGGCCTCGGCGGCCGTCTGGCTCGGCCTGGGACTGCTCACCTGCGGGCTGGCGGTCCGTCACCTCCTGCGGTCGCGCAGGCCACTGCTGGATCTGACCGCCTTCCGCGTGGACACCTTCCGGGTGGCGAACGCGGGTGGCGCCGTCTTCCGGGCCGCCATCAGCGCCGTCCCCTTCCTTCTGCCGCTGATGTTCCAGCAGGCGTGGGGCTGGAGCGCCGCGCGGGCCGGGCTCGTGCTCACCGCCGTGTTCGCCGGCAACATCGCCGTCAAACCGTTCACCACCCCGCTGCTGCGCCGCTTCGGCTTCCGCACGGTGCTCGTCGTCAACGGCATGGCGACGGCATCGACGTTCGTCCTCTGCGGCCTCGTCGTTTCCCGTACGCCTCTTGCTGTGCTGGTCGCCGTGCTCTTCGTGAGCGGCGTGTGCCGGTCCGTCTCGCTCAGCGCGTACTCCTCGATCTGCTTCGCCGACCTGGGGCCGGAGCGGACCGCGAACGCCAACACCCTGTCGAGCAGCGTGCACCAGTTGGCCGGCGGGGTGGGCATCGCCCTGGCCGTGTGGACCCTGCGCGCGGCGGGAGCCCTCACCGCACAGCTCGGGCCGACCGATCCGGCACGACCCTACGGCGTGGCGTTCGGCGTGCTCGCACTGCTGCCGCTGGCCTGCGCGTGGGAGGCCTCGCGGCTGCGACAGGGCGCGGGGGCCGCGGTCACCGCACCCGTCACGCGTCGATCGGCGCGGGCTCCTGTCCCCCGGCGTCGGCCAGGCAGGTGGGGCCTGTGAGCACGCCGACGGCAGCTGAGCCCGGCCGCTCCCGGGCCGCGGTGCCAGGGCATGTTTCGGAAGTCCTGTCTGCCCGGCGGCATCTGGCACGCACGCTCGCCGCGTCGTCGGGTGTGCCCTTCGGGCGGACGGCGCTGCTGTCGAAGCACGCTTCAGGCGGCGAGGTCGCGCAGCACCTCGTAGCACCGCTCCAGCCGAGGACGGGACTGCGCCATCCTCCGCACGGCGACCGGGTCGGGGAGGACGGTGCGATGCGGCCGGGCCCAGACCTCGGCGGGCAGGGCGGAGAGGTGGGGCACGGCGCCGAGTGCGCGCCAGCCGAGGAGTGCCGCGCCGAACCCGGAGCCGGCCGTGTCGTCGGTGATCTCCAACGGCATGTCGAGCGCCGCCGCGACGATCTCCGCCCACAGCGACGACCGCAGTGCCCCGCCGGTGGCCCGCACCGAGGCGATCGGCGCACCGGCCGCGACCACCGAGTCCCGTACCAGCGCCAGTTGCTGTCCGACGCCCTCGATCATGGCCCGGGTCATGTGCGCCCTGCCGTGGCCGCGCCGCAGTCCGATGAGGGCACCGCGGGCGTCGGGGTCCCACCAGGGGGCGCGTTCGCCGAGGAGGTGAGGCAACGCGGTCAGGCCCTCGGAACCAGGTTCGACCTCGGCGGCCTCCTTCAGCAGGTCGGCCACGTCGACGCCGCCGAAGGACTCGGCGGCCCAATGGGCGACGACTCCGGCGTTGCTGACCGCTCCGCCGAGCACCCACAGCCCGTCGGCGAGGTGATAACAGAAGACGCGGCACCTGTCGTCCACGCCCGGCCGGTCGCGGACGACGCGGAGTGCGCCGCTGGTGCCAAGAGACAGCGCGGCCGTGGCGGGGGCGGTGGCACCGACCGCGAGGTTGGCGAGCGGTCCGTCTCCGGCACCGGCGAGCACGGGCAGCCCGGCAGGCAGGCCGAGTGCGGCGGCGGGGCCGGGCAGCAGAGGGAACGCGGCGGTGGGCGACACGAGTTCGGGGAGGCGTTCGCCTACCACCCCGGCCGCCTCGAGCGCCGGCCGGTGCCAGTCGGCGGTGTGGATGTCCAGCAGCCCGGTCGCCGAGGCGCACGAGAGGTCGGTGACGAGACGGCCGGTCAACCGGGACAGGACGTAGTCCTTCATGCCGCACCAGGCGGCCGTGCGCGCGAACAGCTCCGGCTCGTGCTCGGCGAAGAAGGCGAGCTTGGCCAGCGGCGACATGGGGTGCACGGGGGTGCCCGTCGCACGGTGGAGTGCTGCCCCGCGCTCGGCACGCAGCCGCCGGGCGGTGTCTGCAGCACGGGTGTCGGCCCAGCTCAGGGCGGGGGTGAGCGGTTCGCCGGAGGAGTCGAGGGCGAGGAGGGTGTGGAGGGCGGCGCTGAACGACAGTCCCCGCACGGTGAGTCCCCGTCGCACGCACTGCTCCACGCTCTCGCGTACCGCGTCGGCGGCCCCGGCGAGCACGGTCGCAGGATCGTGCACGGCTTCCCCGTCGCGTCCGGTGCGCAAGGGGGCGGGGCGTTCGACGGTCGACACCGGGCGGTATGCGGCGTTCACCGCGACCACCTTGGTGGCGGTGGTACCCAGGTCGATGCCGAGCACCACCTCGCCGACCTCGTTCATGGCGGTCTCCGTTTCCGCGGCTCAGTAGACGTCGGGACGTTAACAGCATGTGGTTCTGATTCCAAGATGCTGTACGAGAGCTCGCGGCTTCGCCTAGATCACAGCGATACTCATTGCCTTCTCGCGTTCCATTGACCAGAATGCTGTTCTGAACACAGCATTTCGTTCAGGAGGATTGGTGTCAGGAGATACAGAGGTCGGTATAGCCGGGCTCGGAGTCATGGGTTCCGCCATCGCGCGACGGCTGCTCGACTGCGAGCGCGCGGTGCGCGTCTACGACATCAGGCCGGAGGCCGTCGCCGAGCTCGCCCGGGACGGGGCCGCCACGGCGCAGTCACCGGCCCGGCTTGCCCCCTCGGGAGTGGTCATCCTCTCCCTCAACACCGCGCCGATCGTGGAGCAGGCGGTCTTCGGGCCGGACGGGATCCTGAGTGCCGCACCGGACGATGTACTGGTGATCGACATGTCGAGCATCGACCCCGGCCGCACGCACGAGTTCGCCGAACGTGCCGCGAAACTGGGCGCCGGCTGGGTCGACGCCCCGCTGTCGGGCGGCGCACCGGCCGTCGCGCGCGGCGAGCTGACGCTGATGCTCGGCGGCGAAATGGAGCACGTCGAACGCGCACTCCCCGTCCTCGGGTCTCTGGCCTCCCGGCTGACGCACCTCGGGCCCGCCGGTGCCGGTCAGCTGGTCAAGGCCGTCAACCAGGTGCTGGTCGGCTGCGGATTCGCCGCACTCGCCGAGGCAGCCGCCCTCGTGCGGGCGGCCGGCCTTCCGCCCGGTCAGGTGCTCACGGCGCTCACCGGAGGCAGAGCCGACTCCGCGCTCCTGCAAGAGTTCTTCGTGAAGTTCGCCGAAGCCGACCTCTCCCCCACCGGACGGATCAGCAACATGGTCAAGGACCTCGACGCCGCCCGCGACCACGCACGCTCCGCAGGCGTGCCCATGCCCGTCACCACCGCTGTCGCCGAACTGCACCGCTGGCTCACCGCTGCCGGCCACGGCGACGCCGACAACGCCGCGCTGATGCACTACTACGCTCCCCTGGAGGTACGGCCGTGAAGGCTCCCGCACTGTTCGACCTCACCGGCCGCCGCGCCCTGGTGACCGGCTCCAGCAAAGGCATCGGAGCCGCCCTCGCCGCCGGACTGGCCGAGGCGGGCGCCGAACTCGTCCTGAACGGCCGCGACGCGGGGGCGCTGGAGCGCGCGCGGCAGGAACTGGCCGAGAAGACGGGGGCCGAGGTACACACGGCGGCCTTCGACGTCACCGACGAGACGGCCGTGCGACGCGCGGTCCGGGAGATCGAGGACGGCCTGGGCCCACTGGACATCCTGGTCAACAACACCGGCGTACAGCACCGCGAGCCGATGCTGGAGGTCTCGGCGGCGACCTTCGAACGGGTGCTGAACACCAACCTCACGAGCGCCTTCCTGGTCGGCCGCACGGTGGCCGCCGCCATGGTCGAGCGCGGCCACGGAAAGATCGTCAACATCTGCTCCGTCCAGACGTGGCTCGCCCGGCCTGGCATCGCCGCCTACGCGGCCTCCAAGGGGGGCCTGGCGATGCTGACGCGCAGCATGTGCGCGGAGTGGGCCGGTTCCGGACTGACCGTCAACGCACTCGCCCCCGGCTACGTGGTCACCGAGCTGACCCGGCCCCTGGTGGACGACCCGGCCTTCGACTCATGGATCCGGGGCCGCACCCCGGCCGGCCGCTGGGCCACGGTCGAGGATCTGGTCGGCACTCTGGTGTGGCTCGCGGCCCCTGCGTCGGACTTCGTCAACGGTCAGGTGATCGCCGTCGACGGCGGACTGACCGCTGTCGTCTGAACCCACTGCGATCCACGACCCCCACTGCCGACCACCGCACGCAGACACGCAACCAAAAGAAGCAGCCGAAGTGTTCGGCAGAGAGCGGGACGAGAACATGGACTCAGCGACGATGCGAGCCGTGGTGGCGCACGGCGCAGGCGACCTCCGCCTGGAGGAGCGCCCGGTACCGGTGCCCGGCCCGGGCGAGGTGGCGGTCGACGTCAAGTACGGCGGCATCTGCGGCTCCGACCTGCACTACTGGCGCCACGGAGCCGTCGGGGAGTTCCGGCTCCGCGAGCCGCTGGTGCTCGGCCACGAGATCGTGGGCCGGGTACGCGAGGCGGGTCCCGGCGTCCAGGCACCGCCGCCGGGGACACCGGTGGCCGTCCACCCGCTGGCTTCCTGCGGACAGTGCCGGCAGTGCCACGCCGGTCGACGCAACACCTGCCTGGACACCGGGTATCTGGGGAGCGCCGCCAGGAACCCCCATGTACAGGGCGGCTTCGCCGACGTCCTCGTCGTCCCCGCGGAACGGGTGCTCGCGCTGCCGGAGGGCCTCGATCTGCGGCTGGCCGCGGTGGCCGAGCCCGCCGCGGTCGCGTGGCACGCCGTACGGCAGGCCGGCGACGTACGGGGCAAGCGGGTGCTGGTCACCGGCGCGGGCCCCATCGGCTGTCTGGTGGTCGCCTCGCTGCGGGCCGCGGGCGCGGGCGACATCACCGTGACCGACGTGCACGAAGCGCCGCTGGCCGTGGCCAAGCAGGTGGGGGCCACCTCGGCCGTACGCGTCGGCGTCGGCGCCGACCACCTGGAGGAACTCGCCGCGGACATCGCCATCGAGTCCTCGGGCAGTCCCGCGGGCCTGCGCACCTGCGTTTACGGGGTCGACCGGGGAGGCGTCGTGGTGGGCCTCGGCCTGCTGCCGCCCGGGGACACTCCGGTGGCGGCCAACGCCCTGATCACCCGGGAACTGCGCCTCGTCGGCTCCTTCCGTTTCGACGAGGAGCTCACCGAGGTCCTGCACGCGCTGTCCGACGGCCGCCTGGCCGTCGAGCCGGTGGTCACCTCCGTGGTCCCGGTGGCCCACACCCAGGCGGCGTTCGAGCTCGCGGCCGACCCCGCCCGCTCGTGCAAGGTGCTGCTCGACTTCGACGCGCAGACATCGGTCTGACGCCGTATCGCCCTCTCCCGCGCGCTCCTGGTCCCGCCACCCGAAACGGAGTTCAGCATGTCCGGCACACCCTCCCGCCGCCCCCGCGTGGCGGTCAGCCGCAGTGGCCTTCCAGGAGAGGGCGTCGAGCGTCTCACCGCCCGCTGTGACGTCACCGCCTGGGCGGGAACCGCACCGCCGACGCCCGCCGAGCTGGCCGGGCTGGTCCGGGGCTGCGAGGGCCTGCTCGTCCTCGGCGCCGACCGCGTCGACGCGGCGCTGCTCGACGCGGCAGGGCCCGGCCTGCGGGTCGTCGCTCTCGCGTCGATGGGCTACGACGGCGTCGACGTCGCAGCCGCAATGGCACGAGGCATCGTCGTCACCCACACCCCCGAGGTACTCGCCGACACCACCGCCGACGTCGCGATGGCGCTCATCCTCATGGCCCGACGACGCCTGCCCGCCGCCACTGAGGTGCTGCGCCGCGGTGCATGGGGCGAGTTCCGCATGGACGCGTTCCTCGGGCTCGACGTGCACGGGGCCACCCTTGGACTGATCGGATACGGTCAGATCGCCCGTGCCGTCGCCCGCAGGGCCGCCGGCTTCGGCATGCGCGTGCAGCACCACCACCCGCGGCGCAAGGAGGACGACGAGTTGTCCCGCTGGGTGCCGTTCGACGAACTGCTGCGGACCAGTGACGTGGTGTCCGTGCACACCCCGCTGACGGAAGAGACCAAGGGCATGATCGGCACTGCCGAACTCGCCCTGATGAAGCCGACCGCGACCCTGGTCAATACCGGACGCGGTGGGGTGGTGGACGAAGAGGCCCTGCTGGTGGCTCTACGCCGAGGAAAGCTGCACTCGGCGGGACTGGACGTGATGACAGGCGAGCCGCGTACAGACCCTTCCGACCCGCTGTTCCATGAGCCGCACCTGGTGGTGCTGCCCCACGTCGGGTCGGCGACCGAGGCGACCCGCGCCGCCATGGTGGAGCTGGCTGCCCGCAATGTCACGGCAGTCCTGCACGGACACCCGGCCCCAACCCCGATCCCGGGCACCCCCGACCTGCCCGGCGCGCGCGTCACCGCGGTCAACCTCACGGACTCGTGACGTAGCGCCTGCACTCCAACGAACCGTGCGAGTAACCCAGGGAGCGCTTGGAGCCCTAGGCGAAACTCAGGGACAGGTCAATCCGGGCCCGAGGCCAGCTGCACCCCGGGGCCGGGGACCCTGGCGACCTGTCCCGGAGCGGTGATCGCGGGTACGGAGGCGCAGGTCACCGCTGACCGGACCGGGCCGCCGCAGTCACGGTGGAGCAGCAAGACCGTGGGGGCGTCGAGAGAGCCCGACGTGCCGGCCAACCGCCCGCGGCGCGGCAGCCGGTCCAGGCGGAGCCGTTGTGGCCGGTGGATCAGCCGGGACCTCGGCCCGCTTGTAGCGGGGCCGGCACAGCGGGGTGAAGCCCGCCGCCGCGCTTCACCCCGGCACGGCGGGACTGGCCTGGGCTCAGCTGGTCGTGTCCGGCTCCGGTGTGGTGAGGCCGGCACGGTGCGTGGCCTTGTGGAGGTCGTCGTGGGGGGATGACGCGGGCAGGGGGCCGCGGGCCGGAGCTTCGAGGGACTGGATGAGCAGGGCGACGACGCGCCGCCAGGCGTCGGGTCCGGCGCCGCCGGTGGCGTTGACGACACAGGCGTGCCATGTGGAGCAGAACGATGTCCGAGGAGTCGAAGTCCTCGCGCAGCGGCCTGCTCCCCTGGCCCGGCTGGTGAGTCGCAACATGCCTCGCGCGCCTCGCCGCGGCGCCCTTCCATGGCGTTGGCCGTGAGGAAGGGCGTGGTCAGGACGTCGGCGAGCCCGCGGTCGGCGGCCTGCATCGAGCAGGCGGTCTCGATGCAGCCGACGAAACCACGCCAGGTTTCTGCTCCTCGATGGGGGCGGTGACCGCGTCGGCGGAGGCGTCCATGCGGTCGTCGAAGATGTCGGCCACCAGCTCTTCCTTGGCGGGAAGGCCGCGGAACACGGTGGCGATGGCGACACCTGCCTCGCGGGCCATGGACGCCATGGAGGCGTTCAGGATGTCGCGGAGCCAGGGGCCACACCTGCCTGTCCAGCAATCGGATTGACCTATCCATTTTTGGTGTTAGCCTGGCTGCAGCGAGCCGGATAGACCTATCCGTTTCCAAATCGGATAGGTCTATCCGAATCTTCCGCTTCCCTACCGCGCCCTACGAAAGGATCGCTGTGACCAGCATCGCCATCATCGGAGCCGGCCCCCAGATGGGCATGGCCATCGCCCGCACCTTCGGCTCCCAGGGCTTCGACGTCGCCCTGATCTCCCGCAACCGCGAGAAGCTCGACGGCCTCGTGGCCACCCTCACCGCCGAGGGGAGCACGGCCGCCGCCTTCCCCGCGGACGTCCTCGACCATGACGCGCTCACCCAGGCACTCAAGGACGCCGCCGCGCGGTTCGGCGGCATCGACGTCCTGGAGTACTCCCCGCTCGCCATGGAATCCACCGTGCTGGCCAGTCCGGCCGAGAGCGACCCCTCCCACATCCAGCACGAGATCGAGGTCCAGCTGTACGGGGCCATGGCCGCCACGAAGGCGGTGCTGCCCGCGATGCGCGAGGCCGGGACGGGCACTCTGCTCTACACCACCGGCGCCGGCTCCCTCGACCCGCTGCCCATGGTCGGCAACGTCAACGCCGCCGCCGCGGCGCTGCGCAACTGGGTGGTCAACCTGCACAAGGAACTGGACGGCACCGGCATCCAGGCCGCTCACGTCGCCATCGACGTGGCGCTCGGCGGCAGCTCGATCGACCCCGCGCTCAAGGCGGCCAAGCCCGAGGCCGTCTCCTCCGTCTACTGGGAGATGCACACCACCAGGCGCGACGAGGCCGAGATCGTCTACAGGGGCTGAGGCCGCGTCGACCCTTGGTCGCGCCGCAGTACGGCATGCCGTACTGCGGCGCGACCAGGGAGAAGGCATCCCCGATCTCAGACCTCGGCGCTCTTCCGGCTGCGGCGTTCGGCGCCCAGGCGGGCGTAGTGCTCGATCAGATCGGGCGCGTCCACGACCCCCGGGTTGACGACCTGCTCGACCGGGGCGCCCTGCAGCAGGCGCTTGACCGGGACTTCGAGCTTCTTGCCGGTGCGGGTGTGCGGAACTCCGGGCACTTCGAGGATCTCGTCGGGCACGTGGCGAGGTGAGGCGCCGGTGCGGATGGCGTCGCGGATCTTCTCGCGGAGGGCGTCATCGAGGGTCGCCCCGGCGGCGAGGACCACGAACAGCGGCATCCAGTAGCCGCCGTCGGGTTGCTCCGCGCCGATGACCAGCGCCTCGGTGATCTCGGGGAGGCGTTCGACGACGTCGTGGATGTCGGCGCTGCCCAACCGGACGCCGTTGCGGTTCAGCGTGCTGTCGGAGCGGCCGTGGACGATCACCGAGCCGTGGCCCGTGACGGTGATCCAGTCGCCGTGCCGCCACACGCCGGGGTAGGAGGAGAAGTAGGCGTCGCGGTAGCGGGTGCCCTCCGGGTCGTTCCAGAAGTACAGCGGCATCGACGGCATCGGGCGGGTGACGACCAACTCGCCGACCCGGTCCACCACCGGCAAGCCCTCGGCGTCGTACGCGGCCAAGGCCACGCCGAGGTGGGGTGCGGACAACTCCCCCGCCCAGACCGGCGTGTTGGGCGCGCTGCCCGCGAAGCCGGACACCACGTCCGTCCCTCCGCTGATCGACGCGAGCAGCACGCGGTCGCCGACGTGGTCGCGGACCCAAGGGTAGGCGGAGGCGGGCAGGGCGGAGCCGGTACAGCCGACCACGCGGATCAAGGACAGGTCGTACACCGACGGGTCGATGCCGGACTTGGCCATGCCCAGCAGGTACTGGGGGCTGGTGCCGAAGACGGTCACCCGGTGGCGCGCGGCCAGCTTCCAGAGGGTGTCGGGTTGGGTGAGGGGTGCCGGGCTGCCGTCGTACGTGCAGGTGGTGGCACCTGTCAGGAGGGTGGAGGCGACGAGGTTCCACATCATCCAGTGGGTCGTGGTGTACCACAGGAGGCGGTCGCCGGGGCCCAGGTCGGAGTGCAGGCCGAGGGTTTTGAGGTGCTCCAGCAGGACGCCGCCGTGGCCGTGCACGATGCCCTTGGGCAGGCCGGTCGTGCCGGAGGAGAACACCACCCACAGGGGGTGATCGAACGGCACCGGCGTGCAGGCCAGTTCCTCGGTGCGGGTGACCGCGTCCTCCCACGGCACCGCCAGTGGCGGGTACGCCCGTGACGGCCAGGGCAGGCCCACATGGTTCACCAGCAGGGTGGCTTTCAGTGTCGGCAGCGCGCCGGCGAGTTCGAGGGTGGCGTCGCGGCGGTCGTGTCCTGTGCCGTTGAACAGGTAGCCGTCGGCGGCGATCAGGACGGTGGGTTCGAGCTGGGCGAAGCGGTCGGCGGCCGCCTTGGGGGCGTAGTCCTGCCCGCACACCGACCACACCGCGCCCAGGCTCGCGGCGGCGAGGAAGGCCACGATCGCGTGCGGGGTGTTGGGCAGGTAGCCCACGACCCGGTCGCCCTTGCCGACGCCCAGCTCGCGCAGGGTGGCGGCGACGGAAGCGGCCTGGGCGCGCAGCCGGGCCGTGGTCACCTCGTAGCTGGAGCCTGTCTCGTCGAGGGCGATGATCGCCACGGCGTCGTCGGCTGCGTTCCGCAGGGCGTGGTGGGCATAGTTGAGGGTGGCGCCGGGGAACCAGCGGGCGCCCGGCATGGTCTCCTCGGCCAGCACCCGCTCGTACGGCGTGTCCGCGTCGATGTCGAAGTACTCCCACACCGCGCCCCAGAAGCCCTCCAGATCGGTGACCGACCAGCGGTGCAGGGCGGCGTAGTCGCAGCCGGCCATCCCCGCGTGGCGGGCGAAGGCCGCGAGGTTGCTGTCCGCGATGGCCTGCGGATCGGGCGTCATGAAGGGCACGGTCATCGTGTGGCGCTCCTCAGGAGGTTGGCGTCGGCGGTCCGTCGGGGTGGGAGGGGGCTGCGCGTCGTGTGCAGGAGGGCCGCCCAGGCGGCGGTGTCGGTGAAGTCGCGCCCGCCGGCCGGGACGACGTCCATGACGACGCGGTCGGGGCGCAGCAGTACGGCGTCCGCCCGGCCCGTGTGCAGCCAGGCGGCGAGCGTGCCGTCGTCGCCCAGGTCGGTCACGGGGACCGCCCGGCCGCCGAGTCCATGGGCGACGGTGTCCAGCGAGGACCGGGGTTTGGCGGCGGTCAGTACGGCGAAGGAATCGCCGAGCACCTCGTCGAGGCGGGTTCGCCGTCCGTCGGCGGTGATCCACGGTTGCGGGCAGTGGGTGCCCACCAGACCTTTGCGGATGCCGCGCCGGACGAGGGGCCCGGCGGTGAGGGGCGGGTTGAGGTCACGGCCGACTGCCGCGGTCAGTCCGGGTATGCGGCAGGCCGCGGCCAGGAGTCTTCGGCGCACTGCGGCGGCACCGTCCTGTCCGCCGGTCATGGCCCAGCCCATGGCGACCGCGAGCCGGATCATGTGCCGGGCGTGTGGCTTGCGTTCGCTCTCATAGGTGTCCAGCAGCCGCTCGTGGCCGCCCTGTTCGAGGACGCGGGCGAGCTTCCAGGTGAGGTTGTAGGCGTCCTTCAGGCCCGCGCACAGTCCTTGCCCGATGAACGGCGGGGTGAGGTGGGCGGCGTCACCGAGGAGGAAGACGCGGTCCCGGCGCCATCGGTCGGCGATCCGTGCCCGGAAGGTGTACTGCGTCTCGCGGACGACCTCGAAGTCCCCGTCGTAGGACGGCGGCAGCCACGGGGCGACCAGCTCACGGACCGGCGTTGCGCTGTCCGGCAGCCGGAACTCCCAGCGGTAGCGGTCCTCGCCGACGCGCATGAAGGTCGCCGGGCGGTGCGGGTCGCAGACCTGGTCGACGCCCTCCCAGCAGCGGACGTCGGCTTTCGTCCGGACGTCGATGACGGTCCAGCGTTCCTCGAAGCGCAGGTCCTCCCATACGGCGCCGATGGCGTCGCGGGTGAGGCCGTTCGCGCCGTCGCAGCCGAGCACGGCCTCGGCCCACAGCCGGTGTTCGCCGTCGTCGTCGCGGTAGGTCACGCGCGCGGGGCCGGCGGTGTCCTGGTCGACGCCGGTGACCTCCGCGCCGCTGCGCAGTTCGCACTCCGGGTGCCGGGCCAGGGCGTCACGCAGCAGTCGTTCCAGCTCCGGCTGGTCGAACATGCTGGTCTGGGGGTAACCGTGGTGGCCGTGCCCGGAGCGCCGGAACTCGGCCATCACCCGGTGCCGGGCGTCCAGCAGTCGCAGCCCGTTCGCCGGTCGGGCGATCGCGGCGAACTCCTCCCCCACACCCGCGGCCTGAAGGATCCTGCGCACCTCGTCGTCGGTGGCGACGGCGCGCGGGAGCGGGTAGACGTCCTGGTGCCGTTCGAGGACGACGCTGCGGACGCCGCGCCGGGCGAGGAGGAGGGCGGCGGTCACGCCCACCGGTCCGGCGCCGATGATCACCACGGGTACGTCCGCCCCGTTGCGTTCGAGGGTCATGTGCGGCTCACTTCGGGTCTTGGCGCGGGTCGGCGACGGGCGTGCGCTGCTCGCCGAGGTCGATCCGGCCGTCCGGGGTCGCGATCGTCGCGGTGATCACGTCCCCCGCGTGCAGGTAGTGCGGGTTCTTCGCCTGGGACTTGAAGAACGCCCTCCACTTCACGGCGGGCGGCAGCAGCGCGCCGATCTTCTCGACGGGCTTGGGCGGGGCCTTGAGGGCCGTGCCGCCTGGCGTGCCGGTCAGCAGCAGGTCGCCGGCATCGAGGGCCTGGAACCGGGCCAGCAGGGTGAGAGCCTGTGCCGGGCGGACGATCATGTCGGCGAGGGTGCGGTCCTGACGCAGGTCACCGTTGACGCTCAACTTCAGCCGCAGATCGAGGAGATGGGCGAAGTCCTCCGGCTCCAGCAGCGCCAGGTGGGGCCCGGTCGGGGTGAAGGTCGGGTAGGACTTGCTCTCGTAGAACTGCGTCTTGGTCAGCTGGACGTCGCGGGCGCTGACATCGTTCGTGATCACCAGTCCGGCCACGTACGACGGCAGGTCCCGTTCCTCGACCACGGTGCCCACCGGCAGGGGTGCGCCCATGACCAGGCCCAGTTCGATCTCGTAGTCGAGGAACCTCACGTGCGACGGCCGGACGACGGCGTCTCCGGGTCCGCTGACCGAGCCGGACGCCTTGCGGAAGAAGGCGGGCGGGATGTCGCCGGTGAAGCCCGAATCACGGGCGTGGCTGCGGTAGTTGACCATCTGGGCGACGACCCGGCAGGGGGTGGTGACCGGCGAGAGTGCGACCAGCTCGGCGACGGACGTGCCCGCGTCACCCGAGACAGCCGCCTCCCGCACGGCGGCACGGTCGGAGATCAGCTCGGCGGTGGTGACGGCCTTGGTGTCGACGGGGACGGCCCGGTCGCCGAGGACGACCCACCATCCTTCGGCGGTGCGCAGGACGTTGGTGCTCATGTCAGTGCCTTTGTGAGGGGTTGGGGGTTCAGGACTTGGTGGCCTTGAGCAGACCGAGCAGGCGCGCCGGGTCCATCTCGTTGTCACCGCGCAGGGCCTCGACGACATCGCGGATCCGCTGCGGGGAGGGGCTCGTGCCGAGGAAGTCACGCGTGGCGGGCGGCCCCCACTGGGCCAGCCCGCTCGTCGACATGGGCGCCCATCCGGGTTCGACGTCACAGGAGAACAGGTCGCCGTCGGCGAAGTGCTCCAGCATGAAGTGGTCGGGATCGCGCCAGTAGTCGAACAGCTGACTGCCCTGGATGTGCCGGCCGATCCCCCAACTGCGCCGGTAGCCGCGCTCCTTCAGGTATTCGCCGCCGGCGGCGATCGAGTCCAGGTCGGTGACCTGGTAGGCGGAGTGGACATAGCCGGTCCCCGGCCCCAGGTGCATCGCCAGTGTGTGGTGGTCGGCGGGCACACTGCCGAGGTCGCAGCGGACGAACGCCATGGTGGGGCCGCGGTCCCGCTGTCCGTCGAGGAACAGGAAGTCGGACACGATCATCCCGAGGGTGTCCAGGTACCAGGACAGCGCCTGGGCGAACACCCTTGTCTCCAGCACCACATGGCCCAGCCGCTGGATGCGGGACGGCTCGCGCGGCGGGCGCTGCGTGGCGTTCGTACGGCGGTGCTCGGTACCGAAGTTGAGCAGCAGCGGCTGCTGCTCGGGCAGCGCCGGAAGCTGCTCGCCGCAGTGCACCACCCGCACCGGGAAGCCCGAAGGGTCGAGCAGATCGACGGCCTTGCCACCGCCGGGCACGCCCACGTCGCGCACGTCGGTGCCGGTGGCCCGCGCCAGGCGGTCCAGATCGGCCCGCTCCGCCGCACGGAACGCCGGGCCGATGAACCGGGACGTACCCCGACCGCGCCGGATCACCACGCACGGTGTGCCGGCGAAGGTGCCGCGCAGCCACAGCTCGGTCTCGGTGCGTGCGGCGACGCCGAAGCCGAAGTCCCGGGCGAAGACCTCGGCCCTTTCCAGATCCGGCTTCTCGAACTCCAGCCAGGCCAGGTCGGCCACCTTGATCACGGGATTGCGGGAGCGGCCGGGGTGTTCGCCGCGCAAGGCTCCCCGTTCACTGTGCAGATCCTCGTGGGCCGTCCTGGCATCAGGACTGTGGACGCGGGTTTCAGACATGGTGGCCTCCAGCAACATTGCCGTAATGATGGAATCATCAAGTTTGACGGCTTCGTCGTCAAGGCGTTCGCCGAGGCAAGTGATGAATTCATCAGAGCTGCTGTCGTCATCGCCCTCGCGGGTAGAATCCGCGCATGCCTACGTCAGCCCCGCCCAGCAACCGATTCGAGCGGCGCCGCGCGGAAACCCGTGGTGCCCTCATTCGCGCGGCCCGGCAGATACTCGCCGAGACCGGGGACACCGGCGCCAGCATCCAGGCGATCGCGGAGCGCGCCGACGTCGGATTCGGCTCCTTCTACAACCACTTCGAGTCGAAGACCGAGCTGTTCGAGGCGGCGGTGGTGGACGCCCTGGAGGAGTTCGGCCAGAACTTCGACGAGCGCCTGGCCGGGCTCGACGATCCGGCGGAACTCGTCGCGGCGGGCTTCCGGCTCAGCGCCCGCATGGCCGACTCGCACCCGGAGCTGATGCAGGTCCTACGCCGTCGCGGCCTCGGACACCTCCACTCGGACAACGGTCTGGTCCGGCGGGCACTGCGTGACCTCGAGGTCGGCATGGCCTCCGGCCGCTTCACCGCCCTCGACCCCGCGGTCGCCCTGTCCGCACTGGGCGGCACCCTGCTGTCCCTGGTGGAGCTCCGCTTCGCCCGCCCCGACCTGGACGGTGACGAGTCCGCGGTGAACCTGGCCGAGATGGTCCTGCGCATGCTGGGCGTGCCACCCGACGACGCCCACGAGGTCGCCCGACGCCCCCTTCCCGACGCGGCATGACCGACCCCTGCCCGCTGGACGACGGGCCCGGCCGAAAGGTGCCTCGAGCAGCCCCCACCGGAGCTCCGCGTGCACGACCCCGCCGGACCGTCCGCCGGAGGGCACGGCATTCCCCACGCAACAGGCGCTTCCGTTGTAGAACACCGCCCCCCACTCCGTTCGGGAGCGCTCCCAATCATTGAGGGCAGGACGACCGTACGTAACCACGCCCTGGTGAAGTCGTGTGCGCGATGCCCTTCGGTCGGTAAGATCGGTGACTTCTTGGGGGAGGTGGCATGGGCAGGCGACGCCCGGAAGCACCGACGCTGGAGGAGGTCGCCGCCCACGCGAGAGTGGGACGAGGCACGGTCTCCCGCGTCATCAACAACGCCGCGGGCGTGAAGGAGTCGACGCGCCGGGCCGTGCAGCAGGCCATCGACGAACTCGGCTACGTACCCAATCTCGCGGCCCGTTCCCTGGCCGGGCGGCGGGCCGACGCCGTGGCCCTGGTCATGACGGAGCCGGACTGGCGGCAGTTCGCGGAGCCCTTCTTCTCCGAGATCGTCACCTCGCTCGGGGACGCCCTGACCGACACCGGCATGCAGTTGATGCTGACCCTGGTCCGCTCGGACACCGAACGGCAGCGCTTCCTCGAGTACGCGCGCGGCGGCCGGGTCGACGGCGTCCTGCTGATGTCCGTGCACGCCGGCGATCCGCTGCCGGACATGCTCGCCGAGGCCCGGCTGCCGACGGTGCTGCTGGGGCGCCGCTCCGGAGACGAGTACGTCAGTTACGTCGACATGGACAACGTCGGCGGTGCGCGCAGCGCCGTCTCCCACCTTGTGCAGCGGGGCCGCAGGAGCATTGCCACCATCACCGGGCCGCTCGATCTGCACGCCGCCCAGTGCCGGCTGCGCGGCTACGAAGAGGCCCTGGCACTGGCGGGCCTGAAGGTCGAGCGGTCCCGTGTCGCCGAAAGCGACTTCACGGCGGAGAGCGGGCGCCGCGCCATGGCCGAGCTCCTCGAACGGCATCCGGACGTCGACGGCGTCCTCGCCGCGTCGGACACCACAGCGGCGGGGGCCCTGGAGGCCCTGCGCGCGGCCGGACGCCGGGTGCCCGAGGACGTCGCCGTGATCGGCTTCGACGACTTTCCGCTGGCTCAGCGGACCGAACCACGGCTGACCACGGTGCGCCAGCCGATCGAAGAGGTCGGGCGGGCCATGATCCGACTGCTCCTGGAGGAGATGGAGGAGGGCGCCGTGGCCTGGCGTCACGTCATCCTCCGGACGGAGCTGGTGGTCCGCGAGTCGACCTGACGCGCCCGCACAGCCGCCGGGGAGAGCCCCGGAGCCGCGTGCCGCGTCCCGCGGCCCTGTCCGACCTGAGGCTCCCAAATCGGTTCAACTTGTTCCTGTCGACAGCCTTGTCATGGACCTGAGCACTCCCTACAGTCCTGGCGAACCCAAAATTGGGAGCGCTCCCATTCATTAGCTGTTGAGAGCACTCCCCCGTTACCTCTCCCCCACCCCTGAAGAGGATCCGCATGCGTCCTTCAACGCACCATGCCCGCCGTGCGCGTGGCCTGCTCGGCGCGCTGCTCACCTCGCTCGTCTCGCTCGCCGCGCTGCTGACCACCGCCCCCGTCGCGCAGGCCGACACCACGATCTGCGAGACCTTCGGTACGACCACCATCCAGGGTCGCTACGTGGTCCAGAACAACCGCTGGGGCACCAGCGCCACCCAGTGCATCACCGCGACCGACTCGGGATTCAGGATCACCCAGGCCGACGGATCCGTCCCGACGAACGGCGCCCCGAAGTCGTACCCGTCCGTCTACAACGGCTGCCACTACACCAACTGCTCTCCCGGCACCAACCTTCCCGCTCAGCTCAGCACCATCTCCACCGCGCCCTCGAGCATCTCCTTCAACTACGTCAACAACGCGGTGTACGACGCCGCGTACGACATCTGGCTCGACCCCACACCTCGCACCGACGGCGTGAACCGGACCGAGATCATGATCTGGTTCAACAAGGTCGGATCCGTCCAGCCCATCGGCTCCCCGGTCGGCAACGCCAATGTGGGCGGGCGCGACTGGCAGGTGTGGTCGGGCAACAACGGCTCGAACGACGTACTGTCCTTCGTCGCACCGTCTGCGATCACCAGCTGGAACTTCGACGTCATGGACTTCGCCCGGCAGGCCGTCTCCCGGGGAATCGCCCAGAACAACTGGTACCTGACGAGTGTTCAGGCCGGCTTCGAACCCTGGCAGAACGGCGCCGGCCTCGCCGTGACCTCGTTCTCCTCCACCGTCAACAAGGGCACCTCCGGCGGCCCCGGCACCCCCGGAGGCTCCACGGCCTGCACGGTGGCCTACGGGACCAGCACCTGGCAGGGCGGCTTCACCGCCGACGTCACCATCACCAACACCGGCACCTCTCCCGTCAGCGGCTGGAAGCTCGCGTTCACCCTCCCCTCCGGGCAGCAGATCACCAGCGCCTGGAACGCGAACCTCTCCGGGGCGTCAGGAGCGGTCACGGCGAGCAACGTGAGCCACAACAGCGAGCTGGCGGCCGGCGGCCGGGCGACCTTCGGGTTCCAGGGCACGTCCAGCGGGACCTTCGCCAAGCCCTCGGCCTTCACACTGAATGGCGGTGCCTGCGCCACTGTGTGACGCGCACCCGTCCTCCGGGGCCCGCTTGTTTCCGCCACGTCGGCGGGCGGGCCCCGGAGACGTGTTGCCACCTCAACGTTTGGCCTCAAGACCCGGATGCGGGCTGACCGCGGCCGGTGCCCGGACGTGGAGGTCTGGTTCCTGGGCGGGCACGGGCCCGAGGTGACGAGGCTGCTCGCCCCGGTCGCCTCGGACGGCGTGAGGGCCAGGGGAGTATGGCTGCTCAGCCGCGGCGACCAGATCCTCATGCGGTCGTAGCTGCGAGCGAGGTTGGGACAGTTCGAGTTGGCGAGGGTGACCTTCCTCGACTTCTCCGGACTCGCGCGCTACTCCGCCGGCCTGCCTCTCTCCGCCGACCCACCAATGTTTTTCCGCGAACACACGGCGGTTGGTGGGACCCGCGCCGGCGAAGGAAACCCGCCCACGAGCCGTCCACCGCGTGACCGTCCGGCGTCGGGGAGCCGGGTCTGGCGCAGTTCGTCACCGCGGACCAAGTTGCGGGTGACCTGCGTGCGCAGTTCCGCGGCGCTGACCACAGTCCGCGAGCAACAGCCGTTCGCCGACTCCCCTGTTCACGCGGTCATGGTCAAAGACCTTCGCGTTGAGCGCGGTCCCTTCGAGCCCCGCGGCCCGCCCTCTGGCGGAACCGTCAGGCGGCGTGGCAGAGCGCCGCGGGGCCGGCCGGGGCCGCGGTGTGGGCCACGGTCGCGTGCACGGGACGGGCGGTGCGTCCTGTCGGCTCGGCCTGCGAGCGGTTCCGCGCGAAGACGACGAGGCGCAACACCACGAACCGCGCGACACCGGCGAGTGCGGAGGCGGACAGGTAGACGACCTGCTCGAGCACCGCACCGGGCGCCGCCACCAGCTGCTGCAGGACAAGCATCGCCACACTGGTCACCGCGTACGCGGCCGCTGCGGACCCGGCCGACTGCGCATGCTGGCGCCAGGTCGCGCGCCCGCCCGCGCCGAAGGTGAAGCGGGCATGCAGCTCGGTCGCGAGGAGCGTGGAGACCACGGTGATCACGGCGTTGGCCAGAACCCAGGGAATCCAGGAGGCGAGCGCCGCCACGGCGAAGCTTGAGGTGATCCCCACCCCACCCCCGAAGAGCACGAAGCGGGCGAAGGCGGTGAAGGCGGCGGGCGCCGCCTGCTCCTGGCTGTGTGGTGTCTCCATGATCCGGCCCCTCCGACGGTCACTCCCCGAAACGCGCACCCCTCGGCCTGCGAGGTCGAGGAAGTGCGCCGTAGTGCCACTATGGCACACGCCTGACACCACTTCGAGTCCAACATGACATCACGGCGCCATTCCATCCCGCCCCCGAGAGCGCTTCGACATGCATGACACCACGTTGAATCAGCTCGCCTCTTTTACGTTTTCGCAGTTCAAAAGGCACTTCGGTAGGCTCCGCGAACCAAAGGTGCCACTTAGGCTTGCAGCTGACGTCACGACGGTGCCATACTGGCGTCATGGACCTCACCCCCTATGTCGACTCCCTCCGCCGCGAACTCGCGGTGGCCGCCGAAGCCGGCGGCGACGAAGCCCGAGAGCTGGCCGAGAGGCTCACCGCTCCCTTGGAGTCGGCGACTCGTCTGACCATGCTCAACGTGCTCTCCGCCGCGATGGACGAGGTCACCCGTGAACTCGCCCCCGGCTCGGTCGACGTACGGCTGCGCGGGCTCGACCCCGACTTCGTGGTGACACCGCCGCCCACCTATGGCGGCGCCCCCGCCGAGCCGGCCGCGCCCGCCGAACCGTTCAGGGCCCCGGTCCCGGCCGACGGCGACGACGGGAGCACCGCCCGCGTCAACCTGCGCCTGCCGGCCCACCTCAAGACGCGCGCCGAGGAGGCCGCGACCCGCGAGGGCCTGTCGGTCAACGCGTGGCTGGTGCGCGCTGTGGCGGCCGCGGTCGACGGCGGCACCCGGCCGCGTACGACGGAGAAGGCCCAGACCGTCGGACAGAGCTTCACGGGCTGGGTGCGCTAGCCGCACCCGCCGACACCCCAGAAAAACCAGCACAGCACCCACACCACGTCCCACCAGCGGGGACGACCCAAAGACCCAAGAGGACGGGACAGCCATGCCTTCTTTCGACACTCCCGAAGCGATCTCGGTCACGGCGCGCGTGGAGGCCGGTTCCATCCAGTTCACCGCGGACGACCGCCTCGACACGGTCGTCGATGTGCGGCCCCGCGACCCGAAGAAGGACCTGGACGTACGGGCGGCCGAGCAGACCGAGGTCACGTACACGGGCGGCGTACTGACCGTCAGGACACCCAAGGGCAATCTGCTCGGGCTCGGCCGCACCGGCACCGTCGACGTGACGGTCGAACTGCCCGCGGACTCGCGCATCGACATGACCGGTGCCTGGGCCCAGGTGCTGGGCGAGGGCCGGCTCGGCGAGGTCCATGTGAAGACCTCGTCCGGAGACGTCCGCCTCGACACGACGGGCCCGCTCCAGCTGACCGCGTCGCACGGCTCGATCACCGTGGACCGGGTCGAGGGCCGGGCCGAGATCACCACCAGCTCCGGCAGCCTGCGCGTCGGCCTCCTCGACGGCCCCGCGGTCCTGAAGAACTCGCACGGCACCACGACGGTCGACGCCGCGACCGGCGAGCTGCGAGTGAGCGGCGCCAACGGCGACATCGAGATCCGGCGCGCCGAGGACTCGGTCACCGCCACCACCGCCCACGGCACCCTGCGGGTGGGCGAAGTGGCGCGCGGCACCGTCCAGTTGGAGACCAACTACGGCGCGATCGACGTCGGTGTCCGCGAGGGCACGGCCGCCTGGCTCGACGTCAGCTCCGGCTCGGGCCAGGTGCGCAACACGCTCACCGCGTCCGAGAGCCCGGAGCAGACCGAGGACACGGTCAAGGTCCGCGCCCGCACCAAGTACGGCAACATCGACGTCCGCCGCGCCAGGGCCTGAGCACCACCTCGCCAACCGGCCCCTTCCCCTCATCACTTCAGCCTTCGATCGGAGGGCCCCATGCCTTCATCTGTCATGCCCACGCCCAGAAAAGGTGACGGTCCGCAGTCGCCGGTCGCCGTCTCCACCGTCGGTCTGCGCAAGTCGTACGGCGACAAGACCGTCCTCGACGGCATCGATCTGCGCATCCCTGCGGGATCCGTGTTCGCGCTGCTCGGACCGAACGGTGCCGGCAAGACCACCGCCGTGAAGATCCTCTCCACACTCATCACCGCCGACGGCGGACAGGCCCAGGTCGCGGGCCACGATGTCGCCACGTCACCGGACGGCGTGCGCGCCGCGATCGGTGTCACCGGGCAGTTCTCCGCCGTCGACGGCCTCATCACGGGTGAGGAGAACCTGCTCCTGATGACGGACCTGCACCACCTGCCCAAGCACGAGGGCAGGCGAGTCACCGCCGAGCTGCTGGAACAGTTCGACCTCACCGAGGCGGCGAAGAAACCCGCCTCCACCTATTCCGGCGGCATGAAGCGCCGCCTCGACATCGCCATGACCCTGGTCGGCAAGCCCAGGGTCATCTTCCTCGACGAGCCCACCACCGGCCTCGACCCCCGCTCCCGCCACAACATGTGGCAGATCATCCGCGAACTCGTCTCCGACGGCGTCACCGTCTTCCTCACCACCCAGTACCTGGAGGAGGCCGACGAACTCGCCGACCGCATCGCCGTGCTGAACGACGGCAGGATCGCCGCCGAGGGCACCGCCGACGAGCTGAAGCGGCTGATCCCCGGCGGGCATGTCCGGCTCCGCTTCACCGACCCGGCCGCGTACCAGAGAGCGGCCTCCGCACTGCGCGAGGCCACCCGGGACGACGAGGCGCTCGCGCTGCAGATCCCCAGTGACGGCGGCCAGCGCGAGCTGCGCTCCCTCCTCGACTGGCTGGACGCCGCCGACGTGGAGGCCGACGAGCTGACCATGCACTCCCCCGACCTCGACGACGTGTTCTTCGCCCTGACCGGCGGAGCCGACCGAACCGACAAGAAAGGTGAGGCTGTCCGATGAGCTCCCCCCTGGCTCCCGCCCGCCCGACCCGGCTCTCGCTCGCCGTGCGGGACTCGAGCACGATGCTGCGCCGCAACCTGCTGCACGCGCGCCGCTACCCGTCCCTCACCCTGAACCTGCTGCTCACGCCGATCGTCCTTCTACTGCTCTTCGTCTACGTCTTCGGCGACGTGATGAGTGCGGGCATCGGCGGCGGAGGCGCCGATCGCTCGGAGTACATCGCGTATCTCGTCCCGGGCATCCTGCTGATGACCATCGGCGGCACCCTGGTCGGCACCGCTGTGTCCGTCTCCATGGACATGACCGAGGGCATCATCGCCCGCTTCCGCACCATGGCGATCCACCGCGGCTCCGTGCTCATCGGGCACGTCATCGGCAGCGTGCTGCAGTCGGTCATCAGCGTGGTTCTCGTCGGCGCCGTCGGTGTGGCCATCGGCTTCCGCTCCACGGACGCCTCGGCCCTGGAGTGGCTGGCGGCATTCGGGCTGCTCACGCTGTTCGCCCTGGCGTTCACCTGGATCGCGGTCGGGATGGGCATGGTCAGCCCCAGCGCCGAGGCAGCCAGCAACAACGCGCTGCCGCTGGTCTTCCTGCCGCTCATCTCCAGCGCCTTCGTGCCGGTCGACGCGATGCCGGGCTGGTTCCAGCCGATCGCCGAGTACCAGCCCTTCACCCCGGCCATCGAGACCCTGCGCGGGCTGCTGCTCGGCACCGAGATCGGCAACAACTGGTGGATCACCATCGTCTGGTGCCTGGGCCTCGCGGCGCTCGGCTACCGCTGGTCGAAGGCGGTGTTCGACCGCGACCCGAGGTGACCGCGCGGACTGCCTCCGGCAGTTCGTCCCGGCCGCGGGCGGCGTATTCCGGCACTGCGTCGGTGTACGCCGCCCCGGCGGCGTTCTGCATCAGCGCCGGTCGGTCGACTGTCCTACGCGATCGCCGTAGTGGACAGGTCCGGTTCCGGCGAGGGTGGGTGGCTCGCCACCATGGGCAGGGTCAGCACCATGGTGAGGCCGCCGCCCGGTGTGTCCTCGGCGTGCAGGGTGCCGCCGATGGCCTCCACGAAACCGCGGGCGACCGCGAGTCCGAGGCCGACGCCGTTGCCGCGTGGTGAGTCGCCTTAGCGCTGGAGGGTTCGAAGATGCGGTCCTTGGCCTCGTCGGGGACGTTGCCAGTTTCCTGCGTGGGATGTGTTCCAGGCCGTGCAACATCATCGCGGTGCGCGGCCGGTGGTGGTGCTCGACGAAGGCGACCGCGCCGGGGGGCCGCGCCGAGGTAGATCCGGAACGTGCCGCGTGCCATGTGCGTCCGCAGTGCAGTGACCCGGTGGCCGGTTCCGCCACGGCGACCTCGCGCACGTACGCGGCGATGGGACGGCCCAGGCTGCGGCTCTCGCGGTCAGCCGTATGAACGGCGCTCCGGGGCCCCACTCCGCCCAGGAGCGCTCCAGCGCGGGTAGCAGACGGTGAGCGCGCGCACCTCGTCGCCCAGGGAGGCCGCCGCGGTCAGCGCCTCGGACGTCAGGCGGGAGAGGGAGGACACGGGGACGATCACCAGCGAGCGCTCGCGATGAGGGGTCTCGGGGATGCCCCTCGTCGTCCCCGCGCGCAGGCATCGCAAGGCTCACACGACGATGCAGGTCATGGCCGCCCACAGCAGGGGCGAGTGCTCGATCCGGCCGTCGGAGCGCCAGTGGTCCAGTTGCTCGCGCTGCCAACGGCCTAGCCGGGCCACCGGGTCCTGGTCCTCGTGGGCGGTGTCGACGGCGACGACCGCTGCGGACAGCGGGCGAACGGACTCGGGCAGGCCGGCCAGGCGGTGGAAAGCGAAGCTCGTCGGCAGCACCCAGCGGGTGGCCGTCACCAACTCGGCGCCGTTGTGGAGCATTGCCGAGGCCAGGCCGAACGACTCGGCGAACCGGAGATCGCCGCCGCTCTCGCAGCCGATGAGAGCGACCCGTGGCGGCGCGGGCCAGATCCGCGCCCCCGGCTCTCCATCGGCACGCAGGGGGAGGGTGCCCAGCAACAGATCCTTGGCGGACAGGGGGCGATGGGTACGGACCGTCTCGGCCAGGCCGGTGGTGCCCGGACCGCAGCACAGATGGAGCGTGCCGTCCTCGCTCTGGCCGCCCTCGACCGGCGCGCCGCTCACGTGCCCGACGTACATCAGTCGGCGTGCCCCCTTCCGGAGCGCGCCGCTCAGCCAGTCGCGGTCCAGATCGGTGCGGCGGAAGGCCTCCGCCGGGGTGGCGACGGACGGCACGACGGCGCCCGCGTCGAGGCGGCTCTGGACGAACGCGAGCAGCTCCGGGTCCGAGCCGGGCGGTCCAAGGACCGAGCCGAGCGGGGAGTCAGCACGGAATCCGGGGATCCGTGGGTCGAGGACGAGAACGACCGTATCGGTATCGGTATCGGTATCGGGGGATGCGGCGGAGTCGCGGTGTACACCGGCATCCCGGGCCGGACTCGGACAGGGCCCCGGATCAGGCCGCCGCAGTGACGTCGGCGCCGTGGTCACGACGTCCGCCAGATCGATCAGCCGTACGTCGCTCTCGGCGTCGACGGCGAGCAGTTCCCAAGGAACCTGGGCGACCCGGGGAGAGGGCTGGATCCGCACCAGCGGACGGCCCGCGCGCGCCGACACCTGCCGTATCTGCGCCGTCAGTCCCTCCGGCCACACCGCCTCGGCCAGCTCCCGCGCGAGTGCGTGCTCGTTGTGGGGATCGGTCATCGCTCCCGACGCGAACGCCTGCCGCATTCCCTCCGCTGCCGCGCCCGGCCCCGGCAGCGCTGCGGCCAGCGCACGCACCGCCCGGTCGACCTCGTCGGCCGGTCCGTGGCCGGTTCCGAACCCCCGGGCCCCGCCGGCCCAGGTCCAGGTCATGAACAGGTCGCCGGCGTCGGCCAGCCGGACCTGGACGACCGGGCGGCTCGTCAGGTCGTCGGTGTTCGAGAACGGCACCTCCTCCTCGTCCACGATCCGCCGGTGATAGCGGAACTGGGCCGCCGCGATGTACTCCTGGAGCGCGACCCGGCCGGACTCCTGCGACATCCGCACCTTCGGCGGTGGCGCGACGCGCAGGCCGGCGGATGCGGCGGCGTCCGCCGCGACTCCCCCGAGCGTCGTCGGGCCGTCGACGTGCCCGTACACCTTCATCGCCGCACTCGGGAAGACCGAGACGCTCTCTCCGGTCTCTCCGGAGGCCTTGGCGTCTCCGGCGTCTCCGGCAGCCGAGGCGGGCGGCGTCGACGGCGTGCGGTCCAGTGCCAGGGAGGCGCCCGCGCACCGGTGTTCCACCAGTTCGAAGAGCAGCCCCTGGTCCTGTCGGCGTACGGCGAGACGGAAGACCAACCGCATGGCGTCGTCGGCGAGTTCCAGCCACTGGCTGCGGGCGTGGGCGGTGGCGAAGCCGTAGCGCGCCGCCTCCAGGGCCAGCGCGGCGGGCAGGGCGAGGGAGAGCGCGTTGTCGAAGGACGTGCGTTCGTGGTGGCCGTGGTCCGTCCGGTTCAGGTTGTCCTCAAGGGTTCGCGCGAGCATGAGGTCGACCTGTGCGCACCGCTCGTGGACCTCCCGCCCCTGGTACACGTCCCGGGCTTCCTGGGCCAGCCGCTTCATCTCCGTGATGTCGCCGCGGTCGTAGGCGTGTTGGGCGCCCAGGAGCATGGTGTCGGCGGCGGCGATCGAGGCGCCGAGTTGTTCGAACCGGGACAGGCTCGCCGCCATCAGGTCGTCCGCGCCGGTGCTGTCACCACGCCGGCCGGCGAGAAAGGCCCGCGCCTGTTCACAGACGGCCAGATCCCCGTACCACCGCTGCCGCTCGAAGAACGCGGAGGCCTCGGCGAACAGCTGCTCCGCGAGGTCGAAGTCGCCCCGGCGCATCGCCGTGTACGCCCGGTGCGCGAGAAGCGACTGCAGTTCACCGGTGTCCCCCGTCGCCCGCAGAACGTCCTCCGCGCGGGCGAAGTAGTCCTCGGCCGGGTCGAACCGCCCGGTCGAGGCGCAGATCAGGCCGAGGGCGATCAGCAGGCGCGGGATGGTCTCCACCGCGGTCGCCGGCGTGGTGGACAGCAGAGCCGAGGCCTGCTCCTCGGCCGCTCCCCACTCGCTCCGCTCGATCAGCAGATGAACCCGGTTCAGACCGAGTTCGGACGTGCGCAGTCCCTCGGGGTCGTCGAACTCGGGCAGCCTGAGCGCCGCCTCGTCGAGACAGGCCAGTGCCTCGTCCAGGCGCCCGGTCCTGCGCAGCAGGTCCGCCCTGGCGAGCAGCGTCCTCAGCACCATCTCCAGCCACAGTTGACGGCCACGCGGTCCCATCGGCGCCGACGCGATGCCGTCGAGCAGGGCACGGGACCGCTCGACGGCGTCCTCCGCCGCGAGCAGGTCCGTGGCGGTGAGCCGGACACTCGCGATGTTCGCCAGAAGATGCGCCCGCAGGAATTGCACGTCGGGCGAGTCCTCGATGGATTCGGCCAGGGTCAACAGTTGCTCGTAGACGGCGCACGCGGCCGTGAGATCGGCCGCCAGCTGGTGCTGTTCGGCCAGGGCCAGACCGCTGTCGAACGGCTCCCCGTACAGCTGCGCCACCGCCGCGTTCTCTTGTGGCTCGCCGTCTTCCCGGCTCGTTTCCGGCATCCGTCAGTAGTCCTCACCGGTAGGGCCGGCGGCGACGGTCTCGGCGAGGAACGGTCCCCAGGAGACGTCGTACGGCGACGTGTCGTACGTCAGGCGCTCCGCGGCGTTCAGTCGCCGCCGGGCCAGGGCACGGATCGCGTCCCGGGCGACGCGGCCCCGGTCCTCGCCGGGGACCGGATCCGAGCCGGAGCCGGGATCGAAGAACCCCCGTTCGAAGGGGCCCGGATCGAAGCCGGGCAGGAGGACACCGACCTCGATGTGCGGCGGCTCGGTCCCGCCGAGCAGGCCCGGATCCAGGTCCGCGCGGCCGGTCCACCTGTCGTCCGTCCTGGTGAGCGGCACCCGGTTCGGGCGGCCACCGTTCACGTGGGCCTCCGCGACGAGCGACGCACCGGCGGAGGGCGCGGCGGTGTGGGCGACGACCTCGACCTCGATCCGGCGTCGCGCGCCGAGCGCGCGGGCGGTCCAGGACACCGCGTCCTCGGCCGCGTCGACGAGGCCGGGCGGGTAGCGGCGCCAGTCGTTGGTCCCCGAGCCCCGGGCGATCACCCGGCCGCCCGCGACGAGCTGTTCGCCCGCCGCGAGGGCGTAGCCGCCGCCGTCCCGTGCGAACAGGGAGCCCGGGTCGAGCGGTACACCTGCCGGACGGCGCCGGCCCAGGGACGACCGGAGGTGGCGCAGGGCCGGCCCGTCCAGCCCGAGGGTGTCCGCCGCGTGGTCGATGAGGCGCAGGACGCTCTCCAGGTGGCGTGCCGTGTCCGCCGACTGGGGGGCCGCGCGCCACCACTGGACGAGCGGGTCGAGGGCGTCCCGGTGCTCCTCGATCAGTTCGGCCGTGCAGTCGTCGGGCTGGTCCCCCTCGCCGTCGAAAAGCTGCTGGCACCGGTGGGTGAGCGCGGCCAACTCCAGCCCGAGGACGTCCGGTTCGAGGGCCGGTATCCCGTCCTGGTACGACGCCGGCCACCACCTGGCCGCCCAGTGCCCGAGGGCGAGCCTGGCCGCGCTGCCCGCGAGATCGGTCGGATCCACCGCCACCCGCACCCCGTCCGGCTCCGCCGCCGTACGGTCGTGGACGGCGGTGGCGACGCGCTCGCCGTAGAGAGCCCACAGCCACTGCTGGGCCCGCCCCCTGTCGTGGACCTCCGCGGACGGCGGGCCGGGCACGCCGAGAACGGGCCAGGTCAGCACGGCACCCGCGACATCGAGGACGGCCCGGGTGAGGTCGGGGCCTCCGGCGAACTCGTCGTCGTGAACGGCGTATCCGGCGGGCTCGTCATTGTGGGCCGCGTATCCGGCGGGCTCGTCGTCGTGAATCGCGGATCCGGCGAACGCGCCGTCCTGGGCCGCGGAACCGGCGACCGCGCCGTCCTGGGCCGCGGAACCGGCGACCGCGCCGTCCTGGGCCGCGGAACCGGCGACCGCGCCGGCGTCGATCCGAATCGTGCCGTCCTCGCGCCGCGTGACGTCGACGTGGGCCCGCGCCATCACGCACTCCTCGGCTCGGCCACCCGTGTGGGTGCCTTTGACAGGGCGCGCAGCGCCGACCGGACCTTGGCGCGGTGGTCCATCATCACCGAGCGGGCGACCCCGTCGAGCACCGCCCAGGCCGCCGCGAGGTCCTCCAGCGGCGCGTCACGAACGTCGCGCCCGTGCAGCCGTACCCACAGCCGCCTCATGTAGGCGGCCCACGGCGTACGGAGGTCCCGGGCGAGGGCGTCCAGGACGCCGCCGTCCGGATCGGGGCGCGGGGAGACGGTCATTCTGCGGGCGCGCAGGACCGAGGCCTCCCGGCGCCAGCGGCTGTTGACGGCTCGGTGTGCCGCGGTCCGGCCCGACGCGGGTTCACCGGTGCCCAGCGGATCGAGGCCCACCGCGAGCCGGCCGCCGAGGACCACGGCGACGCGCAGGCTCTCGTCGTGCAGGCCCAGCGGGGCGCAGCTGCGGCCGGTCTCCCGGCCGACCAGTTCCGGCACCGGCGGCAGTTCCTCCCGCCGGGCCGACGACTGCAGGACGACGAAGAGCCGTTCGAAGAGGGTGCGGTCCAGCGGGGCGGAAAGCGTGGCCGTCGAGGCGCCGCGGCCGACCTGCGGGCGCGGTGGCGCCTGGTGCGCGGTCAGTCCCAGATGTGCCGGCAGGTCGCCCCGCCCCCAGACTCCGCCCGCGTGCGCCCACAGAGCCCGGCCGAACAGCTCTCCGTGCCCGGCCTCGACCAGGGCCGCGTACTCCGGTACGTCTCCCGCCCGGCCCGGCGTGCCGCAGGCGTCCAGAACCACGGCCGCCAGGTCGACCGCCGCGCTCGCGTCGCTGCTCGGGGCCGGGCCCGAGAGGCGGCTCTCCCAGGCGACGACGAGCTCTCCGTCGAGCCGGGTGCGCCGGGCGGCGTCGGACAGATAGCCCTTCAGCGCTTCCACCGTGCGTCCGTCGGCCGTGTCCGCCACGTCCTCGACGACGACCCTGGCCCTGTCCGTCGCGTCCACGTCGTCCGAGGGCGCTCCGTGCTCGGTGGCCAGTTCGAAGCAGCGCTGGAAGTACAGGTCCTGGGGGTTGCCCGCCACGATGCCCAGTGCCCGGCGGGTCCTCTTGAGCAGCGTGAACCACTGTGCCGTCGCCACGAGAAGCGCACCGGACCGACGGATCAGTTCGTCGAGGCCCGCGGCCTCGGCCGGTCCGAGGAAGTCCACGGCGAGTTCGGGGCGCAGTGCGGGACGGACGACCAGCGGCAGCACGATCAGTTTGACCGTCCGGGTCAACGGTGCCCCGCCGGGGCCGCTCAGCGATTCGAGCCCCGGACCGAGCCCACGCCAGGCGTGGTCGATGACCATGGCACGCGGTCGGCGCACGCCGGTCGGCTGGCTCGGGGGCGTCGGCATGTGAGGAGCGTACGCCGACATCAAACAGGCGAACGAACCTGGGATCGGTAGGAGTTGCCGGCCGCCTAGCGTCCCTCTCGTCAGGCAGGAGCGACGGCGAACAGCCAACCGTGACCGGAACGACCCACCGCGTGACCCGGCCACCAGAAAGGGAGAACACCATGGGAATCTTCGGAAAGCGCAAGAGCCGCGAGGAGCGGGCCTCCGAGATCGCCGCCCAGGTGGCGGACGGCAAGGGCTTCTACGGCCGCGCCACGCGCGCGTTCCTCGGCGCGGACGACTTCGCCCGGGTCCAGCAGTCGATGGGCGCCTACAACTCGGGCCTCGGCGTGCAGCAGTTGCTGGCCGCGGGGGCGCCGACCACACCGGCCGTGGTCGTGTCGATCGCCGACACCGGCAAGCTGGTCAACTTCGACCCGGTCGTCGACCTGGTCCTCCAGCCGTCCGGGGCGGCCGACCAGGTCGCCCTCCAGACCATCGTCTCGAAGCTGCGGATTCCCCGGGTCGGCGACCAGGTACTGCTGATCGCCGACCCCGGCCGGCCCGGTGGCTACCTGTACGCCGGGGACGGCGTGGCGCCGTGACCCCGACACCGTACGAACCGTACGAACCGTACGAGGCACCGACGTCCGACTCCGTGCTGCTCTCCTTCGACGGCCGGGTGCTGGAGGTGTTCGGCTACGTCGACGCCGCCCGCTACCACCTCCGGGAGGAACCGCGACTGGACTTCAAGTCCGGCCGGTTCCGCAGGCTGACGATCGTCGTGAGGTCCGGCAGGCATCACACCATGCCGTACGACGCGGACCGGCTCCCCGGCCTGCACGCCATGGCGGACCTGCCGGCGCGGAGCGTGGCCGAGAGAGGCCGCCTTTGAACGGCGCCTTTGAACGGCGCCTTTGAGGCGGCGGTCGACGCGAGCGGTACAACCGGCGGCTCGACACCGTCGGGGTGGCGGCGGCAGCCGAAGTCACCGAACTGACCGACTGGGACGACGGAGAAGAGGCCGGTGTCACCGTCGGTCTGCGGATCAGCGGGCTGGAGTGCCCGACGTTCGAGGCGACCTGGAAGCGATCCAAGCACCCCGCCCTGCGCTTCGGCCTGCGGCTCCCGGCGGTGGCCGACCCGGCCGACCACCTGTTCCGCGTCGATTTCTGAGCGCCCGGAGCGAAAGCGGGCCGAATTCTCCTGGAGGGGGCGGGACTTGGATGGGCGTGGACGACGTACTGAGACTGTGGTGGGTGCTGCCCACGGGCCTGGCACTGCTCGGCTACGGGCTTGCCCTGGTCGGTCTGACCCCGGCCCAGCGAGCGGTCTGGGTGAAGGGGCGGATCGTGGAGGTGGGGCAGCCGGCGCACGGCGCCTCCAAGCGGGCCGGGATACCGGTGACGATCGCGTTCCGGGAACCGGCCACCGGTAAGAAGTTCGCCCTGTCGAACGTCGGCAAGCACGGCGACGCGGTCGAGGAAGCCTGGGTGGGCCGTGAGGTGGAGGTGCGCCACCCGCACGGGCGGCCGCACCAGTTCCGCGTGGTGCTGCACAGTCCGGAGGACAAGAACGGCCGGTACGGCCCGTACTGCACGGTGGTCCTGCTCCTCATCGGGCTGGTCATCCACGCGACCGTGCTGTGGGGCTACCCGTGGGCACTGCTCGGCTTCGGCACCCTGGTCACGGTCCTCGCGGCACTCAGCCCCGACATCCGCACGGCCCGCGCCCGCGACGCCCTGCTGGCCCATGCCATCGCCGTCCCGGCGCGTGTCGTGGCCGTCACCAGGGACGTCTACACCGACGGGGAGGGCGACGAGATCATCAATCACGCCCCCGTCGTCCGCTTCACCACCGTCGAGGGCACCGAGGTCACCGTCCTGTCCCGGGACGGCATCCCCGACCCGAGCCAGTCCCTCGGCCGCCGGCTCACCATCCACTACGCCCCCTCCGACCCGGCCGTCTACACACCCGACCCCGCGGCCGACCGCCGCGCCAACGAGAGGGCCGTCGGCACGATCATCATCCTGCTGATCGCCGGAACAGCGGCGGCCGTGACCGGCGCCATCCTGCTGTGACAGCCCGCGGACCGGACTCCTGGCCGACAGCGGCGGCAGCGGCGGCAGCGGCGGCAGCGGGGGAACGATCACGTGACAAGCCGTGGGTTCTTCCTGTCACCTGCGTCGAGCCCGTCACTACGGCAGGCCCGCTCCTACGACGGGCCCGACTCGACGACAGCGGCGGGCAGCGTGCTCACGCGGCGGCCCGATCAGCCCACGGCGGGCCGCCTCGTGCTCTCCCCCGGCGTCCCCTGTCGTGAGAACTCGCGGTGCCTTTCTGGTCACGCGGAACGACCAGACGAAGCCAGGACCGGGGTCTCGGGCAGGTGGGGGTAGGCGGCCGCCCGGTGCTGGAAGGAGAGGATCTTGGGGTTCTGGACGACGCCGTCACGCATCTCGATGGCCTTGCGGATCGTGACGTCGGTGTCCCATGCCGTAGGGCCGCTCATGACCTTGCGCATGTACGGAAGGAGCGCCTCACTGATCTCCCAGGTGGCGGAGTTCCACAGGTGGGACGGGCTGTGATCCACCGCGTAGTAGTGGCAGCCCGGACCCACCTCGTGCATGGGCTCGCCGAAGGTGGTCGGGCGGGCGAAGGTGAAGCCCATGCCCTCGTCGCAGGCGACGTCGACGAAGAAGGTGCCCGGCCGGAACAGGGCGAGTTCCTCGTCCATGACGAAGGTGAGCGGTGCGTCGGTGTCCTGCAGGACACAGTTGACGATGATGTCGAACCCGGCCAGATACTCCGCCAGCGGCATGGAACCGGCCGCCGTGACCGCCCGCAGGCGCGACGGATCGTCCTCCTGCTCCTCGAAGTGGGCCATCACGACCGAGGGCATCGGCGAGGCCACCGCCGCGGCGGCGCGCTGGGTGAGCACCGTGACATCGGTGACCCCCATGGCGCCCAGTCCCGTGACTGCTCCGCGCGCCGTGGCTCCGAAGCTGATGACCACCGCGCGCAGGCGGCGGCCGTAGTGTCCGGTCAGCCCGCCGAGCTGCAGGGCATGCAGTACCGAGCAGTAACCGGCGAGCTCGTTGTTCTTGTGGAACACATGGACGCTGAAGGCGCCCGTGGAGGTCCAGTGGTTCATGGCCTCCCAGGCGATCAGGGTCAGGCGTCGGTCGATGCCGAGCTGGGTCATCTTCTCGTCCTGCACGCAGTGCGGCCATCCCCACAGCACCTGGCCCTCGCGCAGCGCGGAGACGTCGTCATGCGTCGGTTTGGGCAGCAGCACGATGTCGCTCTCGGCGACGAGTCGCTCGCGGGAACGCAGGCCGGCCACGAGCGGTCGGAGCGCGTCGTCGGCGACGCCGAACCGCTCGCCGTACCCCTGTTCGAGGAAGATTCTCTCGCGTATGTCCGGGGCGATCCGGTCGAGGTGGGCGGGGTGCAAGGGCAGGCGGAACTCGTTCTCCTTGCGGGAGGAGGCGAGTACTCCGAGGCTCATCAGACTCATACGGGTGCGGCTCTCTTCCGACCGGATGCGAGGCACTCCGGCCTTTGCCGTTCCCCGAGGGCGACGCCGCAACGGATGACGGCGTACGAAGTGCACTCGGTACGTCAACCGTACTCCCCTCAGGGTCCCCGAACCGACCCGTCGGGGCCTCGCCGGCCCCTTCGCCGCCCAACCGGGAACTTGCCCGATCCCAGGGACGTTGTAGCGACTGGTTGTAGCTGAAGAAGGAACGCCGAAGTGGTTCACCGGCGGCCAGGGCCCGAAGGGCATGCAGGCCGACCGGTTTCGCGCGTTCCGAGGGCCCCGATTCCGAGGCAGGCCCGTGCGCGGGTCTGCGTCGCGCTGCTTCCGTACAGGCTTCTCTCGCCCCAGCGCCCTGCCCCCGCGCCGACGGCGACGGCACCCACGTGTTCGAAAGGAATTCCGTGACCATAGACACCGTCAACCGGGGCACCGAGCCGGCGGACCACACAGGGACGACGGAACTCTCGCCCAGCGGTCGGGGCAGTGACTACGCCGCGCTGTCCCGCGAGGTGAAGCAGAGCGGGCTGCTGAGGCGGCGGCCGGGCTACTACTCCGTCAAGGTCGGCGCGAACCTGCTTCTCCTGGCCGCCGGATGGACGGCGTTCGCCCTGATCGGGCAGTCGTGGTGGCAGCTGGTGACCGCCGCCTTCCTCGCGGTGATGTTCACCCAGACCGGGTTCATCGGGCACGACGCCGGACACCACCAGATCGCCGCCTCCAAGCGCGTCAACAACCTGTTGGGCCGGGTGCACGCCGACCTGCTGATCGGGCTCAGCTACGGCTGGTGGATCTCCAAGCACAACCGGCACCACTCCCACCCCAACCACGTCGACCGCGACCCCGACATCGCCGACGGCGCGATCGCGTTCACCGAGGACCAGGCCCGGGTCCGGAGCGGGGCGTACGCCTGGCTGGCCCGCCACCAGGCCTGGCTGTTCTTCCCGATGCTGCTCCTGGAAGGACTAGCCCTGCACGTCGCCGGCGTACAGGCACTCCTCGAACGCACCGGCAACGCGAACTCGCGCAAGGCCAAACTGACCGAGGCGGGACTCCTGACGGCTCACGTCGCCGGCTACCTCGCCGCCCTGTTCCTGGTCCTGTCCCCCCTCCAGGCCGTGGTCTTCCTCCTCGTCCACCAAGGGCTGTTCGGGCTGTACATGGGGTGCTCATTCGCCCCCAACCACAAGGGCATGCCGATCTTCGGCAAGGACGACAGGATCGACTTCCTGCGTCGTCAAGTACTCACCTCGCGCAACATCCGCGGCCACCGGTTCACCGACTTCGCGCTCGGCGGACTGAACTACCAGATCGAGCACCACCTGTTCCCGTCCATGCCGCGGCCCAGCCTGCGCCATGCCCAGAAACTCGTACGCTCCTTCTGCGCCCGGCACGGCATCGCCTACCACGAGACCGGGCTCTTCGATTCCTACGCCCAGGTGCTGCGCCACCTCCACGCGGTCGGCGGCCCTCTCCGACCCGAGCTGGAGTACTGATCCCTCACACCTGGCGGGTTGGTCGTGGTTGTTTTCAGCCAGGTTGGAAGAACGCGAGCATTTTCTGGGCGGCATCGGGCGACGTCAGCAATTCCTGGATGTCCGCGGACATGCGGGCGGCGGCGCTGGTGCGTTCGAACATCTCGCGTTCGTACTCTTCGACGGCGGCAGGAAAGTCGTCCGGGTGCGCGGCCAGCGCGAGACCGAGCAGGGCGCCGTCGAGCAGTGCCATGTTGGCGCCCTCTCCCACCGGCGGCATCAGGTGCGCGGCATCGCCGATCAGCGTGACGTCTGGCCTCGACGGCCACGTCAGTCCGATCGGGAGAGCGCTGATCGACCGCGGCACGACCGTGTCGTCGCAGGCCGTGATCAGCGCGGTGACCCGTGAGTCCCAGCCGGGCAGCAGGTCGATCAGCCGCGCCCTGGCGGCGGCCGGGTCGTCGAACGGGATCCCGCTCGTGGTGAACCAGTCCTCGGCGGTGTTGTAGAAGCTGAGGCCGATACGCACACGGCCGTCGCCGTTGCGCTGGGCCCCCAGCGATATTCCGTTGCCGAGCACCCAGTAGTTGCCGCGCCCGACCATCGCCGCGAGGTCGGGATGCGTGCGATCGATGCCGGGAATGCCGACCTCGACGACGTTCTGGCCGATGTGCGCCGGGCGAGCGTCGGTGAGCAGCGCGCGGACCCGGGACTGCGCACCGTCCGCGCCGACCAGCAGGTCGTATGACGCACTGCTGCCGTCGGCGAAGTGCAGCAGGCCCTCGTCGGCGGATGTGAACGCGTGCCCCCAGCGCACCACGTCTTCGGGGAGGGAATCCAGCAGCAGGTCGCGCAGGTCGGCGCGGTCGACCTCGGGTCGATCGAGCGGGGCGTCGTCGGGTGTGTCCTCCTGGAGCAGCAGAGTGCCATCCGGCTCGAGAAGACGCATGTCCTGCCCGTCACCCCGGGCAATCGCGTAGAACTCGTCGAGGCCGTCGCGGGCGGCCCTGGCAAGCGCCGCCCGCGGGAGGCAATCGGCGTGGGTCGCGCCGGTTCAGTGCTGCCGCTTGCCGTGGTAGCGCTCGGCGAGGCGGGCGAGTGCGACGGCGGCGAGCAGGAGGCCGAAGTCGCGCAAGGCGATGTCGTAGTAGTCGGGGATGGTCAGGAGGTTGACGATGATGCCCGCCAGCCAGCCGGCCACCAGCCAGGCTCCGAAGCGGGGCGCAAGGCCCACGGCGATGCCGGCGACGACTTCGATCACGCCCACGGCGTACATGGCCGCCTGGGCGCTGCCGGGAACGACGTCGTTGATCCAGGGCGCGCACGAGCTGGCCGCGCAGATCGCCACCCCGCTCGACGCGCTCGCCACCCTGGAGGACACCGGCGCCACGGCCGGGCCCGTGCACCTCGCGGGCCCTTCGGAGCTCCTGTGCGTACGCGTTCTGCCCGCCCTCGCCCCCTCGTCACCGACGGCGTCCAGCTGCGCGTCGCCCAGGGCCTGCCCGAACCGCTCATCGAGGAGATGCGCACCGGCCGTCATGATCTCGTCATCGCCACCCGGCGCCCGCGCGGCCGCGCCCTGCAGTCCGTGCCGCTCGCGGACGAGGAATACCTCCTGGTCGCAACTCCCGGCTGGGCGCAGCGCGTTGGCGGACATGCGCAGGCTGACGACCTGTGCGCCGCTCTTCGCGAGGTCCCGATGGTCACCTACGCCGAGGATCTCCCCATCATCCGCCGCTACTGGCGCACGATCTTCGGCAAACAGCACACCGCCCACGCAGCCGTCGCCGTCCCCAACCTCTACGCCGTCCTCTCGGCAGTCAACGCCGGAGCCGGCTACAGCGTCCTGCCCCGCTCCCTGTGCCAAGACCACCTCGACTCCGGCCGCCTGACCCTTCTGCACGATCCGGAGGAGCCACCCCTGAACACCCTCTTCCTTCTCCAGCGCCCCCGCGCCGAGGCCAACCCCGATGTCCTGCGCGTACGCGAGCGGCTACGAGAGGCGGCCCACGCCTGGTAGCAACTGATGTGACCCGCCGTGCGGGTGTCCAGTCTCGTTGGATCTTGCGTGGCGCCGCGTCAGGAGTTTCTAAGCGCGTGAAGCATGTGGTGATCGTGACGGTCGGGGTGTCCCGGCTTGGTCAGCGATCCCCTGACGGAACACCCTGACACACCCATCCAACTCGTCTGCAGAAAAGGGTTGGAGCAAGGCGGCGCCCCGCTGCTACGGTCCTGATGGACCGTGAAGCCGTCATATGGAGGTGAGACCCGTGAACACAGTTACCCATGGGTGCTCCCTCAACCCGTCACGGTCCGGCGGCTGACGTTCGGTGTCGCCAGGAGCGCCTGAGATCGCGGCACTCCTGGAGGGAGACTCCGATGAACACAAAGCCTTTCACATCCGGCCTGAGCGAGAACGCGGTGACGATCACGCGCGTCGCGGACAGGCAATGGCATGCACTGGATGACGACCTGGTGGTCGGTCGCGGGCATGCGCACCACCGGCCCGACGGACGCTTGTTCGTCAGCATCGACGCCTGGCACGACGCCATCTTCGACCGGCTCGCCGAGGCGATGCTGGCGGAACTGCCGGCGCCGCTGTACACGGTGGTCGACGAAGCCGACGTCGAGCTGACGGCAGGCTGGCGGCGGGCCGGCTTCACGGTCCGGCGCCGCGAGTGGGAGTACGTCGTTCCGACCGACCCGCGGGTCACAGGGCTCGACGCAGTCGTGCCGCCTCCGGGCGTGACGATCGTGCCCGCCGGTCAGGCGGACGAGGGCCTGCTGCGAGCGGTGGATCGTGCGATCCGTGACGAAGTCGAGGCGACCGTCGGGTGGCAGTCGATGCCTGCGGAGGTGATCCCCCGCCCCGAGGGCGACACCATCGTCGACCCGTCGAAGTACGCGGTGGCCGCGGCGCCGGACCGCTACCTGGGTCTCATCCGGGTGGTGACGGTGATCCGGCCGCGTATCGGGCTGGTCGCGGTCCGGGCCGGCGAGCAGCGCCGCGGCACCGCGCGGGCGCTGCTGGCCCACGCGCTGGGGACGCTGCACCAGTCGGGGTTCGCCGCGGCCTGGGCCGAAGTCCAGGAGTCCAATCAAGCGGCCTCGGCGCTGTTCGAGGGCATCGGTGCCCGGCCGATGAGCAGCAACCTGGAGCTGGTGCGATGACGAAGCACAAGAACGTCATCGAAGTCGAGGGCAAGGTCATCGAGTGCCTGCGCAGCGCCATGTTCACCGTGGAGCTCGAGAACGGCCACCAGGTGCTCGCGCACATCAGCGGGAAGATCCGCAAGAACTACATCAAGATCATGCTGGAAGACCGGGTACTGGTGGAGCTCCCGCCGTACGACCTGACGCGCGGCCGGATCGTGTTCCGGTACCGCAACTAGCGGCGATCGGCACCCTCGGCGACAGCTGATCCTTGCCCCGGTCACGGCGTTTCCGTGACCGGGGCAAGGTCATGGCTCCGGGGCGAGCTGGGAAGGTTTCGTAGTCGCGGGCCAGGCGGCAGTGGAGCGGTGCAGGCTGGGCGGCGACCAGGGCCGCAGCCACTTTCTAGGTGTTGTCAGGCGACGCGGAGGATGCTCTTGCCGTGGGTGGCGCCCCCAGCGAGCCGCTGTACGGCAGTGGCCAGGTCTGCCATGTCGTATTCGGCGGTGATGTCCACGCGCACCCGGCCGTCGGCGACGAGGCCGAGTGCACGATGTGCGCTGTCGGCGAGTCGTTCAGGATGAGTCCGGCTGAGCAGGTTGCTGTTGTACGTCACAAGTGATGTGCCCCGCATGAGGAGGTCGTTGGCGCCGGCCAGAACGGGTTCGTAGGTGCTGAGGTTGCCGTATGCCACCAGTCGGCCGTGCGGGGCGAGCTGTTCCAGGGCGGCCTGCCGGGTCGGTCCGCCGACCGGGTCGAGGATCGAGTCGAACTTCTCGTCGCCGAGTGCGGCCGGGACTTCGTCGCGCAGCAGGATCTGGTCGTAGCCGAACCGGGCGGCGTAGGCGGCTCTGGCGGTACTGCCGACCACGCCGACGATCCGGCCGGCCCCGGCCAGTCGGGCGAACTGGGCGGCCAAGGTGCCGACCCCTCCGGCGGCGGCGTGGATCAGCACGCTCTCGCCGGGACGAACATGTGTGGCGGTGTTGATCAGGTCGTAGGCGGTCGGTCCACCCCACCCGAGACCTGCCGCCGTCCGTAGCGAGATGTCGCCGACGTCCATCGTGAGCACGGCGGGTGCTACGACCACCTCGGCGTAGGCGCCTCCCATGGTCAGCGCGGCAACCGGCTCGCCGGCTCGGCTTGGATCGACACCCTGGCCGACCGCGATGATGTGCCCTGACGCCTCGAAGCCGGGGACGAAGGGACGCGGGACGGGGAAATGGCCGTCCCGGACCATGGTGTCGCCCCATTGGATCCCGGCGTGGGCGACGCGAATCGCCACCTCACCGGGGCCGGGGGTGGGCTCGTCGATGTCGGCGACCTGGTAGCGGTCTGTGGCGTCGAGAAGAACAGCCTTCACAGTTACAGCCCCTTGTGTTGACTCAGCATCCTTATAGTCGAGGACCCTAGGTATGTAAGATCCCTGAGTCAACACATGAATCTGTTAACCGAGTGGGAGTGCATCGTGGAAGCACCGGTGGGGGATGACCTCTGCAGTCGGATCAGGCGGTCGGAGCAGGCGCTGATGGCGCATCACGAGGCGGTGCTCCGCACCTACGGGCTGACCATGACGCAGTACACCGTTCTGCTGCTCCTCGCACGCGAAGGTGACATGTCCGGCGCCCAACTGGCCCGCCGCTGCGGGGTGACGCAGCAGAGCATGAGCAGTGTGCTGACCAACATGGAGGGCAAGGAGCTCATCCGCCGCGAGACATCCCCCGTGCACGCCAAGGTGCAGATCGCCACCCTGACCGATGAGGGCCAGGTAGTGCTGGACCGCGCCTACCAGGAGGTGATCGTCCTTGAGCGCGCGCTTACCGACGCGTTCACGCCATCCGAACACACCGCACTCTGTGACCTCTTGGACCGCGCCACCACCGTGCTGATCCAGCAGACCGGCCACCCGGCGGGCCCGCCCGTTGCCTGACCCCCTGCGGGCGTCAAGTGGCGGTCGGCCTCGGTCCGATGGTCACGGTCTCGAGAACAGGCCGGGTCCCGGAGGGGAGGATCCGTCGGCGCTGACGCCGTTCGTGACCCGCAGGAAGTCCAGCTTCTCCGCGTCGGCGGAACCCGCGGCCACCGTGTAGACGACGAGGCGGACGTCGCAGCCCGGGACGGTGAGCACGTCGCAGTCGCACGTCACCTCGCCGACCTGGGGATGCACGATGGTCTTGCGGGCCGAGACGTGCGGACCGACCGCACCCTCGTCCCACAGCCGGGCGAACTCCGCGCTGGTGGCGCGCAGTTCCGCGACCAGGTCGGCCAGTCCACGGTCGCGGGGGTAGTTGACGAGAGCGGTGCGCAGGTCGGCGACGAGGGCGGGGTTCAGGGCGTCGCCGTCCTGGAGCACGGGCCAGGACGCGAGCCCTCTGGGCCCCACGGCGAAGACCGCCCGCACCAGGTTCCGCTCGGCGCGTGTCCTTGCGCTGGGGTCGCCCAGCAGCACCGCCCATGCGGGAGTCCAGGACAGCAAGGTCCAGTCGGCGCTGAACACACCCACCGGAAACTCCCCGAGACGAGCCAGCATCCGTTGGACCCCCGCCGGCACATGTGCGGAGATCGTCCCCTCCTGGGGAGGCAGGAGGCCGGCCAGCCGGTAGGCGTGATCGCGTTCCATCGGCTGCAGCTGCAGTGCCCTGGCCAGGCTCGCGACGACCTGTGCCGAAGGGCTGGTGGCGCGTCCCTGCTCCAGCCGGACCACATAGTCGACCGACAGTCCTGCGAGGTCGGCCAGTTCCTCGCGTCGCAGCCCCGCCGCACGCCGTCCTGGCCCCGGCGTCCGCCCGATGTCGACCGGCGAAAGCCGGTCGCGCCAGCGGCGCAACGCCGTGCCAAGGGTCTCGTCCATCTGGCCATTGTGTCCGCCGGACAGCGGTTGTGCCTGGTACTGGCAGTCCTACCGTCGCAGAGGGCACTGGTTGTCCTCTCGCCACGGGCCGAGAGTGCATGCATGACGACGACATTCATCACAGGCGCCAACAGGTCCCTCGGGTACGAGACCGCCCGCCGATTGATCGACGCCGGCCACACCGTCCTCATCGGTGCTCGTGATCCAGAGCGCGGCCAGGCGGCCGCCGACGAACTCGGTGCCCGTTTCGTCCAGATCGACGTGACCGACGACGCGTCGGTGGCCGCGGCCGCCGCCGACGTCGCGGCTCGCGAGGGCGGCATCGACGTCCTCATCAACAACGCGGGAGTCAACGAACCACACATCCCCGCCGAGCAGCTCACGGCCGCTCACGCCGGCGCGGTGTTCGAGGTCAATGTCGTGGGGATCGTCCGGGTGACGCACGCGTTCCTGCCCCTGCTGCGCAAGTCCGCGAACCCGGTCATCGTCAATGTGTCCAGCGGCATGGGGTCGTTCGCGGCCACCCACGACCCCGCACGCGTCGAGTCGAAGCCCGTGGCGCCGCTCTACACGGCGTCGAAGGCTGCCGTGACCATGCTGACCACGCAGTACGCGAAGGCCTGGACGGACGTGAAGGTGAACGCGGCCGACCCGGGATACACCGCGACCGACTTCAACGGGCACAGCGGCCCTCAGACAGTGATCGAGGGCACCGACGCGATCGTCGAACTCGCCACCATCGGGGCGGACGGACCGACGGGAACCTTCCGTGACCGTCACGGAGCGGTGGCCTGGTGAGATAACGCACCCTGGACATCAGGGAGATCAGCGCGCCGACGATGCGGTGGGTGCATTCCGCCGGGAGCCCGGGTTCAGCGGATCACGAACGTCATCATGCTTCGGGCGGGGAGCGTGACGGTGAAGGAGCCGTTCGACACGGCGGTCGTGCCCTGGGACGCGACGTTCCTGCTCGCGTCGGTCAGCCAGGTCGAGACGCTGGGCCCGGCGCTGTTCGCCAGGGTGAACAGTTGACTCACCGCGGCGGCCCCCTTGTTGACGGCGACGACGACCGTGGAGCCGCCGCCCCGGTACGCCGAGACGTAGACATCCGTTGCCGGCTTCGCCGTCGCCTCGACCCGCACATGTCCGGGTCGGACGAACCTGGCGAAGTGCGCCATGGCGGCGCCGCGCTTGCTGATCCCGCCGTCCTCGCGCATGGGGCCGTAGCTGCGCCGGATGTACCACCAGATGTAGGCCTGGAACTCGGCGTCCACCATGGCGCGGTGGATGTGCTCCCCCACGTCGAGCGCCTGGGGCCAGAGGTCCGCCGAATCCGTGCTGTTGGGGTAGTAGACCTCCGTCATCCAGAGTTCTTTGCCCGCGCCCTTCTGCTTGAAGAGGGGGTAAGGGAAGTTCGCGAACGGCGTGCCGTAAAGGTGGGCCCCGATTATGTCCACGTTGGCGAGTGCCGCCGAGTCGTTGAGGATCGGGTCCGACATGTTCTTCAGGTACTGGAAGGACTCCGGCGCGATGACCCTGGTGCCGACGGAGCCGGCGTTCTCCCGCAGGAAGCGAACCATTTCGGTGGGGGTCCACCACGTCCAGTCGTGCGCGTAATCGGGCTCGTTCTGTACGGATATGCCGTACAGGTTCACTCCGTTGCTCCGCAGGTACGTGGTGAAGTCGTTCAGGTGCTGGGCGTAGGCGCCGTACATGTCGTACCTGAGGCGCCGCGCGTTGGTCTGGCTGCCGTGGACGAAGGTCTCGACCATGGAGGCGGGAGGATTCCACGGCGAGGCGATGACGGTGGCCCCGAGTTCGACCGCACGCTTCGCCGTCGCCAGATCGCGGTTCCAGGCCGCCCGGTCCTCGGGTACGGGGATTCTCAGCAGGGAGAACCCCAGCCTTCCGTCTCCGGTCCCGAACGCCGTGTCCCGCTGCGCCGCGGTGAGTTCGCCGATCCAGGCCGCATGGCTCATGCCGCCGAAGCCACGGATCGTCTGCCGCGTAGCCGACGGGTCGATGACCGCCGTGGCGGCGGCCGTCACGGCCCCGGCATCAGAGGCTCTCGCGACCGACGACGCGGCGGTGAGGACGGGCAGCGCCCCTAACGTCGCAAGGACGGTCCTCCGGCTCGTCGATCTTTTCTCCCCGCCCAGGCACTCGTTACGGCTCTGCGCCACGTTTCCTCCTCTTGACGGGGGGCAGCGGCTCGACAGGACACCCACGCCGTTCGGTATCGTGAACGCTGTCCAAGTGGCGGGCCTGTCGAAAGTTAACGATGCCACTCACCGCGGTCAACCCTCTCGACGTGTACGGCCGCCTCAGGTTCTACCGGCCATCACGGTCTCCTCGTCGGCACCGAGAACGGTTACGCCCGGACGTACGGCCTCGAAACCGTCGCCACCGTCACGAGGCACACCGCCCACGACCGAGGGGAACGGCACCTTCACCGTCCAGTGCGGGTCTCCCTGCTACCAGTAGGCGCCCCCGCCGTGACCCCGTCACGGATGGTAGATGTCCCAGCCCGTCGACGCGGTGGGTGACGGGCTCGGCGTCGACCGGCTGGCGTCACACGTGGAACCCTGCGCCGGGAGCAGCCGGTGCACACCGATCCGTGCCGTCCCGAAGCGCACGTCCGCGTCCCCGGCGGTGGCCAAGTCCCCTGTCATCCGGGGCAGTTCCCCGCCGGCCAGGGGCGCACCACCCGCGTAGGCCGCGACAAGGACCCGGACGCAGGTGCCGTCCGGTCCGGTGGGAAGTCCGGCCGGGAAGGCGACGGTTCGGGTTCTGCCGCCGTCCGCGGACAGTCCGTAGCGCATGACGAACGACATCTCCGGCCTCGTCTTCGTGGCCGTGAGGGTCCAGAACTCGACCTGTACGGCGAGCGGTCGGCACAGCACCCGGACATCGCCCGTACGCGGTCCGCGGACGACGACCGATGCCTTTGCGTACGACGGGTCTGTCCCGTCGGTCGTCCCGTGGAAGGCGACCGCGGACCCCAGCCAGGCCGCCTGTTCCCGTCCCGACCAGTCACCGGCGTCGCGGCAGCCGCCGGTCTGCGCGCCCGCGGACACGTTCGAGCAGCCGGTCGCGAGCAGCGCGAGGACCGCCGCGCCCGCCGACAGGACTGCGTGGCGAAAGCGGGTCTGGGTGCTGTGCATGGTCTCCCTCGGTATCGGACCGGGGCGGGCCGCGGACGTCACGTGGTCCGGACGGCGAGCAGCCTGCTGGTGTCCTGGCGGCGGCGGGGGCCTCGGTGGCCCGCTGTGTCCGTCCCGTGATCAAAGAGGGGCCCAGGGGGGCGGCAGAGGCCGTGCCGTCCGTCTCGTGGCAGAGCTCCGGCGGGGTCGGCCGGGAGACGGTTTGCCGATCAGCACCCTGGTTTCCGGCGATTCGTAGCCGAATTTCCCAAACAGTTGAGCGCTTGTCGTCCGCTCTTCACGCTGTGCCCTGTCAAGTGCCCGACGGCCAGGCCTCGGGTCCCAGCGCTGCAGAAGCGAGACCAGCATGGTGCGTGTCCGTGCGTCCTTGTCCCAGCTGCCCGCCTACGTCCCGGGCCGCAAACTGCCCGGCGCCGTCGTGCTGGCCAGCAACGAATCCCCGTACGGGTTGCTGCCGGGGGTGGCCGAAGCCCTCGCCGAGGCCGCAGGCGGCGTTTCGCGGTATCCCGATCTGCACGCCGCCTCGCTGATCGAGGCTCTGGCGGCGCACCACGGGGTCGAGCCGGACCGGATCGCGGTGGGCGCCGGCTCCTCCGAGGTGTGCGGGCAGTTGCTGCACACCGTCGTCGGGCCCGGTGACGAGGTCGTCTTCGGCTGGCGTTCGTTCGAGGCGTACCCGATCCTCACCTCCGTGGCAGGCGGTGCGGCGGTGCGGGTGCCGCTGCGTGACCACACCCTCGATCTCGACGCCATGGCCGCGGCGATCACCGCGCGGACCCGGGTGGTGTTCGTGTGCAACCCCAACAATCCGACCTCCACGGCGGTCGGGGCGCGGGCCCTGACCGACTTCGCGGACCGGGTGCCGCGGGATGTGCTGATCGTCGTCGACGAGGCGTACCGGGAGTACGCCGATCCCGCCCTGGTCCCCGACGGCCTCGCCCTTCTCGGCGACCGGCCCAACGTGGCGGTGTTGCGGACCTTTTCGAAGGCGTACGGCCTGGCGGGGCTGCGGGTCGGCTACTGCGTCGCGCCGCCCGGGATCGCGGCGCACGTGCGCCGGACGCAGGTGCCGTTCAGTGTCAGCGCGCTCGCCCAGCGGGCCGCCGTGGTCGCCCTCGGTGAGGGCGCGGAGGTCGCCCGGCGGGCCGCCCTCACGGTCGCGGAACGCGACCGTGTCACCGGGCGGTTGCGGGCGCTGGGCCACGACGTGCCCGACTCCCACTCCAACTTCGTCTGGCTGCCGCTCGGCGCGGCCAGCGCGCCCTTCGCCGGGTACTGCGCCGACGGGAAGGTCGTGGTGCGTCCGTTCCCCGGCGAGGGCGTCCGGGTGACGATCGGGCTGCCGGAGGAGAACGACGCCCTCCTCGCGCTCGCGGCGAGCCGGCAGGGCTGACGGCTATGCGCCCCGGTCCCTACGAGCGCCATCGCGAGCTGCTGCAGAGCGTCGTTCGCGCGCTCGCCGCCGGTGAGTGCCGTCGCCCCTTCACCGAGGCGACCGGCCGGAACGCGGCCGACGCGGGCATGAGGTCGACCCGCACCGCGGGAAAGGTGTTCCGCTCCCTGCTGGGGCGGCCGTTCGAGCTGGGGCAGCCCGGCGAACTCGGCCGTGTGCGCACGGAGTCGTCGCCGTACGGCCTCGCCCCGCCCATCGACTACCCGCGCTGCGATCCCGCGGAGCTGGTCGCGGCGGCCGGGCGCGCGGCAGCCGGCTGGCGGGCCGCCGGACCGTACCAGCGCGCCGGACTCGCCGTGGAGATCCTGCGCCGGCTCAACACCCGCAGCCACGAACTGGCCCTCGCGGTGCATCACACCACCGGCCAGCCCCTGCAGGGAGCCTTGCGCGCCGCGGGGCCACGCGCTCAGGACCGCGCCCTGGAGGCGGTGGCCCAGGCCTTCGCCGAATCGGAACGTGTCCCGGCCGACCTGCACTGGAAGAGTTCCGAACGGGGCGGAGAACCACTGCAGGGCACCTGCACTCTGGTGCCCCGCGGGGTGTCGCTGCTCGTGGGCTGTCCCGACTTCCCGCTCTGGAACGGGTATCCGGGCCTGTTCGCCAGCCTGGTGACCGGCAACCCGGTGGTCGTCGCTCCGCACCCGCGCTCCGTGCTGCCACTGGCGATCACGGTGCGGGTCGCCCGGCAGGCGCTGGCGGAGGCCGGTCACTCCCCCGACCTCGTGACCCTGGCAGTGGCGGAACCGGAACGGCAGGTGCACCGGCGGCTGGCCACCGACCCGGCGGTGCGCATCGTCGACTACACGGGCCCCGCGCGTTTCGCCGACTGGCTGGAGGAACACGCCCGCCAGGCCACCGTGTTCGCCAACCGGACCGGGCTGAACACCGTGGTCGTGGACTCGACCGACGACTACCGGCGCCTGGTCCGAGGTCTCGCCCTCGCCTCGTGCCGGTGCACCGGGACGGTGCGCACCACGCCGCAGAACATCCTGGTTCCGGAGCGGGGCTTCACCACCGACGAGGGGCACAAGACGCTGCGGGACCTCGGGGCCGACCTCGGCGACGCCGTCGACCGGCTGCTCGGCCATCCCGCCCGCGCGGCAAGGGCGTTGGGCGCGATCACCGCCGACGAGGTAGGCGGCGCCCTCACGGATGCCGCACGGTACGGCCCGGTCCTGCACGCCTCCGGTCCCGTGGCCCATCCCGACCACCCGTACGCCGACCTGCGCAGCCCGCTGCTGGTGCGGCTGCGCGCCTCCGACGAACGCGTCTACACACGCGAGTGGCCCGGCCTCGTCTCCTTCCTGGTGGGCACCGAGTCGACCTCGCACAGCCTCGCGCTCCTGCGCCGCACCGTGGCGCGGCACGGAGCGCTGTACGCCTCGGTGCACTCCACCGACCCGCTGGTGCTGGCGGCGGCCGGGACCGCGGCGCTGGACGCCGGGGTGCATCTGGTGGAGAACCTGGACGACCTGCCGGCCGACCCGTCCTCGGCCCTCGCCGAACTGCCGGGCTCCGGCGTCAACTTCGTCACCGGCCGGTTCCGCGTGGTGCGCTCCCGGCGGCACGCACCGCCGACGGCTCCCGTCCCGGCACCGACCCGGCTCGAGGTCGACGCCGCGCTGGCCGACGTATGACCGCGCGGGTCCTCAGTCCGTCCAGGTGGCGCCGCGCCCCCGCACCTCGTCGAAGACGAGCCAGGTGCGGGTGGAGCGCACGCCCGGCACCGCCTGGATGCTCTCCAGCACCACCTTGCGCAGCGCCAGGTTGTCCGGCGCCCGCACCAGCACCAGGACGTCGAAGTCTCCCGTGACGAGGGAGACATGTTCCACGTAGGGGATCTCCCGCAGTTCGCGCGAGATCTCGCGCCAGGCGTTCTGGTCGGTGGCCAGCGTCACGTAGGCACTCGTGCCCAGGCCCGCCCGCTGGGCGTTGAGCTGCGCGGTGAAGCCCGTGATGACGTCCTCGGCCACGAGCCGGCCGATGCGGGTGTAGGCGTTGGCCCGGGAGATGTGCACCTGCTCGGCGAGGGCGCGGACCGAGATCCGGCCGTCCTCGAGGAGCCGGCTCAGGATCTGCCGGTCGATGTCGTCGAGCGGGACGGCAGTTCGTCCGGCCGCTGCCGTCGGCAGCGAGTTTTCCTCGGACACTTTGTCCTCCCAGACCATCGTGTTCGGCAGTTCATCGCCGATTCGGCCGAGCCATTGAACACATATTCATCAGTGGCCACCATTCTCCTGTCAAGTGTCCAGAGAAAGCGAGTGCCCTCCATGTCCGTGAAGAGCCTCCGCCAGACGGTCCAGGGCCTCCTGCCGTCCCTGACGCCGGTGCGGTTCGTGGCCGAGGACGGCACACCGGTCGCCAGGCCGCCGGCCGACTACACCGAGCCTCCCGTCGAGGCCCTGCGCGAGGCCTGGCGGCGGATGGTCCTGGGCCGCCGGTTCGACACCCAGGCGACCGCCCTCACCAAGCAGGGCCGCCTCGCCGTCTATCCGTCCAGCCGCGGCCAGGAGGCGTGCCAGATCGGCGCCGTGCTCGCCCTGCGCCCCGACGACTGGCTGTTCCCGACCTACCGCGACTCCGTCGCCCTGGTGACCCGCGACATCGACCCCGCTCAGGTGCTCACGCTGCTGCGCGGCGACTGGCACTGCGGCTATGACCCCGCCGCCACCCGTACCGCCCCCCAGTGCACCCCGCTGGCCACCCAGGTACTGCACGCCGTCGGCATGGCCGAGTCGCTGCGCCGCAAGGGCGAGGACGGCGTGGCGATGGCGCTCGTCGGGGACGGGGCGACCAGCGAGGGCGACTTCCACGAGGCGCTGAACTTCGCCGCCGTCTTTCGCGCCCCGGTCGTCTTCTTCGTACAGAACAACAAGTACGCGATCTCGGTGCCGCTGGCCCGGCAGACCGCGGCGCCCGCCCTGGCGTACAAGGGCATCGGCTACGGGGTGCGCTCCGAGCAGGTCGACGGCAACGACCTGGTCGCGGTGCTGGCGGTGCTGACCGCGGCCGTGGAGCACGCCCGGGCGGGCCACGGTCCCGTCCTGGTCGAGGCGCACACCTACCGCATGGACGCGCACACCAACGCCGACGACGCCACCCGCTACCGGGAGGACGACGAGGTCGAGCAGTGGCGGGCCGCCGATCCGGTCGACCGGCTGGAGACGTACCTGCGCTCGCGTGGCGCGCTCACCGACGAGGGCGTGGCGGCGCTGCGGGAGGAGGCCGAGGAGCTGGCGGCACGGGTGCGCGACGGCATGAACGCGGACTCCGTACTGGACCCGCTGGAGCTGTTCGACCACGTCTACTCCGAGCCGACCCCTCAACTGCGCGAGCAGCGAGCCCAGTTGGCGTCCGAACTCGCCGACACCACCCAGGCACAGGAGGACTGACGACCATGGCCAAGGTCACGATGGCGCAGGCGCTCAACACCGCCCTGCGCGACGCGCTGCGCGAGGACGAACGAGTCCTTGTCTTCGGCGAGGACGTCGGTCCGCTCGGCGGGGTCTTCCGCATCACCGACGGGCTGACCCGCGACTTCGGCGAGCAGCGCTGCTTCGACACCCCGCTCGCGGAGGCCGGCATCGTCGGGCTGGCGGTCGGCATGGCGATGGGCGGCTTCCGGCCCGTGGTGGAGATGCAGTTCGACGCGTTCGCCTACCCGGCGTTCGAGCAGATCGCCTCGCACGTCGCCAAGACGCGCAACCGCACCCGCGGCCGGATCGGCCTGCCGATGGTGATCCGTATCCCCTACGCGGGCGGGATCGGCGGGGTCGAGCACCACTGCGACTCCAGCGAGGCCTACTACGCGCACACACCCGGCCTGAAGGTCGTCACCCCGGCCACGGCCGAGGACGCGTACTGGCTGCTGCGGGACGCGGTGGCGGACCCCGACCCGGTGGTGTTCCTGGAGCCGAAGAAGCTGTACTGGTCGCGCGAGGACACCGACCTTCAGACGCGCGGGGCGCTGCCGTTCGGGCGGGCGGCGATCCGGCGGGCGGGGCGTGACGCCACCGTCGTCGCCTACGGCCCATCTGTCCCGGTGGCGCTGGCCGCGGCCGAGGCCGCCGCCGAGGACGGGATCGAGCTGGAGGTCGTGGACCTGCGCACGCTGGTGCCCTTCGACGACGAGACCGTCACGGAGTCGGTGCGCAGGACCGGACGCTGTGTGGTCGTGCAGGAGGCGCAGGGATTCGCGGGGGTGGGCGCGGAGATCGCCGCCCGGGTGCAGGAGCGCTGCTTCCACTCGCTCGCCGCTCCCGTGCTGCGGGTGGCCGGATTCGACATCCCGTATCCGCCGCCGAAGCTGGAGCACGCGCACCTGCCCGGCGTCGACCGGATCCTGGACGCCGTCGACCGCCTGCAGTTCGCCGACGAGCCCGACACCCGGCACCTGGTGAAGGGAGCGGTCGCATGACCACCGCGACGTTGCAGGAGCAGTTGTTCCGGCTGCCCGACCTCGGCGAGGGGCTGACCGACGCGGAGATCGTCGAGTGGAAGGTCGCCGTCGGCGACACCGTGACGATCGACCAGATCGTGGTCGAGGTGGAGACCGCCAAGGCCGCGGTCGAGGTGCCGGTGCCGTACGCGGGCATGGTGCTGCGGCTGCACGCTGAGGCGGGAACGCCGCTGGGGGTGGGCGAACCGCTGATCACGGTGGGAGCGGAGGCACCCGCAGCGCCGGAACCGACCGTCGTGGACACCGCCGCCGACCGGTACCGCGAGGAGGAACAGGCCGGTTCCGGCAACGTCCTGATCGGCTACGGCACCGGGCACGAGCCCGCGCCGCGCCGTCGCCGCCGACGTGCGGCCGCCGCACCGGAGACGCCCGCACCCGCACCGGTCACGGAGGCGCACGTTCCCCGCGTCATCTCGCCGCTGGTCCGGCGGCTGGCCCGGGACCACGGTATCGACCTCGCCGCGCTGACACCTTCGGGTCCGGCCGGGGTCGTCCTGCGGCGGGACGTGGAACAGGCTGTCGCCCGACAGGAACCGGCCTCGACCGAATCCACCGCCACCCCGGAGCCCGCCGGCGACGGCCCCGTCCGCATCCCCCTGCGCGGCATCCGCAAGGCCGTCGCTGACAAGCTCGCGCGCAGTCGTACCGAGATCCCCGACGCCACCACCTGGGTCGACGTGGACGCGACCGGCCTGCTCCAGGCCAAAAGGGCGCTGGAGGCCGCCGAACCCGGCCGACGCATCGGCCTGTTGGCCCTGTTCGCCCGCATCTGTGTCGCCGGTCTGCGCCGCTACCCGGAACTCAACTCGACCGTCGACACCGAGCGCCGGGAGATCCTGCGCTTCGACGAGGTGCACCTGGGCTTCGCCGCCCAGACCGAACGCGGCCTCGTCGTCCCCGTCGTCCGCGACGCCCACCGGCTCACGACGGTCCAACTGGCCACCGAACTGGCCCGGTTGACCGAGCTTGCCCGGACCGGAAAGCTGCCGCCCGACCGGCTGACCGGGGGCACCTTCACCCTCAACAACTACGGCGTGTTCGGCGTCGACGGCTCCACACCCATCATCAACCACCCGGAGGCAGCGCTTCTCGGTGTGGGCCGCATCATCGACAAACCATGGGTGGTGAACGGCGAGTTGACCGTCCGCAAGGTCACGCAGCTGTCGTTCAGCTTCGACCACCGGGTCTGCGACGGCGGCACCGCCGGCGGCTTCCTGCGCTTCGTGGCCCACTGCGTGGAACGCCCGGCAGTCCTGCTCGCCGACATCTGACCAACACTCCCTTTTTTGTTGCCCCATGCCTGGGCGCACTTCACCCATCCACCGACCGAACGTTCGGCCTGGAGCCTTCATGTCATCAACCTTCTACGCCCGCCACGCGGACCTGCTCGAACAGGCCGTGGCCCGCACCACCGACCGCGGCTACTGGACGCCGTATCCGGAGATCCCCAGCGCCTCGGTGTACGGGGTCGGAGCACCGGAGGCGGGCGAGGAAGCCTTCCGCGCCCTCCTCGACCGCCCGTTCCCGCTCGACGGGCACCCCACCGCCGGCACCGTCCCCGCCACGGAGGTGTCGCCGTACGGCTTCCCCCTCGGCGTCAGCTACCCGCATCCGGCGCCCGAGGCCGCCGTAGCGAGGGCCAAGTCCGCGGCCCCGGCGTGGCGTTCGGCGAGCCCCGATGTCCGGGCCGGCGTGGCGGCCGAGATCCTGGCCCGCCTCAACGCGGCGAGCTTCGAGATCGCGCACGCCGTCCAGCACACCACCGGCCAGCCCTTCGTGATGGCTTTCCAGGCGGGCGGCCCGCACGCCCAGGACCGCGGCCTCGAAGCGGTGGCGTACGCCTGGGAGGCACAGCGGCGCCACCCGGCCACCGCGCTCTGGAGCAAGCCCCGGCGTCGGGGCGGACCGCTGGTGATGGAGAAGACGTTCACCCCGGTCGGCCGCGGTGTGGCCGTGCTCATCGCCTGCAACACCTTCCCCACCTGGAACGGCTATCCGGGCTTCTTCGCGAGCCTGGTCACCGGCAACCCGGTGATCGTCAAGCCGCACCGGCGGGCCGTGCTGCCGCTGGCGATCACCGTGCGGATCGCCCGTGAGGTGCTGGCGGAGGCCGGTTTCGACCCGGACGTGGTGCTGCTGGCCGCCTCGGGGCCCGAGGAGCGCACGGCTCCCGCCCTGGCCACCCACCCCGACGTGCGGATCGTGGACTTCACCGGTTCCAGCGAGTTCGGCGACTGGCTGGAGACCAACGCCCGCCAGGCCGCCGTGCACACGGAGAAGGCGGGTCTCAACACCGTCGTCGTGGACTCCACGGACGACTACGCCGGGCTCCTGCGCAACCTCGCGTTCTCGCTGTCTCTCTACAGCGGGCAGATGTGCACCACCCCGCAGAACATCCTCGTCCCCCGCGACGGGTTCCCCACCGACCAAGGACCGCGTACCGCCGACGAGTTCGCCGCCGATCTGGGCTCCGCGCTCGACGACCTGCTCGGCGACCCGGCCCGCGCCGTCGCCACCCTCGGCGCGATCGTGAACCCCGGAGTCCTCGCGCGTCTGGAGGAGGCGGCAGCCCTGGGCCGTACCACCCATGCCACACGGGCCGTGACGCACCCCGACCACCCGGACGCCGTGGTCCGCACCCCGCTGGTGGCCCGACTCGACGCGGAGGCCGACGAGAAGACCTACACGAGCGAGTGGTTCGGTCCGGTCTCCTTCGTCATCGCCACCGACGACACCGCGCACTCCCTGCGCGTCCTGCACGACACCGTACGGAGCCACGGCGCGCTCACCGCCTGCGTGTACGCGACCGGCGAGGACGTGCCGGCGGCGGCGCGCGCGACGGCGCTGGAGGCCGGGGTGCACCTGTCGGAGAACCTGACCGGCGAGGTGTTCCCCAACCAGTCCGCCGCCTTCAGCGACTTCCACGGCACGTCGGCCAACCCGGCCGCCAACGCGACCCTGACGGACGCGGCGTTCGTCACCGGCCGGTTCGCCGTCCTCCAGTCCCGCCGTCACGCACCCCACCAGGAGCACGTGGAGCCCACCGATGTCCGATGAGGTCTACCTGATCGACGGGGCCCGTACCCCGCAGGGCCGTTACGGCGGGGCGCTGGCCCCCGTACGCCCCGACGACCTGGCCGCGCTCGTCGTCGGCGAGGCCGTGCGACGCTCCGGGGCCCCGGCCGAATTCGTGGACGAGGTGATCCTCGGCGCCGCGAACCAGGCCGGCGAGGACAACCGGGACGTCGCGCGGATGGCCGTACTGCTGGCGGGACTTCCGCACACCGTGCCCGGATACACCGTCAACCGGCTGTGCGCCTCCGGACTTACGGCCGTCGCGTCCGCCGCACAGTCGATACGGGCGGGCGAGGCCGAGCTGATCGTGGCCGGCGGGGTCGAGTCGATGACCCGCGCGCCGTGGGTGACGGCCAAGCCGGGCACACCCTGGGCCCGGCCCGGCGACGTCCACGACACCTCGCTGGGCTGGCGCTTCACCAACCCGCGCTTCCCCGCGACGACGACCTTGTCGATGGGCGAGACCGCGGAGGAGGTCGCCGCCCTGGACGGCATCAGCCGCCTGGAGGCGGACGCCTTCGCGCTGCGCAGTCACCGCCGGGCGGTGGCCGCGCGGACGGCGGGCCGCTTCGCGGCGGAGATCGTCCCGGTGCCGGTGGCGGACGGTGAGGTGACCGAGGACGAAGGGCCACGCCCGACCACCACGTTGGAGAAGCTGAGCGGCCTGCGCACCGCGTTCCGGCAGGGCGGCACCGTCACCGCGGGCAACTCCTCGCCGCTGTCCGACGGGGCCGCCGCCCTGGTGGTGGCGAGCGGGGCCGCGGTGGAGCGCCACGGACTGACTCCGCGGGCCCGGATCGTCACCGCCGCCTCGGCCGGGGTCGAGCCCCACCTGATGGGGCTCGGCCCGGTGCCGGCCACCGCCAAGGCACTGGAGCGGGCAGGCTGGACGGTCGAGGACCTCGACGCGATCGAACTCAACGAGGCCTTCGCCGCCCAGGCCCTCGCGGTCATGCACCGGCTGAAGCTCGATCCGGACCGCGTCAATGCCGAGGGCGGCGCCATCGCTCTCGGCCACCCCCTGGGCTGCTCCGGCGCCCGCATCCTGCTCACCCTGCTGGGCCGACTGGAACGGGAGGGCGGCCGGAGAGGCCTGGCGACCCTCTGCGTCGGGGTCGGACAGGGCGTGGCCATGCTCGTGGAGCGCGTATGAACACGCGCGAGACTCTGTCGGTCGAGGAGCGGGCGGACCGGATGGTCGTCACCCTGCGGCGGCCCGCCGCCCGCAACGCCATCAACGGTCGCATGATCGCCGAACTGCACCGCGTGTGCGAGGAGTTGGAGCGCACACCGAAACTGCTCCTGCTCACCGGGCACGACGGTGTCTTCGCCGGCGGGGCCGACATCGGCGAACTGCGGCGGCGCGGCAGGGACGAGGCGCTGGAGGGGATCAACAGCCGCCTGTTCGAGCGGGTACGCAGGCTGCCCCTGCCCACCGTGGCCGCCGTGCCCGGCTGGGCGCTGGGCGGCGGTGCCGAGTTGGCGTACGCCTGCGATCTCAGGATCGCCGGGACGGACGCGGTCTTCGGCAACCCCGAACCGGGCCTCGGCATCCTCGCCGCCGCCGGTGCGTGCTGGCGGCTGCGAGAACTGGTGGGCGAGTCGGTGGCCAAGCAGGTCCTGCTCGCCGGACGCACTCTCGACGCCCCCGCGGCCCTCGCGTGCGGGCTGGTCATGGACGTCGTACCGACCGGCCGGCTGGCCGACGCGGCGCACGCGCTGCTCGACCGGATAGCCCGCTCCTCGGCACTCGCCCTGCGCCTCACGAAGCTCGTCACCGACGCCTCGGGGGCTCACCCCGTGGCCGACGACCTCGCCCAGGCGGTGCTCTTCGAGAGCCCGGACAAACAGCGGCGCATGACGCGCTTCCTGGAGAAGAAGGGAGGCCGGGCATGACCTCGGCAGCAGCACCACCCCCCGTGGTGGGGGTCATCGGCGGCGGTCGCATGGGCGCCGGGATCGCCCAGTCCTTCGCGGCCGCCGGATCACGTGTGGTCGTGGTGGAGCGCGACAAGTCCGCGGCGTCCGCGGCAATGGAGCGGGTGACCAAAGGACTTCGGCAGGCGGCCGAGCGCGGGACGCTCGCCGGCCCGCAGACCCTCGGAGTGCCGGACCGTGTCATCGTCGCCTCCTCGATCGCCGAACTGCCCCACGACACCGACCTGGTCGTCGAGGCCGTCTTCGAAGACGCCGCTCTCAAGGCCGAGTTGCTCGCCGCCGCCGAGGACGTCGTGCACGACGGATGTGTGCTGGCCAGCAACACCAGCGCCCTGTCCGTCACCGAACTCGCGGCGGTGCTGCGGAGTCCCGGGCGGTTCCTGGGGATGCACTTCTTCAACCCCGTGCCCGTGTCCGCCCTCGTCGAACTGGTCCTGGCCCCCGGTACGACCGAAGCGACCAGGGCAGCGGCGGTCCGCTGGACCCACGCCCTCGGCAAACAGGACGTCGTCGTCAAGGACTCGCCCGGGTTCGCCAGCAGCCGCCTGGGCCTCGCCCTCGGTCTCGAGGCGATCCGCATGGTCGAGGAAGGCGTCGCCGACCCGGAGGCCGTCGACACGGCCATGCGCCTCGGCTACCGGCACCCGATGGGCCCGCTGCGGCTGACGGACGTGGTGGGACTCGACGTACGCCTCGCCATCGCGGAGCACCTGCACACGAAACTCGGCGAACGGTTCGCGCCGCCGCGGCTGCTGCGGGAGAAAGTCGCCCGCGGTGAGCTGGGCCGCAAGACCGGTCGGGGGTTCTACCGATGGCAGTGAGCGAAAGACCGCGGGCATCGAGCGAAAGCCCCGCCTCGCACGGCGTGTCGTACGAGGTCACCGACGCCGTGGCCGTGATCGAACTGCGCGGCCGCACGACCGGCAACGCGCTCGACGCCCACCTGCGCGGCGCCCTCCTCATGGCCGCCCGGCGGCTGACCACGGACGCCCGGCGCGAGGTGCGGGCGGCCCTGATCACCGCGCGCGGCCGGCACTTCTGCGTCGGCCAGGACCTCAAGGAACACGCCCACCTGCTCAAGACCTCGCCCGCCACCGCCTTCGCCAACATCCCCGAGCACTACAACCCGCTGGTGAAGGAGCTGCACGCACTGCCGATCCCGCTCGTCGTCGCGGTCGAGGGCTCCTGTGTCGGCGCCGGACTGGGCCTCGCGCTCTGCGCCGACGTACGTGTGGCGGCCGAGCGTGCCCGCTTCGCCACCGCGTTCGGCGGTGTCGGCCTGGCCTCGGACTCGGGCGTCGCCCGCGCACTGGCCCGGCAGCTCGGTCCGTCCCGCGCCGCCGGACTCATGCTGCTCGGCGACACCTTCTCCGCGCGGGACGCCGAGCAGTGGGGGCTGGTGCACCGCGTCGTGGCGGACGGCTCGGCCGCCGCCGAGGGCGTGGCCCTGGCCCGCACGCTGGCCGCCGGGCCCAGCGCCGCGCACCGGGAGACCAAGGCGCTGCTGCGGTCGGCGGCCACCACGGCCCTGCCGGCGGCGCTGGAGCGCGAGTCCGTCGTCCAGCGGCGACTCGGCAGCACCGACGACCACCACGAGGCGGTCACCGCCTTCCTCGAACGGCGAGGCCCGGTCTTCCGTGGCCGCTGACTGCCCGTCCCCCCTGAAAGGACCACCCGTGCAAGAAACACCCGCCTCCATGAACACGTCCGTGTTCGAGGACACCATCGCCCGTGACCAGCGCATCGAACCCCGCGACTGGATGCCCGACGCCTACCGGGCCACGCTCGTCCGGCAGATCGCCCAGCACGCCCACTCCGAGATCATCGGCATGCAGCCGGAGGGCGAGTGGATCACCCGGGCGCCCTCGCTGCGCCGCAAGGCGATCCTCTTCGCCAAGGTGCAGGACGAGGCGGGGCACGGGCTCTATCTCTACTCGGCGGCCGAGACCCTGGGCGCCGACCGCACCGACATGACGGAGCGGTTGATCGACGGCCGCCAGAAGTACTCCTCGATCTTCAACTACCCCACCCGCACCTTCGCCGACGTCGGGGTGGTCGGCTGGTTCGTGGACGGTGCCGCCATCTGCAACCAGGTCCCGCTGTGCCGCACCTCGTACGGCCCCTACGGACGTGCCATGGTCCGCGTCTGCAAGGAGGAGTCCTTCCACCAGCGGCAGGGCTACGAACTGCTGCTGACCATGATGCGCGGCACCGACGAACAGCGCGCCATGGTGCAGGACGCCGTGGACCGCTGGTGGTGGCCGTCCCTGATGATGTTCGGCCCGCCCGACGACGACTCCCCCAACTCGGCGCGCTCCATGGCCTGGAGGATCAAGCGGCACTCCAACGACGTCCTGCGGCAGCGCTTCGTCGACATGACCGTCCCGCAGGCCGAGAAGCTGGGCGTCACCCTGCCCGACCCGGGCCTGCGCTGGAACGAGGAGCGCGGCCACCACGACTTCTCCACCCCCGACTGGGACGAGCTGAAGCGGGTCGTCTCCGGAGACGGACCGTGCAACGCCGAGCGGATCGCCCGCCGCCGGGCCGCGCACGAGGAGGGCGCCTGGGTACGGCGGGCCGCCGCCGCGCACGCCGCCAAGCGCACCGCCCGGTCACGGCAAGGAGCGGCCGCATGAGCCCCACGAGCAAGGCCGACTGGCCGCTGTACGAGGTGTTCGTGCGCGGCAAGCGCGGGCTCAACCACGTCCACGTCGGCTCCCTGCGCGCCGCCGACGACGACATGGCCCTGCTGCACGCCCGCGACCTCTACACGCGGCGCAACGAGGGCGTGAGCATCTGGGCCGTGCGCTCGGACACCATCGCCGCCTCCGCGCCCGACGAGAAGGACCCCTTCTTCGCGCCCAGCGGCGACAAGGTCTACCGGCACCCCACCTTCTACGACATCCCCGACGACGTCCCCCACATCTAGGGACCATTCCGGACCTTTAGGAGCAGCGCATGACCGACGAGGACCTGTACGTCGACGGCGACGGCGCACGGTGGGCGTTCGGCACCGGGTTCACCGACCCCCTGCACGGGATCGACCAGGCGGTGCCGGACGGAGTCGACGCGGCAGACCTGGCCGCCTGCTGTCTGGCGCTCGGCGACGACGCCCTGGTGTCCGCGCAGCGGCTGGCCGAATGGTGCACCCGCGCCCCGGAGTTGGAGGAGGAGTTGGCGCTGGCCAACATCGGACTCGACCTCCTCGGCCAGGCACGTCTGCTGTACGCCAGGGCGGGCCGGGCCGACGGCACGGGCCGTGGCGAGGACGCGTACGCCTACTTCCGCGCCCCTGTGGACTTCCGCAACATACGCCTCGCCGAACTGCCGGGCGGCGACTTCGCGTTCACCGTCGCTCGCCTGCTGGTGCTGTCCGTCTGGCGGCTGGCCGTGTGCGAGGCGCTCACCACCGCACCCGACCCGGTGCTGGGCGCGATCGCCGCGAAGAGCGTCAAGGAGCTGGCCTACCACCGCCGTTGGACCGCCGAGTGGACGGTCCGGCTCGGTGACGGCACCGACGAGTCCGCCGCCCGGATGCGGGCCGCTTTCGACGAAGTCGCCCCCTGGCTGGACGAGTTGCTGTCGGACGGTACGGCCGCGCGCCTCGGCGCGGAGCCGGCTGCCGTAGCCGCGCGGACCCGCCTTGAGCTGTTCCACGTGTTGGCCGATGCCGGGCTGAATCGCTCCGCCGGCGTGTCCCCGCTCGATGCGCGGGCGTCCCCGGTCCCGGGTTCCGGCAGGAACGGGCAGCACACCCCGCACCTGGCCCCCCTCCTGGCCGAACTGCAGAGCGTGGCCCGCGCCCACCCGGACGCGTCGTGGTGACGGCGTCCGCGGAGCGGGCGTCGCGGATCGCCGCGGAGGTTCCCGACCCCGAGCTGCCGATGGTGACGCTCGCCGACCTCGGAGTGCTGCATGGCGTCGAGGTGACGCCGGAGGGCACCGTCGTCGTACGGCTCACCCCGACGTACGCGGGCTGTCCCGCCATGGCCGAGATGCGTGCCGAGGTGGCGGCCCGGCTAGTGGCCGCCGACTTCGCCGACGTGCGGGTGGTCACGGTGCTCGACCCGCCGTGGACCACCGACCGGATCACCGACGAGGGCCGCCGCAAGCTGACGGAGCACGGCATCGCACCGCCCGGCCCACGAAACGCGCCGGGTCCCGCACCGGCCCGGACCTGGCTGAGCCTGACCGCCAAGCCGCCCGAGGTTCCCTGCCCGCGCTGCGCCTCGGCCGACACCGAGGAGATCTCGCACTTCGCCGCCACCGCCTGCACGGCACTCCGTCGCTGCCGCACGTGTCTGGAGCCGTTCGCCCACGTCAAGGACCTGCCATGACTTCGTTCCCCGTCCGGGCCCGCCGTCGCCCCGCCTTCCACGCCCTGCGGGTGTCCGCCGTGGAACCACTGTGCGCCGACGCGGCCGCCCTCACCTTCGACGTCCCTGACCGCCTGGCCGCCGAGTTCGCGTTCCGGCCCGGTCAGTGCCTCACCGTGCGCCGCGAGATCGACGGTCGCGACGAACGGCGCTCGTACTCCATCTGCTCACCTGCGGGTACGGCGCCGCGCATCGGCGTCCGCGTGGTACCGGGCGGCCTGTTCTCCTCCTGGCTCGTGCACGACGTACGCCCCGGGGACACCGTGGAGGTCATGGGTCCGGCCGGTGCGTTCACACCGGATCCGACCAGTGCCGGCGGCTTCGGCCATCAGGTGCTCGTCGCCGCCGGGTCGGGTGTCACGCCGATGCTGTCCATCGCCGCGTCCGTCCTCGCCGCGGACGAGGACGCGCGGGTCACGCTCCTGTACGGCAACCGGCGCACCGGCACCGTGATGTTCGCGGACGAACTCGCCGACCTGAAGGACCGGCACCCGGCCCGTTTCCAGCTCGCCCACGTCCTGTCCCGCGAGCCGCGCGAGGCCGAGTTGCTCTCCGGCCGCCTCGACACCAGGCGGCTGACCGCGCTGCTCGACGCTCTCCTCGACGTCCGGGAGGTCGCCCACTGGTGGCTGTGCGGCCCGCACGGCCTGGTGCGCGACACCCGCGCACTTCTGACCGGACTCGGCGTCCCGGCGGAGCGTGTCCACCAGGAACTGTTCCACGCCGACGAGGAACCACCCGAGGCAACCACCAACGCCCGCGAGGACACCACCGACCGAGGCCCCGGGACCGAGGTCACCGTGGTCCTCGACGGCCGGGCTACCACGTACACCGCGCCCCGCGACCGCAGCGTCCTCGACGGTGCCCAACAGGCCCGCTCCGACCTGCCGTTCGCGTGCAAGGGCGGCGTCTGCGGAACCTGCCGGGCCCTCGTCACCGACGGCGACGCGGACATGCGCCGCAATTACGCCCTGGAACCGGCTGAGGTCTCCGCGGGCTATGTCCTCACCTGCCAGACGTACCCCGCCTCCGAGACCCTCACCGTCGACTTCGACAGCTGAGCGACGGGCGGAGTGTCGGCACGCTCAGGCTTCCTCGGCCCGGCGGCCCATGCGAACGCGTTGCCCGGCGAGTTCCGTGGCCGCGGCTGCGGGTGTGGTCCCGTGGATCCGGGCCGTGTGGAAGACCTGCCCGAGCGTGGACCGAGGGCTGCGGAGCACGCTGCTGCTCCAGCCGGGCGTAGTAGTCGGTGGACATGCCGGCGAGCTGCGCGACCTCCTCGCGGCGCAGCCCCTGCGTACGCCTGCGCGGCCCCTCGACCAGCCCGACGTCGCGGGGACGCAACATCTCACGCCGGTAACGCAGGAACTCCGCCAGATCCTTCTTGTCCATGCCCCCATCCTCGCCGCCACCCGCCCGGCCATCCAGAGACCGCCGATCCATGGCTGAGCCCCCTCCCCCACCCGCACGAAGCCGCTCGTACGGCCGACACCGACAGCGCTCGCAGCGAGACGACCCGATGGCCACCTGACCCGCTTGACCGCCTGGGACATTCACCTGCTGTCGGCTGTGCGCCGAAGGCCGCCGGTATGGAAGACGGCCTGCCCCGACCTCCCTGGTGGCGGGGTTGCGGGAGTACCCCACCTTCTCGAACGGGAGGACGGCACCTGGAGCCGCCTTGGTCGGCGATGCGGCTCCAGCCGACCACGTTACGGAACAGGCTCTGGTCAGAAGGGTTTCATGCCGAAGCATGGGGCTGATTGAAGCAGGGCTTCATCACTGAGGTTCAAGCCTCAGTGGCTGCTGAGCATGCCCTCGCGCAGGCGGGTCAGCAGACGGGTGATCAGGCGGGAGACGTGCATCTGGGAGACGCCGAGGTGTTCTGCGATCTGGGCCTGGGTGAGTTCCTCGACGAAGCGCCAGTGGATGATCTTGCGGTCGCGTTCGTCGAGTTCGGCGATCATCGGTGCGAGGGCGTGGAAGTCCTCGACCAGGCCGAGCGCCGGGTCCTGGTTGCCGATGAAGTCCGCGAGCACGCTCTCGCCGTCCTCGCTGCCGCCGATCGCCGCGTCCAGAGAAGCCGACTTGTAGCCGTTCGAGGCCAGTCGGGCCTCCACGATCTCCTCCTCGGGCAGACTCATCAGCTCGGACAGTTCCCTGGTGGTCGGCGTCCGGCCCAGTCGGCTGCTCAACTCCTCGCTCGCGCGCGCCAGTTGCACGCGGGCCTCCTGCAACCGGCGAGGCACGTGCACGGCCCAGGAGGTGTCGCGGAAGAACCGCTTGATCTCACCGACGATGTAGGGGACGGCGAAGGAGGTGAACTCCACCTCGCGGGACAGCTCGAACCGGTCGATCGCCTTGATCAGGCCGATCATGCCGACCTGGACGATGTCCTCCATCTCCTCATGGCCACGGCTGCGGAACCGGCCGGCCGCGTAACGGACCAGAGAGATGTTCATCTCGATCAGTGTGTTGCGCGCGTACTGGTACTCGGGCGTGCCTTCCTCCAGCACCGCGAGCTGCTCGAAGAACAGCTTCGACAACTCCCGCGCGTCCTTGGGAGCCACCTGGGACGGGTCGGTGATCTCCGGCATGGTCACCGTCTGTCCGGCGGTCCGCACGGTCGTCGTCGCCATGATGTGCCCCTCCCACTGTGTTCGGTCTCGTGTCAGCCTGCCCGCCGACCGATGATCATCCGTCTACCCCCGCCTTGAACACGCATGCACGCGAATTTTACAACTGACGTGGCCGGGTTCCGGCGATCGAGCCGGAACCCGCCCAGGTTCCTCCGGTGACCTAGCGGACCAGCTTCCAGTCCTGTGAGCCGTCGTCGGCGGCGCTCTGGAGGGTCAGCGGTGCTCCCGCGGATGCTCCGGTCAGGTAGAGGGCGGTGTTCTTGACGGCCTGGAGCCGGTAGTAGCCGTCGGGCTTCTTGACGAGGTTCCAGCTGCCCGACGAGCTGTTGTCGACCCACTGGCCGATCCGCTGGCCGGCCGTGGCGTTGCCGGTCCAGATGGCGGCCGCGCGACCGCCCGACTTGTTCAGCAGGGTGGTGCCGCCGTTCGGTTCGGTCACGACGTGCCAGTACTGGGTGTCCTGGTCCGCCGCGGCACCGGCGTCCTCCAGGGCCACGTCGGGCACGTCCCCGTTGCCGAGGTTCGCGTCGTTGGTCTTGTTGCCGGTGCCGATCACCTGGCCGGTCCTGCGGTTGACGAGCCGGTAGTAGGTGCCGGCCGAATCCCCGAGGTCGACCTCGGCGTAGGCGATCGTGGAGGTGCCCTGGTTGTTGAGGATCGCGATACGGCCGGTGCCGTCGACGTACTGGAGGTTGCGGCTGTAGCCGGCCGGCGAGGTGGTCTGGTACTCCGTCCACACGCCGTCGCTGCGGCCGCTCTCGTTGACCCACACGTCGCCGCTGTTCGACGCGTTGTAGACCAGGCGTCCGTCGGGCAGCCGGATCAGGACCGGGCTGCCGCCGCCCGCGAGCGGGTGGGAACCGGCGACGACCGGGAGCGAGCCGACGGACATGCCGGTCTGGGTGCCGCGGAAGAACTTGAGCGGATCGTCGGCGATGGCGTAGCGGGTGTTGGCCCCGCCACCCCAGTACTCGAAGGTGAGCATCCACTTGCCGTCCGTCGTGCGGACGATGTTCGTCATGCCCGGCCTGCCACCGCCGATCTCGGTCTTGCCGCCGCCCATGTCCTGGACGGATCCGGAGATGTCGACAACAGGATCGCTCCATGCGGCGTTGCTGCCGTCCCAGGTGCGGTGCACGAGGATCTGGCCGTGCGAGTCGGTCGCCGTCTCGTTGGCGGGATCCTTCTTCGGGACGCCGGTCACCGGGTCGAAGCCGGTGTAGTCGTTCTCGTCGGAGTAGTAGCAGACCAGCTTGCCCTGGTAGACCATCAGGTACGGCTCCCAGAGCGGGTCCACCTGCTGGTACTTGTTGGCGGCCGCGATGTTCTGCCCCACCGCGCCTGCGCTGCCGCCCTGCCAGCCCCGCGGTCGAGACGACGTTGACGACCTTCCAGCTGCTGCCCTGGTCGGTGCTGGAGTACAGGGCGATGGCCATGTCACTGCGGTCGCCGTCGTTGTTCGGCGTCCAGCCGGGGTCGGCCGCCTTGTGCTCCTTGTAGTAGTAGTCGTCACCGGAGACGACACTCGCCAGGAGCAGCGTGCCGGCCTTCAGCCCGCCGACGCTCTGCGGGAGCACGTAGAGGTACGGGTTGGTCCAGTTGCTCGTGTACTTGGCGTACTTGGGATCATTGGAGAGGTACGCCGGTGCCTTGACCTCGGACAGCGGCTGCCAGCTGGTGCCGTGGTCGTCGCTCTTGTAGACAGGCAGGGTCTGCCCGTCGGCGCTGCCCGACGCCGGGACGACGGTGGACTTCTCGAACGACGCGACCAGCCGCCCGCCGGGCAGTTGGGCCGACTTCGGGTAGACGGCGCAGTTGCCCCGGCCCTTCAGGCACGGGTCGCTGCCGAGCTGGTAGAGGATTCCGCCCGTCGGGTTGTACGCCTGCGCACTGACCATGGGTATCGCGAGTATCGCGGATGTCGCCGCGAAGGTTCCGAGGGCTCGTCCAAGCCTTCTTCTCTGCATGGCCCCTCCTCAGGGGATGGATCAGGATCGGTCGTTTGCTTCGGAGGCCGGCGCGCTGTCGGCGTCGGTGGAGGCGAGAACGCGTACGTCCCAGGGGCCGAGGTTCAGAGCCGAGCCTGCGAAGATGGAGGTGCCCGTCAGGGCGTCGGAGAGGTCCACCGGTGCGGGCACGCTCGCGGGCTCCCAGCTCCAGTTGTGGACGATGTGCACGCGGCTTCCCTCGGGTGAGGTGCCAGTGGTCGCGGTGACGGACGCGGGAAGGTCGCGCCACCCGCTCCTCGCGGCCGGGACCAGCCACTCGGCCAGCGCTTCGGCGAGGTCGCGGCCCGGCACCGTGCCGACGGTGGTGACGCGGCCCGCGCCGTGGCTGCGGGTGGTGACCGCGGGCCAGCGGCCGAAGTGCGGGTGCTCGTACATGGCGAGAACCTCGGCGTCGGTGACCGAGAGGCTCTCGATCCACTGCGTCGCCGCGGCATCCGCGGGCACCTGGAGCGGACCACCGGGTACGGCGCGGACCGGAACCGTCCCCACCAGGTTGCTGAATTCGTCGTACTGGACACCCGCGGCCTCGGCGAGGCGGCCCGGCGCCGGTTCGTGACGGGCCCGGGCCTCGTGGTCGGCGTAGCCGGTGCGCGGGCCGAGGACCAGATGGCCGCCCGCGTGCGCGTAGGCGGCGAGCCAGTCGAGGGTGGCGTCGGCGGCGATGTACAGCGCCGGTACCACCAGCACGGGGTGGCTGCGGGCGGCCTCCTCCGGTGACATCCGCTCATACAGCTGCCGGGCATGCACGATCCGCACCTGGCGGCCGGCGTCGAAGGCGCCCCGGTAGAAGGGGTCGAAGACGCGGTGGTAGGCGGCAGGGTCCGGCGAGCCGTCCGGCTTGGACAACGGCGGGTACTTCTGCATCAGCCACTTGCTCGGCATCGAGTAGACCATGGTGATGTCGGCGTCCGGTTCGAGTCCGGCGGCGAGCGGTCCGGCCTTCGCGAACTCCTCGCCCAGCCGGGCGACTTCGGCGTAGGTGCGGCCGGGCTGTCCGCTGTGCGGGAGGACTCCGCCCCAGTAGGTCTCGGCGCCGAAGCGCAGGGTCTGCCACTGCCAGTACTCGATCATCCGGGCGCCGCGCGCCACGTGCGCCCATGCGGCCTGACGCCACTGGCCGTCGTAGCCGGGCCGGTTGTCCCAGGCGAAGCCGATGGAGTTGGCGTTGGTCTCGGTGACGAGGAAGGGCTCCTGGCGGGAGGAGAACATCCAGTCGGCGGTCTGGTACATCGACCACACGCCGGTGGTCTTCCAGATCTGCTCGTGCTCGTCGGATGTGGGGTCGGGCAGCAGCAGACCGTCCTGCATGTCGTAGTACGGGTTGCCGGAGGCGATGTCGAGGCGGTCCGACATCTCGTCGTCCTCCACCCCTTGGCGGGTGTAGGAGATGCAAGTGGTGACGAAGTGCTCGGGCTTCGCGTACTCACGGACGATGTCCGCCTGCCACCCGATGAACTCGGTGACCTGGCGGGCCTGGAACTCCCGCCAGGCGACGTCGTACTGGGGCTGTTCGTTGCCGTCCGGGGTCCACAGGTCGGCCCAGGTCGACAGGCTGTGCGACCAGTACACCAGCCCCCACTCGCGGTTGAGGGTCTCGACGTCGCCGTACTTCTCGCGCAGGTGGTCGACGAACCGCTGGAAGACGCCGTGGTTGTGGAAGAGGTGCAGACCGGGTTCGTTGTCGACCTGCCAGCCGATGACCGCCGGATGGTCGGCGTACCGGGCGACGACCTTCCGGATGATGCGCTCGGCGTGGAAGCGGAAGGCGGGGTGGGTGAAGTCCGCCTCCTGCCGGGCGCCCCAGCCGATGCGCTCGCCGGTACGCCGTTCGCCGGTGATCTCCGGGCACTGGCGGGCCAGCCACGGCGGAACTGCGTAGGTCGGGGTGCCAAGGATGACGGCAATGCCCCGCTCATGGGCGCCGTCGAGGACCGGCTGGAGCCAGTCGAGATCGAAGCGGCCGTTCTCGGGCTCCCAGGTCGACCAGACCGACTCGCCCACGCGGATCACGGTGAAGTTCGCCTCCGCCATGAGGTCGAGGTCGGTCTTCAGCCGTTCGTCGGGCCGCAGTTCAGGGTCGTAGGCTGGCGTGTACTCGTGGTAGTACGCGGCACCGAACAGCACGCGGGCGGGCAGAACCGCCATGGGGGAACCTCCGGAGAGTCAATGAGGGGGGGCCGGTGCGTCGGCGCTGACGTCGGCCGGGCGTCACTGCTTGACGCCGCCGGTGGCCAGACCGCTCTGCCAGTACCGCTGCAGGAGCAGAAAGGCGACGACGAGCGGGATGACGGAGATGAGGGAGCCGGTCACCACGAGCGCGAGCATGTTGCTGTTCGCGCCGCTTCCGCCGCCGAATGCCTGGGACGCCCACGAGGACAGGCCGACCGTGACGGGGTACAGCTTGGGGTCGTTGAGCATGATCAACGGCAGGAAGTAGTTGTTCCAGGTCGCCACGAGGGTGAAGAGCACGACGGTCACCAGGCCGGGGGCCAGCAGCCGCAGCGCGATCGTGACGAAGATGCGCAGTTCACCGGCGCCGTCGATGCGGGCGGCCTCCAGGAGACTGTCCGGGACGGCGTCCGCGGCGTAGATGCGCATGAGGTAGAGGCCGAACGGGCTGACGAGGGAGGGCAGCACGATGGCCCAGGGCGTGTTGACCAGGTCCACCTTCGCGAAGAGCAGGTAGGTGGGGATGGCCAGGGCGGTGGTCGGGACCATGATGGCGCCGAGTACCAGGGCGAAGGCCGCGTTGTTGCCCCGGAACCGGTACTTGGCGAACCCGTAGCCGGCTGCGGCGGCCAGGAGGGCGGCACCGAGTGCGCTGCCGACGGAGTACAGGACCGTGTTGAGCAGCCAGTGCAGGAAGACCCCGTCGTCGTGGGTGACCGTCTCCCGGACGTTGTCGAGCAGTCGAGGGGCGTGCGAGAACCACAGACCGAAGGTGGTGAAGAGGTCCTGGGTGCTCTTGGTCGAGGAGACGGCGAGCCAGAACAGCGGCAGCAGGAAGTAGGCCAGGACGGCCAGCATGACGATGGTCAGCGGTGTGCTGCGGCGACCGGCCGACCGCCGGCGCTGTCCACGGGCGGTCCGCCGTGTGCCGGCCGTGGTGGTGCGCGGCGCCGACCGGGACGTGGAAGGGGAAGTCGTCGTCGTCACGAGGTCCTCCTGCGGTTCGCGATGAACAGGACGGCGTAGGAGAAGATCACGATGACCAGGCCCAGGAAGAAGGACACCGCGGCCGAGTAGTTGACCTGCTGACCGGTGAACGCGAGGGAGTAGGCGTAGAGGTTCGCGGTGTACGCGTTGTCGATGACATCGGGTGCGACGGGCTGCAGCAGCTTCGGCTCGTTGAACAGCTGGAAGCTGCCGATCACGGAGAACAGCAGGGTGAGCAGCAGCGCGGGGCGCAGGGCGGGAAGCTTGATGGACCAGGCGGTCCGCCAGGCGCCGGCGCCGTCCATCGCCGCCGCCTCGTACAGCTCGTGGGGGACGGTCCGCAGAGCCGCGTACAGGATGATCATGTTGTAGCCGACGAACTCCCAGGTCACGATGTTCGCCAGGCTCCCCAGCATCCATCCGTCGCTGAGGAAGTGCGGGACCGGCAGACCGAGTTTCTCGCTCAGCTGGGCGAACGGCCCGAAGTCCGGCCCGTAGAGGTAGCCCCACATCAGGGTGGCGACGACGCTCGGGACGGCGTACGGCACGAAGATGCCCAGGCGGATCACCCGCGCGAGGCGCAGCAGGCCGCTGTCGAGCGCGAGCGCGAAGGCCAGAGCCAGCAGGAGCATCAGCGGGACCTGGATCACGAAGAACGTCGCGACCCGCAGGACTCCTTGGCGCAGGAGCGGGTCCTTCAGGGCTGTCACGTAGTTGTCCAGCCCGACGAACGCGTTCCCGCCGATGAGCTTTTCCCGGAACAGGCTGAGGTAGGCGGCGTAGCCGAGCGGGGCGAGGAACATCAGCAGGAACAGCGCCATGAACGGTGCGACGAACAGGGGACCCGCCGCACCTTGACGCAGGCCACCGAGTGGGCGTCGCTTCGGCCCCGCTCGGCGCGGCTCCTCGGTGGAGGCCACGGTCGTGGCAGTCATCATCGGGCCTTTCTGGTGGGAAGGGGCGGCCTCGTGGGATGGGCCGGCCTGGCCGCGGGTCCCGCGTCGCCGCCGTAGGGCATCGGCACGGAACCCGCCGGACATCACGGGGCCTTGACGGTGAAGCCCTGGGCCTTGGCGTAGGTGGTGAGCCGCGACTGCCACCCGTCGAGGGCGGCGACGGCGTCCTTCCTCCTGGTGAGTGCCGTGCCCACGGTCTCGGTCCAGTCGGTGACGGCCTGGTCGAGGAACGGCGGCCACTGGAAGTCGGGGCTCACCGTCTGACCGATGTCGGCGAACGCCTGGTTGACCTTCTGTCCGCCGTAGAAGGAGGCTGCGGCACCGGTGAAGGACGGGTCCTGGAGCAGTGGCTTCGTCGCCGGGAAGAACGACTGCTTGGTGTTGAACAGCTTCGCGCTGGCCGGGTCGCTGTTGAGGAACTGCGCGAACACCGCGGCAGCGATCGGGTTCTCGGTCTGCTTGATGACCGCGCTGGTCGAACCGCCCCAGTTGCCCGAACTCGGCTTCGACACGTCCCACTGCGGCAGCGGGGCGGCCCGCCACTTGCCCGCGGTGGACTTGGCCGAGCCGGCGAGGAAGACCGGCCCCCAGGCAGCGGTGATCCAGGTGGCGTACTTGCCCTTGTTGAGCGCGGAGAACCAGGCGTCGGTGAAGTCCGGCTCGACGCCGATGACACCCTCCTGGGCCAGGCCGCCCCAGTAGGCGGCGAGCTTCCTGGAGATCGTGTCGTCGACGTCGATGGAGACGTTGCCCTTGCCGGAGGTCGCGTAGGGCTTGGCGCCCGCCTGCCAGAGCAGGCCGTGCCAGGCGGCTGCCTCGTTCCCGGCCAGGTTGGTCAGGTAGACCTCCGGGTCGGCCTTGTGCAGCTTGCGTGCCGCGGCGGCGAAGTCGTCCCAGGTCTTCGGGGGTTCGATGCCGTGCTTCTCGAAGATGTCCGCCCGGTACAGCATGCCCATCGGACCGGTGTCCTGCGGGATCGCCCAGATCTCACCCTTGGGGCCGCTGACCTGCCCCCAGGTCCAGTCGACGAACGTGTCCTTCAACTTGGCCGCGCCGTACGGGTTCAGGTCCAGGAGGCTGTCCGTGATCGTGAACGTGGGGATGGCCTGGTACTCCATCTGCGCCACGTCCGGGGCGCCGTTGCCGGCCTTGATCGCCGTGCGCAGCTTCGTGTAGTGCTGCACGCCCTGGCCCGCGTTGACGACCTTGACCTTGATCGCCGGGTACTTCTTCTCGAAGAGCGCGACCTCCTGGTCGATGTCCGGGACCCACGTCCAGAACGTCAGCTCGGTCGGCTTCTTCATCGCCGTGTCGATGTCGGCCTGGCTGACCGGCTTCGAGGACGAGGAGGCCGTACCGCCGCCGTCTCCGCCGCCGCAGGCGGACAGGGCGGCACCCAACGAGACCGCTCCCGCGGCGGTGAGCAGGAGCCGACGGCTCATCTGGGACTGGTTGGGGGTGGAGTTGGATCTGCGCATGACGAACTCCCGCCGATGGCTGAGGAATGGCACGCCGAGCACGGGCGTGCGAAAGGAGGGTTGTGAGGAGTGGAGGGTGATGAGGAAGACAGGAAGCTCGGACGCGACGGCCAGGACATGAAGTCGACATGGCACGGGTGCGCGTCTTCGCGGACGCCGCCCGGGTGTTCCACCTGCTGCAAGGAGGAGAACTGTGGACGGGAGGGCTACGGGTGGAACGGAGTGCTGAAGCAGCGAGGTTGCTCAGTGACTACCGCTCGGAGGGTGGACGAGTCGCGTCGTCGGTGTGACGAACTGTCCGTGGGTGCGAGGTGGGTGAAGGAGGCCGGCGGGAACGGGACCGATACGGCGGCTCGCGCACGTTTTCCTGTCCGGGGAACGCTGTTCCTCGGGCCGGTCGGTGCTGATCAGCTGTACGTGGACGCACCTCCGTCCCGGGGTGGGCCGGTCCGGCTCCCACTCGGAGAAGAGGCCAGGGCCCGATCTCGGCCCGGGGTCGTCCGGGCCTGCGGCGGGGGCCCGGTCGAGGCGCGGACCACGAGGTCGACCGGTGGTTCACCGGCCGACAAGGGTGGCGCGTCCGGGTTCTCGATGGAGTGCACGAGGCGTTTGAGCCCCTCCTGTGCCACGGTGTCGAAGGGCTGGCGCATCGTGCTGAGAGGGGGAGTCACGTAGGCGGCGACAGGGATGTCGTCGAAACCCACGACGCTGACGTCCTCCGGCACCCGTCGGCCGGCTTCCGACAGCGCGCGGACGAGACCGATGGCCATGTCGTCGTTGGCGGCGAACACCGCGGTCATGTCGAGGTCGCAGGCCAGCTCGCGACCTGCTCTGTAGCCGCTGGCGGCCGACCAGTCCCCCTCGACGACGCGGGGTATCGTCCGGCCGTGCGCGGCGAGCGTGGACCGCCAGCCCTCCAGCCGGTCCCGGGCCGCGTACCACCGCCACGGACCGGCGAGATGGTGGACGGTGTCGTGCCCCAGTTCCAGCAGGTACTCGGTCGCCGTACGCGCCATCAGATCGGCGCCGACGCCCGCGGCCAGTGTCCTGGGCATGGACAGGGGTGGCGCCCCGAGGACGAGGACCGGTACGTCGACGCGGGCGGAGAGGTCGTCACCGTGCCCGTCGTCGATCGGTTCGGAGATGACGATGCCGTCGACGCCCTGCTCCAGGAGTGAGTCGACGGCACCGGCGACGCCCGTGGGGTCGCCTTCCAGGGTGTTGACCACGCGCAGGGCGTATCCCGTGTCCCGTACGGCACGTTCGACCCCCATGATCAGTGAGGCGGGTCCGTACAGGGCGGTACCGAGCGTCACCACGCCGATGGAGCGGGTACGCCCGGAGGCCAGTGCCCGGGCGGCGTTGTTCAGCCGGTAACCGAGTTCCTCACCGGCTTCCAGGACGCGTCGGCGCACTTCGGCGGAGACGTACGGCTCGTCGTTGTAGACCCGGGACACGGTCTTCTGGGAGACACCCGCCAGCTGGGCGACATCCACACTGCGCGGTGCGCCGGAACTGCCGCCCCGCCCTGCGCCTCGCCTCATGGTGGCTCCAGATGATGGTGACCGGTGTCGGCCGGTGGTGACCGGCGCCGTATGACTGCGCTGCCATGTCTACGCAGTCATACGGCGGCCGTCAAGCGCCTGAAACGGATTCGTAACCTTGCGCAGGCGTGGGCGGAATCCTCGGCCGAGCGGGACATCCGAGTCCGTCGAAAGCCTTGACGCGTCGCGTGTGACTGCGTAGACAGAGCTCCTGGGCCGGTGTCGGTCACGAAGGGAGGAGCGCGTCTCACCACGAGGCGTCTCGCCCGTGGCGCAGCCGGCGCTGCTCTGTACGGCTTCCCACCGAACCAGCCAATGGGGGTCCCGGCACGCGTGAGCGCCGACTCCAGGCGACCGGCGAGATCGCCGGATCGGCACTCGCCGTGGTCGCGCCGCCGATGGAGGACACCGGCTCGCTCACCGTGGAGATCGTCATCGGGCTGGACGCCGAGGCGCACCTCGGGCCGGCGCTGCCCATGTAGACGACCTTGAGGGGGTCGGTCTTCTCCACCGCCCGCACCGGCCGTCAGCGCGGACGTTCTCCACACGGCCGGATCTCCCCTTAGAAGGCACGCAGTTCGACCGGCACGGCCTCGGCCGCCTCGCGCACGAGGCCCTCGTCCCGGATCGCGGCCGCCCTACGGCCCGCGGGAAGACGGTCGGCTCAGTGGGCCGGAACACCCCGTGCGCGCGAGGCGCTCGGCGGGCGGCGCGCGGCGGAAGCCGGCCAGCGCTGACAAGGCGGGAGCGCCCCTGTGGAAACCCCTGACCAGCCTGGTGACGAGGAATTGAAGCGCTTCGACGCTGCCATCGACCTCGAGGAGCGTCACCGTCCAGGCAATACGAAAGTTTCTTGGCGTTGTACCTCTTGTTCAGCGAGAAACATGTCATTAACGTTCGCCGCCAGGTGAAGCGCTTCGACACGCTTCGAACGCCGATGGGAAGCGCCGCGTGATGACCTACGAGTTGAGCCGGAGAGGCTTCGTCGGCACAACGGCCGCCGTGGCCCAGTCGACCTGCGGGAGCAGCGAGCGACAGGGGACCACAGCCAACACCGCGTCAGGCCCGAGGACGCCTCGGGCGTGGCCCTGCCCGGAGCAGCCGCCGTCACCGCCGCGCCACGGTGAGCGCAGCCGGATGACGAACAAGCTCTGCTCACACCGCTGCTGACGGCACGTCAGAGAACTGATCACCCCCACGTCCCCGTTCGGAAGGGCCGGCCATGACCTCGCGCAGCAGCACCGACCGCCTGGGCGGCCTGGCCCTCGGCGGTGACTACAACCCCGAGCAGTGCGACGAAGCGGTCTGGAAGGAGGACGCCGAGCTGACCTCCTGGCACCCGGACCCTGCGTGCCCGCCGCAGCTCCCTGGACGAGCCGGACGTCATGTTCGTCGGCCGCCGCCAGGAGCACCTGTCCTGCCGGGCGCGAACCCTGATCGACCCGGCCGAGGGGCGCGGTGGTCTCGCCGACTGGACGAGGAGCACCACTACGAGATCGAGGCGGCCGAGGGCGAGGTGCGCGTCCTCAGCCGTGCCGGACCGTTGCGCACGGCCGTGGGATCACGGTGCGTGCCCGCCGGTCCCGTGGTGCTCCGCCTGGAGGTCTCCCCCCACCTGTCCCGGCCTCCACCGAGGTGGCCGACGGCTTCACCGGCCCCTGAACCAGTTCGGGCCGCCCTCCCAGGACGGCAAGCCCGTACTGCCTCGAACTCCATTCCCCCCACGGGCGGAACGTCCGCTCGATCAACAGTGAAGGATCGAAGATGAAGGGAACGCACTCCCCCACCGGTCACGGCAGAAGCGGCCCCGGCCGCCTGCTCGGTCTCGTGGTGGCGCTGATCGCCGCGATCGGACTGACCGGCACCACCGCCTTCGCGGCACCGGCCCACAAGGACGCGTCCGCCGCACTCAGCGCCAAGGCACTCAGCCCCATGAGCGCCGTGGCCGCGATGCAGCCCAGCTGGAACCTGGGCAACAGCCTGGACGCCATCCCCGACGAGACCTCCTGGGGCAACCCCGCGGTCACCAAACCCCTGTTGGACACCATCAAGGCCCAGGGCTTCCGCAGCGTCCGCATTCCCGTCACCTGGTCGGGCCACCAGCCCGCGACGGCCCCGTACACGATCGACGCGACCTGGATGAACCGCGTCAAGCAGGTGGTCGACTGGGCGCAGGCGGACGGTCTCTACGTCGTGCTCAACGTCCATCACGACTCGTGGCAGTGGATCTCCTCCATGTCCACCGACCACGACAACGTGCTGGCCCGCTTCAAGGCCACCTGGACCCAGATCGCCGCCACGTTCAGGGACTCCGCCCAGACCCTGCTCTTCGAGAGCAACAACGAGCCGCAGTTCAACAACACCACCGACGCCCAGGGCATCCAGTACAACGACGAGCTGAACACCGCGTTCCACACCATCGTGCGCCAGTCCGGCGGCAACAACGCGACCCGTCTGCTCGTGCTGCCCACCCTGCACACCAATTCCGGCCAGACCTTCCTGGACGCCCTGTCCAGCGAGATGAAGTCGCTCAACGACCCCAACCTCGTGGTCACCGTGCACTACTACGGCTACTACCCGTTCAGCGTGAACGTCGCGGGCGGCACACGCTTCGACGCCACCTCGCAGCAGGACATGACGGACAACTTCAACCGGCTCCGCGCCACCTTCACCTCCAAGGGAATACCCGTATACCTCGGTGAGTACGGGCTGCTGGCGTACCCCGACAGCAACCACCCCTCCCGCGTCGAACGGGGCGAGGCCTTCAAGTACTTCGAGCAGTTCGGCTACGAGGCCCGCGCCGCCGGCGTGACCACGGCCCTGTGGGACCCCGGGACCTTCGCCTACCTGAGCCGCAGCACGCTGCAGTGGACCGACCCGGAGTTGATCAACCGGATCAGGTCGAGCTGGACCACCCGCTCGGGAACAGCCTCCACGGACCAGGTCTTCCTGGCCAAGTCCAGTGCGATCACCGCCCAGACTCTCACCCTCAACCCCAACGGCCTCACGTTCCGTGGCCTCTGGCAGGGCACCACACAACTCGCCCGGGGCCGGGACTACACCGTCTCCGGCAACCAGCTCACGCTCACGGCATCCGCGCTGACCCGACTGGCCGGCAATCGCGCCTACGGAACCAACGCGACCATCGAGGCAAGGTTCTCCGCCGGTCTCGCCTGGCCGATCCAAGTGATCACCTACGACCGGCCGGTGCTCTCCAACGCCACCGGCACCACCGGCGGTCTCACCATCCCCACCCAGTACCGTGGTGACCAGCTGGCGACCATGGAGTCCAGCTACGCCGACGGCACCAACGCCGGCAACACCAACTGGACGCCCTACCAGGAGTTCAACGGCGCCTTCTCCCCCGACTACCCCGACAACGCGCTCACCCTCACCCCTGACTACCTCAACGCACTGCGCGACGGTGCGCCGGTGACACTCACCTTCCACTTCTGGAGCGGAGCCACCGTGACGTACCACGTGACGAAGTCCGGCAGCTCGGTGACCGGCACCGCCGGCTGACGGTCCCTCGCCCCGGGTGCCGAACCCGGCACCCGGGGTCCCGCTCAGCTCGGGATCATGGTTGTTTCAGCGAAGACGCCGCGCTGTCGCGAAGGAATCCCGCGAAGGCCAGGGCGGCAGGGGTGAGGACGTGGTCGCTCATGCGCACGAGGAGAATGCGGCGCACCGGGCGGGGGGTTGCAGAGGCAGGACGCTGACGCCCGCTCGGATGCCTTCCAGGGCGAGGGTGGGGGCGAGGGCGACGCCGATGCCGGCGGCGACCATGGCCTGGGCCTCCTGATAGTCGTGGGCCTCGTAGGCGATCTGCGGCTCGAACCCGGCTGCGTGGCAGCTGCGGGCGAGGGCCTCGGCCACCGGATGGTTCTCGGCACGGGTGATCCAGGGGTCGTTCGCGAGGTCGGCGAGGGCGGCCAGGGGCCGGGCTGCGAGCGGGTGGTCGTTGCTGACGAGGAGCGCAGGTGGGTCGTCCGCGAGTGAGGTGACGACGATGTCCTCGCGGTCGATGCGGTTCCAGTCGTAGTCCCACATCAGGGACATCTCGATCTCCCGGTTCTCCAGCATCGCCCACAGGCCCGCGATACGGGCGCTGCGCACCGTCAGCCGTACGTCGGGGTGCGCTTCCCGGAAGGCGATCACGGCCCGCGGGAGGAGGGAGGCGCCGACGGTGGGGAAGGTGCCGACCCGGAGGGTGCCTGCACGCAGTCCCGCGAAGTCGGCGAGCTCGTTCTCCGCAGCCGTCAGCTCGCGCTTGATCCGCTCCCCGCGCTCGGCCAGTGCGCGTCCCGCGTCGGTGAGCGTGACACCCCGCGCGTGCCGCTCCAACAGGGGCTGTCCGGCCGCGGGCCTGGCCAAGGAGCACGATCCCGTGAGCCACGCCCTGCCGAAGGTCGGCGTCGTCGCCCGCCCCGCCGCCTACCGCACCACCGACGGCACCCCGGTCGGACCGGACGAGTACGACCTGGCCGTCCGCATGGTCTCGATGCACGCACCCCACCCGGCGATCGGTCTCACCTCGGCCGTCGCGCTGGCCACCGCAGCCGCCACCCCCGGCACCCTCGCCCACCGCGTCGCCCGGCAGACCGCCGACGGCACGCTGCGCCTGGGCACCCCGGCCGGTGTCATCACCGCCCGAGCCGTCCCCGCAGCGGAGGGCGCGTCCCCCACGGTGCTGCTGCACCGCGCCGCCCGCCGCATCGCCCGAGCCGAACTCCTCGTTCCCGTCCTGGAAGGACGCCCCGCATGAGCCGCAACGACGCCGCCCCGGGCACCGTCACCGCTCCACCCGGCCGCATCCGCCGACTGCTGTCCCTGCTCTACGTCCAGTGCCTGATCGGCGTCCTCGCCGGAGCAGCGGTCGGCTGGCTGTGGCCGTCCTTCGGAGCCGACCTGAAGCCCCTGGGCGACGGCTTCATCGCGCTCGTACGCATGATGATCGCGCCCGTCGTCTTCTGCACGGTCGTCCACGGCATCGCCTCCATGGGCAACGCGCGCGCCGTCGGCCGGGTCAGCCTCAAAGCGCTGATCTACTTCAAGGTTCTGACCACCGTCGCCATGGTGATCGGCCTGGTCGTCGTCAACATCGTCCGGCCCGGGAGCGAACTGCACGTCGTTCCCTCCACACTCTCCACCGAGGGACTGCCGCCGGAGGCCACCCAGAGCCACGAGAGTGTCGCCGCCTTCGTTCTCTCCAACATTCCGGACACCCTGCCCAGCGCGCTGACCGGCCACGAGATCCTGCCGGTGCTTCTGGTCTCGGTCCTGTTCGGTTTCGGACTGAACGCCGCCGGCGAGGCGGGTGCGGGGATCACCCAGGGGATCGAGAAGCTGTCCAGGGTCCTGTTCACGCTCATCCGCTGGATCACGCAATTGGCCCCGATCGGTGCCTTCGGCTCCATGGCCTTCACCATCGGCAACTACGGTCTGGACACCCTGCGGCACCTCTTTCTACTGGTCGGCTCCTTCTGGCTCACCGCCCTGTTCTTCGTCCTGGTCGTCCTCGGCACGGTCATGCGCATCAACGGCCTGCGCCTGCTGCCCTTCCTCCGCTACATCAAGGAGGAGCTGCTGATCGTCCTCGGCACGTCGTCCAGCGAGCCAGTACTGCCGCGCATGATGGCCAAACTCCAGCACGCGGGCGCCTCCAAGCCGGTCGTGGGCATCACACTGCCCGCCGGCTACTCCTTCAACCTCGACGGCACCGCGATCTACCTGACCATGGGCTCGGTCTTCCTCGCCCAGGCCCTCGGCATCGACCTCAGCCTCGCCCAGCAGCTGTCGATGCTCGCGGTCATGCTGCTCACCTCCAAGGGCGCCGCCGGTGTCACCGGCTCGGGATTCATCGCCCTGGCCGCCACGCTCAGCGCCGTGCCGCACGTACCCGTCGCCGCCCTGGCCCTCATCTTCGGCATCGACCGCTTCATGTCCGAGGCCCGTGCTCTGACCAGCGTCGTGGGCAACGGCGTCGCCACCCTGGCGGTGGCCAAGTGGGAGGGGCAGCTCGACGAGAGCCGCGCCAGGGCCGTCCTGCGTGGCGAGATCCCGTATGTCGCCGCTCCCCAGGCCGAGCGCGCCCATGAACCGCAGGATGGTCCGAAGCCGCACGCCGACCCCGCGCCCAGCGCGAAGCCCGAAGAGACCGAAGCGGCCGGATCGGACCGCGACCCCGTGCCCACGGCCGGCTGACGCCCCCCATTCCCACGCAGCCGGTCCGGGGCCTGTGCTCCGGACCGGTTCGGCGCGGGTGTCGACGCGGGCGGGTGACGGCCAAGGGCCTTCACACGGTCGCGCTGGACCGTGACGATGCTCGGGAACTCTTCGAATCCTCGCGCCTGGCCGGAAACAACGGCGCGCTGGTCAACGTCGGAGCGATGGCCGCCGAGGACGGCGACTTCAAGCAAAAAGAAGAGGGCCCACAACCTCAGTTGAGCATCGCCTGTGCTGCACGGGCCTGTTGTGCTGGTTCGGCGGCACCGCCGAGGGGGTCACCACACGCGAGGGATCCAGCCGCTGCGCTCACCGAGCGCGGCCGTCCAGGATCGCGGGGCGCCCGGCCGAAGCGGAAGCTGCCCCGCGTCCTGAACGGTGCGGCTCGACTTGCGCGAGAAGACATCGAGATTCCGTAGCGCCGTTCGATGACCGCCGCGGTCACCAATAGTGGCGTCGGCCGGCGACGGCGTGCCCCGCGGATCCCATCACCCAGAAAACCGCGCCCACCACGGCCAGGATGATGCCAAGGGTCCACAAGATCGATATGCCGGTGAGGAAACCGACGATGAGCAGGATGATGCCGAGCGCGATCATGACGTACCTCCTGGCGTGAGCTGATGTGTTACCTCCCGAGTGCCCCGAACCGGCAACATCACCCCACCCCGGCAAGCAAGAGGCAACTGTCGACGGGACCTTGGGCAGGTATCGCCTGGCCGCCCCGCTCGCCGACCTCCTCAGCCGGCACCTCCGCCGGGCTGAACGCTCGTTGCGGGAGCAGGACTTCGGCGTGGTCCGGTGGCATCGGAAGCGGCGGCAGCCCGCCTCGGTACGAAACAACGGCCCGTCTTCCGTCTCGGCCCTTGCCCCAGTCCCCTACCTCAGGCCTTGCCCAACCTATCGACTTTCGATAGGTTTCCATCGCGATTCGATGGAAGGACGGGACATGGGAAAGCTGACCGTGGGTGCGCTGCGGGTCATGCTCGTGGTGGTGCTCGTCGGCACCGTGCTGGTACAGGTGTTGATGGTATGGACGTTGGTGAGCGGGAGGGATCCGGAGGACGGGTCCCTCCCGCTGACCGCTCTGCGCGTGATCACGGTCCTGGGCATGGTCTCGGTCCAGGTCGCCGTGGTCTGCGTGGGGCGGCTGGTGACGATGGTGCGACGCGGAACCGTGTTCTCCCACGCCGCCTTCCGGTACGTGGACGGGGTCATCGGCGCGATCGTGGCGGCAGCCCTCGTGTGGTTCGCGGTCACCATCGTCAATGCGCCCGGCCAGCGGGACGACCCGGGCGTCACCGTCATCATGGGCGGCATCGGCCTGGCCATCCTGGGGGTCGCGCTCATCGTGCTCGTACTGCGGATGCTGCTCGCCCAGGCCGTCGCTCGCGACGTCGAAGCGGCGCAGATGCAGGCCGAGTTGGACGAGGTGATCTGATGCCGATCACCGTCGACATCGACGTCATGCTGGCCAGGCGGAAGATGTCCGTGGGCGAGCTCGCGGACCGCGTGGGGATCACGCCCGCCAACCTGGCGGTACTCAAGAACGGCCGCGCCAAGGCGGTACGCTTCGCGACGCTCGCCGCGCTCTGCGAGGTGCTCAAGTGCCAGCCGGGCGACCTGCTGCGCTGGGAGGCCGACGACGCCTCGGGCGGATGACGTACCCGAGGGCGGGCGGGAGAACACCAGGCGGAGCCGCCTCCACATCGCTCCGACCAAGGTATTGACTCCCTTTCCCGCGGCTGCCATCGTTACGCCCACATAGACATCAGATGTCTGATGTCAGATGTGATCACCGAACGAAGAGGTTCTCGCCATGTCACTCTCCGACGACCTCGCCGAGCAGCTGCTCACCGCGATCATCGACGGTCAGTACCCGCCGGACTCCGCCCTCCCGCCCGAGGGAGAACTCTCGGAGCAGGGTGGGGTCAGCCGGCTGACCGTGCGTGAGGCGGTCAAGCATCTGCGGGCGCAGAACGTCGTACGGGTGGTGCGCGGCCGGGGCACCTACGTCAACCCGCCGGACCGGTGGACGGCGCTGGAGCCGGTGGTGCGGGCGGCCTCGCGTACCGCGAGCGGCGCCCTGTCGGAGCGTCTGATCGAGGCGCGCCGGCTCATAGAGAACGGCGCGTGCGAGCTCGCCGCCTCGCGTCGTACCGAGGAGGACCTGGAGGAGCTGCGCCGGCATCTCGCCGTCATGCGCGAGGCCGCCGAGGTGGGCGACACCGAGCAGTTCGTGCAGGCCGACATCGACTTCCACGACACGGTGATGCGGGCGACGGGCAATCTGTTCGTCCCGCTGCTGTTCGAGCCGTTCGGGCCGCTGCTCGTCGAGGGGCGCCGGGAGACCTCGGCCGTCCCCGAGATCCGTACGAATGCCATCGCGCACCACGAGACGGTCCTCGCGGCGCTGGAGTCCGGCAGCCCCGACGCCGCCCGGACCGCGATGGACGGGCACATGAACCAGACCGCCGACGACCTGCGCGCCCATGTGATCAAGCGCGACCTCGCCTGACGTCCCCTCCCCCGACTCCCACGCAGCAACAGGAATTCGCCATGTCCCTACCCCGCCATGCCCGGACGGGCCCCGTCGCCGAGGCCGCGGTGCTGGAAGGACTCCCCCCGGTACGGGAGGTGAGCGCCTCCGAGGTGGCCGCCCGCATGTCCGGCGGCCCCCGTCTCGTCGTCCTCGACGACGACCCGACCGGCACCCAGACCGTCGCCGACGTCCCCGTCCTGACCTCCTGGACGGTGGACGACCTGCGCTGGGCGCTACGCCAGGACAGCACCGCCTTCTTCGTCCTCACCAACACCCGCAGCCTGTCCCCGGAGCACGCCGCCACCCGCAACCGCGAGGTCGTCCGCGCCCTGCAGACGGCGTCGAAGGCCGAAGACACCGACTACGTCCTGGCCAGCCGCGGCGACTCCACCCTGCGTGGCCACTTCCCGCTGGAGACCGACGTCCTCGCCGAGGAACTCGGCACCGTGGACGGTGTCGTGCTGGTCCCCGCCTACATCGAGGCCGGCCGGCTGACCGTCGACTCCCGCCACTGGATGCGCACCGCGGACGGCCTCCTCCCGGTGGGCGAGAGCGAGTTCGCCCGTGACGCCACCTTCGGCTACCGCAGCTCCTCGCTGCCCGAGTGGGTCGAGGAGAAGACCGGCGGGCGCACGGCCGCCGACGAGGTCCTGCGCGTCACCCTCGACGACCTGCGTGGCGGCGGCCCGGCGCACACGGCGCGGCTGCTGTCCTCGTTGAGCGGCGGTCGTACGGCCGTGGTCGACGCGGTGTGCGACGACGACCTGCGCGTGCTCGCCCTGGCCCTCACCGAGGCCGAGACCAACGGCACCCGGCTGCTGTACCGGGTCGGGCCCTCCTTCGTCCGAGCCCGTGCGGGGCAGGCCGGGCGGGCGCCTCTCACCCCGGCCGAACTGCGGCCGCTGCGCGGCGACGCGCCGCACGGGCTGATCGCCGTAGGGTCCCATGTGTCGCTGACGACACGGCAGTTGGACCGGCTGCGGGAGCGCGGCGGGATCGCCGAGTACGAGCTCGACGTGGGCCTCCTGCTCGACGAGGAGCGGCGGGACGGGCACATCGCCGAGGTCGCGGCCGCCGCGGCCGGCGCGCTGGAGACGTCCGACGCCGTGATCCGCACCTCGCGCACCCTGGTGACCGGTGCCGACGCGGAGGACAGCCTGGCGATCTCCCGCCGGGTCTCCGCCGCGCTCGTCGAGGCCGTACGGCAGGTCAACGCCATCCGACGGCCCGCCTTCGTCGTCGCCAAGGGCGGCATCACCTCCAGCGACACCGCCACGCACGGTCTGGAGATCCGCCGCGCCTGGGCCCGGGGCACCCTGCTGCCCGGCATCGTCTCGCTCTGGGAACCGGTCGACGGCCCCGCCGCAGGCATCCCCTACATCGTCTTCGCCGGCAACGTCGGCGGCCCCGACGCCCTCGCCGACGCCCTCGACCTGCTCCGGAGCGCACGATGATGCTGCACGGAACCGACGCCCTGCAGCAGGCCGCGGCCACCGGACACGCCCTGCCCGGGTTCGTCGCCTACAACCTCGAGACGGTCCAGGGCATCACGGCCGCCGCCGAGGCCGCCGGACGGCCGGTCCTCATCCAAGCGGGCGCCGGACCCTTCAAGCACGCGGGCCGCGAAGCCCTGATGCGGCTGGCGCTGGACGCCGCCGAGGACTCCCCCACCGCCCGCCTCGGGGTGCACCTCGACCACAGCCGGGACCTCGACGAGATCACCGTCTGTCTGGAAGCGGGCTACACCTCCGTCATGGTCGACGGCTCCCACCTGCCGTTCGCCGAGAACATCGCGCTGACCAAGGAGGCCGTACGGCGGGCCCGCCACCACGGCGCCTGGGTGGAGGCCGAGTTGGGCGCCCTGCCCGGCGACGAGGACATCTCCACCGACGCCGTCGCCACGGACACGGCGATGACCGACCCCGCCCAGGCGGCCGAGTTCGTGGCCGCGACGGGCGTGGACGCGCTCGCCGTCGCCGTCGGCAACGTCCACGGCTTCACCAAGCACCCGGTCCGCCTCGACCTCGACCGGCTGGCCGCGATCCACGAGGCCGTACCGGTCCCGCTCGTCCTGCACGGGGCCAGCGGCCTGCCCGTCGAGGAACTCCACGGCGCTCTAGCCCGAGGCGTCGCCAAGGTCAACGTCAACGCCGAACTGCGCCGCGCCTACCTGGACGCCGTCCGCGCGAACCTCCCGTCCGCGCTGCCCGGCTCCGACGTCGTCTCCGTCTGGTCGGCGGGCCGCGACGCCGTCAGGGACACCGCCCTGCAGGTCATCGGCCGCCTGAGCCCCACTCCGACCGACCCTCACTGATCATCACGAACCGCACCTCGTCGTCGTAGGGCATCAGACCGCCGTACGACCACACGCCGCGTCGCATCACCCTCGCGAGCCGCGTCCGAAGCCACCCCTGCGCCCCTGCGTCATCCCCGTGCAGCGGCCCGCTCTGTTCCGCCGGGGTCCTCCCCGCCCCGCTCGTCCTCAGGAGGACAAAGATGTCTGCGCACCCCCGTCCCCGCACGGCCGTCATCGGCCTGGGCGCCATGGGAATGCCCATGGCGCGCCGGCTGGCCGGTGAACTGGCCGTGTCCGTCTACGACATCGCCGCCGACCGGCGAGCCGCGATCGCCGCTTCCGAGGGGGCCCGGGACGCCGCGTCCCCGGCCGAGGCAGCTCGTGACGCCGACGTCGTCGTACTCGCCGTACGCGACCAAGTGCAGGTAGAAGGTGCCCTGTTCGGCGCGAACGGGGCCGCCGAGGCCCTTCGCCCCGGCGCGGTCGTGATTCTCACCAGCACCGTCGGCCCCGAGGCGGCCCGCTCCACCGCGGCGCGGCTCGCCGAGCACGGTGTGCTGATCGTGGACGCGCCGGTCAGCGGTGGCCCGGTGCGCGCCGGAAACGGCGATCTGCTGATCGTCGTGGGCGCCGAGGACGCGGCGCTGAAGACGGCCCGGCCGGTCCTCGACCTGCTTTCCTCCACCCTCACGGTCGTCGGCCCGCGCCCCGGCGACGGGCAGGCCATGAAGGCCGTCAACCAGCTGCTCGCCGGGGTGCACATCGCGGCCGCCGCCGAGGCGATCGCGCTCGCCCGCGGGCTCGGGCTCGACCCGGGCACGGTCGTGGAGAGCCTCAAGCACGGGGCGGCGGGGTCGTTCATGTTCGCCGACCGCGGGCCGCGCATGGTCCAGACGTACGAGGACGGCGCCGAGGTCGAGGTCAGGTCGCGGCTCGACATCTTCGTCAAGGACATGGGCATCGTCACCGGCATCGCCAGGGACGCCCACGTCCCGGTGCCGCTCGCCGCCGCGGCCGAACAGCTCTACCTGCTCGGCGAGCGGGCCGGACTCGCCGCCCGCGACGACTCCTCCGTCGTCACCGTCCTGTCCCCCAAGTCGCCGGAAATATCAGCAGAAACAGCCCCTGCGGCATTCCCCGCAGCTTCCCCGGAAGGAGAGGGCCGATGAGCCACACCGCCCTGCTCACCATCGCGGTCGCCGGTGTGGCGACCCTGCTGCTGCTCATCCTCAGAGCCAAGGTGCAGCCGTTCGTGGCGCTGGTCGTCGTCAGCATCGGCGTCGCGCTCGCCGCGGGCGTGCCCGCCGCCGACCTGGTGAAGACCATCGAGGACGGCATGGGCGCCACCCTCGGCCACATCGCCACCATCATCGCCCTGGGCGCGATGATCGGCCGGATCATCGAACTCTCCGGCGGCGCCCACGCGTTCGCCCACTCCCTCATCGAGAAGTTCGGGTCCCGGCGCACCCCGCTCGCCCTGACCGTCGCCGGGTTCGTCCTCGGCATCCCTGTCTTCTTCGAGGTCGGTCTGATCATCCTGATGCCGATCGCGTACGGCGTCGCCCGCGCCGCCCGCAAGCCGCTGCTGATCTACGCGCTGCCGATGGCCGCCGCGATGCTCACCGTGCACGCCTTCCTGCCGCCGCACCCGGGCGCGGTCGCGGTGGCCGCGACGATCGGTGCCAGCCAGGGCCTGATGCTGCTCCTCGGCCTGCCCGTCACGGCGGTCGTCGCGTTGCTCGGCTACTTCGTGTCCCGCCGCCTGACGCGCCGCGAGTACCCGATGGACCCGGCGGTCCACGCGGAGGTGTACGGCGAGCCGGAGGCCGGATACGGAGGTGGCGGCACACCGGCTTCTGTGCCGGACGGCCACGGCACCGCCGTGCTCACCAAGCCCGCCCCGTCCCAGACCGGCGTCCGACCGCCGTCCTTCGGCATGGTCCTGGCGCTGATCGTGACGCCGATCCTGCTGATCCTCCTCGGCACGATCGGCCAGAACGCGCTCGCCGAGGGCTCCACCCTGCGTGCCGTCCTGACCGTACTCGGCGCCCCGATGGTGGCCCTGCTCATCGACGTCGCCCTGTGCGGCTGGTTCCTGGGCGCCCGGCGCGGCTGGGACCGCGGGCGCATCGCCGAGGTCATGGGCTCCGCGCTGCCGCCCGTCGCGATGGTCATCCTCGTCGCCGGAGCGGGCGGTGTCTTCGGCAAGGTCCTGGTCGCCAGCGGCATCGGCGACGCGATCGCCGACGTCCTGGACCGCACAGGGCTGCCCGTGCTGGTGCTCGGCTTCCTGACCGCCCTCGCCCTGCGCGCGGCCCAGGGCTCGGCGACCGTCGCCCTCATCACGACCGCCGGCATCCTCACCCCGCTGCTGCACCGCGCCGACCTGTCGACCGGTCAACTGTCCCTGGTCGCCCTGGCGATGGGCGCGGGTGCGCTGACGCTGTCCCACATCAACGACGCCGGGTTCTGGATGTTCACCAAGCTGGCCGGTCTCGACGTGGCGGCGGGCCTGCGCACCTGGACGGTCCAGACGACCGTGATGGGCTGCGCCGGTTTCGTCCTGACCGCGGCGCTGTGGCCGCTGGTCTGACACCTGGCCCCACGCACGGATCCGCCCGCCCGAGCCCCGACCGGCCCGGGCGGGCGGATGTCCGTCGCCGAGGCCCGTCGCGGTGCACTCGGGACGGCCCACCCGCGGGGTTGTAGTCAATGAGCAGAAACTACGGCCGCGGGTGACGGCCCCTCAGGATCCGGCAGTTCCAGCAGCCCCGGCAGATCCGGCCGATCCGTCGCCCCCGGCGGCCCCGGCGGTCCCGGCGGCCCCCGCGGCTCCGACGATCCCGGCGGCTCCGACAGGCCCGGCAACCCCGGCGACCCCGGCGGCTCCGGCGACCCCGACAGGCTCGGCGACCCCGACCGCCCCGACGGCCCCAACAGGCCCGGCGACCCCTGCGACCCCGACCGCCCCGACGGACTCAACAGGCCCGGCGACCCCGACCGCCCCGACGGACTCAACAGGCCCGGCGACCCCAGCGACCCCGGCGGCTCCAGCGGCTCCGGCGACCCCAGCAACTCCGGCCGGACGAGGCTGCCGGTACGGCTTCACCACGCGGCGGGCGATGGCGAACCGGTGGGTCTCGGACGGGCCGTCGTAGATCCGGAACGGCCGCACCTCCCGGATCAGCCGCGCCAGCGGGGCGTCCGAAGCCGAGATGCCGAGCGCCCCGCAGATCTGCACCGACCGGTCGACCACCCGGCCCACCGCCTCCGCCACGAAGACCTTGGACACCGAGGAGAACTGCGCGGCGGCCCTGGAGCCGGTGTCCAACTCCCATGCGGTACGCCAGATCAGCGCGCGGCTCGCCTCGATGTCGATCTCGGAGTCGGCGAGCATCTGCTGCACCATGCCGAGGTCCCCCAGCAGTGAGCCGAAGGCCTCGCGGCTCCCCGCGTGCTCGAGCGCGACGTCCTGGGCGCGACGTGCGGACCCGAGCCAGCGCATGCAGTGCGTCAGCCGGGCGGGGCCGAGGCGGACCTGGGCGTTCTCGAAGCCCCGGTCCACCTGGCCGAGCACCTGTTCCTCGGCGACCACGCAGTTTTCGAACACGATCTCGCCGTGACCGGCGAAGAAGCTCTCGTCGAGGGTGTCGATGTTCCTGACGATGCGCATACCGGGGGTGCCGGCGTCGACGAGGAACATGGTCGCGCCGCCCGGACTGCCGGGGCCGCCCTCGGTGCGGGCCATCACGATGGTGAAGTCGGCACCGCCGGCCCCGGTGATGAACCACTTGTGCCCGTCGATGCGCCAGCCGCCGGGAACCCGCACGGCCGTCGTCCGCAGCGCCCGGGGGTCGGCGCCGGCGCCGGGCGCCGGCTCGGTCATCGCGAAGCAGGAACGGTACTCACCGGCTGCCAGCGGGCGCAGATAGCGCTCCTGCTGCTCCTCGGTAGCCACCTTCTCCAGCAGGTGCATGTTTCCCTCGTCAGGGGCCGCACAGTTCAGTGCCAGCGGGCCGAGCACCGAATACCCGGCGGCTTCGAACACCACGGCCTGCCCCCGCAGGTCCAGGCCGTGTCCGCCCCACCGCTCGGGAAGGTGCGGCGCGAAGACGCCCGCCTCACGGGCGCCCTTCTGCAGGGTCTCCCGCAGCGCGTGCGGAGCGTCGTGAACGGAACCGCCGCACCCGCGCTCGGCCGGGATCACCACGTCGCGGACGAACTCGGCGGTGGCCTCAGCGAGCCGGGCGACGGACGGATCGACATCGAACTGGATCGGCATGGTTCCTCCGGCCGACGGGCGTACGGGCGCCGGTGCCCGTCGCGTCGTAGAAACTGTACAACGGGTCAAGTATCTTTCCCGAGGGGTGAGAGCGATCCTCTTCCGCACAGCCCTCATTTGTGACCAGAAGAGGACCTGGGGTCACCGAAACTTTAGGGCGGGCCCAGTATGTGAGCCCGATCCCCGACGAGCTGCGCCAACGATGGGAGAAGACCTCCGATGAGCACCCAACCGGTCCGGGTCGTCCGCCACTCCGACGGGATCGTGGAACTGTTGCTGGACGATCCCGGCCGCGGAAACGCCCTGGACCTTCCGACCGCCGAGGCGCTGCGCGACGCGGCCTCCGACCTCGCCCGCGACCCCGGCGGCGCGGTCCTGCTGCGGGCGGCGGGCGGGAACTTCTGCGTCGGCGGTGACCTGCGCGCCTTCGCGGGCCGGGGCACGGAGACCGGCCCCTATGTGCACGCGGTCGCGACCGCGTGCCACGCGGCCGTGCGGACCCTGCACGAGCTGCCCGTGCCGGTGGTGACCGCCGTGCGCGGTGCCGCGGCGGGCGGCGGAGTAGGTCTCGCACTGACGGGCGACATCGTGGTGGCGGCCCGCTCGGCACGCTTCCGGCTGGCCTACACGGCGATCGGGCTCACCCCGGACTGCGGCGCGTCCTGGGTGCTCCAGCGCCTGCTGGGCCCACGCCGGGCCGCGGATCTGATCCTCACCAACCGGGTGCTGACCGGCGACGACGCCGAGGGATGGGGCCTGGTGTCCCGGGTCGCGGAGGACGCCGAACTGGACGACACGGCCTACCGGACGGCCGCCGCCCTGGCCGCGGGATCACGGGACGCACTGCGGGCCGCGAAGGCGCTGTTGCGGGCCGGATCCGAAGCGCCGCTGGAGGAGCAACTCGCCGAGGAGGCGCGCTCCATAGCCGTCCTGGCGGGCGGCACGGAGGCCCAGGGCGCGATGGAGTCGTTCCTCGCCGCCCGGTCCCGCGCCAGGGCGGCGGCCGAGCGGTCGGCGGACCAGGAGTCGCAAAGTGTTTCTTGAGTTCCTCTTCACTAACAGGGTCGGTGGAGCGTAACCTCCGGGCAACACAGATCGCAGTTCCCTGCGACCCGGCATCCGTCGCCGCGCGGCCTGAGTCCGCGCCCCCACAGGAACAAAGGTGTGGAGATGCATTCTGCTGCCGTGGAGCGGACAGACACCATCGATCCGTCCCTCGCCGACGCCGTCATCGACCTCGTCCTGCGCGGCATGTGGCGCGGTACGCAGGAGTCCGCGCACCGCCCGCTGGTCGACGCCGGGCTCGCCATGGTGAAGGGGCCGATGGTCCTGCCCACCGAGTCCGCCAAGCAGGCCGCCGCGCAGATGCTGCGGATCCCGGTCGGCTCCGGGCACGAAGCGCAGATCACCGCGGTCTACGAGGCGTTCCTGCCGGTCAACAGGCGGATCCGCGAGGTCTGCACGGCCTGGCAGTGCCGCCCCGACGGCAGCGTCAACGACCACGGCGACAGCGTCTACGACGCCGAGGTGCGCGAGATGCTGGAGGACGTGCACGAGGCCATCCAACCGGTACTTCGCAGGCTGGAGCGGCTGCTCGCGGACAGCGGCCGGTATCTGACCGGATTGGAGGAGGCTCTCGACCGGTTCGACGACGGCGACCGGCAGTGGCTGGCCTCCCCCCTGTGCGACTCCTACCACACCGTGTGGATGCGGCTTCACCAGGAACTGCTGCTGGTCCTGGGCATCAGCCGCGCCGAGGACGAGGCCCGCGAGGAGCAGCTCGTCCGAGGGAGCCAGGGGTGAACCTCACCGACCGCCGCCCCGGCGTCGACGCGCCGCAGCAGACCCCCGGCCTCGCCCTGGTGCCGTACGGCCAGGGACGGACCCGCGGACTGGACGCGGACGCGCTGGGCACGCACGGCGTCGCGATGGACCGGCTGGTGGCCCTCGGGCTGACGGTGGTGCCGGGGCTGACGGTGCCCGCGGGCGCCGCGGCCTCGCTGGGCGAGCCCGGCACCGCCCGTGCGGCCGTCGAACTCGTCGAGCAGTTGGCCGGGCGTCGCATCGGCGATTCCGCCAGACCGCTGCTGCTGCGGCTGTCGGCGAGCGCGCCGGCGGACATCGCGGGGCTGCCGCCCGATCTCGCCTGTCTCGGAGTCACTCCCGACAGCGCCGGCGACCTGTGCACCGTCATCGGCCGCGCGGACGCGCTGGACGAGGTCTGGGCGGCCACGGTGCGGATGATCGCCGAGTACGGCCTCGACGTACCGGCCGCGCTGCTGGACGACGCCCTTCTCGACAGCCCCGCGCCCCGCGCCCGCGTCGAGGCACTGCTCTCCCTGGTCGCTCGACATGCCGCGCGGCCCTTCCCCGACGACCCGGCCGAGCAGCTCGCGCTGGCCGCCCGCGCGGTCCTCGCCCGCTGGGACTCGCCGCGCGCCCGAAGGGCACGCAAGGCGCAGAAGCTTCCCGCCGACCTGGACATCGCGCTGCACGTCCAGGCGCTGCGCATCGGTCCCGCCGACCGCTCCGGCTACGGCACGGCGGTCAGCCGCCACCCCGAGACGGGCCGCTTCTCGCCGCAGGGCTCGTTCTTCCGGGGCGTACGCCGCAGCGCACCGCCCCCGCACCCCGGCGAACCGCTGGAGAAGCTCGCGCAAGGCACGGTGCTCCTCGAGCATGCCCTGCTCACTCTCGAACGCCATCTGCACGCACCCGTGTCCGTCGACTTCGAGGTGCGCGACGGCGAGGTCTCGCTGCTCGCCGCCTCGGCGCAGAGCCGCCCGCCACTGCGCGCCTCGGTGTGCCTGGCGGTCGACCTGGTCCGTGACGGCGCCCTCGACAAGGACGCGGCGGTACGCCGGATCGGCCCCGCCCAGGTGCAGGAACTCCTGCATCCCCAGCTGAAGTTGACCGGCGACGAGGAACTCCTGGCACGGGGTCTGCCCGCGTCCCCGGGCGCCGCGACGGGCACGGTCGCACTGTCCAGCGAACGCGCCCTCGAACTGGCCGCCGAGGGCGCGCACGCCGTCCTGGTGATGCACGAGACCACACCGGCCGACGTCCCCGGGATGCTGGCCGCCACCGCGGTGCTGACCGGCAGCGGAGGCATCGCCTCGCACGCGGCCGTGGTGGCGCGGGGCGCCGGCAAGCCGGCGGTCTGCGGGGTCGAGGGGCTGCGGCTGGACAAGGCGGCCGGCACGGTACGGATCGGGGAGCGAGTGCTGCGCGAGGGCGACGCGGTGTCGCTCGACGGCCGTACCGGCGCGGTGTACGCCGGAACGCTCAGTGTCAGCGTCGCCGGACCGCCGCCGGAGCTGTCCACCCTGCTCGAGTGGGCGGACGACTCGCGGCGGCTCGGGGTACGGGTCAACGCCGACACCGCGGCGGAGGTGACCACGGCCGTCGCGCTGGGCGCGGAGGGGGTGGGCCTGTGCCGTACCGAGCACCAGTTCCTCGGCGACCGGCTGCCCCTGATCCGCAGCGTCATCCTGGCCGCCGACCCGGATGCTCGCGACGAGGCGCTGCTCGCCCTGGAGCACGCACAGCACGAGGACTTCAAGGCGCTGCTGGCCGCGGTCGGGGACCGCCCGGTGACCGTACGTCTGCTGGACGCCCCCCTGCACGAGTTCCTGCCCGCTCCCGGCGAGGCCGGGGACGCGGCGGCGGAACAGCGGGCCGCGTCGCTGCGCGAGGCCAACCCCATGCTCGGGCTGCGCGGGGTACGCCTGGCGCTGCTCCACGAGCGGCTGTACCCGGCGCAGGCGGAAGCCCTCTTCTCCGCCTGGGTGGAGGTCGCCGCCACCGGCGTCCGCCCCCAGCTGGAGGTGATGATCCCGCTGGTCAGCCTGCCGGAGGAACTTGAGGTCGCCGCCGCTTTCGTGCGCGACGCCGCCGAGACGGTGGCCGCCCGCACCGGGGTCCGGGTGCCGTACCGGCTCGGCACGATGATCGAGACGCCGCGCGCCGCCCTGCTGGCCGCCGAACTGGCCGAGCACGCCGAGTTCTTCTCCTTCGGCACCAACGACCTCACCCAACTCACCTACGGGTTCTCCCGGGACGACGTGGAGCGCCAGGTGCTCGCCTCCTACCAGGAGCGTGGATTCCTCACCGCCAGCCCGTTCGCCCGGCTCGATCCGCACGGCGTCGGCGCGCTGATCGCCCTCGCCCTGGAAAGGGCCAGGAGCGTACGGCCGGACATCAAGCTCGGCGTGTGCGGTGAGCACGGCGGGGACCCCGAGTCGATCGCGTTCTGCGACGACGTCGGACTGGACTACGTCTCCTGCTCCGCGCACCGCGTGCCGGTGGCCCGGATGGCGGCGGCACACAGCGCGCTGCGCGAAAGCGGAAGCGGTAGCGGTAGCGGAAACAGCGAGAACGGGACACCGGCATGACGACCACCATGACCGGCCCCGCCGCCGGAACGACCGAGGCCTCGGAGGCCGAACTCGAGGATCTGCGCGCGACCGTGCGGTCCGTGTGCGCGGACGCGGGCGGCATCGCCGCGGTGCGCCGGTTCGACGAGCACGCCCCCGGCATCGACGCCGCCCTCTGGGACACCCTCGGCCGGCAGGTGGGTCTCGCGGCCCTCGGACTGCCGGACGCGGTGGGAGGCGTCGGCGGCCTCGCGGAGATCGCCGTGGTCTGCGAGGAACTGGGCAGAACGCCGGCCGCCGTGCCGCTGCTGTCCTCCACCGTGCTGGCCGGGCAGGTGCTGGCCGGCTGCGGTACGGCCGAAGCACCGCTGGCGGCGGTGGCAGAAGGCACGGTGCACGCACTGGCCGTGGCCGCGCCCGACGGCGTGTGGCGGCCGGACGCCGTGCCGGTCGGCGTCACCTGGCAGGGCAGTACCCCGACGCTGCACGGCATCGCACCCTTCGTGCTCGACGGCGCCGACACCGAGGCCCTGGTGGTCGCGGCCGCCGGCCCCGACGGCGTGGACCTCTTCCTCGCCGACCCGCGCGGGCCGGGCGTGACCGTCCGCCGGGTGCCCACCCTGGACCTGAGCCGGGGCCAGGCCGTGGTCACCTTCACCGCAGCCCCGGCGCGTGCGCTCACCGCCGGGGGCGAGGGGACGGAGGTCGTCACCCGCGCCCTCGACGTGGCCTTCGTGGCGCTGGCCGCCGAGCAGCTCGGCGGGGCGCAGGCGGCCCTGGACATGACGGTGGCCCATGTGCGGGACCGCACGCAGTTCGGCCGGGCGATCGGCAGCTTCCAGGCGATCAAGCACACCTGCGCGGACATGCTGCTCCAGGTCGAGTCCGCCCGGTCCGCGGTGGTCCGGGCGGTACGGGCGGCAGGGTCGCCCGAGGCGCTCGCGGAGGCCGCGGCGGTGGCGCAGTCCTGGTGCGGCGAGGCGTTCACGTTCGTCGCCGCCGAGTGCGTCCAGTTGCACGGCGGGATGGGCTTCACCTGGGAGCACGACGCGCACCTGTACTTCCGGCGCGCGCAGTCGGACGCCGTGCTGCTGGGCGGCGCGGCCCACCACCGGGAACGACTCGCCGGGCTGCTGAGCTGGTGACCGCAGGACGGAAGCGACCGGTGACGTCGGGAAGGGCCGACCGGTGACGGCAGAAAGAAGGCGGGCGGCATGACCACCAGACTCATCGACGAGACCCTCTTCGACGGCGCGGATCCGCCGCGCCTCGTGGGCGCGCGCTGCACCGGGTGCCGCACCGTCGTCTTCCCCCGGCAGGACTCCTGCCCCAGGTGCTCGGACGGAGCGATGGCCACGCACGTACTGCCGGACAGTGGCGCGATCTGGTCATGGACGGTGCAGTCGTTCCGGCCCAAAGAGCCCTACCGCCCACCGGCCGAGGGCCACCGGCCGTACGCCCTCGGCTATGTCGACCTGGGGGAGATCCTCGTCGAGGCACGCCTCGACATACCCCGCCGGCTGATCCGGATCGGACTGCCGGTCCGGCTGACCACGGTGGAGGCGTACCGCGACGAGGACGGGACCCAGGTCCTGACCTTCGCCTTCGGCCCGGCTGCCGAGGACGAGCGATGAGCCGCTCCGACGAGGTCTACGTCGTCGGATGCGGCATGCATCCTTTCGGCCGGGACGAGAGCGTCAGCGGTATGGACATGGCCGAACGGGCGATACGGGAGGCGCTGGCCGACGCCGGGGTCGCCTGGGCGGACATCGGGTACGCGGCCGGCGGCTCCGACGTGTCCGGCAAGCCCGACACCCTGGTGGGCCGTCTGGGGCTGACCGGAGTTCCGTTCGTCAATGTGCAGAACGGCTGCGCGACCGGCGCCTCGACGGTGCTCGCCGTCGCCAACGCGCTGCGGGCGGGCGAGGCGTCGCTCGGACTCGCCGTCGGCTTCGACAAGCACGAGCGGGGCGCGTTCCATGTCTCCGCGGCCCGTTACGGGCTCGGCGACTGGTACGCGGAGACCGGGATGATGTTGACGACCCAGTTCTTCGCGCTGAAGACGCAGCGGTATCTGCACGAGTACGCCATCCCTGAGCGGACGTTGGCGACGGTGGCGGCACGCGCCTTCCGCAACGGCTCCCGCCACCCCCTGGCCTGGCGGCGCAAGGAGCTGACCGAGGAGGAGATCCTCGGTTCCGCCGAGGTCAGCCCGCCGCTCACCCAGTACATGTTCTGCTCTCCGGGCCAGGGCGCGGCGGCGCTGGTCCTCGCCCGCGGCGACCGCGCCTTCGATCTGTGCGAACGGCCGGTGAAGCTGGCCTCGTTGGCCTTCAGGACCAGACGGTTCGGCTCGTTCGAGGTGTTCGCTCCGTGGCTGCCGCCGGGACCGCACCGCAGCCCCAGCGTGGACGCGGCCGAGGCCGTCTTCCGCGGCGCCGGTCTGGGGCCCTCGGACGTCCAGGTCGCGCAGTTGCAGGACACCGACAGCGGTTCCGAGCTCATCCACCTGGCGGAGACCGGGCTGTGCGGGCACGGCGAGCAGCCGAAGCTGCTGGCCTCGGGTGACACCGAGCCCACCGGCCGGATCCCGGTCAACACCGACGGCGGCTGCCTGGCCGGCGGCGAGCCGGTGGGCGCGTCCGGGCTGCGCCAGTTCCACGAGGTCGTACGGCAGTTGCAGGGCCGCGCGCCGGGGGTGCAGGTGCCCGGCGGTCCCCGGGTGGGCTTCACCCATGTGTACGGGGCGCCCGGGATCAGCGCCTGCGCGGTGCTGACGGTCTGACCGCAGTCGAAGGGAATCGCCATGAGCGAGAACAGGACCGCCCTGGTCACCGGCGGCGCTCGCGGGATCGGCGTGGAGATCTGCCGGCAACTCGCCGAGCGGGGGCTGCGGGTACTGGTCGCGGCACGGCAGCGGGAGGCCGCCGAGGAGGCGTGCCGCACCCTTGGCCTGGGGACGCTGCCGCTGGCCCTGGACGTGAGTTCCGCGAAGAGCGTCACCGAAGCGGTGCGGGAGGCCGCAGGGCTGACCGGCGGTGGGGTGGACGTACTGGTGAACAACGCGGGAGTGTCCCTGGACGGCGAGGTGCGGCCTCCGTACGTCGACGAGGAGGTCCTGCGTGCCACCCTGGACGTCAATCTCGTGGGCGCCTGGCGGGTGGCCGAGGCCGTCGTCCCGGGCATGGTGCGGGCAGGCTACGGACGCGTGGTCAACCTCACCAGCTCGTACGGCTCCCTGGCGCTGATGGATTCCGGCCGGCACCCGGCCTACCGCGTCTCCAAGACCGCGCTCAACGCCTTCACGCGGATGCTCGCCGGCGAGCTGTCCGGCACGGGCGTCCTGGTCAACGCGGCCGACCCCGGCTGGACCCGCAGCGGCATGGGCGGTCAGTCCGCCCCGCGCGGTCCGGAGGAGGGCGCGGACACGCCCGTCTGGCTGGCGACGCTCCCCGACGGCGACGAGACGACGGGCGGGCTGTTCGCCGGCCGTCGGCCCCTGCCCTGGTGAACCAGGTCTGCCGGCCGCTGCCCTGGTGACCGGCTCCGCCGAAACGGGACCGCGGGCGGTCAGGCCGGTGCGGCAGTGCTCCCCTGGTCGGCGGCGACGATGCGCAGCGCCAACGCCCTGACGGCCTCCTGCACGGACCGGGACGGCAGCTCCGACAGCGGCCCGCCCTCCGCCCGCAGCGCGGTGACGAGGATGGTCGTACTGATCAGCGTGCGTACGGCAAGGGCCTGCGACGCATGCCGCGACTTGGCCGCCCGCGGGTTGCGGGTGGTGCCGTCCGGCAGATAGTCGTACGCCCGCTGGATGTGCCGCTGCTCGAACTCGTCGCGCAGCGCCTTGAGGTTGCCGTTGGCGGAGGCGACCTGGACCTGGTAGAGCCGGGCCTCGTCCGGGTTCTTCTCCACCCAGTCCCACACGGCGTCGATGACCCGTACCAGGCCCTCGGCGTCACCCGGCTCGGACTCCGGCCGGGCCGCCTCCACGACCGCGTTCAGCTGGTCGAAGACCCGCCGCATGGACAGTTCGAGCAGCTCCTCCTTGCCGGCGAAGTGGTAGTAGACGGCCGTGGGCACCACCTGGGCCTCGTCCGCGATGTCCTGCACGCTGGTCTCGGCGAAGCCGTTGCGCCCGAACACCCTGACCGCGGCCGCGATGATGTGCTGCCGCCGCGAGGGACGGTGGGCCGGTTGCTTGCCGTTCTGCTTCGTGGCCATGCTGCTCCCTGTACGCCCGACGGTACTCACCATGCTATCCAGTAACTCCGCCTGGTCGGGACCGTAATTCCTGGTGTCCCGGCGGTACGGGCACAGAAGGATCCCGGCATACTTGACACCATGACTACATCCGGAACCCGCGCCGCTCACCGCCCCTCGCGCAGGCAGTGGGTGATCGAGGCGGCCACGGAGCTGTTCGCCACCCAGCCTCCGGACGAGGTGACGGTGGCCGACATCGCCGCGCGGGCGGAGATGACGTCGGCCGCGGTGTACTACCACTTCTCCTCCAAGGACCAGGTGCTCGTGGAGGGCATGCGGGTGTTCGCCGCGGCGCTGCGTGAGCAGGTGGAGACGCTTGCGGAGAACCACGCGCCGGGCACGGACGTCGGTCCTGCCGTCACGGCGCTGGTGGCCTGGCTGGGCGAACACCGCTCCGCCGCCACGGTCTTCTTCGTGTCCTCGGCCGGCATGAGCCAGGAGGCGGAGGCGCTGCGCCACGAGGTCCGCACGCAGTTGCTGGAGGACCTGGTGCGGCTGGTCCGCAAGGCCACTCGGCCGGTGACGGACGCGGAGGCGGCGGTGATCGGCCTGGGTGTGCTGGCGCTGCTGGAGACCGCGGCGATCTCCCAGGCGCGGGGGGACGACGCCTACCGCTCCCTGGGGCACCGCTCCTTCCTCCGCGAGGTGGGCCGCCTCGCGGAGCGGATCGCCGATCCGGTGGCGGAGGGCTGAGCGCTCCGCCGGAAGGATGGGGCCGCGGGCTCCCGCGGGCGACGTCAGACCAGCAACCGCAACGGCTTGCGCAGCAGTTCACCGACCGTGCGCAGGTACTCGGCCGCCGGAGCCCCGTCGACGGCACGGTGGTCGAAGGTGAGGCTCAGGGTGAGCACGCGCGTCCGCCGCGGCTGGTCGTCCACCCACTCGACGCCGTCCCTGAGCCTGCCCACGCCGAGGATGGCCACGTTGCCGGGATTGACCACGGGGGTGAAGAAGTCGACGCCGTATCCACCCAGTGAGGTGACGGTGAAGGTGGCACCCTCCAACTGCGCCGGAGAAATCCGGCCGGCGCGGGCCTTCTCGGCCAACTCCCGTGAGCAGCGCGCCATTTCGGGCAGCGGCAGGTCCGCCGCGTCCTGGATGACGGGGACGAGCAGGCCGTTCGGCACCGCGACCGCGAACCCGAGGTGGATGTCCTCGAACAGATGGATGCCGTCGTCGAGCACTCCCGCGTTGAGCAGCGGGTGTTCCCGCAGGGCCAGTGCGGCGGCCTTCATCAGGAAGTCGCCCAGACTGGGCACCGGCAGGTCGCTGTCGGCCCACTCCTGTTTCAACTGGGCCCGCAGGGCCACCACGGCGTCCATGCGCACTTCGTAGCCGTGTGTCAGCTGCGCCATCTCCTGGAGGCTGGCGTGCATCCGGCCGGCGATGATGCCGCGCATCCCGGTCAGCGGGACGACGTCCCCGGGCTGTGGCGACGCGGTGGCCTGGCGGGCGGGCGCCGGAGTCGGTGCGGCCGCCGGGGTGACGGCGTCGAGGTCGGCCCGTCTGATACGCCCGCCCGCACCGGTGGGCCGTACGTCCGCCAGGTCGATGCCCCGTTCCTTCGCCAGCCGGCGGACCAGGGGGGAGGTGGGGGTCACCGGGTCCGACGGGAGGACGACGGGCGGCTGCGCCGCCGAGGCGAGCAGGTACTCCTCCACGTCCTCGGAGACGATCCGGCCACCGGGCCCGGTGCCGCGTACGGCGGTCAGGTCGACGCCGGTCTCGGCGGCCACCCGCCGGGCGTTCGGGGACGCCAGGAGCCGGCCCCCCGAGCCGTTGAGCCCACCGCTGCCGTTGAGGGACACCTCCACGGGGGGAACTGCTGCGGCAGCCGACACCGCGTCCGCCGTGCCGGCGTCCACAGGCCCGGTGGGCACAGGCCCGCCGGATCCCGGCAGCGACTCCCCTTCGGCCAGCAGCCAGCCGATCAGTGCCCCTGCCGGAAGGGTCGCCCCGGCCTGGACCACGGGGTGGAACAGGCCCCCGGCCTCCGCCTCGACGTCCACGTCGACCTTGTCGGTGGCCAGCCGCAGCAGCGCGTCGCCTTCCGCGACGAAGCCGCCGGTCGGCACGAGCCACTCGTCGATCGTGCCTTCCTGCATGGTCAGGCCGATCTTCGGCAGCAGAACCTCGACCGCCACTTCGGTCACGACCTTTCGAGGAGACGACGGCAGCCCTGCACGATGCGGGCCTGGTCGGGCACGTAGGCCTTCTCCAGCACCGGGGAGAACGGCACCGGGGAGAAGGGCGCGCCGATGCGCAGGACCGGAGCGTCCAGGTAGTCGAAGGCCGCGTCCTGGATCTGGGCGGCGATCTCCCCGCCGAGCCCGCCGAAGGTCACGGCCTCGTGGACCACGAGGACCCGGTTGGTGCGGCGCACGGAGGCGATCATGGTCTCGGTGTCCAGGGGCTGCACGGTACGCGGGTCGATGACCTCGACCTCGATGCCGTCGGCTGCCAGTTCCTCGGCCGCCGCGAGGGCCTCGCCCACCATGCGGCCCAGGGCGATGACGGTGACGTCGGAGCCGTGCCGTGCGGTGTGGGCCTGGCCGAGCGGGATGCCGTAGATCTGCTCGGGCACCTCGCTCTTGCTGCCCAGCAGGACCTTGTTGAGCATGACGACGACCGGGTTGTTGTCCCGGATCGCGGAGACGGTCAGGCCCTTGGCGGTGTACGCGTCGCACGGCATGACGACCTTGAGGCCGGGGACGTGCGCTAGCCAGGCCTCCAGGCTCTGGCTGTGCTGGGCGGCGGCGCCGAGGCCCGCGCCGGACGCGGTGGTGATGGTGAGCGGCACGGAGACCGAGCCGCCGAACATGTACTTCATCTTGGCGGCCTGGTTGACGATCTGGTCCAGGCAGACGCCGATGAAGTCCATGAACATCAGGTCGACGACGGGGCGCAGTCCCCGGGCGGCGGCGCCCACGCCCAGGCCGACGAGCGCGGCCTCGGAGATCGGGGTGTCGATCATGCGGCGGGGGCCGAACTCGTCGAGCAGGTTGTCGAACATGCGGAAGACACCGCCGTACCCGGCGACGTCCTCCCCGGCGACGAAGACGTTCTCGTCCTCGCGCATGACCTGCGCCAGGCCCTCGTTGAAGGCTTTGACGTAGGTGAGCTTGCGGGCCGTGCCGTCCGGGGTGGCGGCGGGCGCTTCTGAGACAGTGGTCATGGCGGTTACCCCGAGTAGACGTTGAGCAGCAGGTCGGCGGTGTCGGGCAGCGGGCTGGCCTCGGCGTACGCGATGGCCTCGGCGATCTCGTCGCGGGTGCGCTGCCAGGTGTCGTCCAGCTCGGCGCGGGTGGCGGTGCCGTCGGCGAGGGCGCGGGCTTCCAGCAGGTCGATCGCGTCGCGGGCCTTCCACTCCTCGACCTCCGCGTCCGAGCGGTAGGGGTGACGCAGTCCCTTGACGCCCTGGTGGTCGTAGTAGCGGTAGGTCTTGGCCTCGATGAACATGGGGCCCTCGCCGGCCCGGGCGCGTGCGACGGCGTCGAGGGTGGCCTGGTGGACGGCGAGCGCGTCCATGCCGTCGACGATCACGCTGGGCATGCCGTAGGACGCGGCCCGCTCGGCGACGTCGGTGATCAGCATGTGCTTGGACTGCGGGGTGAACTCGGCGTAGCCGTTGTTCTCGCAGATGAACAGGACCGGCAGCCGCAGGATGGCGGCCATGTTGGCGCCCTCGTGGAAGCTGCCGATGTTGGTGGCGCCGTCGCCGAAGAAGGTGACGGCTATGTTGTCCTCGCCCCGGTACTGGGCGGCGAAGGCGGCGCCGACGGCGATCGGGACGCCGGCGCCGACGATGCCGTTGGCGCCGAGCATGCCGAGGGAGACGTCGTTGATGTGCATGCTTCCGCCGCGGCCGAGGCAGGCGCCGGTGACCCGGCCGTACAGCTCCGAGTACATGTGCTTGAAGCTGACGCCCTTGGCCACGGCGTGTCCGTGTCCCCGGTGGGTGGAGGTGATCTGGTCGTCGTCGCGCAGGGCCGCCATCACGCCCGCGGCCACGGCTTCCTGACCGACGTAGAGATGCAGGAAGCCCGGCAGTTTGCCGGCCTCCATGAGCTTTCCCGCCTCGGTCTCGAACAGCCGGATGCGCACCATGCGCTCGTGCAGATCCCTGACGACCTGCGCGGATGTGTGGTTCGTGGCCGGATCGGCCGACTTCTTCGATGCCCTTTGAGCCATCGTCCGCCCCTTCGCCCCGAGCGAGGTGTTTCCAGCAATCGGACTTTGTTGTGCCGGTCTACAGTAACCAGCAGCGGGCACGTTACTGGAGAGGTTCTCTAATTACTATGCCTCGGTCCGACCATGCGAGAGTGACTGGAGCCGCTCCCTAGAAAGATCGAACTGGTTTTGGAACCCTTTGCCCCGGGTGAAGGTGATGTGACCTGCGGTATACCGACCGGCAAGTTACGCAGTTTCTATTGACAGACACCACTAACCCCTGTTGTCGTGTCGCTCACAGCCCGGCCGCCGCACCTGAAGCCCCTCGCCGGTTCGCGGCTGAGAGGATTGTGAGGACATCGTGGTCCAGACCAGTTCACCGGAGCTCCGGGAGACAGGTGCCGATCGCCGGCCGCCCCCGGCTCCCGAGTACTCCTCGTGGATCAGCCAGGACCGGTCCACCGATGCCGCCGCCGTGGCGATGCGGCAGGAAGCCGCCGAGCTCGTCGAGCGCGTGCTGGAGCACTACCGCAACAACACGACGCACCAGGCGGACGGCCAGTGGACGGAACCCGTCGCCAACTACCTCGACGCCGACCGCTGGCACCGGGAGATGGACGCCGTCCACCGGACCGTCCCGCTGCCGCTCGCCATGTCCGCCGAACTCCCCGGACCGAACACCTACAAGGCACTCGACGTGCTCGGTGTGCCGGTGCTGATCACCCGGGACCGGCAGGGCACCGTACACGCGATGATCAACGCCTGCCGGCACCGCGGGGCCAAGCTGATCGAGCCGGGTTGCGGGGTCTCCAAGCGGCTGACCTGCCCCTATCACTCCTGGTCCTACGACCTGGCCGGTGAACTGCGGGGCGTGTACGCCGAGAAGACCTTCGGCGACGTGCCCCGCACCGGGCGCGGTCTCGTACGGCTCCCGGCCGGGGAGCGCGCCGGCATCGTCTTCGTCTCACTGGACCCGGCGGCCGAGCCGGACCTCGACGCCTGGCTCGGGGATCTGCAGCCGCTCCTCGAGGGGCTGCGCCTCGCGGACTGCCATCACTACTCGACCAAGGAGCTGACCAGTCCCAACTGGAAGGTCACGCTCGACGGCTATCTGGAGACGTACCACTTCGCCTCGCTGCACCCGAAGACGGTGTTCGAGACCAACCTCTCGAACATGATGGCGCACGACACCTGGGGCGCTCACCAGCGCATCGCACCGGCCCTGCGCCCCATCGCGCAGGCGGCCGAGCTGCCCGCGGACATGCGCGATCCCGGAGACTGCGTCGGAGCCATCTACTGGCTCTACCCCGGTCTGGCGATCGCGGGCGGCTGGCGTCACAAGATCGCCGTGTCCCTGGTGCTCCCCCGGACGGCCACCGAGTCGGTGACCCAGCAGATCATCCTGCTGCGCGACCCCGCGGTGACCGAGGAGGAGCGGCACGCCGCCGACAAGTTCGGCGAGTGGTTCCACGAGGTGGTCCGCGACGAGGACTACGCGACCACCTACGGAGTACAGCAGGGGCTTGCGGCCCTGAACGGGACCGACTTCGTCTTCGGACGCAACGAACCCGGACTCCAGCACTTCCACCGCACCGTTCACGGACACCTGGACAGCAGAGCCGCCAGGTGACGCACCGACAACCCTCGCAGGAGAACAACATGGTGGCTACGGGCAGCCTCGACGGACGTGTCGCGGTGATCACGGGCAGCACACGCAGTATCGGCCGCGCCATCGCCGAGGCCTTCCTGGCCCACGGCGCGACGGTCGTCATCAGCGGCCGCAGCGAGCTCAAGGGCAAGCAGGCCCTGGAGGAGCTGGACGCCGGGGACAAGGCGGTCTTCCACCCCTGCGACGCCAACAGCCAGGCGGACATCGAGGCCCTCGCCGACTTCGCCGCCGAGCGCTTCGGCCGGCTCGACATCTGGGTCAACAACGTCGGCGGCACCTCGGGCTTCGCCCCCGTCCACGAGCTCAGCGACGAGGCCTGGCACGCCGCCCTCGACCTGAACCTCAACGCCTACTTCTACGGCACCCGCCGCGCACTGCCGACCATGCTGGCGGGCGGCTGGGGGCGCGTCATCAACATCTCGTCCGTCGAGGGCAAGCAGGCCAACAAGCCCGCGATCAGCCACTACATCACCAACAAGCACGCCATCCACGGCCTGACCAAGGCGACCGCCTTCGAGTACGGCACCCAGGGCATCACCTGCAACGCCATCTGCCCCGGCGCCGTCGACACCGACCTGATGCGGGCCGCGGGTCCGGCGGCGGCCGAGGCCGAGGGCATCTCGTACGAGGAATGGCTGGGCCGCTTCGCCGAGCACGCCGCCACCAAGCAGATCACCACCGTGGAGCAGGTGGCCGCGGTCGCCTCGCTCCTCGCGAGCGACGCCGGCGCGGGCATCACGGGCACGCTGATCAGCGTGGACGGCGGAACGGCGCAATGGTAGAGACCGGCACCGACACGGACAGCAGGAGATCCTCGGCATGAAGAGCTGGATCACGGACGGGCGCCGCAGCGAGCGGCTGCCCCACTACACCCGCGCCAACGCGGGCGAGACCCTGCCGGAGCCCGCCAGCCCACTGGGCTGGACCCTGGTGTGGGGACGCGGGCTGCAGGGCTGGCGCCGCGGCTTCGTCGGGTTCGGCATCTACCGCGAGGAGGAAGTGGCCGGCCCCTGGCCGCCGTTCGCCGGAATGTTCGGCGGGTACTTCTACCTCAACCTGTCGCACATGCGGCTGTTCGGCATCCGTATGGGGCAGACGGCGGACCAGATCGACACGGCCTTCGTCGGCCAGCGCTCCGACACCCCTGTGTACGTGGCGCATCCGGAGGACGAGGACGCGGAACTGACGGCCAAGGCCGGGGCGACGGTCCAGCGGATGCTGGGACAGACCGGCTTCCCCGAGGCCGACGCCGACCAGGAACGGCTGCGCCGGATCCGGCGCGAGCGGCCCGACCTGACGCGGTTGTCCGCCGCGGAACTCGTGACACACGCCCGCTCGCTCCTCGACGAGGTGGAGACCACCTTCCAGCGGCACGTCGAGTCGTCGCTGCCGGCGTCCGTCGGACCGGCCATCCTCGGCCCGCTGTGCGCGGGTCTGGACCGGCCCGGCGCCATGCTGGACCTCATCGGCGGTCTCGGTGACGTCGACTCGGCCTCCCCCTCCACCGGGCTGTGGGCACTGTCCCGCCAGGTGGTGGCCTCGGCCGAGCTGACCGCGCTGTTCGACGGGGGTACGGCGGCGGTGGAGCGGGCGCTCGACGGGGCGAGCGGGGACGTGAAGGCGTTCCGGGACGCCTTCGAGGAGTTCCTGGCCGCGTCCGGAGACCGGGGCCCCAACGAGTGGGACATCCACGCGCTGTCCTGGGAGGCCGCGCCCGTCCAGGCCCTGGCTCTCGTCGACCGCATCCGGCACAGCCCGGACGACGACTCCCCGGCCGAGCGCCACCGTCGGCTGACCGAGCGCCGCGAACGGCTCGCGAAGGAGATCCGGGAGGCCCTCCCCGAGGACGTCCAGCCGGTGTTCGACGCCGGGATGCACGCCTCCCAGGTGTGGATCCCGGCCCGCGAGCGGACCAAGGCGAACTGCGTGACCGTCATCAACGAGATCCGGATGGCGGTCCGGGAACTGGGCCGCCGCGGGGTCGCGGCGGGCCTCTTCGCCCAGCCCGAGGACGTGATGATGCTGCTGGAGAGCGAGCTCGACGACTACGTCGCCGACCCGGGCCGCTTCGGCCCCGTCATCGCACAGCGGCTTCGGGAGTACGCCGGACTGCGGGAGCTGGAACCGCCGTTCTTCGTCGCCCAGGACGCCCAGACGGAGATCGACACCTGGCCGCGGCGCAGCGAGGACGGGATCACGTCCGCCGGTGAAGGCGATGTGCTGACGGGCGTGGGCGGCAGCCAGGGAACCTACACCGGCCGGGTGCGGGTGGTCACCGACCCGGCGTCGTGCGAGGCGCTGGAGCCGGGCGAGGTGCTGGTGGCGCCGATCACCGACGCGGCCTGGACGCCGCTGTTCCTGGTCGCCGGGGCCGCCGTGGTGGACGTGGGCGCGCTCAACAGCCACGCCGTCGTGGTCTGCCGGGAGCTGGGCATCCCGGCCGTCATCTCCGTCGAGGGCGGTACCCGGCGGCTGCGGGACGGCATGGTGATCACGGTCGACGGCACCAAGGGCACGGTCACCGTGGACGGTGTCCCGGCGGCACTCGCCATCTGAACGGCCCACGGGCCCGTCGTTCCTTCCTGACAGAGGGCGGCGGGCCCATGGGCGTGAGTACGGAAAGGACCACCGTGGCAGAGGAAATCATCGTCGCCGGCTGGATGGACTACGAGCCCGCGGACCGCGGCACGATGCTGGGCCACCTCGTCGAGGTCGGAAAGCGCACCCGTGAGGAGGAGCCCGGCTGCCTCGACTACGCCATGACGGCCGACCCGACCGACGAACGCCGGATCCGGGTGTACGAACGGTGGGCGTCCCAGCAGGCCCTGGACGAGCACTTCACCACGGCGCATATCAAGGACTTCCGGGCGGCCACGGCAGGGCTGACGCGGGTGGGTGTCTCCATGGAGGTCTTCAGCATCGGGGCGAGCCGCACCATGCGATAGACGTACGGGCATGCCGGGGGGCGTCGGCCGCGCGGCCGACGCCCCCTGAACTATGCGCGGCTGTACGGGTCTTCGGCCAGCCGGACCAACATCTTGCCGACGTTGCCACCGTCCAGCAGCGCCAGCAGGGCACCGGCCGCGCTGTCGAGGCCGTCCGTCACCGTCTCGCGGGCGGTGATGCGGCCCGAGCGGAGCCAGTCGGCGACACGGCTCTCGAATTCCGGCCGCAGGTCGTCGTGGTCGCGGACGATGAAGCCGCGCAGGGTGATCCGTTTGAGGACCGCCTGGATCAGCTGGTTGATGTCGGTGGACCGCCGCTCCCCGCCGAACTGCGACATCATGCCGCACAGGGCGACCCGGCCGCCCGTCCGCAACGCGTGCAGAGCGGCGGCGAGTTGCTCGCCGCCCACGTTGTCGAAGTAGACGTCGATGCCGTCTGGCGCCAGTCGGGCCAGCGCGTCACGCACCGGCTCGGCGCGATAGTCCGCGGCGGCGTCGTAGCCGAACTCCTTCACCAGCAGGGCGCACTTGTCCGGCCCTCCGGCGGTTCCGACGACGCGCTCCGCGCCCAGCAGCCGGGCGAACTGTCCGGCCGCGCTGCCCACGGCCCCGGCCGCCGCCGACACGAAGACGGTGTCGCCGGGCCGCACCTCGGCGATCCGCGCAAGCCCGACGTAGGCGGTGAAGCCGGTCTGTCCGAGCAGCCCCAACCACGTGGGCAGCGGGGCGAGTCGCGGGTCGATGCGGCCCGCGGCGTCGGTGTCCGCGGGGTCGAGCACGGCCCACTCCCGCCAGCCGAGCTGGTGGCGTACGAAGGTGCCCGGCGGCACGGAGGCGCTGCGGCTCTCCTCCACGACACCGAGGGCCCGGCCGTCCAGCGGCGATCCGGGCGTGAAGTTGTGCGTGTAGTGCTTCTCGGTGCTCTCCAGGCGCCCGCGCATGGACGGGTCGACGCTCATGTAGAGGTTGCGGACGAGCAGCTGTCCCTCGTTCAGGGGCGGAAGCGGGCGCTCCTCGACGGCGAAGTCCGCGAGGGCCGGCTCCCCGTCGGGCCGGCGCACCAGGCAGACCACGCGGGTGGTACGGGGCGGCACCGGCTCACGCCTCCGGCGGTGTGGCGCCGCGCCGCTGGGCGAGACGGCCCACCCAGCCGGCCATCTGGAGGTCGGCGTGGCGCAGTTCGCCGGACTGCCAGCGGGCCTGGAAGTCGAAGATGCCGCGGGCTCCGGTCCGTGGGTCGGTCACCTCGACCAGCCCGTCCTCGGTGAGCCGGTACACCTGCCCGGTCAGCGGATGGGTCACTTGCTTGGCGCTCACGGCTCACTCCTGCGGTCTGCGGCGTACGCCGCGTTTGGTCACGGTCACCGGGCCCTCGACCCGGAGCCGGCAGGCGAGCCGGGTCAGGCCGTCCACCGGCCTGCGCAGGGCCTCGATGCCCTCGCGCTCCAGCGGGCCCACGGGAGAACAGTTCTCGGCGCCCTCCTCGACCTGGACGAAGCAGGTGCGGCAGGTGCCCTTGCCGCCGCAGACGGTGGGCCAGCGGTAGCCGAGCCGCTGAGCGGCACTGAACAGGTCCTCGCCGTCGCGCACTTCGATCTCGACGTCCGAGGGCCTGACCGCCACGGTGTGGGTCACTTGTTCATCCACCGGTCGAGCGTCTGGTTGAAGTGGCGGATGCGGCTCTCCTGGTAGTTGGACAGCGTGATGCCCGGCTTGCGCATCGCCTTCAGGCCCTGCTGGACATAGGGCAGGTTCTCGCAGTCCTGGTCGAAGACCGGCCCGAGCACGCCGAGTTCGGGGATGTCCGCGAAGAGCATGTCGTCCGGCACCCAGCGGATCTTGACCGGGGGCGGCATCTCGCCGGGCTGCTTCGGGGCCGACATGAAGATGATCTCCGCGGTGCAGGAGTCGGGGTCGAGGCCGTGGGGCCGGAACCGGTAGATGATGTTGGACTTGGCGCCGCCCCAGGGGTTGAAGTTGGGGAACAGCAGGTAGTTGATGGCGTCCAGCAGTTCGGTGTCCGCGGTCTGCGAGAAGTCCTGGTGCGAGGTGGCCGCCAACTGATCGCGCATCCGCTGGGCGAGGACCTGGCGGGCGGTGCCGCCGGGCGGGATCGAAGGCAGCTCGTCGCCCTCCTGTATCACCAGATCCCGGCCCTGGGCCGCCGCGTAGAACGCACGGGAGTCGTAGAAGGTCTCCAGGACGTCCTCCTCCGTGACGGAGTCGGCCACATGGGGGCTCGGAGCGCCCTGGATGTTGATCATCCTGTTCCAGTTGGGCTGGTCCGCCATCACGTCGTACTGGGAGTTGGCGTCGGCCAGCCACGGCAGCATCTGCGGGTGCGTGGCGATCACATGGAAGGACTCGATGAACGCGTCCTGGGCGACCTTCCAGTTGCAGGGCAGCACCTTGGCGATGTGCAGCGACTTGTAGCGGTTCTCCAGCGGCCAGATGTAGTAGTCGTCGAAGGTGCCGCGGTAGCTCTCGAAGGACTCGGCGTACGGGTCCATGTTGATGAAGACGAAGCCGCGCCAGGTGGCCACCTGGGCCTCGGGCAGCGAGAACTTCTCGGGGGCGACATGCGGGAAGTCCCAGGCGCAGGGCGGACTCTGCATGCTGCCGTCGAGGTTCCAGGCGAAGCCGTGGAACGGGCAGCGGAACTCGCCGACGTTGCCGCCGCTGGTGCGCAGCTTGCGTCCGCGGTGCAGGCAGACGTTGACGAACGCGCGGATCTCCTCGGGTGCCGTGCGCACGACGATCAGCGAGTCGTCACCGATCTCGTAGATCTCGTGGTCGCCGACCTCGGGGATCTCGCTCTCCAGGCAGGCGAACTGCCACACGCGCCGCCAGACCTGTTCCATCTCGCGTTCGGCCCAGGCGCGGGAGGTGAAGCGGGCGGCGTCGATGTCCTCGCTGCCGATGTGGTCGTTGTGGTCGAACCTCAGCGCCTTGGGGACCGGCCGGCTGTCCCGGTCGAGATAGTCCTGGACGCTGGGTCCGGGGCACCGCGCCGTGCCCGTCTCCGACGTATCGTCCATCTTCGCTCCTCCGACAGAAACTTTAGAGTGAGTGTAGTTATCGATCGCGGCCAGGAGCAACACTCGGGGCATCACCCAAGCGACGTTCACCTTGAATTAGTGGTGACCTACCTCTCCCCAAGCCGGTCGGGGCGTGTCACACTCCGTCGCATCCGAGGCTGTAGAGCCTCAAAAGTTTCTCCACGGCCAGAGGTGGCGTTGCGCCCCTTCTCGGCCACAGCGCCGCCCGGTCATCCCGACGGCCCGCGCCGTTCCCCACGACGGCGATCCACACAGCTTTCGATCACCATGCGTGCCGTCCCGGACCGGGCGGCAACGGATCCCGCCTGACAGAGCCGGCCGCCGCGGACGCACAAGCGACGCGGGCCGCGGCAGCGCAGGCCCACACCACGGGAGTACTCAACGATGAGTCCCAGACCCGGACGCGCGCTCCGTCGCGCGCTCACCGCGATCGTCCCCGTCACCGCCCTTCTCACCCTGGCGGCGTGCGGCACCGACACCACTCCGGCCGCCGGCTCCGCCAAGGCCGCGGGGGCCGACCCCGCCGGGCTGAGCGCGGCCCGCGCGGCCATGACGAAGTACTCGGCGCGCCCGGACCGGATCCCTGTCACCGAACCGGTGGGCAAGAAGATCCCCACGGGCAAGAAGATCGACTTCATCCTGTGCGGCGTTCAGTCCTGCAAGGATCTGGCCGACTTCTTCACCGCCGGGGCCAAGGAGCTCGGCTGGGACGTCAAGCAGATCGCCACGCAGGGCACACCGGAGTCCGTCCAGGCCGCCTACGAGCAGGCACTGCGCGACAAGCCGGACGCCGTCGTCGCCTCCGGGTTCCCGCGCGCGGTGTACGCCAAGCAGCTGGCGCAGCTGAAGCAGGCCGGCATCCCGGTCATCCAGTCGAACGCCGACGACGTGGCGGGCGACGGCATCTCCCTGCTGAAGAACGGGCCGAAGGACGTCGCCGTCCAGGGCGAGATGCTCGCCTCGTGGGTGGTGTCGGACAGCGGCGCCCAGGCCGACACCGTCTACTTCGACCTGCCCGCCTACACCATCCTCAAGCCGGTCAAGGACACGTTCGCGGCCAAGTACAAGCAGTGGTGCACGGACTGCGGGCTGGACACCGTCGACGTACCGATCACCGCGATCGGCAAGGACATGCCGGACCGCGTGGTGTCCTACGTCCGCTCGCACCCCAAGGTGACCCACATCGTCTTCTCCCTGGGCCTGCTCAACGTGGGCGTGCCGGCCGCGCTGAAGACCGCCGGCATCACCGGCAAGCACATCGCGGTGAACGTCGGTGACGCGCAGAACTACCAGTACATCGAGAGCGGCCTCAGCGACGGCGCCATGGCCCTCAACTCCCACGAGGCCGCCTGGCTCCAGGTCGACGCGCTGGCCCGCCACTTCACCGGCCAGTCCATGGCGGTGGATCAGAAGGCGGTGCTGCCCAACATGCTGATCACCGGCAAGGACAACCTCCCGTCCGCCGACGGTGACTTCCCGCTCGTCGAGGACTACCAGGCGCAGTTCAAGGCGCTCTGGGGTCTGAGCTGAGCGCCGGAAGGAGCAATGGTGCACGCTGAAACGTCGCTCGGGTCGGCCGGGACGCAGGAGACCGACCGGACCGTGCTGCGGGTGTCCGGACTGTCGAAGCGGTTCGGCGCGACCCAGGCACTCCAGGACGTCGACCTCGACATCGCCCACGGCGAGATCCATGCGCTGATCGGGCCCAACGGCTCCGGCAAGTCCACCCTCATCAAGATCCTCGCCGGGTATCACCACGCAGACCCGGGAGCGGCCGCCGCACTCGACGGCGAGCCGTTCGACCTGGGCCAGGTCACCGGCTCCCGGCACGACCGGCTCCGCTTCGTCCACCAGGAGCTGGGCCTGGTCGGCGAGTTGAGCGCCACGGACAACCTCGCGCTCAGCCGCGGCTTCGCCCGTACGGCCCTGGGGAACATCCGCTGGCCGGAGATGGAACGCCGTACGGCCGCCCTGGTCGAACGCTTCGGCCTCGGCATCGACGTACGCCGTCCCCTGTCGACCGCCACCCCCGTCCAGCGCGCGGTGGTGGCCATCGCCGCCGCCCTGCAGGGCTGGGAGGGCCGCCGTGGCGTCCTGGTGCTCGACGAGCCGACCGCGGTGCTGCCGCCCGGGGAGGTGGCCCGGCTCTTCGACATCGTGCGGGAGATCCGCGACTCCGGTGCCAGCGTCCTGTACGTCTCGCACCGGATGGACGAGATCTTCGCGCTCGCCGACCGGGTCACCGTGATCCGCGGCGGCCGCCGGATCGCCACCCGCCGGGTCGGCGAGCTCACTCCCCGGTCCCTGGCGGAGCTGATGGCGGGCGAGGAGACGGAGACCGAGCACCGGCCGCGGCCCGTCGCCGATGGCGCCGAGGCCGTGCTGGAGGTGCGCGGACTGTCGGCCGGACCGCTGCACGGCGTCGACTTCACCCTGGCCCGGGGCGAGCGGCTGGGCATCACCGGCCTGGTCGGCTCGGGCCACGAGGTGGTGCCGTACGCGGTGTGCGGGGCGTACGGCGGACCCGTGCGCGGCCAGGTGCGGGTACCGGAACGCTCCCCGCGCTGGGTCGACGCGAAGGACGCGGGGCGGCTCGGAATCCCTCTCGTCCCCGCGGACCGGGCCGGCGAGGGCGTGATCGGTGACTTCTCGGTCGGCGAGAACCTCACCCTCCCGCTGCTCGACCGGCTCCGCGCCCGGGCCGGGCGGCTGCACCGGCGCCGCGAATCCTCACTCGCCGAGGAATGGATCCGGCGGGTCGGGGTGCGCACGGCCGGCCGCGGCGCCCGGATCACCACGCTGAGCGGCGGCAACCAGCAGAAGGTCGTCGTGGCCCGCTGCCTGGCCCAGCAGCCGCCGGTACTGGTGCTGTGCGAGCCCACGGCGGGCGTCGACATCGCGACCCGTCTGCAGCTGTACGGCCTGATCGAACGTCAGGCCGACGCCGGGATGGGCGTGATCGTGTCCTCGTCCGACACCGAGGACCTGCTCGCCCTGTGCACCCGGGTCCTGGTGGTACGGGACGGCCGGATCGTACGGGAGATCAGCGGCCGGGACATCACCGAGCCCGCGCTGGTCCACGCCATGGAAGGAACCGAGTGACATGACCTCCACCCCGACCCGGACCGCCGAGTTCCAGCCGAGCGGAACGGAGGTGCCCACGGTGTCCGGCGCACGGACCCTGGGCACGCTGAGCCGACGGGCGGCGGCCGCCCTGTCGTTCCGCACCATCGGCGCCGTCTACGTGTGGCTGCTGATCATCGTCCTCTTCTCCGTGTGGGCGCCGGACACGTTCCCGACCGTCACCACGGTCAAGCAGGTCCTCAACGGCAACGCGGTGGCCGGGCTGGTGGCGCTCAGCGTCGTCCTTCCGCTGGCGGCGCGCGTCTTCGACCTGTCGGTCGCCTTCACCATGTCCCTCACCAGTGTGCTGACCGCCTACTTCATGGTCACCAAAGGGCTCGGCCCCGGCACCGCGATCGCCCTGGCGATGACCGCCGCCCTGCTGATCGGGTTGGTCAACGGAGTCGTGGTGGTGGTGCTGCGGGTCGACTCGTTCATCGCCACGCTGGCCACCGGAGCGCTGATCCAGTCCCTGATCACCATGGTCACCAACGACAGCTCCATCACCGGTGTGAAGCTGCTGGCCAAGCCGTTCGCGAACATCGCCCAGCTCGACGCGGGGGGCATCACCCTGCCGGTGCTGTATCTGCTGCTCGCCGCGACGGCCATCTGGTTCCTGCTGGAACACACCGCGACCGGGCGCCGGTTGTACGCGACCGGCTTCAACGCCGACGCGGCACGCCTGCAGGGAGTGCGCACCAACCGGCTGCGCTTTCTGACCCTGGTGACGTCCTCGCTGCTCTCGGGATTCGCGGGAGTCGTCTTCGCGTCCTCGGTGGGGTCCGGATCGCCGAGCGCGGGCACCCCGTATCTGCTGTCGGCCTACGCGGCGGCCTTCGTCGGGGCGACCCAGTTGCGTGCGGGCCGCTTCAACGCCTGGGGGACGGTGATCGCGGTGCTGCTGCTCGGCACCGGCATCACCGGGCTCGGACTCGCCACCAGCGCGCAGTGGGCCGCGAGCCTGTTCACCGGTTCCGTCCTCATCGTCGCGCTCGTTCTCACGGGTGGGCGGATCACCCTGCCGGCGGTCCTGCGCCGCCACAAGGCGCCCGCGGTCGCCGTGACCGACGACGTATCCGTCCCGGACAAGGAGTTCTCATGATGAAGGCGGTTCAGTACCGGACGGTGGGCAGCGCACCCGAGGTCGTCGAGGTCCCCGTGCCCGAGCCGGGCCCGGGACAGGTGCTGCTGAAGGTGACGGCCGCGGGGCTGTGCCACTCGGACCTGGCGGTCATGAGCTGGCCGCAGGAGCAGTTCCCCTATCCCCTGCCGATGACGCTCGGTCACGAGGGCGTCGGCACCGTCGCGGGACTGGGAAGCGGGGTCACGGGAGTGACCGAGGGCGACGAGGTGGCGGTGTACGGCCCGTGGGGCTGTGGTCTGTGCCGGGCGTGCGCGGAGGGCAGGGAGAACTCCTGCCCGCACGCCGCCGGGCTCGGCATCATGCCGCCGGGACTCGGCTCGCCGGGCGCGCTCGCGGAGTACATGGTGGTGGACTCGCCGCGCCATCTGGTGCCGCTCAACGGGCTGGACCCGGCGCAGGCCGCACCCCTGACGGACGCCGGCCTGACGCCGTACCACGCGATCCGCGCGTCCCTGCCCAAGCTCGTGCCCGGCAGCACCGCGGTGGTGGTCGGCGTCGGGGGCCTGGGCCATATCGCCGTACAACTGCTGCGCGCGTTGACCCCGGCCCGGGTGGTCGCCCTCGACGTCAGCAAGGAGAAGCTGGAACTGGCCCGCGCGGTCGGCGCCCACGAGACGCTGCTGTCCGACGGCGAGGCGGCGGCCCGGGTGCGGGAGCTGACCGACGGCGTCGGGGCCGAGGTGGTGCTGGACTTCGTGGGGGCCGAGGCGACTCTGGCGGTGGCCGCCGCTTCGGTGGCGGTGGCCGGCGATGTCACCGTCGTGGGTATCGGGGGTGGCACTCTCGCGGTCGGCTTCGGCGGCGGTCTGCCGTTCGAGGTGTCCGTCTGCGCCCCCTACTGGGGCAGCCGCCGGGAACTCATCGAGGTCCTCGAACTGGCGAGGCAGGGGCTCGTCTCCTCCCACATCGAGACCTTCTCGATCGAGGACGCACCCCTGGCGTACGAGCGCCTGCACTCCGGTGAGGTGGGCGGGCGCGCGGTCGTGCTGCCGCACGGCTGAGCCACGCGTGCGTGCCTGGGCCCGGGTCCCCGCGGGGACCCGGGTCCAGGCGCGTCAGGCCGACGCCGGTTCGGTGACCGCACGCTCCGCGCCCACCGCCCGCTCCAGACACCGCCCGAGCACCGTCAGGAACTCCGGTGTCTCCCAGGGCCCCCGGTCCACGCGCCGGGTGTCGTCCACGCCGAGGTCCTGCATGTCGTACCGGCCCCGGCAGTGGCCGAGCGTGAAGTAGCAGACCTCGCCGAGACCGTGCCGTTTCAGATAGAGGACGGGACGGGGCGCGCCGTCCAGCGCCGCCGTGTCGCCCTCCTCGAAGCCGCGGCACGGCCCGGTGTACTCGGCGTGCAGCAGCACTTCCAGGTCCCCGTGCAGCTCGCACACGTACAGCTCGTCGGTGACGGTGAACGGCTCGATCCCGGCGACCAGCGGATGGTCGGGCCGGGTCACGCGCACCTCGTACGGCTCGATGGGCGGGTGCGCCAGGAACTGGCTGCCGAGCACCTCGGCCAGCTGCCCGAGCACCCGGGGGGTGGAGAACATCCGGGGTCCGCCGGGAGCGGGCGCCTCGATCACCGAGTTGGTGCCGTGCAGGGCGAGCCAGCGCCCGCCCCGCGCGGTGAAGCGTGCCAGCGCGTCCCGCTGCGCCGGGCGGGGACGCACATCGCAGGTGTAGGTGACCAGCAGATCCGCCTGCTCCAGCGCGGGGAGGCAGTCGTAGTCCTGGTAGACCCTGGTGCGGACCCGGGGATGGTCGCCCAGCATCTCCAGCAGCCTGAGCCGCGCGTGGTCGAAGTCGTGCCATCTGCCGCCGCAGACCAGTACGGCGTCCAGGCGGCCTGCCGGGCCCGCCACGGCTCAGTACTGGACGCGGGTCAGCAGCCCGCCGTCCACCACGAGGTTGACTCCGACACAGAAGGAGCCCGTCCGGCCGAGCAGGAACGCCACCGCGGCGGCCACGTCCTCGGCGGTGCCGTAGCGGCCGATCGGCAGCTTGGCGAGCACCTCCTCGTAGACCTCCGGGCGGCCGGTGCGGATGGTCTCCCACGCGCCGCCGGGGAAGTCGATCGGGCCGGGCGAGACGGTGTTGACGCGGATGCCCTTCGGGGCCAGGGCATGGGCGAGGGCCGAGGCGTGCTGGACGACGGCGGCCTTCAGCGCGGAGTAGGAGTTGGCGCCCGCCGGTCGGGCGGTGTCGGAGGCGTTGGTGGTGCCGATGGCCACGACGGCGGCCCGGTCGGACGCCTCCAGATGGGGAAGAGCCGCCTCGACGAGGCCGGCGAACGGGATCAGGTCGCCGCGCAGGCTGGCCTCCCACGACTCGGGCCCTTTGACGTTGCCGGCCGAGACGTTGGACACCAGCAGGTCCAGTCCGCCGAGTTCACCGGCCGCCCGCTCCACGAAGCCCGCGAGAGCGGCCGGGTCGGTGACGTCGACCGGTTCCGCGAAGACGGTGGCCCCTTCGGCCCGCAGTTCGGCGGCCGCCTTGGCCAGCCCTTCCTCGCCCCGGGCGCACAGGGCCAGTGCACAGCCCTCGGCCGCCAGGGTCTCGGCGATCGCCCGGCCGATACCCCGGCTCGCACCGGTCACCAGCGCCTTCGCGCCGGTCAGTCCCAGTTCCATCGATGTCACTCCTTTGTGAGAAAGCTTCTGGAAGCCTTTAATCGCCGGGAAGCTGCGAGAACGGCGCCCGGTCCACCCGGGGTTCCGGCGGCAGCTTGAGCACCCGTTCGCCGATCAGGTTGCGCTGGATCTGGTCGGTGCCTCCGGCCAGCCGGTAACCGGGGGCGCCGAGCAGATGCTGGGTCCAGGCGAAGGTGCCCGGTTCCCCGGTGTCGGCGCTGATCCGCGCCCCCATCAGCTCGGCGGCGACCTGGCCGGTGCGGGTGAGCAGCTCGGAGGCCATCAGTTTGGTCAACGAGGCCTCCGGACCCGGCCGGCCGCCGGCTGCGCTCGTCCTGGCGACGCGGTCGACGGTGGCCGCGCGCAGGGCGGCACGGACGTACAGGTCGGCCAGGCGCTGGCGGACCAGCGGGTCCCCGGTCCGGCCCAGGGAGCGGGCGAGCGCGAGGACGTCCGGGAAGGTGCCGCCCTTGCGGCGGTTGCCGCTGCCCGAGGCGGTCCGCTCGAAGGCGAGGGTGGCGTTGGCGACCTCCCAGCCCTGGCCCGGCCGCCCGATCCGGAGCCGGTCCGCGACGCGTACGCCGCCGAGGAACACCTCGTTGAAGGAGGTGCCGCCGCTCATCTGCCGGATGGGGCGCACCTCCACTCCGGGGGCGTCCATCGGGACCAGGAAGGCGGTGATGCCGGCCTGTTTGACGACGTCCGGGTCGGTCCGGGCGAGCAGCAGACCGTAGTCGGCGAACTGGGCTCCCGAGGTCCACACCTTCTGGCCGTCGATCACCCACTCGTCGCCGTCCTGCCGGGCCCGGGTGCGCAGGGCAGCGAGGTCGGAGCCGGCACCGGGTTCGCTGAAGAGCTGGCAGGCCAGCAGGTCGGTGCGCAGGAACGCGCGGGCGTGGTCGCGGCGTTGCTCGTCCGTCCCGAACAGGGAGACGGCCATCGCGACCAGGCGCACCGTGACACTGATCAGTTCGGTGGACGGCGGCACCTCGAACGCGGACTCCTCCTGGGCGAAGACCGCCACGTGCGCGGCGCTCAGACCCGCACCGCCCTTGTCCTCGGGGAGTGTCAGCGCCTGGTAGCCGGCGTCGAAGCGGGCCCGCTGGTAGACGCGGCAGCGATCCAGCAGGAGGCGTTCCTCGTCCTCCGGAAGGTTGTGGAACACGGCGAGGTCGGCGGCCTCCGCGGTGGCCTCCGGCGCCCGCGCCGGTTCGAGCACCGTGGCCAGCCACTGCCGGACCTGCCGGCGCCATGCGTCCGGATCGGGCTGGGACATGGCTCCTCCTCGGGTACTTACCAGACGACGGTTTGAGTAACGGTGAGTGTGCTGTATGCCTGCCTCACCGCTGGAACATGCGGGAATGGCTTCGTCTGGGGTCAGAGTGTTCCGTACTTTCTTGATAAACGCTACAGTCTCCGCATTCCCTCTCTCCCGTCGACATCGGGAGAGGACCGCGGAGCCGCCGGAGGAGCCATGTCGCTGCTGCCACTCGACCGTCGCGCCCAGGAGACACCCGAGGAGCCCGCCCTGGCGGACGACCTGGGAGTGCTGTCCTGGTCCGGCCTCGCCGACCAGGTGGCCCGGGCGGCGGCCCGGCTGCTGGAGTTCGCGCCCGGCCCAGGCGACCGGATCGCCGTCCTCGGCGACAACGCGATTCCGACACTGGTGGCCCATCTGGCGGGCCTGCGAGCCGGAGTGGGCACCGTGGCCACGTCCCGGAACCTCACCTCGGGCGAGCTCGTCGACCAGATCATCGACGCGGGGGTGACCGGCATCGTCGCGGGACCGGCCGGCGCGGGCGCCGCCCTCGACGCGGCCCGGGAACTGGGGCTGCCGATCGTGACGCACGGAACCCCGGCAGCCGGGCACGCGTTCGACTGGGACAAGTGGCTCGCCGCAGCGCCCACTGGACGCACCCTCCCGACCGACCGGCCCGCCCGGCCTCCGCTCGTGTACACCTCGGGAACCACCGGACGAGCGCGCGGCACCGAGGTGCGCTGGGTGAGCGGCCCGGTCGCCGACAGCTCCGCCTACCTCGCCGCAATGTCCGCCCGGCCCGGATTCCCGGCGGGACCGCACCTGGTGTGCGGTCCTCTGCAGCACAACGCGCCACTGACCTCGCTGCGGCACCTGGCGGCCGGTCAGCCGGTGGTCGTCCTCGGCAGGTACGACGCGGAGTCGTTCCTCAGCCGGGTGCAGAAGTGGCGGGTCTCCTCGACGGTGATGGTGCCCACCCACTTCCAACGGCTGCTCGCCCTACCGGAAGACGTCCGCGCCCGGTACGACGTCTCCAGCCTGCGGCAGGTCTCCCACACCGGCTCCGCGTGTCCTCCGGACGTGAAGCGCGCCATGATCGACTGGTTCGGGCCGGTGCTGACCGAGTCGTACGGCGCCAGCGAAGCGGGAACCGTGGCCCGCATCAGCAGCACCGAGTGGCTGGCGCACCCGGGCTCGGTCGGGCGGGCCCGGCCTCCGTTCGAGGTCGTCGTCACCGGTGACGACGGCCGGCGACTGCCGCCCGGGGAGCACGGGCTGCTGGCCTTCCGGGCGCCCGAGGACCAAGGCGTCCGCTACCACGCGGACCCCGACAAGACCAAGGCCGCCTATCTCTCCCCCGGCGTTTTCACGCTCGGCGACATCGGCTACATCGACACCGACGGCTACATCTTCATCACCGACCGGGCCGCGGACGTCGTGGTCTCCGGCGGCGTGAACCTGTACCCGGCCGAGAGCGAGGCGGTCCTGCGCCGGCACCCCGCGGTCGTCGAGGTCGCCGTGATCGGCGTGCCCGACCCGGACTTCGGCGAGTCGCTGCGGGCGCTGGTCGTGGTGGCCGGGGACGAGCCGCCCGCCGGCGAGCTGGACGCCTTCTGCCGCGAGCGCCTCGCCGCCTACAAGTGCCCGAAGTCGTACGAGATCGTTCCCGAGCTGCTGCGCAACGCGATGGGCAAGCTCGACAAACGCGCGATGCGCCGCCCCTACTGGGGCTCGGAACGGACCATCGCCAGGCTGAGCCGCTCCCCCACGTACTTGCACGTACTTGCACGTACTTAATAAGGATCACCATGACCGAACTCCTCCTCGTCCGGCACGGCCTCCCCCTGGCGGGCGTGTTCGACCCGGGGCTGTCGCCGGAGGGCACCGCCCAGGCCGAACGCCTCGCCGACTGGCTGGCACACGAAGACCTCGACGCCCTGTACGTCAGCCCGTTCCAACGGGCCCGCGAGACCGTGGCGCCCCTGGAACGGCGCACCGGCATGACGGCCACCGTCCTCGACGACCTGCGCGAATGGGACACGGACGTGTCCCAGCCCTACACCCCACCCGAGCAGATCGGGACGGGTGACCCCCGGGCGGCGGCGCTCGCCGAAGGACGCTTCGAGGACTTCGTGCCCGACCTGGACTGGGACGCCTTCCGCGGGCGGGCCGTACGTGCCATGGACACCATCCTCGACGCCCATCCCGGCGGACGGGTCGCAGCCGTGTGCCACGGCGGCATCACCAACACCTATCTGGCGACGGTGCTCGGCCTGCCGACGATGTTCTGGTTCCACCCCGGCTACACCTCCGTCAGCCGGGTGCGGCGCATGCCCGGCGGCCGGATCGTTCTGCACTCGGTGAACGAGACCGCCCACATGATCGCCGAACGTGCCGTCGACCCCGTCGTCTGACCCCGTCCCACACCCCAGGAGGTCCCGGCCATGCCCGGATCCGTCATCGTCGCCGGAGCAAGGACGCCCATCGGCAGACTGCTGGGCGCCCTGAGCCCCCTGTCCGCGGTCGATCTCGGCGCCCACGCCATCCGCGCGGCTCTGGCCGCCGTCCCTCTGGACCCGCAGGCCGTGCAGGCGGTCGTCATGGGCCATGTGGTGCAGGCCGGCGCCGGCCCCAACCCGGCCCGGCAGGCCGCGGTCCTCGCCGGCATTCCCTTCTCCGTGCCGGCGAGCACCGTCAACAAGCTCTGTCCGTCCGGCCTGCACGCCATCGCCCTGGCCGACCTCATGATCGCCTCCGGCCGTCACGAGGTGGTCGTCGCGGGCGGCATGGAGTCCATGTCCGGCGCCCCCCATCTGCTGCGCGGATCACGCGCCGGCTGGAAGTACGGCTCGGCCGCGATGGAGGACGCCCTGGACCGGGACGCCCTCGTCTGCGCCTTCGACGGCGTCTCCATGGGCGCGGCCACCGAGCGCTACCAGCAGCCGTTCGCCCTGACCCGGCAGGAACAGGACGAGTACAGCGCGCTCTCCCATCAACGGGCCGCCCACGCCCAGCAGTCGGGCGCCTTGTCCGAGGAGATCGCCCCCGTCACGGTGGCCGGACGACGGGGCGAGACGGTGGTGGACACCGACGAGGGCGTACGACCGGGAAGCACCGCCGAGACCCTGGGCCGCCTGCGGCCCGCCTTCTCCGGCACGGGCACCATCACCGCCGGCAACTCCTCTCAGCTCTCCGACGGCGCCGCGGCCGTCGTCGTGATGAGCGCGGAGCGCGCCCGGCGGGAGGGCCTGACACCGCTCGCCGAGATCGGTGCCTACGGCACGGTCGCGGGCCCCGACCCCTCACTGCTCGTCCAGCCGGCCGGCGCCGTCCGCGACGCCCTGGACCGGGACGGCCGTCTGAAGACCGCCGACCTGGACCTGTTCGAGATCAACGAGGCGTTCGCCGGAGTGGCCCTGGCTTCCCTGCGCGAACTGGACATCCCGCTGGACAAGGTGAACGTCAACGGCGGAGCGATCGCGCTCGGACACCCGGTCGGCATGACCGGAGCCCGGCTGGTGCTGACCCTCGCGACGGAACTGCGCCGGCGCGGAGGCGGCAGCGGAGCGGCGGCCCTGTGCGGGGGCGGCGGTCAGGGCGACGCGCTGTTGCTGCATGTACCGACGCAGGCCTGAGACCGGGAGCCGAACCAGCATGAACGACCAACTGCCCTCGGTCCCGACCACCCTCACGGTGGCCGCCCGCACTCTCGCCGCCGACGGCGTCGTCTCCCTCACCCTGCGCCGCCCCGACGGCGGCACGCTCCCCGCCTGGACGCCCGGCGCCCATATCGACGTACTCCTGGAAGGTGACGCCGACGGCCTGGTCCGTCAGTACTCCCTGTGCGGACAGCCGGCCGAACGCGGGTCCTGGCAGATCGCCGTGCTGCGCGAGCCGGAGGGCCGCGGCGGTTCCGCGTACGTCCACGACCACCTGCGGGAAGGCTCCACCGTGCGGGTCCGCGGACCGCGGAACAACTTCCCGCTACGGCCGGCCACCCGCCATCTGTTCGTCGCCGGCGGCGTCGGCATCACGCCCATCCTTCCCATGGTCGAGGCCGCCGAGGCCGCGGGGGCCGACTGGAGTCTGCTGTACGGCGGCCGCACCCGGACCTCGATGGCGTTCCTGGACCGCCTCGCCCCGCACGGGGAGCGGGTACTCGTCCGTCCGCAGGACGAGTACGGCCTCCTGGACCTCGCCGCCCACCTCGGCGTGCCCAAGGAGGGCACCCTGGTGCATGCCTGCGGTCCCGAGCCCCTGCTGCGGGCGGTGCAGGAGCAGTGCGCGGGCTGGCCGCCCGGCACGCTGGGCGTCGAACGGTTCGCCCCGGTGGCGACGACCGAGAGCGGCGCGGCCGCGGCCTTCGAGCTGGAGCTCGTCCGTTCCGGGCTCACCCTCACCGTGCCGCCGGACCGTTCGGTGCTCGAAACCGTGGAGGAGGCCGGCGTCACGGTCGACTTCTCCTGCCGGGAAGGCACCTGTGGCACCTGCGAGACCGACGTACTGGACGGCACACCCGACCACCGCGACTCGCTGTTGACGGAGGACGAACGAGCCGCCGGCGACACCATGCTCATCTGTGTCTCCCGCTCGTGCGGGCCCCGTCTCGTGCTCGATCTCTGACGTCGATCGCTTCCCGTTCACCAGACCCGCTCACCAGAAAGGACGGACTCCGGATGGATCCCGTCACCCGTCTCGGCGTCGTCGGATGCGGCCTCATGGGCTCCGGCATCGCCGAAGTCGCCGCCCGCAGCGGTATCGACGTCCATGTCGCCGAGGCCACGCATGACGCGGTCGAGGCAGGCCGCCGCCGACTCACCACCTCCCTCGACCGAGGCCTACGGCGTGGCAAGCTCAGCGAGGAACAACGCGACCAGACCCTCGCCCGGCTCTCGTTCACCCGTGACCTCGGTGACATGGCCGACCGTCAGTTCGTCATCGAGGCCGTCGCCGAGAACCGCGACATCAAGACCGGTGTCCTGCGCGACCTGGACAAGGCGATCGAAGACCCTGCGGCGGTCCTCGCCACCAACACCTCCTCCATTCCCGTCGTCGATCTCGCCGTCGTCACCGAGCGGCCCGAACGGGTCATCGGCCTGCACTTCTTCAACCCCGTCCCCGTGCAGCAGTTGGTCGAGGTCATTCCCTCCCTCGTCACCGGCGCGGACACGGTGCGGCGGACCCGCGGCTTCGCCGAGCAGCTGGGCAAACAGGCCATCCAGGCGCCCGACCGCTCCGGCTTCGTCGTCAACGCCCTCCTCGTGCCCTACCTGCTCAGCGCGGTACGGATGGTGGAGTCGGGCTCCGCGCGGCCGGACGACATCGACCGGGGCATGGAACTGGGGTGCGCGCACCCCATGGGGCCGTTGCGCCTGCTCGACCTCATCGGCCTCGACACCGCCCAGGCCGTGGCCGAGTCGATGTACGAGGAGTACAAGGAGCCGCTGTACGCACCGCCCGCCCTCCTGCGCCGGATGGTCGCCGCCGGTCACCTCGGCCGCAAGAGCGGCCGCGGGTTTCACACCTACGACAGCTGAGTGCTGCGGAACGTTGGCCTACCGAGCACCCTCCGCCACGCCCTCAGTGTTCGGGTTCCGCGCCGATGAGGACGAACGCCACCGTGGACGGTTGTCCGCTGCGGTTGCGCCAGGCGTGCCGGGTGCCGTTCTGGATCACGATGTCGCCCGCCGAGAGCGGGGTGCAGTTTCCGTCGTCGAGTTCGAGGACGATCTCGCCCCCGAGCACGATGCCGTAGTCCACGGTCGGCGTCGCGTGCATGCCGTCGGGCTCGATGAGTTCGGCGATACCGGGCGAGTCCGCCCGCTGTTCCCGGTCGTAGGCCGCAGGGTCGAACGCCGGGTCGGTGAACGCGGCCTCCGGCGGGAAGGTCAGGACGACGAACCGGGTGCCGCCGGGCGCCGGAAGAAGGGTGGTGACCTTCGGCGTGGGGTCCTCTCCCGCCCTGCTGACCGGTTCGCCGGGGTCGGTGGCCCACGGCAGTCGGGACACCCAGCCAGGCAGGCTGGTGAACTCCCGGCTGCGCGGGACGGGGCCGTCGCTGACGACGACCGACTTGCCGTTCTCGTCATGGCCGGTGACGACTCTGCGCATGGTCTGCCTCCTTCGGTCCGCCGGATCCACCGGACGATCGGTCACGCGGGTCGGCCGCTGTCGGTCTGGGTCGCAGCGTCCAAGGCGGTCACCCAGGCGTCCAGCACACCGACCACCGTGGCTGCGGGCGCCCGCAGCAGGGCCGACGCCACCGTCCGGACGAACAGCCGGTGCCGGTCGTCCGTGAGGTACTCCACCGGGGACTTGCCGTCCACACGGGCGAGCAGCAGTGCCGGCAGCAGGGAGGCGGCCCGCGCCTCCAGGGCGGACCGGGGTTCCCAGTCGATGTGCCGCAGGTATCGATCGGCCAGCGCATGGGCGGACCGCAGGAGTTCGGCGCGGCGGCCGGGCACGACGAGACTCTTGAGGAGCAGATGGTTGACGCAGAAGGCCAGATCGAAGGCCGGGTCGCCGTACCAGGCGCACTCGGCGTCCAGCAGCACGGGCCCCGACGGGCCGACGAGGACGTTCTTGGGGCTGACGTCGCCGTGCACCAGGGCCAGGCGGGTACCGGCCGTGCGGTCGGCGAGGCCCTGGAGGATGTCGGCCAGGCCGGGGTGCGCCGCCGCGGTGGCCAGAAGGTACGGCTCGATCCGCAGGGCGTGGAAGTTTGCGTCCGTGGCGAACTCCGCGGCGAGGACCGTGTCACCCGCGCTCGCCGCGTGCAGGGCGCCGAGCACCTCTCCGACGGCCGCCGCGGTCGCCGGCTCCACCTCGCCGGCGAGGAGTTGGGACTTCCACATGGGGTAGCGCTCGGCGGGCAGGTACGCCATCGCGAACAGGCCGGCCTCGGGGTCGTGTGCCAGCAGTTCGGGCACGCTGTCCGGCCGGTGCAGGGACGCGAACCGCATCCACGCCCATTCGTAGGCGTTGCGCGACACCGGCGCCTCCCAGTCGGCCGCGACCCGCAGCCGGGCCAGGGCCCGCTTGACGCACAGGGAGCGCCCCGGCAGGTCCACCCGCCACAGGTCGGAGGAGACTCCTCCGGCCAGCGGCGTCCACCGCGCGGTTTCGCCGGGGAGTGCGAGCTCGTGTGCGGTCAGGAAATCGGACAGGGCGCGGTCCGGGGTCTCCGGCGCGGCTGTGGGGCTCATCGCCGGTCACCCGGTCCGGCGGGCAGGCCGCCGGGGTGGTTGCACGGGTGTGCCGGGGCCTCGCCCGCCAGGATCCGAACGACCTCTTCGGCGGCGCGGCGGCGCAGTTCCGTGACCGAGGCGTCGGAGGAGAAGGCGACGTGGGGGGTGAGCAGCGCACCGGGCTGGTCCAGCAACCCGGCGGGGACATGGGGCTCGCTCTCCAGGACGTCGAAGGCGGCTCCGTCCAGCTGGCCGCCGTCCAGCGCCTTGATGACCGCGTCGGTGTCGACCAGGCCGCCGCGGCTGACGTTGACCAGCAGCCCGCCCGGCTTCATCAGCGCCAGCTGATCGGCGCCGATGAGGTGGTGGGTGCCGGGTGTCAGCGGCACGTGGAGGATCACCGCGTCGCTTCGGCGCAGCAGTTCCTGAAGGTCGACCAGCTCGACTCCGGGGGCGTCCTTCGGAAGATGAGGGTCGTGGGCCAGGATCCGGCAGCCGAACGCGCCGAGCTTGCGGGCGGTGGCGCGTCCGATCCGGCCGAAGCCGACGATGCCGCAGGTCAGCGTGGACAACCGGCGCAACCGGGCGCCGGCCGGGTCCCAGCGACCCGTACGGACCTCCCGGTCGAAGACGGCCAGGCCGCGCGTCCAGGCGAGCACCATGCCGACGGCGTGGTCGGAGACCTCGTCGACGCAGTAGTCCGGCACGTTGGTGACCCACACGCCCCGCTCGGTGGCGGTGTCCACGGCGATGTTGTCGAGGCCGACGCCGAGCCTGGCCACGATCCGAAGATCGGGGGAAGCCTCGACGGCGAGGGAGGAGACGGGCGCCCAGCAGGTGAGGATGCCGGCGGGCCGGTGCTCGGCGACCAGCTCCTCGATGGTGTCGGCGGAGGCGGGTTCCGCGGGGCCGGACACCAGCGTGTGGCCCGCGCCCTCGATGACGGATCGCTCGACGGAGTCGTCGGGCCAGGCGTAGTCGGTGAGCAGCACGGTGTCTGGGCGGCTCGGTGGTGTCATGGCAGATCGTCCTCGCAGAAATCGTACGGCCGCCGTGGACGGCCGGGTTTGACGTCCGGTCTCGTCCGATCAGCAGGTCTGAGCATCACCCGGGACGGCGGCCGTCGGCTGTCCGATGGTCCACGGCCGCCATGGGCGCGGGGGAAGAGTGTCGCTGGGCTCGGTCGGGTGTCACCGGCGCTCCCCGACTCGTGGTCGGAAGACGCCGGTACAGGCCCCCGGAACTGGGTCACGCGATGCCGGGGCACGTCGAATCACTTTGTCACAGCCACATGATGCTAACGATAGCACTGTGGGTCTGCGAATCGTCAAGAACGCGGCGTGCAGCGGCTCACCCGCGCCCCGTACCCGAGGCCGGCGGGCCCGCTCATCACGGCAAAGCGGGGGAATCCCAGGAAATCCGTCCGTACATCTTGACGCGCCGGGCACTTCCCTTCATGGTTTCAGCCAACCCCGGCCGTGCGGCCGACACGTATCCGCACAAGGTCCGGTTGTCGAAGACGCCATAGCCACGGACGTCCCCGACGGGCGCTATCCGGCTGAATTCCGCATGCGGTGTCCGACCGCGCGGTGGCCGATCGCCCGCATTCCGTCAGACGGCGCCCGATTTCGCCGTCGCCGACTCGAGTCCGTGTTCAGCTCACCGCTTCTTTCCTCGCCGCACGCCTCCCGTGCGCCGATGGATCCGCCGCGGCCTGCCGTGGCCCATTCCTCATCAGGAGCCGCAATGCCTCACGCAGCGCAAGTCGACACCAGTGCAGTGCCCGTCAAGGACACACAGGAAAGCAACCGGCCCCCCGTCTCCCGCGCCATGATCGGCGTGGGCTTCCTGTTGGTGGTCCTCTCCTACATGGTCAACGCGATGGACCGTCAGGTCTTCCCGCCGCTGCTGCCCAACATCCGTGCGGAATACGGGTTCTCCCTGGATCAGGGCGGCCTGCTGGCGACGAACTTCACCCTCGGCATGGCCCTGGCCGGCCTGCCCGCGGGGTATCTGCTGGACCGCTTCCGACGCAAGACCGTCCTGCTGGTCAGCATCGTCATCTACTCCCTGGGCACGATGGCCACCCCGCTGGCGACCGGCTTTGCCGACATGACCCTGTACCGGGTCGTGTCGGGCTTCGGTGAGGGCATGCAGTCCGCTGCGATCTTCGCGGCGATGGGTGCCTTCTTCGTCCAGCGGCGCGGCCTCGCGTTCGGTGTCATCGGCATGGGCTACTCCGTCGGCGTGTTCATCGCCCCGCTCATCGGTGTCGGACTCGCCGACACGCACGGCACCTGGCACTCGCCCTTCTACCTGTTCGGCACGGCCGGGCTGCTGATCGCCGCCGCCTCCCTGTTCCTCGTGAAGGCCGGCCTGACCGAGCACTCCGCCGAGAAGGCCGTCTCGACCAGCACCTACGAGTACATGCCGGCCTCCGCCTACAACCGCAACACCATCGCGCTTGCCGTCCACTCGGTCGTCAGCGGTGTGGCCATCTACGGATTCCTGGGCCTCTACCCGACGTACCTCATCACCTCGCTGCACTACTCCTCCGAGCAGGCCGCGCTGGCGATGAGCTTCCTCGGCTTCGGCGGCATGGCGGCCCTGTTCGGCGGCTGGCTCGGCGACCGCGTGAACCAGCGCAACCTGCTGATCCTGAGCCTGCTGGCCGTCTCCGCCATCAGCGCGTGCATCTACGAGACACAGGCGGGAGTCGGCGTGCAGTGTGTGTTCGCCTTCCTCATGGGCGCCTTCGGCCTGGGGTTCATCTATCCCAACAGCAACAGTGCGATGCAGCGGGCCGTCCGTCCGGCACAGATCGGACGCGCCTCCGGCCTGTTCGTCACCAGCTACTACGGACCGGCGGCGTTCTCGGGTCTGCTCTTCGCCGCTCTGGTGGGCTCCTTCGGCTGGGACCGGGCCGGACTCCTGCAGGTCACGCTCCTGCCGCTGGTCGGCGTCCTCGCCCTTGCCTTCGTCCGTCCCGCGCAGTTCAACAGCGCGGTCCGCTGACACACCAAGGGGGCTGCCCACCGCCGAGCGGTGGGCAGCCCCCTTGTGCGGTCACTCCGCGGGCCTTTGCGGTCAACGGCTCTCGGCCACGACCGGGTTGCGCAGAACGCCGATGCCCTCGATCTCGACCTCGACCTCGTCTCCGGGACGGATCGGCCCGACACCGGCAGGCGTGCCGGTCATGATCGCGTCTCCGGGCAGCAGCGTCAGGTAGCGGCTGAGGTAGCTGACGAGGTCCGGGACGGGGAGCAGCAGGTCGGCGGTGCTGGCCGACTGCATGACTCGGCCGTTCACACGGGTCGTCAACGACAGCGCGGACGGGTCGAGTTCCGTGGCGATGACCGGCCCGAGGGGAGCGAAGGTGTCCTGGCCCTTCCCGATCAGCAGCGTTCCGTATGTGCTTTCCTTGCGCTGCACGATGCGGTCGCTGACGTCATTTCCGCAGGTATAGCCGAGGATGTACTCATGAGCCTCGGAAGGCTTGACATGGCGGGCTTCCTTTCCGATGACCACGACCAACTCGCCCTCGAAATGGATGAGTTCGCCATCCTCCGGATAAACGATGGCGTCCCCCGGTCCCACCACCGCCGTGCTCGGCTTCATGAAGCACACGGGAACCTCCGGAATCTCACGGTCGGTCTCGCCGACGTGTGAGGCGTAGTTGTACGCGAACCCGTAGATCCGGGGTTTCTCGACCGGCGGGAGAATGACGACGTCGCTCACTTCGTCGACGTGTCCCGCAAGGGACAGTCCCGTAAAGGGGTCGCCCTCGAATCGGGCGATGGTGACGTCACCGGGTTCGAGTTCTCCGTAGTGACACACACCGCCGACGGCATACCTGACGATCCGCACGGACACCTCCGTACTTTGGGCAGCCATGGGCGGCTGCACGGCCCATCCAGCAATGCTAACGTTAGCATAATAGGTGATGCCCGAGCCCGCCGCTCCGCTCCCCGACCACGCAGCGCAACACGAGTGCTATCGTTGGCATACGGAAGGTGACGACCGCGGGAACAGTCAGCCGGAGGGGACGCTTACGTGATCACGACCAGGGACATCGCCGAGCGTCTCGGGATCTCCGTCTCGACGGTCGGCCGGGCCCTCGCCGACGACGCGCGCATCAGCGAGGAGACCAAGTTCCGGGTCCGCCAGACCGCTTCCGAGATGGGCTACGTCGGCAACCGGGCGGCGCGGATGATGCGCGGAGCGTCCAGCAACGTGGTCGCGCTGGTCATCCCGGACATCCGCAACAGCTTCTACTCGACCATCGCGCACGAGCTCTCCAAGAACATGGCGGCCGAGGGCTTCCAGTTGATGCTCTCGGAGACCGACGACGACCGGATGGTGGAGCTGCGTCATCTGCGGGAGCTGTCCGCGAACCGCGTGGCCGGCGTCATCATCGTGCCCACCGCGCGTCCGCACAGCGAGTCCGTCAAACTCCTGCGCGCCGTACCGCACCTGCAGTTGCTGCGCCGTCACCCCTCGCTCGGCTCCCAGTGGTTCGGTGTGGACGACCGCGAGGCACTGCACCGCGCCACGGCCCACCTGGTGGCGCTGGGACACACCCGCATCGCCTATCTGGGCGGCCCCGAGGAACTGCCGACGGGTGCGGAGCGTCTGGGCGGCTTCCGCGCCGCCCTGGAGGAGGGCGGCCTTGCGGACGACGCCGGACGCGCCGAGCTGGGGCCGCCGTCGTCCGTGCACCACGGGCGCGAGGCGGTACGTCGGCTGCTGCAGGGGCCGGCCGCTCCCACCGCACTCGTGCTGGGATCGATCCAGCTCACCCTGGGTGTTCTGGAGGAGCTGTCCGCGCAGGGCGTGAAGGTGCCCGGCGAGCTGTCCGTGGTCGGGTTCGGGGACGAGCCCGGCTTCTCCTGGTGGGGCCCCGGGCTCACCACGATCGGCCTGCCGATCCAGGAGATGGCGACCAGCTGCGCACTGTGGCTTCTGCGTCGCCTCAAGAACGAGCCGGACAACGACGGCCCGTACACGTCGGTCTCCCCCGGATCGCTGGTTCTGCGCGGCAGCACGGCACCCCTCGACGGAAAGGTTCCGTCCAAGTCCGCCTGAGCGGGTCGCACCTCGAGTCGCCACCGGCCTTGCGCGAGAACGTGAAGGTGCCCGGAGCGCTGCGCTCCGGGCACCTTCACGTTCTCGCGCCGCGTCAGTGGGCTCCGCTGCGCAGCCGGCGCATGACGGTGGCGGTGCGCGCGAGTTCCTCGAGCACGTGCCCGGCCGCCGCCTCGTGGATCTTGCCGGGGCGGAAGGCGCCGTCGTCGACCTGTTCGTTGACGAAGGGGATGCTCACGGTCGGCCCGATCGGCAGCATCCTGAGGTTGGCCACGACCTGCTTGGCCATCTGCACCGCCCGGGTGCCCGCCGAGACACCGCCGTAGCTGACGAACGCCGCCGGCTTGTGCTGCCACTCCACCACCAGATAGTCCCACGCGTTCTTCAGGGGGGGCCGGAAACCCTCCGTTGTACTCGGGGGTGACGAACACGAACGCGTCCGACGAGTCGACGATCCGGCTCCAGGCACGGGTGTGACTCTTCGTGTACTGCCTCAGAGCGGGCGGATGCGGCTCGTCGTAGAACGGCAGGTCGAGTTCGCGCAGGTCGACCAGGTGTGATGCGAACTGGTCGCACTCGGCGACCTGGGAGGTGAACCAGTCCGCGACGGATCTGCCCACACGTCCGGGACGGGTGCTGGCCACGACCGTGGTCAGAGTCATGGGTGCCACCGAGGGCTCGGATGTCATGTCGGGCTCGCTTTCCTGTCGGCCGCGATCGGCCCGGCGAGCCCACGCCGCCTGTGCTGTCCGTTCTTCCAGGAGGAGGTGGGCCCGCCGGAGTTTCAGCCACTGCCACGGGGTGTGCGAACGATAGCATTGGCGCGCGAACGGCCCAAGCAAAGGGAAACGAGCAACCTGTAGGAGGAATGGAACACTCCTCACCCCTTGACAGGACGGGCTCACAGTTCGCACGATTGCGCTATCGATAGCACAACGAGAGCCGCAGTGGACGAGCACTCCTCGTCCTCCCGTTCCCCCTCACACATCACCCGGGGTGCCGCACCGATTCGAGTGCCGCCCCGAGAGGTCGGCCCGCGCCCGTTCGCCGGTCGACAGGCACGGGCATCACACAACGCCTCGACCGTCCGACTCCGAAAGGTCGCACCGCAATGACAGACGCGCGGATCGCCAAGCTCTATGGCCGCAGGGTGTGGGACTCCCGCGGGCGGCCGACCGTCGAGGTCGAGGTGCACCTCGCGGACGGAGCAAGCGGGCGGGCCATCGCACCGGCGGGAGCCTCGACGGGTCAGGGCGAGGCGCTCGACCTGCGTGACGGCGGCTCCCGCTTCGGCGGACTCGACGTCCGTCGCGCCGTCGGTTCGGTCAACCAGGAGATCGCGCCCGCCCTCCTGGACCTCGACGCGATCGACCAGGAGGCCGTCGACCGGCTCCTGGTGAACCTCGACGGCACCCCCGACCGCAGCCGCCTGGGCGGCAACGCCGTCGTCGCCACGTCCATGGCGGTGCTGCACGCCGCCGCCGCGTCGGCGGGCGTACCGCTGTGGCGGCACCTGTCGGGCGATCGGCCGGTTCGCATCCCCCTGCCGGAGATCCAGATCTTCGGCGGCGGCGCCCACGCGGACCGTCGCGTGGACGTCCAGGACTTCATGGTCGTCTGCCCCGCGGCACGCAGCTTCAGCGAGGCCCTCGACTGGACCGCGGAGATCTACCGGGCGGCCGGCAGCCTGATGCGCAAGGCGGGCAAGGCACAGGGCGTGGCGGACGAGGGCGGCTTCTGGCCCGCGTTCGACTCCAACGAGGAGGCGTTGGAGACCCTGACCCTCGCCATCGAGACCGCCGGCTTCACGCCGGCCACACAGGTCGGCATCTCGCTGGACATCGCGGCCTCACAGTTCGGCACCGGTGGGCGCTACACGCTGGCCCTGGACGACCGCACCCTGGACACCGCGGCGCTGATCGACATGCTCGGCGGCTGGATCGAGCAGTACCCGATCCTGTCCGTCGAGGACCCGGTGGGCGAGGACGACCACGAGGGCATGGTGGAGTTCACCCGGCGATTCGGCCACCGCTGCCAGGTGATCGGCGACGACTACCTGGTCACCAACGCCAAGCGCGTGGAAGCGGCGGCCACCAACGGGGCGGCGAACGCCGTCCTCGTCAAGCCGAACCAGGCGGGCACGGTCACCGAGGCCCACCAGGCCCTGCGTGCCGGAAAGGACGCCGGCTTCGCCACCATCGTGTCGGCCCGCTCGGGCGAGAGCGAGGACATCACCATCTCGCACCTGAGCGTCGGTTGGGACGCGGGCCAGCTGAAGGTGGGCTCCTTCACACGCTCCGAGCGTATGGCGAAGTGGAACGAGGTTCTGCGCATCGAGGAGGCCCTCGGCGATTCCGCGGAATTCAGCGGCTGGTCGGCCTTCACATTCGCCGATTCCACCCGTTCCGCGACCAAGCCGTAAAACAGCCCAAAGCATTACAGTCATCGAAATCAAGAGCCGAACCGGAGCACGGAGTCCAGCATGCTGCCACCCGTCAATCTGCGACCGAGTTTCAACATCACCCGCTCCAGTCATGTCCGGCTCACGGTCGCGGACCTGGCCGAGAGCCGGAACTTCTATGCGAGCGCCCTCGGGCTCGTCGTCAGCGACGAGGACGAGCGCACCTGCTATCTCCGCGGGCTCGCCGAGGCATGCCACCACAGCCTCGTCCTGGAGCTGGACGAAGAGGGCGCCGGTTCCTGTCAGAGGATCGGTTTCCGCGTCTTCTTCGACGAGGACCTCGACATCGCCTACACATGGTTCCGCGACCGGGGGCTGCCCGCGGAGTGGGTCGACATGCCGTACCAGGGCCGCACCCTGCACGTCAGCGACCCGGTCGGTACACCGCTGGAACTCTGCGCGCACATGGAGACGCGCCCGAGGCTGCACATCGACTTCGAGCACTACAAGGGCGCCCACGCGCAACGTCTGGACCACTTCCAGACCTTCGCGCCGAACACCTATGAACTGACCGCGTTCTACGGCGAACTCGGCTTCCGCAACTCCGAGTACCTGGCGCACGGCGACACCCTGCTGAGCGCGTTCATGTACCGCAAGGGCACGTGCCTGGACCTCGCGATCGTGGAGAACACCGGGCCCGCCCTGCACCACTTCGCCTACACCGTCTCCGAGAGCCGCGACATCTTCACCGCCTGCGACTGGGCGGGCATCCTCGGCTACGGCGAAGGGGTGGAGCGGGGTCCGGGACGGCACGGGCCGGGCGGCATGCTCTTCACCTACCTCCGCGACCCCGACGGTCACCGGGTGGAGGTCTTCAACAGCCACTACCAGACCATCGACACCGAGGTCGAGCCGGTGCGCTGGGACGCGGGATCGCTGAGCACCAACGTGCGCTGGGGACTTCCCGCGCTGGAGAAGTGGTACTTCGAGGCCTCGCCCTTCGTGGGAGTGAAGCAGATCCCGCCGGCCCAGGTGCCGCAGCCCATGACCCTCGAGCGGTTCCTGCTCGAGCAGTCCGCCCACTGACCCTTCCGTCCCCCGAGGAGACGACATGGCACGCGTTCCCTACCTTCGCCGCGAGGATGCGGACGAGGCGAACAAGCCCCTGTACGACCGGCTCGAAGCCGAACGCAAAGTACCGACGGCGAACATCTTCCTCGCTCTCGCGGGCGCGCCCGAGCAGCTGGACGGGTTTCTGACCTACGCCAACTCACTGCGGGCCGCCGACCTCAGCCCCAAGCTGCGTGAGCTGGCCATTCTGACCGTGGGGTACGCGACGCGTTCCGCCTACGAGGTCGCGCACCACCAGTCGCACGGACTCAAGGCCGGACTCACCGGGGAACAGCTCGCGGCGGTGGCCGACTTCGAGTCGTCCGAGTTGTTCGACGCGACGGAAAAGGCGGTCATGCGCCTCGCGAAGGAATCCACACTCCACGTCGATGTCTCTGAGGAAACATGGCGTGCCGCCGCCGATCACCTGACGGACCGGCAGATGGTCGAACTGTCGTTGTCCATCGCCTGGTACAACTCCGGCGTCCGCATCATGGGTCTGCTGGACATCGACCTTGAGGACAATTACCCGAACCCGTTCCAGAATTCCTAGCTCTCGGCACCGTACTGCCCATCAATTCCGGAGTATTTCAATGGCGAAGATGCTCGCTGCACGACTGCACAAGCTCGGTGAGCCGATGTCCGTGGACACCGTCGACGTGCCCACCCCCCGGCCGACCGACGTGCTGGTGCGCGTCAAGGCATGCGGAATCGTGCCGAACATGGCCAACGTGATCAACAACTGGCCCTCTTGGTACCCGCACCAGCCGCTGCCCCAGCTGCCCGCGATCTTCGGCCTGGACCCGGCGGGCGTGGTCGAGGCCGTCGGCGAGGCGGTGCTCAACACCAAGCCCGGCGACCGGGTCTATGTGAGCCCGCTGCGCTCCTGCGGCAGCTGTCAGGTGTGCCGCGGAGGCGAGCTCAGCCGGTGCCGCTACTTCACCCTGAACGGTTACTTCAGCACCTCCCGCGACGGCCAGCGGATCTTCGACCTCTACCCGTACGGCGGGTTCTGCGAGTACATGACGGCGCCGCAGCACTCGATCGTCAACATCCCCGACAACATGACGTTCGAGCAGGCCGGCAAGCTCGGCTACATCGGCACCTCCTACAGAGCCCTCAAGTACGCCGTGGCCAGCCCCGGCCAGGTCGGGCTGATCGACGGAATCACCGGCACCCTCGGCGTCGCCTCCACCCTGCTCGCGCTGGCCTCGGGCGTCTCCAGGGTCCTCGGAACCGGCCGCAACGAGGAACTCCTCAAACGCGTCAAGGAACTGGCCCCGGACCGGATCGAGGTCATGCGGCTGGGCGAGGGATCCACCGGCGCGTGGGCGAAGTCCCGCACCGGAGGCGAGGGTGCGGACTTCGTCATCAGCGCTCTGGGCGCCAAGGCGCCGGTGGAGACGATGCTGGATTCCATGCAGGGCGTCCGCCGGGGCGGCCGGGTGGTCAACGTCGGGGGTGTGGCCGACCGGTTGCCCGTGGACGTGAAGTGGCTCATGGACGAGCAGGTCCACCTGATCGGCTCCAACTGGTTCTCCACCGCGCAGGGTCAGGAGGTCGCCGACATGGTGGCCACCGGAGCCCTGGACCTGTCCTACCTGATCACCAAGCCGTTCCCGCTGTCCAAGGTCAACGAAGCGATCTCGGGACGTGCCGCGGACCTCGACGGCGGATTCAGCAACTACGTCGTGCTTCCCTGACCCCACGGACCATCCACACTCACCCCGCGGCGATCCTGTTCTGCCCTGACTGCGCCGCGGGGTGCCCGCACCACAGGACGGAGGAGCCGGTGGAACTGCGCTGGCTGGAATCGTTCGTCGTCGTCGCGGAGGAACTGCACTTCGCGCGGGCGGCGGATCGTCTGCACCTCGCCCCGTCGGCACTCAGCGCCCAGATCAGGGCGCTGGAGTCGCACCTGGGTGTGCGGCTGATCGACCGGGGGCGACGCACCCGCCCGGCGCTGACCAGTGCCGGGCAGCTGTTCCTCGACGAAGCGCGGCTGACCCTCGCACAGGCCGCCCGAGCCGTGGCCGTGGGCCGGCGGGCAGGGCGCGGGGAGCTGGGGCACGCCCAGATCGCGTACGTCGCCTCGGCCGCGTTCTCCGGGGTGCTCACCGATGTCCTCACCCGGTGCGCGGCCCCCGGCACCGATCTGACGGTGCAGGTGCGCGAGTTGGAGACACCGGCCCAACTGGAGGCGCTGGCCTGCGGTGACATCGACGTCGGCTTCCTGCGCTGGCGGCCGGAGTACCCGCCCGAGGTCACGGCCACCTGCCTGCTCAGCGAGGAGGTCGTCCTGGCACTGCCGGCCGGCGCGCCCCTGGCGGCGTACGAGACGATTCCCGCGGCCATGCTGCGTGACGAGAACTTCGTGGCCCCGCACTTCGACGAGGAGTACGGCTGCCGCGACCAGATCCTGGAAGTGGCCGAGCGGGGAGGCTTCAGTCCCCTGTGCGCTCCCCCGGTGCGGGACTACGTCGCCGCGCTGACGCTGGTGGGCGGTGGTCTCGCGGTGGCCCTGGTCCCCGACTCGCTGCGGCGCGTGCACATCCCCGGGGTGGCCTACCGTCCGCTGGCGGACGTATCGCTCACCACCCGGCTGGTGGGTGCCTACCGCAGGGGTGAGACCTCGCCCGCGGTGCGCGGTGTGATCCGCCGGCTGCGGGAGGCCGCGGTCTCGACGGCCGCCGGCTGAGGCCCTGATCCCGATGCCGTTCCGGGCGGGCCGTTCGTCGTGGTCCGCGCAGCGCCGCGCGGGTCGGCCGGTCAGCGTCGAACAGACGCATGTTTGTGCGCGGATGACGCACTGTTTTCGCAGGTCAGAGCAGGTATGCCGGTCTACGCTCAACACGGAAGCACACACCGTGGCGGCGTCGGTCGACCGCCGCCCGACGGAGGGACAGGCGGAGAAGCACATGACAGCGATCAAGCACGTGGGCGTCGTAGGCGCGGGCCAGATGGGCCGGGGCATCACCGAGGTCTGTGCACGGGCCGGGCTGCACGTCACGTTGTGCGACGTGACCGAGGACAGGGCCCGGGCCGGGCTGGCGGGTGTGGCGGACTCCCTGCTCAAGGCGGAGAAGCGCGGTGCGATCGCACCCGAGGACCGCGCACTCGCCCTGGCCGGGGTCTCGGTCACCGACGATCTGTCCCGCCTGTCGAGGGCGGACCTGGTGATCGAGGCCGCCGTGGAGGACGAGCAGGCCAAGACCGAACTGTTCCGGCAGCTGGACAAGGTGGTCACGAACCCGGCCGCCGTGCTGGCCAGCAACACGTCCTCCATCCCCATCGCCAGGCTCGCGGCGGTGACCGGCCGGCCGGAGGCGGTGGTGGGCCTGCACTTCTTCAACCCGGTTCCCGTCATGCCGCTGGTCGAGGTGATCCCCTCGCTGCACACCTCGAAGGCCACGGAACTGCGGGTGCGTGCCTTCGCGGGCGAGATCCTGGGCAAGAAGACGGTCGTGGCGCAGGACCGCGCGGGTTTCGTGGTGAACTCCCTGCTGGTGCCCTACCTGTTGGCGGCGGTGCGGATGGTGAGCTCCGGTACGGCGACGGCGGAGGACATCGACACGGGGATGACCGCCGGTTGCGCTCACCCCATGGGTCCGCTGCGTCTGGCCGATCTCATCGGGCTCGACACCGTCGCGGCGATCGGTGAAGCACTGTACGAGGAGTACCGGGAACCGCTGTACGCCCCGCCCCCATTGCTGCGCCGCATGGTCGAATCGGGGCTGCTGGGCCGTAAGTCGGGGCAGGGGTTCTTCAGCTACCGGGCGGCCTGAGGGCTACGGCGGGCCGCACATGGGCGTGCGTTGTCCGACGGCGACTGCCACCGGCCTGGCCGGTGGCAGTCGCCGTCGGACAACCGCTCCGATACGTCAGGCGGTCCCGCGACGGGCGGCCACTGCCTGCGTGAGCTGGGGAGCCACCGAGAACAGGTCGCCCACCACGCCGTAGTCGGCCACACCGAAGACCGGTGCCTCCGGGTCCTTGTTGACCGCCACGATCGTCTTGGACGTCTGCATCCCGGCGAGGTGCTGGATGGCCCCGGAGATGCCCAGCGCGATGTACAGCTGCGGGGAGACGGACTTGCCGGTCTGCCCCACCTGGTACTGGTGGGGGTAGTACCCGGCGTCGACCGCGGCACGGGACGCGCCGACCGCACCGCCCAGGACGTCGGCCAGCTCCTCCACCACCTTGAAGCCCTCCGCTCCCGCGACACCGCGTCCCCCGGAGACGACGACGCTCGCCTCGGTCAGCGCGGGACGGTCGCCCGCGAGCGGGGCGCGGCGGGCGATGACGCGGGCGGATGCCGCCGGGTCGACCGGCGCCGGGACGAGCTCGTGCTCCACCGCCGCCACGGGATGTTCCTCCGGCTCGAAGGCGCCCGGCCGCAGGGCGATCACCGGTACCCCGTGGGTGACCTCGGAGCGCACGGTGTACGACCCGCCGAAGACGATCTGGGTGACCACTCCGGAGGCGTCCAGGTCGACCGCGTCGATCAACAACCCGCTGTCCAGTCGCGCGGCGAGACGCCCGGCCACCTCCTTGCCGTCGGTTGTCGCGGAGACCAGAACGGCGGCGGGAGAGACCTCCCGTGCCGCCGACTCCAGGGCCTCGACGGCGGGCGAGCCAAGAAATCCGTCGGCCTGCGCGGATTCGGCCGCGTAGACGCTGGTGGCGCCGTGCCGGGCGAGGGAGTCCTTGAGGCGGGCCGCGGTGCCGGGAGTTCCCACGAGCACGGCGGCCGGGTCGCCCAACCTCCGTGCGGCGGCCAGGAGTTCGTACGTTGACTTGTGGACGTGATCCCCGTCGTGGTCGACGAGGACGAGGACGTCGGGCATGGGTGTGCCTGCTTCTTGGTCGGAGCGGTTCAGACGAGTTTCCGGGCGATCAGGTGGTCGGCGAGCTGCCGGCCCGCCGAGCCGTCGTCCGTGACACGGATGCCGGCGGCCCGCGCCGGACGCGGGACGGCCTCCACCACACGCGTGCGGCTCACCAGGAATCCGGTGTCGTCCGGAAACAGGTCGTCGAGGCCGACCGTCGCCACGGGCTTCTTCTTGGCGGCCATGATGCCCTTGAAGGAGGGATAGCGCGGTTCGTTGATCTTCTCGGTGACGCTGACCAGCGCGGGCAGCGGCGCCTCCAGGGTCGCCTCACCGCTCTCGGTCTCGCGCTCGGCGCGCACCCGGCCCGCGTCCAGGCCGAGTTCGCGTACGTGGGTCAGCTGCGGCAGACCGAGCAGGTCCGCGACGACGGCCGGGACCGCACTGGCCTGTCCGTCGGTCGCCGCGTTGCCCGCGAGGACCAGGTCCACGTCCGCCACCGTCCGCACGGCGGCGGCCAGGACCCTGGCGGTGGTCACCACATCGGCGCCCTGAAGCCGGTCGTCGCAGATGTGGATCCCACGGTCGGCGCCCATCGCCAGGACCTTGCGGATGGCGTCGAGCGCCGAGTCGGGTCCCATGGACACGACGGTGACCTCGGCGTCCGTCGTCTCCTTGAGGGTCAGGGCTTCCTCCGCGGCGCGCTCGTTGATCTCGTCCAGGACGAGGTCGGTGTTCTCACGGTCGAGGGTGTGGTCCCCCTCGGACAGAGCGCGTTCGGCAGCGGTGTCCGGAACCTGTTTGACGAGTACGACGATGTTCACGGTCGTCTTCCTTCGGCCGGGGCGGTCAGCGGAACGCCGGGTAGCCGGTGATCGCCTGGCCGACGACCAGCGTGTGCATCTCGCTGGTGCCTTCGTAGGTGAGGACGGACTCCAGGTTGTTGGCGTGGCGCAGCGGCGAGTACTCCAGGGAGATGCCGTTGGCGCCGAGGACGGTGCGGCACTCCCGCGCGATCGCGATCGCCTCCCGCACGTTGTTGAGCTTGCCGACGCTGATCTGCTCGGGCCGGATGCGGTGCTGGTCCTTCAGGCGGCCCAGGTGCACGGCGAGCAGCGCGGCATTGCCCACGGACACGGTCATGTCGGCGAGCTTCTTCTGCGTGAGCTGGAAGGCGCTGATCGGCTTGTCGAACTGGACCCGGGAGTCGGCGTAGTCGATGGCCGCCTGGATCGAGTCGCGGGCGGCGCCGACCGCGCCGAACAGAATGCCGAAGCGGGCCTCGTTGAGACAGGACAGCGGGCCTCGCAGGCCCTCCGCGAGCGGCAGCCGCGCCGAGTCGGGCAGCCGTACGTTGTCGAAGTACAGCTCCGAGGTGACGGACGCCCGCAGCGACATCTTCTGCTTGATGTCCTGGGTGGTGAAGCCGGGCGTCCCGCGCGGCACGAGGAAGCCGCGAATGCCCTCCTCGGTCTGCGCCCAGACGGTGGCCACGTCGGCGATGCCGCCGTTGGTGATCCACATCTTGGAGCCGTTCAGGATCCAGTCACCGCCCTCGCGGACGGCCTTGGTACGCATCCCGGACGGGTTGCTGCCGAAGTCGGGCTCGGTCAGACCGAAGCAGCCGATCGCCTCACCGGCGGCCAGCCGCGGCAGCCACTCGAGCTTCTGCTCCTCCGAACCCCACTTCCAGATGGAGAACATCGACAGCGAGCCCTGCACGGAGACGAAGCTGCGGAAGCCGGAGTCCGCCGCTTCCAGCTCCAGACAGGCCAGCCCGTAGCTGACGGCGTTCGTGCCGGCGCAGCCGTACCCTTCGAGGTGCATGCCGAGAACGCCCAACTTGCCGAGTTCCGGGGCGAGTTCGCGAGCGAAGTGGGCGTTCTCGAACCACTCGCCGATGTGCGGGCGGACCCGGTCCGCGAGGAACCTGGCGACGGTGGCCTGGATCTCGCGCTCCTCGTCGGTGAGGACGGAGGCGATGTCGAACAGTTCGAGGGGGTCCTGCAGCGGCTTGGCGCTCATGTCGTGCTCCTTGTGTTCAGGCTCGGATGAAGGGGGTGGTCGAGTATCTGTGCGGTGTGCTGGCCCAGGCGGGGCGGGGCGAGGCGGTACCGCGCCGGGGTGCCACTCAGCCCGATGGGATGCGCGACCTGGCGGGAGAAGGTGGCTTCTTCTCCCTCGGCTGCGGCGACGGGGATGTCGACGATGCCGGGAAGGCCGAGCCGGTGGGCGAAGGCGAAAGCCCCGTCGAGGGTGTTGACCGGTCCGGCGGGCACCCCGGCCGCCAGCAGGACGGTGGACCAGTGGTCCGCGCCCGCGGCGCCGAGCCGCTTGGTCAGGACGTCCCGCAGTTCGACGCGATGAGCGACCCGGTCGGCGTTGCTGCGGAAGCGGTCGTCGAGAGCGAGACCGGGATCGCCGAGGACCTCGGCGAGTGCCGCGAACTGCCGGTCGTTGCCCACCGCGAGGGCGATCGGCCGATCCGCGGTCGGCAGGGTCTCGTACGGGGCGATGCTCGGGTGCGCGTTGCCCATGCGGCCGGGAACCACACCGGCTACGGCGAAGGCCGAGGCCTGGTTGACCATGGCCGACAGCAGCGATCCGAGCAGGTTCACCTCCACGAGCTGCCCTTCGCCGGTGGCGTCCCGGTGCCGTAGGGCGGCGAGGATGCCGAGCGAGGCGTGCAGTCCGGTGATCACGTCGACCAGGGCCACGCCCGCCTTCACCGGTTCGCCGTCCGCGGTCCCGGTCACGCTCATCAGGCCGCCGACTGCCTGTACGAGCAGGTCGTAGCCGGGGATCGCGGCGCCCGCGCCGCTGCCGAAACCGCTGATCGAGCAGTAGATCAACTCCGGGTGCCGGGCACGGAGTTCGCGAGGACCGAGTCCCAGTCGTTCCATCGTCCCGGGACGGAAGTTCTCCACCAGGACGTCGGATTCGGCGATCAGGGAGCGGGCCTGTTCGAGGCCGGCCCGGGTCGTGAGGTCCAGGACGACGGACCGTTTGTTCCGGTTGACGCCCAAGAAGTACGTCGAGGTGCCGTCCTGGTCCGCCGGCGGGTGCCAGGCCCGGGTCTCGTCCCCGATGCCCGGACGCTCCACCTTCACCACGTCGGCGCCGAGGTCGGCGAGGAGCATGGTGGCATAGGGTCCCGCGAGAACCCGGGAGAAGTCGGCGATGCGCAGCCCGTGCAGCGCGGCGCGCCCTGCTGCGTCGACCGCGTCGGCCCGTTCGTCCGGTGCGTCGTACTGGGTGTCCACGCGCCCTCCTCTCTCTTCGTGCCGCCTACGCGAACTGACATGACCGGTGCCGTGTCCTCTCACCACCAGCGCTCCAAGGACGTTGCCCGGTAGGTGAGTTCGACGAGGGGAAGTCCCTGCTCACGAGGGGCTACGGCCCGCACGACACGTACTCTCGCCCCCACCCCGGCCACGGCAGGTTCTGTGCCGGCGATCTGACAGACCAGGGTGAAGCCCTCGTCCATCGCGACGAACCAGGTGTGGAGTGGCGATTGGCCGATGCGGCGCACCAGGGCCCCGGCACCCGTGCTGCGCTCCCGCTTGAAGGCGGTGGAGCCACAGGCGCGGCAGAACGAACGGCGGTAGGCCGCGGTGCCGCACCAGAGGCAGCTCTGGAAGAGCAGTTCGCTGCGGACCTCCGGCGCGGACGGGTCGGCGGTCCCGGTCGTGGCCGCGGCAGGGATGTCGTGACCTGTCCGGAACTCGTTGGGTCCACGGCTGTCTGTCTGGAGCATCACAGCCTCCTGTACTCACTCCGGTGGCCGGAAACGGGCGATCGGAGTCCGATATGGCTCCCTCACCCTGGCCCGTCCGCGAATCGCTGGTCAACGACGAGCTGACGCATCTTTGTGCGTCGAAAACGTTCTGTTCACCACGCCCGAATGCACCGGGGCACGTTCAGGCGGCGCGATACTCGTCAGGCATATGCCAGCAGTACCACCCCCACGATGGACGGCACGCCAGTGCGGCAAACGACGTACTGCGCATCGCCCCGCCGACGGGGACTGATGTACGACGTACGGACGGCCGAATTCCAAGGAAAGTGAAAACAGAAGACACCTGTGGCACTTCCGTCCCACCGTCACCAGGGGCACCAACCGCGGCCTGCTCGCCTTCGGGGCTCCCGCCGGAAAGTTCAACGGAACACACATCCACCGCCCGGACACCCGCATAACGTGCGGTGACCCGAACCGCCTCCGCCTCCCCCACTTTCCTGCGGTCCGTGAATGCCGGGCCCACCGCGCTAGGAGTTTTGGGATGTCCTACGACCGCTCGGAATTATCCCTGTCGCACCGGCACAACGGACGGGTCCCCTCCCCCACCGCACACCGGCCGCCGCCCATCGCGTCGGCCGGAGAGCGCCCGGGAAGCGGGGCCCGTCAGCGTTCGTGGTCCAGCTATCACCGCGCCCTGCGGGTCCTGCGCCGCGCCTGCCGGTGGCAGCGACGCGTGGCCACCCTCGCCGCCCTCGGTTACTTCGCCGTCTTCCTCACCCTCACCGTCAAAGCCCCCGCCTTCATGGCTCGCCCGACCCTCGGCGGGCTCCCCACCGGCCTGCTGCTCGCCGTCGTACAGATCCCCGTCACCTGGCTTGCCGTCCTGCTGTTCGAGTACTCGGCCCGGCGATTCGTCGATCCCCTGGCCCGCAGGGTCAGCCGGTACGCGTCCCCGGCCGACGGCGACGGACGGGCACAGGCATGACCGGCCTCGGTGGCTCCGCGCAGTCCTGGTCCCTGGTCGCGTTCTGCAGCGTCGTCACCCTCACGCTCCTGCTGTGCGTCCTGACCGGCCCCGACCGCGACGACCTGGAGGAGTTCTACACCGGCTACCGATCGCTGTCCCCGCTGCGCAACGGCCTGGCCGTCGCCGGCGACTACATCTCCGCCGCGACCGTACTCACCATCGGCGGGGTCATCGCCCTGTGCGGCTACGACGGAGTCGTCCTGGCCCTGAGCACGCTGCTGTCCCTGCTCCTGCTGATGTTCCTGCTCGCCGAACCCCTGCACAACACCGGCCGGTTCACCATGGGTGACGCGCTGAGCCGACGTGTCCCCGGGCGGGCCGTGCGCATCACCGCGTGTGCGGTGACCCTGCTTTCGCTGATCCCGATGATGATCGTGCAACTGGCGGGCGTGGGACAGTTGCTGGCGTTCATCCTGGGCTTCTCCGACCGCGCCATGCAGACCGGCTGCATCGCCGGCGCCGGCATCCTGATGATCAGTTATGCCGCCCTGGGCGGGATGAGGGGAACCGCGCTGATCCAGATCATCAAGACGGTGATGCTCCTCGGATCCGGCCTCGTGGTCGCCGTACTCATCCTCGCGACCTTCGGCTGGCACCCGGGCACGCTGGTCGACACCGCCGCGCAGCGCAGCGGGACCGGCGAGGCGTTCCTCCGGTACGGCCTGCAGTTCTCGGACGGGCCGCACCCCGGACTGGACATGGTCAGCACACAGGTCGCCATCGTGCTCGGCGGCGCCTGCCTGCCGCACGTCACCATGCGGATGTACACCGCGGGCGACGCCCGCCAGGTACGGCGCACGATGTCCTGGGCGGTGTCCTCGGTCGCCCTGTTCATGCTGGTGATCACCGTCATCGGCCTCGGCACCACGGCGCTGGTCGGCCGCGAACGGATCACGGCCGCCGACCCGCACGGCAGCACCGCCTACCTGCTCGGGGCGCGCGCCGTGTTCGGACCCGATGTCTCCCGCCCCGAGAGCCTGGTGTTCAGCACCGTCACCACGGCGATCTTCCTGACCCTCCTGGCGTCCGTCGCCGGGATGACGCTCGCCTGCGCCAACTCACTGGCGCACGACGTCGCCGCCTCCAGGCACAGTGGGATGCCCGCCCTGCGGGAGATGACCCTGGCGAGGGCCGGCGCACTGATCGTCGGCGTACCGGTGGTGCTGCTGGCTGCCCTGGCCCAGCACCGCAGCCTTCAGTCGCTGGCCACCCTGTCCTTCTGCATGGGCGCCTCCGCCATCGCGCCCGCGCTGGTCTACTCGCTGTTCTGGCGACGTTTCGGCAAGGCCGGGCTGCTCAGCACGCTGATCGGCGGTTCGGTCGCCGTTCTGGTCCTGATGTCGGGCACCCGGCTCGTCTCCGGTTCCCCGGCATCGGCGTTCCCGGAAGCCGACCTGAACTGGTTCCCCTTCACCACGACCGCCCTGGTCTCGGTACCGGTGGGCTTCGCCTGCGGCTGGCTGGGCACCGTCCTGAGCGGACGCCGCAGCGCCCGTCGCGCACGCGAACGGTACGCCTGCATCGAGCAACTGATCCTCGCCGGACCTCCGCAGCGCCGCCCGAGCTGGAGCGACAACGACTAGAACTCAGTGCGTTTCCGGGTGTCGAGAATGTGGCGCCGACTCCGTCCCAGGTGTGACCGACCCCCACGATCACAACGGAGGAACAACCGTGGAGACGAACGAGATCACCGAGGTTCTGAACCGACCGATCAGTCAGGAGCTGTTGGCTCGCGATGTGACCCGCTTGGCGTACGTCGCCAAGGACGGCACACCCCGCAACGTGCCGATCGCGTTCGTCTGGAACGGCTCGGAGATCGTCATGTGCACTTCGAAGAACGCCCCGAAGCTGCCGTCCCTGCGCGAGAACCCGGCGGTCGCCCTGACCATCGACACCGAGGTGCACCCGCCCAAGATCCTCCTCATCCGGGGTCGGGCCGAGCTGGACTTCGTCGACGGCATCCCGGACGAGTACCTCCAGCCGACCAGCACCTACGAGATGACCCCCGAGCAACGGGTCGAGTGGGAGGCGGAGGTGCGTTCGCTCTACCACGACGGCATGGTCCGCATCGTCGTGACACCGACCTGGGCAAAGCTGATCGACTTCGAGACGACCCTGCCGAGCGCGGTCGAGGAACTGGTGCGGCGGCGGGAGGAGCGTCAGCGCGCCTGAGCACAGTCACGGTGACGCGCCGCTGCTGCCCGTGCCTCGCGAGGCACGGGCAGAAGAATCAGGACCCACTACCTCTATACGGCTGTCAGCCGCATGTCAGTGTGGGGACCGCCCAGTCGCCGTGGTCGTTGCCGTTGCCGTCGTCTCCGTCGCCGACCTTGAGGTCGATCACCTGGGCGCCGCTGATGTCGACGTCGATGGGTACGGCGGTCTGTCGGCCGCGGATCGTCTGGGTGGTCAGCAGCGTCTTGCCGTCGGCGATCACGGAGAACGTCACCGTTCCCGCACCGCCCGTCTCGTCGTCGACGCCCACGTCCGCCGTCAGCCGCGAGCAGCTTCCGGCGAGGTAGAGCTGGACGTCGCTGAGCGCGTTGGTGCCGAGGCCCTTGGCGTAGCCCACTCCGCCGATGCTGATCGCACGGCCGTCCCCGGCCGCCTGCTCGCCGACGCTGCTGTCACGCTCCACCGGCCCCCATCCGTTGGTGGAAGACAGGAACGGCAGGTCGCTCACAGCGCTCTTCCCGGCCGGCGGCGCCGGTGGTATCCCGCCGATGATGCGCTCGTCGACACCGGTGGCCTGCCGTCCGCTCTGCAGGTAGCGCACCGTGGTGGTCAGTGCCGAGGCGGAGGGCAGATCCCCGGTCGGTGGCTGGACCTTCCACGTGAAGGTTGCCGAGCCGCCCGGCTGCAGGCGCTTGAGGGACACGGGGCTCGTGGCGCTCACGTTCCAGCCGTCGGGTGCGGAGAGCGCGGCCGTCAGCCGGGACGCGGGCGGTGCGCCGTTCGGCACCCGCACGGTCGTCCGGGCCGTGAAGGCCTGGCCCGGCTGAGCGGTGTCGGGCACGTCCAGGGTGACCTCCGCTCCAGGACGCTTCGGCATCGCGTACTTCTGGGAGTCGTAGCGCGGGCTGTCGTTCTGCCCGACGCGCAGGGACGAGGCGTAGCTGCCGTAGTCGGTGAGCGAGACCTTGCCGAGGCCGCCGGTGCTGCCGTCCAGGTTCCACACGGCGATGGCGATGCTGTTGCGGCCGTTCGGGTTCAGGATTCCGTTGGGGACGGGGAACGTGTGCTGCGGACCGAGGTAGTTGACGTAGTTGCCGACCTGCCAGCCGTTCACGAAGAGCGTGGCACGGTACTTGCGTGACGGGTCGTCGGTGAACGTCAGGCCGAGTGAGGTGTCCTGGCCGCGGGGCAGGTCCAGAGTGGCATCGGTGCGGTACCAGGACACCCCGGGGCGGGTGTCGGTCGCCGGCAGGGTGACCCGGTTCCACTTGCCGTCCGGGTAACCCGGGAGGGACCAGCCCGCCCGCTCGCCGTACAGGCCGCCCGTCGAGAGCGGGCCGCGCACCGTGTCCTGCAGGTCCTCGCCACCGCGTACGCCCTGGAGGCGCCAGGTGACGGAGGTCAGCGGGGCTCCGACCAGGGAGGCGCTGGTCAGACCGCGCGCGGTCTTGTTGCCGTTGGTCGAGTTGTAGTCCTCCTCGTGCCCCATGTTCACGGTGAGCACGGAGAGGACGTTGTCGCCCTTGGACCTGACCGACCCGGCCGGGAAGGTGAAGTCGGCGCTGCCCGTGGTCGAGCTCCCCAGGAAGGTGCCGTTGAGCCAGGCGGAGAACGCCTGTGCGCCTCCGCCGGAGTCCGAGACCAGGTGGATGCCGGTCTCCTTGCCGGTGGCGCGGAAGCGGCCGCGGTACCAGGTGTTGCCGGTGTGGAAGCCGTAGTCGTCCGCGTAGAGCACCGGCAGTTTGTTGACGCCGGAGACGCTGTTCGTGGTCGTCCTGTCGGCCACCTGCCAGTCGGTGTCGTCGAAACCGGGGGCCGCTTCGGGGGACTCCTCGGCGTGCTTCCAGTTCGTGAGGGCCGGCAGGTGTATCGCGGCGGCCGTCGGGATCGTGCCGGTGAGGCTCCGGGAGTCGGTGGCCCGGGTGTCCACCGGCCGGCCGTTCCAGGTGACGCGGGCCGCGGAGGTGAACACCTCGATGTTCTTGTCGTCGTCGTTGTCGCCGGTGAGCGCGACCGTACGGCCGCCGTTCAGGCTGGTCGCCGTCCGCAGCAGGTGGGTGCCGCGCACCAGGACCGGGCCGGTCGCGGTGTCCTGACGCCAGAACGTCTTCGCAGTGGCCTTGTCGCCCACGAGCAGCACCAGCGGGCGCTGTGCGTCGCCGCTGACGTTGATCCTGATCAGGCCCGTGTGGGTGTAGTTCAGCCGCAGGTCACCGGTGGCCGGGTCCCAGGTGCTCGTGACGGTGCCGCCGCTGGTGGTCACGGTGGGCTTGGAGGAGTAGCGCAGGACGGTTTCGCCGTCGCTGTCCGGGTCGCCGTAGAGCACGGCGAGGTCCCGGTCGCCGATGGTCGCGCCGGTCATGATCTCCGAGGTGGAGTACTGCAACTGCGCATCCCCGAGACGGTAGTTCGCCACGATCACGTGGGAGTCGCGTCCGTCGAGCGTGATCGCGGTGCCCGGCTGCTGGGGGACGACGGGGTAGGTCGGCTCCGCGGCGGCGTCACCCGTCGGTACGTCGATGGCGTCGATGGACACGTAGTTGTCGGTGGACCCCGAGCTGTGGCTCCCGGCGACGACGATCTTCAGCGTGTGCGCTCCGGCCGTCAGGCCGGTCTTCTGGAAGATCACCGCTTGGTTCTCGCTGCCGGAGTCGTCGACCGTGGCCACCTTGGTGCCGTCCAGGTAGACGTCGGCGTTGCCGTGGTTGTTCGTCTTCGAGCCGATCCAGCGGATCGCGGTGCCGTCGAAGGGGACGGTGACCGAGTCACCGGCCTTGTTGGAGAACGACTCGGTGTGCTTGTAGTCGCCTCCGGTGTAGCTCTGGTCGGCCACATGCGACCACGAACCGGCGTACTGGAGCGCGGAGTCCGGGTCGTCCCAGGTGTAGGTGGTGTCCGTGGCCGGCTGAGCGTTGAAGTCCAGCGAGATGTGAGTCCTGTCGACCGCCGTGGACGTGGAGTTGCCGTGCCGCAGCACATGGAACTGTGTCCTGGTGTCCGGGTTCATCCGTGCGGTGTCGACGATCGCGGAGTCGTCCGGTGGTGTGGTCCTGATCGCGTCGGTCTTGGTCAGCGGGGCCACCGACTGGGTGAAGTACCCGATCAGCTTGTCCTCGTCGTACTTCGGATCGAGCTGGCGGGTCTCGCGGATCGCGGCTCCGTAGTCGTACGACGTGTAGTTCTGCGGCATGCTGAGCCAGCCCCAGTTGGTGCCGCCGTAGGTCATGTAGAAGCTCTGCGCGGTCGCGCCGACCGCGATGTTCTGCTTGTAGAAGACGTTGGCGAACTGGTCGTTGATGAGCTCGGCGCACTTGTCGTAACCCGGACCGCCCCAGGGATCGAAGGCGCCACCCTGGAACTCCGGGGAGTACAGCGGCTTGCCGGCGGGGTGGTCGTAGCTGATGTCGGGGACACCGTTCCACTTCGAGGGGTTCGAGCAGTCGAAGCCCTGCGGATAGGAGTCCGGTCCGTCCACGTCCAGGGCGCCGGCACCGGAGTTGAAGGTGCCGTTGTTGTTGCCGGTCAGCGGCACGGTGATGCCGTCGGCGCGGGCCTTGTCCTCGAGGTGCTGCATGTAGGAGCGGGCGGCGGAGGAGCCGTTGTAGTACTCGTTCTCGACCTGGTAGGCGATGACCGACCCGGTGCCGTTGGTGAGTTGGTGCCGGGCGATGATCCGGTCGATCTGCGTCAGCCACTCGTCGGCGTACTTGAGGAACCGCGGGTCGTCGCTGCGGTTGTTCTCGGCCTTGGTGGTCAGCCACCCGGGCAGGCCGCCGCTGTCGACCTCGGCGTTGATGTAGGGCGCGGGGCGCGCGATCACGTAGAGCCCGGCTTCCTCGGCCATGTCGAGGAGCTTGTCGACGTCACGCACCCCGCTGAAGTCGTACACGCCCGGCTTGGGCGAGTGGTATCCCCAGTCGAAGTACAACGAGGTGGAGTTGAAGCCGGCGGCCTTCATCTTCTGGAAGATGTCCCGCCACAGGTCGGGGCTCGGAAGCCGGAAGTAGTGGAACTCGCCGGACCAGAGGTAGGTCCGCTTGCCGTCGACGAGGAACGAGTAGCCGTCGAGAGTCACCGTGTGCGCCTGCGCGTCGGCGGCGGATGCGGCGGCGGGCGCCGGCCCGTCCGCCTCCCGCGCCGTGGCGGGCGCGGCCATGCCCACGGCCAGGGCGATGGTCGCGGCCGTAGCGATGGCCGCCCTCCACCACCCACGACGACCGGGTCTCGCGGTCTCTGAGTCGATCGGATTACCCCGCACTGCGGCCTCCCTATCGCCCGAGCAATCAGCATCGAACAGACTCAGGCAAAGTCGAACAGTAGGGGGGCAGTTGCCTCAGCACAATGGGGCGGTAGAACACGGATGGGGCGGTGGGGGCGGCTGACGATGCGAAGCCTGTGGGCTCGGCCGATCCCTCGCCCTGCACGGCCGCCCGTCTCGGGCAAGCCGCTTTCCGCACACGGGCGTTGACGGAACGAACCGTTGCGGTCGTCAGCTGTCCGCAGGTCGTTCGAGCGCCACCCTGGGCAGGCGACGGGCGAGCGGGGCTGGCGGCCACCAGGCCCACTTGCCCATCAGCTGCATCAGAGCCGGGACGATCAGGCAGCGGATGACCAGGGCGTCCATCAGGCCGCGGTGACGAGCTGGCGACTGTGTGGGCCCCGCACGGTGTGCGGGGCCCATGCCACGACTACGGGTCGCGAGTGTTCGGGCCACCCCGAAACCGATTCAGTGGCGCTGTCCCCGGAGCCTGCCGAGCAGTTGCCGAGCCTGGGCTCGGCGACGCGGATCGGCCGAGGCACGGCGCACCTGTTCGGCGGCACGTCGCCCCTGCGGGCTCCTGCTGAACCGCTTGATCTTCTCCAACATGCCAGGCACGACTGTCCTCCTGAGAAGGTCGACGACAAGGCCTTCGTACAGACGCGGTTACCCCGCGCCCACCGTCCCACCCCTGTCGTCCACCCCTGCGGACGGGATCAGCTCAGGCCGAGGTTCGACAGGGCGGTCGTCCAGTCCGTGACGATCGCGTCCTGGGCGTCGGCGAGGCTGACGGTGCCGGCGCAGACGGCCTTCTTGAGTTTGTTCTCGACGGTGTCCTTGTTGGCGGCGGTCGTGGTGCCGTACTCCGGCTCGGGCCAGAGGTTCAGCGCACTCTTGGGAGCACCGCCGAGTTCGAGGGGTACGAAGTGGTCCTCCTCGTAGTCCGAGGTGCTGGTGTCCGTGTAGCCGTACTCGACGATCTGCGTCTTCTTCAGCGCGGTGGTGTAGGAGCTGGACGGCCGGACGGTCGCGGTCCACCCGGAGACGCAGATGGTGGAGTCGATGGTGGACTGGGTGACGTCCGGGTTGAAGTCACCGGGCTGGCAACTCGGGTCGGGCAGGGGGAGGTAGCCCTGGCTGCAGCTCTGCGCGTGCGCGGTGCCGGCTGCGACGGTGAGTCCGGCGGCGGCGAGGGCGAGGGAGGAGAGGGCGGTGACCAGGGAGCGGGATATTCGGGGCATGGGGGGTCTCCCGAGGGGGGTGCCCGGCAGGAATTCCGGGCGGTCGTGAGCATGACAGCATCGAGGTCGTCTATGCGGGTAGACCTCTTTGCCAGTCGTGGAGATCCCTTTTTTGAATGTTTGATCACGCCGGTACCGACGGAGGGCAAGTCATGGCCGGCACTTGGTTGTCCGCCTGGGCCGGCCGGCGACGGCCGTGGCGTGAGCGCCGCCACCCCGCTCACCGTGACCACGTCAGGAGAAGTCTGCTGCGGTGATGCCGTCGGCGTGTCCGGGCGGCCACTCCACCAGCTCGATCCGGTAACCGTCCGGGTCGGTGAGCCATGACGTCTTCGGGCCGTGAGGGCCGCCCGGGTACTGGACAGGTCCCGGTTCCAGGCCGGCTTCGGCCAGCGTCTCCAGGGTGACAGTCAGCGTGTCCACCTGGATCGCGAGGTGGTCGACTCCGCTGCCCACGTCGACGCGTCCGTCGGCGGGACGGTGGACCAGTTCGAGCGAGGCCGCCGGTTCGCCGGGGAACTTCAGGATCACAAGGCGGCTCCCGTCGCCGACCTCGACCCTGCCCAGTTCGGCATAGCCCAAGGCGGTGTAGAAGCCGAGCGAGCGATCCAGATCGGTGACGCGGTAGGCGACGAAGAGCGTCTTCATACGGCCTCTCCCGGTCGGCGCACCCGGTAGCGGAGGTGCGTGACGTCGCGGTCCTCGAGCCGGCGGACGAGGTCGAGTTCGATGTGATCACCACCGAGGTGGTCGAACAGCCGTCGACCGTCGCCGAGGAGGACCTGCACCAGGTGGATCTCCATCTCGTCCAACTGCCCGGCTCGGAGAAGCGCTTGGGCCGCCCCCGCCCCATGCACCATGACCGGCCGGTCCCCGGCGGCCGCGCGAGCCTGATGGGCGCAGTCCTCGACGTCGGTGACGAAACGCGCGTGGCCGGGTGGCACGTCCCCGTCGTCCACCCGGTGGGTGAGGACGAAGATCGGCACGCCGTCGTGATGGTCGCCCTGCCAGCGCCCGGCGAGTTCGAAGGTCCGTCGGCCGGAGATCACCGCGCCGGTCGCCAGCGCTTCGCGGTAGACCTGGCCGCTCGGGCCGTCGGACTCCCGGTCGTCGAGCCAGTTGAACAGCCGTCCACCGTCACGTCCGAGCTCCTGCCCCGGCCGATCGTCCGGACCGGCGATACAGCCGTCGAGCGACATCGACATGTACAGCCGAATCGGATTGCTCATTCTGACCTCCGCCTCTCCTCCAGTTCACAAGGGAGACTTCAGGCAACCGGCAAACTCATCGGCCTGCCCCGAGAGCCACGCAGCCTGAACGACCTCGACTCATACGGCTCGCCGGCGGTCCTGGGCGAACTCGACGAGGACCTCCTGCCCCCCGGCGCAGGTGATCCACGCCGGACAAGATGCCTCGGACAACTTCGAACGACGTCAAGTAGCGTGCGGGGAAGGGCCGTTCACGATGAACGCTCAGGTCTCGTCCGTCACGGCCGCCGTGAAACGCTTGGCGAGCGCCTCCACCGCCGCCCGCAGCTCCTGCCCGCCCTCGACGCGGAAGGCGAACGGCAGCTGCGCCAGCCACTCCTGCGCGTACATCGTGGGATTTCTCGTGCTGCCGACAAGCACGCACCCGTCTCCCGACGGTTCAAGCCGTCCCATGGGCGGGCGGATCGACGGCAGCACCTCGGCCATCGGGGCGTCGAACACCACCCGCGTGGGAAACTCCCACCCCTTGCCCAGGTTCTCCTCCAGCGCCGCCACCGGGTCGAGGCCGGCGGGCATCTCGAAGCCGTGGGCGGTCTCCCGGACCGCGCGGACCCGGTCGATCCGGTAGGTGCGGATCGCGTCCGCGCGGTGGGAGTGGCACAGGAGGTACCAGCGGCCGTAGCGAACGACGACCGCCCAGGGATCCACCTCGGCCTCCCACTCGTTGCCGGACTCACTGCGGTAGGTGACCAGCACACGGCGTCGCACCGCGCTCGCCGCGACGAGTGTGCTCGTGAGGGCGGGATCCGGACGGGACGCGTTCCGGTCGGGTGCCGCCGACGCGTGCTCTCGCAGGGCGGCCGCCTGCCGGCCGACGCTCTCGGGCAACGCCCGGATGACCTTGCCCAGGGCGGCACCGACGAGGTCGTCGGCATCGGGATCGGCGGCCGCCGGCTGACCGTCGAGGACGGCCATGACCAGGCCCAGCGCCTCGGGTTCCGTGAAGACGACCGGCGGCAGCCGCGCCCCGCGCCCCAGTCTGTACCCGCCGTAGGGGCCCCGGGCCGAGTGCACGGGGATGCCCGCCTCGCGGAGGATCCCGACGTACCGGCGCGCGGCCCGTTCCGTGACGCCCAGGGACGCGGCGAGCTCGTCGGCCGTCACCCCCGCGGGGCGGGACTGGAGGATCTCGAGGGTGCGCAGGGCTCGCGCGGTGGGGCTGAGCTCGGTCGGCACCCGAGCAGATTAGGTGGTCACGAGACATACCGGAAGTGGATTGTCCGGAATCAGTCGTAGCGTGATGGCACCGACCGGCCTCACGGGCTTCACGGGAAAGAGGACTCATCCATGGACATCCTGCTCATCGCCGGCCTGTGGCTGGACGGCTCCGCCTGGGACGGCGTCGTGCCCGCGCTCGAGGAACTCGGCCACCGCCCCGTGGCACTCACCCTCCCTGGTCAGGGTGACGGAGCTGAGTCCGCCACGTTGGAGGACCAGGTGGCGGCGGTGCTCGCCGCCGTGGACGCGGCGCCGGAGAAGCCCATGGTGGTCGGGCACTCCGCCGCCGGCACCCTGGCCTGGCTGGCCGCCGACGCGCGGCCGGAGCGGGTCGCCAAGGTGGCCCTCGTCGGAGGCTTCCCGTCCGCCGACGGGCAGCCGTACGCCGACTTCTTCGAGACCAAGGACGGCGTGATGCCCTTCCCCGGGTGGGGCCCCTTCGAAGGACCGGACTCCGCCGACCTCGACGAGGAGACACGCAACCGCTTTGCCTCGGCGGCGATCCCCGTGCCCGAGAGGGTGACCAAAGGCACGGTGCGGCTGAAGGACGAGCGGAGGTTCGACGTCCCGATGCTGCTCGTGTGCCCCGAGTTCACCCCCGCCCAGGCCCGGGACTGGATCGACGCCGGTGACGTGCCCGAGGCCACCCGCGCCAGGCACCTGGACTTCGTCGACATCGACTCGGGCCACTGGCCGATGATCACCAAGCCGGTCGAACTCGCCCGGCTGCTCGCCGCGGCGGCTGCCGATGCCTGAGCCCACGCCGTACCAGGTCCGCCCCCTGGACGCCGCCACCTGGGACGCCTTCGCGGAGCTCGTCGAACGCAACAACGGGATCTTCGGCGGGTGCTGGTGCATCGGCTACCACCCGGAGTGCGGCCAGTCCGGGATCAGCCACCGCGAGGCCAAGGAGGACCGGGTGCGGACCGGCCGCGCCCACGCCGCGCTCGTCCTCGACGAGGACGGCACCGCGCAGGGGTGGTGCCAGTACGGCAGCCCCGAGGAGCTCCCCAACATCAAGCACAGGCGCGCGTACGACAAGGACGTACCGCCGCGTCCGGACTGGCGGATCACCTGCGTCTACGTCGACAGGAAGCACCGCGGACGGGGCATCGCGCGGGTGGCGCTGGAAGGCGCCCTCGACCAGATCGCCCAAGCCGGAGGGGGCATCGTGGAAGCCATCTCGGAAGTGACCGACGGACGCGAGGCGCAGGGCCGCTTCCTGTTCAGCGCGACCGTCGAACTCCTCCAGGACTTCGGATTCACGCGCGGTCGGCAGGTCGGCAAGCATGCGTGGATCGTGAGCAGGGTGGTCGATCCGGCGTGAGGCCGACGCGCCCGCCGAGGGGCAACCGGCTTGCGTCAGGCGGTGGTTGGCGGCGGCGCGAGTTCGGCCGCGACCTCGACGGCGATGTCGACCGCGCGGGCGGCGAGTGGTGAGTGGATACGTCCGGCCTGCCAGTGCAGGTAGATCTCCCGTGGCGGCAGGGTGGGCCGTAGCTCGTGGATGCGGAGCCTGTCGTCGGAGGGGACCCCGGCTCCGAGGATGGCCAGCCAGGGCAGGAGCGCCGATCCCAGGCCGGCTCGCACCATCGACAGCAGGGTGTCGTTGACCGCGCTGCGGAACACGATCTGCGGACGGGCGCCGCTGCGGGCGAGCGCCTGCTCCATCAAGGGCTGGTCGCAGGTCAGCGGCCAGGCCACCATCGGTGTCCCGTCGAGCCGCTCCAGCGGGACCGGACCTTCGGGAAAGTCGCCGACGCGGGCCACCAGCAGGTAGGGATCGTCGAGCAGCTTGCGGTGCTCACCGTCGCCGTCGATGCGGCCGTCGTAGAACAGCAGGTCGAGGTCACCGATCTGCGGCTGTTCCGGCTCCTCCTCGGACAGTCTGATGTCGCAGCCGGGGTGCGCGTCCCGCAGCCGGCGTACGACCGACGGCAGGATCACGTTGGACACGCTCTGGAACGTCCCGATGTCGATACGGCCGTCCCCCGCCTGGAACCGGTCCACGGCCTCGGCCAGTGCCGCCGCCTTCGCCAGCAGTGCGCGACCGTGCTCCAGGACCACGGAGCCGAGCGGGGTGAGCCGCACCGGCTTGGGGCCGCCCGGCCGGTCGAACACCGGACCTCCGACCGCCCGCTCCAACGCGGCGATCTGCTGGCTCACCGTCGACTGGGTGTACCCGAGACGGGCGGCTGCCCGACCGAACGAGCCCTCCTCGGCGATGGCGGCCATCGCCTCCAAGTGGCGCAACTCGAAGGTGCTCACGCGCTCCAGCGTAGCGACGTACATTGTTGTAAGCGATTGAATTGATCGGAAATCATCGCTTTTCACAATGGAGTCGCGGACTCTAGCGTGCCAGACATGACCTCACATCGATCTCACGGCGAACAACTACTCGGAATCAACGGTGTCGAGCTGTGTGTCGAGACCTTCGGAGACGGCGCGGACCCGGCGATCGTGCTGGTCGCGGGGGCGGCCGCCTCGATGCTGTGGTGGGACACCGACCTGTGCGAAGAGATCGCCGCCCGTGGCCGGTTCGTGGTCCGCCACGACCATCGGGACACCGGCCGGTCGACCTGCTGCCCGCCGGGGCAGCCGACCTACTCGTTCACTGATCTGACCCTCGATGTACTCGGTATCCAGGACGCCTTGGGCATCGAACGCGCCCATGTGGTCTGTCAGTCGATGTTCGGCGGCCTGGGGCTCGTCCTCGGTGTGGACCATCCCGACCGGGTGGCGTCGCTGACGTTCGTTTCGGCCTCGACCGGTGCCGACGACCTGCCGCCGCCATCGAGCGACCTGGCCATGCCGGCCGATCCGGACGTCACCGACTCGGCCGCGGTCGTGCAGTACGTGGTCGACGGCGCGAGGGCGTACGCCGGTGGCTCGCCGTACTTCGACGAGCCCGTGATCCGGGCGCTGGTCGAACGTGACGTGGCGCGCGCCAGGAACTACGCGTCGACGTTGGTCAACCACTTCGCCATCGAGCTCGACGGGCCGGCGCACGGCGGCTTCGGCGACATCGCGGCGCCGACGCTCGTGGTCCACGGCGATCACGACCCCCTGCTGCCGCTGCCGCACGGTGAGGCGCTGCGCGATGCCGTCCGAGGTGCGGAGCTGCTGGTCCTCGAGGGTGCCGGACATGACCTGCCGCGACCGGTGTGGGACGACTTCGTGTCGGCTCTGGAGCGGCACACGGAAGGCGGCCGCCCATGAACCCGCTGCGGTCGGCACTCTGGCTGCCGCTCTTCGACGACCTCGCCGATCCGCGGGTGGTCGCCCGCCTCGCCGCCGACGCGGAGGAGGCCGGGTGGGACGGCTGCTTCGTGTGGGATCAGCTGTGCTGGCGGGAGCCGGTCCGACAGGTCGCCGACCCGTGGATCGCGCTGGCGGCTATCGCGACCGTGACCGAGCGGATCCGGCTCGGCCCGATGGTGTCGGTGCTTCCCCGTCGACGGCCGGCCAAGGTCGCGCGGGAGAGCGCGACACTCGATCGGCTCAGCGACGGCCGCCTCACCCTCGGCGTCGGCATCGGCAGCGACCGGTTCGCAGGCGAGCTGTCCAGAACCGGCGAGGAGCTCGACGCCCGAAGGCGCGGGCGGATGCTCGACGAGTCCCTGGCCATCCTGGCCGCCGCCTGGTCCGGCGACCCCGTGCGCCACCGCGGCGAGCACTACACCGTCGACGACCTCGCCTTCCTGCCGCGGCCGGTTCAGCGGCCCGGCGTGCCGGTCTGGGCCGCCGGATTCCCGGGCAACGCCAAGCCGATCCGCCGTGCCGCACGACTCGACGGCTTCTTCCCCGCCAATCTCGAACACCCGGACCAGCTCGCCGAGGTCGTCGGCTCCCTCACCGCGCTGCGCCAGGGCCGGATGGCCTCGTACGACATCGCCGTAGGGCTGCCACTCGGTGTCGATCCCGAAGCGTACGCGCGAGCCGGCGCGACGTGGTGGATGCCAGAGTTGGAACCGGGTGTACGGCTGGACACCGTGCGGGGCGTACTCCGCGACGGCCCCGCGGCGTGAGGAGACGGTCACCTTGTTCGACTACGACTCGGAGCTCGCTCGGTATCACGAGCGACTGCTGGAAGCCCTCGACATCCGTCCCGGGGATCGTGTCCTCGACATCGGCTGCGGCACCGGCCTGACCACCCGGGACGCGGCCCGAGCGGCGTCACCCGGTAGCGCGCTCGGCATCGACGTGTCCGGCCCCATGCTGGCGCGGGCCCGCCGACAGGCCGAGACGGAAGGGCTCCGCAATGTCGATTTCGTGCAGGGCGACGCCCAGGCCCATCCGTTCCCGGCGGAGTACTTCAGTCTGGGCGTCAGTCGGTTCGGCACGATGTTCTTCTCCGACCCGGTGGTCGCGTTCGCCAACATCGGGCGATCCCTGCGACCGGGTGCGCGCTTCGTGCAGCTGGTCTGGCAGGCCGCCGACCAGCAGGAGTGGCATACCGCGATCCGGGCGGCGCTCGCCGGCGAGCACGCGTCATCGGCGTCGGCCACTGCGGCCGACGACCCCTTCACTCTGGCCGATCCGGACGTCGTGGCCGAGGCCCTGACCTCGGCAGACTTCGCAGCGGTGGACGTCGTCGACGTACGCGAGCCCGTCCGGTACGGCCCGGATGCCGACCACGCGCGTGCTGCCGTACTCCAGCTGCGCATGGCGAGGGAATGGCTCGCCGATCTGGATGCCGGGTCCGCCGAGCGCGCCCTCGACCGGCTGTCCGCGACCCTCGACGCGCACGACACCGGCGACGGCGTGTGGTTCGACTCCCGCGCCTGGCTGGTCAGCGCGCACCGGCGTTGACCGTCTGCGAGCGACCAGTAGGAGCGGTCAGGCCTGGGCGGCGCGGTTGGTGCGGACCCGCTGGGCGACATCGCGCAGCTTGATGTTGTGCTGCTGCGAGATGCGGCGCAGCACGTTGAAGGCGTCGTCCTCACTCAGCTTGTGCCGTTCCATCAGGATGCCCATGGCCTCACCGATGGCGTGCCGGGTCTTCATGGCGTCCTCGAGCTGGTCGATGGTGCGGGCGTCGGCCAGGGCGACGGCGGCGTGCGAGGCCAGCATCCAGCCGGCGGTCTCGATGTCCTTGCCGAAGGCGCCGGGGCGGCGGGAGTACAGGTTCAGCGCGCCGAAGTCCTCGTCGTGGGTGTAGAGCAGCACCCCGGTCATGCTGCCGATACCCAGGTCGCGAGCCGCAGCGGCGAAACCGCGGCCAGGCCGGCTGAGGCTCGGTGATGTCCGCGATCCGGAACACGCGCTCGTCGTTCCCGCCGGTGGCTCGGGCGGCGAGATCGAAGCACGGGCCCTCTGCCAGCTCACCCTGCAGCTGGTCGGATGCCTCCACCACGTCGCCGCACGAGGACAGCGTGACCGCCCGGCCCTTGCGGACCGCCAGGATCCCGGCCGCGTCACAGCCGTCCACCAGTCGCACCGCCGAGGCCGCGATCTCGTCCAGCGTCCCCTGCACCGACTCCTGCGCCAGCAACGTCCGCGCAAGCTGGGCCATCGCCTCGGCGAATTCTCGCCACTCCACCGCCACCACCCACCTCGCCCACCGGTTCGCCCACCCTACCGCCGCCCCGCCCCCACCATCGGTCGAACCGGCCTCGCCGGGCCATGCCCCGGCGTGAGCAGCATGACAGGCTCACCTGAGCGCGGCCTCTCCGGCTCGTTGGCAGAACCGGAGAAGCCTGGCCGGAGCGGCCCCCATGGGGTACGCCGCCACACCGGCCTGCCCTTCAAGTCCCCAGCCCTGACCGCGCTACTCCTGCGCAATCCGGTGCTTGCATGCCGTGACGGAGGTGGGCCGACACCACCGGCCGTGGTCAACGTTTCAACGGTCCTCGTGTCGGACGCGGACGACGAGCTTGCCGGTGGCGCGGTCGTGTTCCATGTCGTCATGGGCCCTCGGCACCTGCTCCAGGCCTTCGTAGACGCGGTCCACGGGAAAGGCCAGCCGGCCGGTGGCGACGGCGTCGAGGATCTCCTGGAAGGCCTCCCGAGGCAGGTCTGCGGCGTCCCCGAAGTAGCCCGCGAGCCGTACGCCCCTCGGCAGGTACTCGTTCGGGGAGAAGTCCCGCACCGTCCACTGGTTGGAGAGACTGCCACCGAAGCAGGCCGTGCCGTGCACGCGTACCGCGCGCAGAGTGTCGGGCAGGGTCGGTGTGCCGACCAGGTCGAGGGCGGCGTCGACGCCGTGCGGGTACAGCTCGCGTACGGCGGGCGCGACCTCGCCGGTGTCGAGGAGGGGGTGGTCGACACCGCGCTCCGACAGGAGCGTGAGGCGGTCGGCACGCCGGGTGGTGGACAGCACGGTGGCGCCGCGCCAGATGGCGAGGGCGGCGGCTGCCAGGCCGACCGAGGAGGTGCCGCCGCGGATCAGCACGGACTGGCCGGGCTGCAGGTCCAGGCCGATGGTGAGCGAGCCGTAGGCGGTCTGCACCATCTCCGGCAGGGCGCCCAGCACCTCCCAGGGCAGGTCGGTGTCGACGGGGATGACCTGGGACAGCGGCACCGAGGTGTACTCGGCGTAGCCGCCGTCGTAGGTGCGCCCCATGTCCCCCATCATCGCCACGACCTTCTGCCCGGGAGCCAGCCCACTGCCGGCCGGGGCCGCATCGACCGTACCGACGGCCTCGATGCCCGGCACCCGGGGAAAGCCGACACCCACGCTCAGGCCCAGCCGAAGCTTCAGCTCCGAGCGGTTGAGGCCGAACGCCTCGACGCGGATCCGAACCCAGCCGTCCCTTTCGGCCGGGAGCGGGAGCGTGGTCAGCCGCAGGTTGTCCACGGGGCCGGGAGCGGAGAGCCGGACGGCGCGCATGGTGCTCGGCGAAGACGACATGAGCCTGCTTTCTACCCCGGGGGCGGGAGCGTCGGTCGGCGGTCGTCAACGTGCGGCCGCTGCGGGTTCATTCCCGACTCGTCCCGGATCTCCGCCGGGAGGTCGTCATGCCCAGGTGGTCATCGCGTCCGGTCCCCCACGAGGTGAGGATGCGCAAGGCGTCGCAGGAGGGCGTGCCGGGTTCGGCGGTCAGGATCATCAGGCGTTGTCCGGAGCCGTCGGGGGCGGCCCAGGTGTCGCAGTCGAGGGTGAGGTCGCCCACCGTGTGGTGGCGGTAGTGCTTGGTGCCGTAACTGGCGCTGTTGACCCGGTGTTCGGCCCACCACGTGCGGAAGTCGGGGTCCTGGACGGACAGTTCGCCGACGAGCTGAGCGAGGTCGGGATCGTCGGGATCGGCCGCGGCCTCCATGCGCAGCGCGGCGACGGCTTCCCTGGCGTCGTGGGCCCAGTCCTGGTGCGGCTGCCGGACCACCGGGTGCGTGAACGCCAGCCGCAGGTAGTTGCGCCGATGGGCCGGGAGGGCGGCGAAGTCGGTGTAGAGGGCCGCGGCGGCGGGGTTCCAGGCCAGGATGTCTTCCGTGTAGGAGGGCATCTGTTCGATCCGGATGTTCTTCGCCCGCGCCGGCTGTGCATCGGAGATCGCTTTATGAGGATTCGACAACGCCGTCGGAACAAGCGAGGGGGATAACTCCGCTTTGCGTCGCACGAGTTGTCAGGCTGTGGCCAAAGCCTGTGCACTCGGCCCTTTTTGACCAGCGCCACCCCGGGCGCCGGGGAGTGCCGACTCGGCGGTCACGCGCTCGGCCGATTCCCTGACCGCGTGCACGGGCTGCGTTACGCTCATCACCCGCTGGGGGGAACTGGCGTGCATCGAACGTGACTTCGGGGGATTCCTTGTCGGGACAGCGGCCGGCCTCGGCGGACGACGCGGCTGCCGCACTGCGGCAGACCGGTGCCTTACCACTGCGCCTCGGCGACCCGAGGCGCGTCGGACCCTACGCGCCGGTTGCCCTGCTCGGCAGTGGTGGCATGGGGCGGGTGTATCTGGCGCGTCCCGCGGACGACAGCCCGGGCCTGGTCGCGGTGAAGGTGATCAGGCCGGAGTACGCGGAGGATCACCGGTTCCGGCGCCGGTTCGAGCGCGAGGCGTCCGTGCACGCCCGCCTTCGTACCCTGCACGCACCCCGACTGTGCGGCACGGGCTTCGAGGACGAGTTGCTGTGGATGGCCACGGAGTACCTTCCCGGCTTCGATCTGGCGGAAGCCGTGAAGGCGTACGGTGCCCTGGAGACGGCGGCGGTCTGGCGGCTGGTGGCGGAGCTCGGGCAGGCACTCGCGGGCCTCGCCGTCGAGGAGATCGTGCACCGGGACCTGAAGCCGTCCAACGTGCTGCTGTCCGTCCGGGGCGCGCATGTGATCGACTTCGGTATTTCCAAGGCCGCCGACGCGAGCGCGATCACCGGCACGGGCAACCGGGTGGGGACCCCGGCCTACATGTCGCCCGAGCATCTGCGAGAGGGCCTGTCCGACACGGCGTCGGACGTGTTCTCGCTGGCCGGGACACTCGTCTACGCGGCAACGGGGCGTGCGCCGTTCGGCGACGGCACCGGGGTCGACGTGATGCACCGGGTGGCCTACGAGGACCCGAACCCCGAGGTGGTCGCTGAGATCGCGGAGGCGGACGCAGAGCTCGGTTCGCTGCTGACCGCCTGCCTGGACAAGGAGCCCGCGCGTCGGCCCACTCCACAGGAGCTGATCGACGCCGCGGGCTTACGCCCTGTGCTGTCGACCTGGCCGGAGCCGCTGGGCGGCAAGGTGCTCGCCCGGCAGCAGGCGTACGAGGCCCTGCACCAACTGCCCGTCGAGGCGATGAGCCGTCTCCGGTCGCCGGGCGACCTGCCGCTGCCCCCGTCCGCGCGGGTGCCCGAGGGCCCTCCGCCCGCTCCGCAGTCATCGGAGAAGGACGAAAGCTCCGTGGCCGCGCCCCCGCCCGGACGGCCGGGCCCGGCGGACGCCCCTGTCCGCAGCCGTAGGAGATGGTTATTGGTCGCCGTCGCGGGCATCGCGATCTGTGTCGTGGCCGGCGTGGCTTTACTGCTCATCCGTCAGGATCCCCCCGCGGCCGCATCCCCGAAAGCCGGTGCCACCAGCGCAGACGGCACCGGCCCCCGCGACGCCTCCAGCGGTTCGGTGTCGCCGAGTACGAGTGGACAGACCCGCCCGGACGTCGACGGCGCCGTCGAGGAGGACCGCGACGCCGAGGCGGGAACCACCTCGACGGAGCCCGAGGCCTCGGGCTCCGTCGGCGACCAGGACGACAACGCAGTGCCCCCCGGTGACACTCCGTCCACCGCGCCGACCCCCACGCCGTCCGCCGACAGCCCGTCCGCCGGGACCGACACCGCGCCCTGGCTCGCGGAGTGCACGTACTACACCGGCAACGGACGCACCGGCCTCGGCGACAGCGGCAAACGCGTCCAGCAGGTGCAGTGCATGCTCACGGAGCGCGGGTACAGCGTGGGAAGCGCCGGTGTGGACGGTGAGTTCGGGTCGGGCACGGAGACCGCGGTCCAGGCCTTCCAGAGCGAGCGGGGGCTGGACGCCGACGGCGTCGTCGGGCACGACACCTGGGTGGCCCTGCGCAGCGCCGAGTGACGACCCCTGACCAACGGTCGACGCGCCGCGCTCACTCGTCGATCACCGAACCGAAGTGGGCACCGTGAGCGCTAGCGCCGAGGGCGGCGGCGCCGTAGGAACGGGAACCGTCGGCGAGCAGCCCGTTGCCGCTCGCGGGCAGCAGCCACACCGCGCCGTCGCCGGCGTTCTCGTCGGGCGCGGCGGCCACCAGCTCGGCCCGGCCGTCGCCGTCGGTGTCGATCAGCCGCACCTGGGCGCCCCAGCCGTCACCGGCCTCGGCGGCTCCGGGGATGCCCGGGGTGTTCTGGTCGAAGGACTGGGCGCCGGTGCCGGTCAGGCCCTCCTGCGCGCCACGCAGCAGCCACACCGCGCCGGCAGCGGCTTCGCCGTCCGCGTCCTCGCCGGGCGCGCCGACCGCCACGTCGGCGAAACCGTCACCGTCGACGTCCGCGACGGAGAGGTCGTTGCCCCAGGAATCGTCCCCCTCCCCCGCTCCGGGCACGCCCGGGGAGTTCTGCGACCACCACTGCGGGGCGGTGCCGGGACCCTCCGTGCCGGCGGGCCCGTCCTCGCCGCCGTAGTAGACGCCGACCAGCCCGCCGGGCGCGTCAGCGTCCCCTGCCGCCTCGTCCACGGCGCTGAGCTGGCCGACGACGAGATCGTCGTAGCCGTCGCCGTTGATGTCGCCGGAGGCGGTGCCCAGGCCGCCGTGCAGGTCGCGCCCGTAGCTCAGGCCTTCGGCGCCACCCGCGTAGTAGGCGGACCAGCCCTTGGTGTAGTCGTCATCGGGGCTGTAGCCGGAGACGACGAGGTCGGCGAAGCCGTCGCGGTCGTAGTCGCCGGTGGTCAGGTAGGCGGCCTGCAGCGTGTGGCCGGTGGAGTGCGGGGTGCCGACCTGGCGCAGGACGCCGGCGTGGTACGTGAAGACGTGCAGGCCCGCCTTCTGGTCCAGGACGACGAGCTGGTCGCCGTCGATGTCCCCGGTGAACCGGGCGGCGGCCACCGCATGGCCGAACCGTGCGCCCTCGGCGGGCGTGGCGGCGGCGACGGTCGCGGTGCGCCCGGTGTCGAGGCCGCTCGCGGAGCCGTAGACGACGGTCACCCGGCCCGCGTCCTCGACGGCGCCCTCGTCCTCGCCGGGCGTGCCGATGACGGCGTCGTCGTAGCCGTCGCCGTCCAGGTCGCCGGTCGCGACCGCCTGTCCGAAGTGGTCCCCGGTCTCGGAGGTGCCGGGCACGCCCTTGGTCGACTGGCTGACGAGCTGGACCCGGCCCGTGGGCACGGTGTTGTTGGTGCCGATGCCGTTGGGAGCGCCGTACTGCACGGTGACGTATCCGGCGCCCTCCTTGCCGTCGACCGTGCCCTCCGGGACGCCGGTGAGGAGGTCGCCGTAGCCGTCGCCGTCGAAGTCGCTGTTGCGGTCGGCGGCGGAGGTGCCGCCCGGGACGCCCGCGAACGCGGTCGGTGCGGCCAGGATGCCCGCTCCCGCCAGCAGCAGGAAGGAGGCCGCTGCGACGGCGGCCGAGCCTGCGGTACGTCGCTTGGTGCGCGTGGTGATGCTCATGTCTGGTCCCCCCGTGGGATGTTGATGGTCTGTCAGGCGGCTGGTCCGGCCGACTGGTCTTGGTGCAACGCAGGGTTCGACACGACGAGCCCGGAACAAGTTGTGGGGCCCGGGCGTGCTGTGACACCCCAGTGACATCCGTTGCCGCACCACGACACCCGGGGCCCCGGAACCCGCGGGATCAGTGCACCGGCTCGCCGATGCCCAGCAGGTTGCCCTCGCTGTCACGGAACCAGGCGGCGCGCTCTCCTCGGGCGTTCTTGCTCGGGTAGTTGCCGTCGATGTCGGCGATGCCGTTCTCCGTGCGGAAGCCCGGGAGGTCGACCTCCTCGAAGACGACGCCACGCTGCCGCAGCTGGGAGACCACGGTCTCGATGTCGTCCACCTCCCATCCCATCTGGGTGAAGGTGCCGGGCGAGGACCCTGCCGACCGGAAGAGGGCGAAGTCCGTGCCCCCGCAGCGGTACAGCAGTCCGCCGGGGCGTTCGTCGACGGGCTCGAGACCCAGCTGCTCGGCGTAGAAGCGCCGGGCCCGGTCCAGGTCCTGGGCGGGAAGCCTGGTCGCCACGCGACCCCGGGCCAGAATGTTCCTGTCGTCTGCGGTCATACCTCCACTGTGCGCCGGTTCGCCGTTGTGTGCCGGGCGCGCCGGAAGCGAGCTGTTGAACTGGCGGTCAGTGCTGGGCGAACTGGACCCGGGTCGGCTGCACGACGTCGGGCTTCACGCCGATACCGGCTATTTCCAGTCGCTCGCCGTAGATGTCGGTGATCCTGATCGCGCCACCGCATCCGCTGCCCTGCTCGGAAAGGAAGTAGTTGTAATCCGTGCGGGGCAACTCCTTCCAGCCGGCGGCGGTTTCGACTTCCAGTCGGGCCAGCGGGTTGCGGTGGCCGATCGCCTGGACACCACACCAGTAGCGGCTCGATCCGGTCTTGTACCGGATCGAGACCGTGTCGGAGGTGCTGGGGCTCAGCAGGCTCCAGGTGATGGGGATCCGGCCCTGCACGGGGGCGGCGAGTTTCGCGAACGCCTGGGGGCTGAGGTCGAGCTGGCCGGGTGCGCAGGGCAGCGGGCACTCGTTGGTGATACGGACCGTGACGGAGGCGCCGCTCCCGGCCCGGACGCGGATGTACGCCCCGCACGCCTTGGACGTCTCGTAGTCGGTGTGGTTCATCGCCGCGGTCATGACGTCGGCGGTGGGGCCGTACAGGCAGGCGCCGTCGCCGTTGCCCACGTCGTAGAAGGTGGCCACTCCCTCGTAGGAGACGCCCGGTTTGATCCGGCCGGTCAGCGATGCCGAAGCGGACACCTTCCGCGCCGGGCGCGAGGCCGGCGGCGTCGACGGCCGGGGCGACGCGGTGCTCGCGGTGGCCTTCGGGCTGCTTGTGCGGGCCGACGCCGAAGGGGATGCCGAGGCGGGCTTCGGGTCCCGCGTCGCCGGGGTGGGCGTGCCACGGGTGGCGGCGACGGCCGTGGCCGCAGCTGAGTCGGCGGCGTCGGTCTCGTGGTCGGGACCGAAGGTGACGATCAGTACGGCCACGAGCGCGACGACGGCGGCCGCGGCCGCCGAGACGAGGGCCGTGCGCCGCCTGCCCGACGAAGAGGAACGATGCGAACGAGATGCCACTGGTGCGTCCTTCGGTGATCCGTGCAAGCCTCCGGCGGAGGGTGCTTCCGACTCGTCAGTCGCCGCCGGGCGCGGAAAGGTTGCCGGGGACTTTCCGGGCCGCCGCGTCCCCGGTCGGGTCCAGTCCCGTCATGAGTTCCGCGAAGGCACTGGCGGCGGCCGGGGAGGTGAAGAGACGGTCGAGGCGGGCGCGGGCGAGGTTGCGCAGGAAGGGCTCGGCATCGCCCGCGTCGTGAAGGGTCCGGGTGAGCCAGTGGGAGAACTCCTGGTCGTTCCAGACGCGGCGCAGACAGCGTGCCGAGTAGGTGTGCAGGGCGGTGTCGTCGCCCTGGACGGAGTCGCGCACGGCCCGGGCGAAGAGATCGGCGTCGTACAGGGCGAGGTTCATGCCCTTGCCGCCCATGGGTGACACGATGTGCGCCGCGTCGCCGACCAGGAAGAGACGGCCGTACCGCATGGGGTCGTGGACAAGGCTGCGGAGCCGGAAGATCTCGCGGTCGGTGATCGGACCGGACACGAGGCCGGGGTCGCCGAGCCTGGTGCGCAGGGCGTCCCAGACGCGGGCCTCGGGCCAGGCGGCGGGGTCGTCGTCGGGCCGGCACTGGAGGTAGTAGCGGCTGGACCGCGGCCCGCGTGGGAAGTGAGCGGCGAAGCCCTGTCGGCTGACGGCCAGCAGGGGGTGGGCCGGGGGCGGGGCGTCGGCCAGGACGGTGAGCCAGCCGATGCCGTGGTCGAAGGCGTACGCGGTGAGGGCACCGTCGGGGACGGTCGTACGGCTGACGCCGTGGTCGCCGTCGCAGCCGGCGACGAAGTCGCACGTGATCGTGCGGGGCGTGCCGTCCGCGGTGCGGTAGCGGACGGTCGGGCGGTCGCCGGTCACGTCGTGCAGGGAGACGTCGGCGGCCTCGAAGCGCAGGTCGCCGCCGTCCTCGAGATACGTGGCGGTGAGCTTCTGCACGAGGATCTGCTGAGGGCACAGGCGGGCCGGAGGGCCGTCGGAGCCGTCGCTGTCGGACACCAGATGGCGGCGGCCGTCCACCCGGAACTCCAGGATGCCGTCGTACGGGACACCGCCGAGGACCCGGTCAGTCAGCCCCCACGAGTCGAACATGCGGACCGCGCGCGTCTCGACGATGCCGGCCCGCTGGCGCTGCGCCACGTGGTCGCGGGAGCGGCGTTCCAGGACGACGCAGTCGATGCCGATGTGCAGCAGCAGCGTGGCGACGGCCATCCCGGCCGGCCCCGCGCCGATCACGACGACGGTCGTGGATTCCGAGGAATCCCGCAACTGTCCTGCTCCTTCGGCCACTTGGGCACCTCCGGGACCAGCCTGGCGAGGGCGGTGGCCGAAACGAGGCGGATCCGATCAGCGTAGGCGCCGCTGATCGGATCCGGCTCCCGGAACAGCAGTGTGCTCAGCGGTAGCAGGTGGTGAGGCCGGGCCGCCACGGGCAGGCGAGCGCGGCGAAGCCGCCGTTGGTCACGACGTCGACGCTCAGCGTGTCGCCGCCGCGCAGGACCTGCCGGTCCTGGACCAGGCCGTCGGCGCCGTCCCGGATCGTCTCCACCAGCCACCGGCCCGGACCGAGGGACAGCGGCACTGCGGCCGTGCGGGCGGCACCGGCGAAGACGCCGCCCAGGAACCAGCGCTCGCCGCTGCGGCGGGCCAGCACGGCTTCCTGACCGGGTTCACCGGCGAGGAGACGGGTGTCGTCCCAGGCCGCGGGGACCTGGTCGAAGTAGTCCCGGGCGAGCGGCCTGGCCTCGTACGACTCCGGGGTGCCCGCGAACATCTGCAGCCCCGACTCGTAGACGACGGAGAGGCCGACCTCGGCCGCGTCGGAGTTGGGCCGCAGACCGACGCGCTGGAAGGCGCCGGGTGTGAAGTCCATGGAGCCGATGACGTTGCGGGTGAACGGCAGGGTGGTGAGATGGGCGGCGGTGTTGGTGCGCTTCTCCTCGCCCGCGACGCCCTCCAGGGTCATGACCTGCGGCCAGGTGCGCTGGATGCCCTTGGGGATCGTGGAGCCGTGGAAGTCGATCATGAGGTGGTGGGCGGCCGTCTCCGCGAGGATGGCGTCGTACCACTGGAGCATGGGCTGCGCCTCGGAGTTCATGAAGTCGATCTTGACGCCCTTGACACCCCACTTCTCCAGGGTCGGCAGCCACTGGGCGCGTTCCTCGGGGGTGTCGAGGTCGCGCTGATGGATCCAGACGATGATGCCGACGCCCTTGGCGCGGGCGTAACGGACGAGCTCGGGCATCCAGCTGTTGGTCTGCCAGTTCGGGTCGGTGGTGTCCCATTCGTCGGTCTTGAAGTACCAGCCCGCGTCGACGGCCTCGTAGGGCCAGTTCCGCTTCGCGGCGTAGTCGACGAAGGCCTTCTGCGCCGTCAGGCTCTGTCCGGCTTCGCGGCCGCCGGCGAGCCAGGTCCACAGCACGGTGCCGGGCCGGATCCAGGAGGGGTCGGCGACTTCGGAGGCGGGGGCGAGGTCGTCGGTGAAGGTGGACCGGGTGACGGTGGCGAGGTCACCGGTGACCATGGCCCGCCAGGGGGTGACGAGGGGGCCGTCGCTCTTCACCCGGTCGTCGGCGAGCTTGATGCGGTAGGTGCCTGTGCCCTGGGTGTGGGCGAGGCGGGCACCGGAGTAGGCGCCGGTGAGGTCGGACTCGGCGAGCAGGGTGTAGCCGCCGTCGGTCGCGAACAGGGCCTGGTCGGAGTACTCACCGGTGGGTGCGGTCGCCGCCGTGTACTGCACGAACTGGCCTTCGTTGTCCACCCGGTAGGTGCCGAGCCAGCTCTTCGCGTCGGCCGGGAGATTGAAGGCGGACGTCTCGCCGAGGACGTCACCGGATCCCGCGGGCAGGGCGTAGCGGTAGGCGATTCCGTCCGCGGAGGCTCGGACGACGAGGTCGAGGCGGGCGCCCGCGGCCGTGGCGAAGGAGAGACGGGTCTCGTTCATGCGGACGAGGCGGTCCAGGCGTTTGCCGGACTTCGCGCGGTAACGCTCCTGAACCGTACGGTTCTTGCGGTGCAGGAAACGCAAGTCCTCGGACAGGTCGGCCCGTTCGGTGACGATGCCCACGGGCGACGGTTCGATGACCGTACGGCCGTCCCGGGACACGGCGAGGCTCAGCGTGCCCGTGGCGTCGTCGAGGGTGACCTGCGCGCGCGGCGCGTGTGCCCCTGCGGACAGGGACCAGGCCTGGTCGTGCTGTTCGGCCCGTGCGGGTGCGGTGGTGAGGAGTGCGGCCGCCAGCGAGGCGCAGAGTGCGGCGACCGCGGTTCTGATCGGAACTGCCATCGGAAACCTCCGAGTTGTGTGGCCTTTACGGCAGACCCCAGGCCGGCCCGGGCTCGCTGACGGCGACGGGCGCGATGCTCAGGTCGGGGCGGGAGCCGGTATGGACGAGCACCTCACGGCCGCGGGGCAGGTCGATGGCGAGGGTGCCGTCGCCGAGGTCATGGGTACGGGCCGGGGTGCCGTCGTCCAGCACGGCGGTGAGCTGCCCGGTGAGGCCGTGCCGGAGCTTGAGGGGTTCGCCCGCCAGGCTCCTGACCCTGATGAACCGGGTGGCCCCCGCCTTGCGGACGGCGCTGACCAGGAAGGCGCCCTCGGTACGGAAGTTGTGCAGGGTGAGGTCCGCCCAGGCGGTCGGGACGGCGGGGAAGACGCGGATCACTCCGCCCCAGCTCTGGCAGAACATGTCGTGCAGGGACTGCGAGGCGGACAGCGGGGTCTCGATGACCGGACCGGCCTCCGTGTAGTGGGTGTTGGCCCGGCACGGGTAACGGGTGGTGGGGTCGAAGAACTTGCGCAGGTAGGTGATCGCGGTGTCGCCGTCGCCGCTCATCGCGTACATGGAGGCCGCGCCGGTGTAGCTGTAGCCGCGGTGGGCGCCGGTCAGCGCGTGCCAGTGGACCAGCGACCTGGTGATGAGGTCGCGGTTCTCGGGCTGGTCCCAGTTGACGAGGTAGAGGGGGTAGACCATCAGCAGGTGCGAGTAGTGGCGGTGGGACTGGGCGTAGGGGGTGTCGGCACCGATCATGAAGCCGTTGGCGTCGACCGGGTACGGCGTGAGTCTGGCCAGCACCTCCTGCCAGCGCGGGGCCAACTCGTCCTCGATGCCGAGGAGTTCGGCGGAGTCGAGGAGGGTCTGGCAGCCCCAGCGGATCAGGGCCAGGTCGTAGTTGGTGTCCTGCGGCGGTACGACGGGGTATTCGGGCGAGAGGGTGCTGGGCAGGTGGAGCTTGCCGTCGCTGCCCGGGGTGAGGAAGTGCAGGTAGTAGTTGATGGCCCGGCGCAGCACCGGGTAGATCGTGTCGCGCAGCAGGGACCTGTCCATGGAGTGCCGGTACGACAGCCACACGTTGTGCAGGGCCCAGGTGAGGTCGCCGGTCTCGGCGCCGGTGCCGGGCCGGCCGACGCCGCGGTTGGCGAACATGTCGGAGCTGCGGCCGACGCCGGAGCTGTCGGCGCGGTAGGCGGCCGGCACGTTGGCGATGAGCTGTTCCTGGTTCTGGCGCAGCGTGGTGGCGAGGGAGTCCAGCTCCGGGTGATTGAAGCCGTGGATGAGCCAGTACTCCAGCTGGACGTTGAGGTTCCACCAGACCGCGGGCCACGGCGTGGGCTCCAGCCAGGGCCCGGAGGTGGCCATGACGGGGCCGCCGGCGCGGCTCGCGGAGGCGACCTTGTAGAGCTGGATCCAGTGGAAGCTCTGGAGCCGTTGGTCGGGGAACGAGACGAAGCTCTTGCGGTAGAACGCGTGCCACCAGTCCGTGTGGCGGCGCCTGAGCGTGCTGTACGACTTCGCGCGGCGGAGGTTGCGCAGCGAGTCGGCTTCCGCGGCCGTGCCGGAGGGATGGCTGTGGCCGACGCTGAGGAGCAGGTCGTCGCCGGTGCGGCGGTGGGCGGTGGCGGTCTGGCCGCCGCCGGTGAGGGGCTGGAGGACCTGTTCCGTGCCGTCGGTGGTGGTGCGGGTGGTCCAGGCCGGGTTGGCGGTGTATCCGGCGGGCGGTGCCTCGCTGATCTTGCGGGGGCTGATGGCCTCCGCGGGGTGGAAGGTCCAGGTGGCGCGTTCACCACCGGCGGCCTTCACCCGGACGGCCAGAACCTCGTCGTGGATGAGGGCGGCGAGGGTGAGGGTGCCGGCCGTGGTGGTGACCGTGCCGGTGAGTTCGGCGTTCCACAGGCTCAGCCGCCAGTCGACGGCGGTGATCGTGCCGGCCGGTTCGAGGGTGAGGTGGCCTACGGGGAGACGGCAGGTTCCCCAGCCGCTGCCGAACTCGGGGCGGTGGTCCTGGACCCGGCCGTGCTGGACGGTGAAGCGGATCTGGTTGGCGCCGGGCTCCTGATAGATCATGCTGCCGAGTTGGCCGTCGCCCAGGAAGGGGCCCTCGTACCACAGGGTGGGCAGCCTGCTCCACAGCAGGTCCTGGTCGTTCAGGAATCGGGCCCACGCGCCGTCGGTGGTCATGGTGTCCCGGAGTTTCCAGGGGCGGCCTGCGGCCCCTGACGAAGACATCGGTTCTTCGGCGCGGGCCGTACCGGGTAACGCGGCCGCCGCGGCTCCGCCCAGCGCGGTGCCGAGTACGGCTCTGCGGGCCGGCTGCGAGTGTCTCTCCGGCTGTGAGGTCATCGTCGTCCTCTCTACCTGACGGATCCTCGATACATCGGGTGTATCGGGGAACCTAAGAGGCCCTTGTGTACCTGTCAATGACTTCAGCACCATGCGAATCACGTGACAGTCGGGTCATTCACGACACCCTCACCCGGGAGACCCATGTCAGCAGGCCTAGGCCAGCCCTTCGACCCATCCGATGTATTCCCTTCGTTCATGACGTGGGCGGCGCAATCACCGACAGGACGCCGGCGAGGCGGTGGGGCAGGTCGTCGGCGGGGACGTCGATGAGCTGGTAGCCGAGCTCGCGGTAGGTCTCCTCGTGGACCTTCTCGAACACCAGCGACTCCTGATAGCTGATCCGGCGGGCCGAGGTGGGTTCACAGAACCCCAGATTGCGGATGAAGAGCACCTGGCGCTCGTAGATCCCCTCGGAGCGGATCCGCTCGAGCTCCGCCCCGAGCGTCCGGGACACCGGGCGCCCCAGGTAGGTGGCGAGTGCGAGGGTGCAGACCGGTGAGCGGTCGAAGATCTGGAGGGCGGCGGCCCCGCTCGCCTCCTGCTGCCGCTGTCGCTGCAGAGTGACGATCTCGTCGATGAAGGACACCCGCGTCCACGGCTCGTCCTCGCCCTGGGCCTGAGCCCGTGCGATGACCTCCGTCGCCGCCTCCTCCACCACGGCGTGGCCGAGTTCGCGCAGGCGGTGCAGGATGGTGGTCTTGCCCGCGCCGGGTGTGCCGGTGAGAACGTAGCGACGCATGGTGGAGCCCTTCTCGTGGAGGGTGGGTGGTTCCGATGGCGGTGCGCGGACTCCGGAGACCGGAATTGCCTCTGCCCGTCGAGACCGTCGCCGACGTCAACAGCACGGCCTGAAGGGGGCGTTGACACCCGACAGGTTCGGCGTCACGGTGAGGGTTCGCCGCGCAACGGGCCCCGGAGGTCTTGCCTTGGCTGGTTCATCCGCACCGAACTCTGACGCCGAACTCGTCGAACGCGTACGGAAACTTCAGCCTCTCATCCGTTCCCACGCCCTGCGCACCGAACAGGAACGCCGGGTGACCGGCGAGGTCGTCGCGGCTCTCACGGACGCCGGGGTCCTTCGCATGAACGTGCCCCGCCGGTACGGCGGTTACCAGACCTCGGTGCGTGCGCAGGTCGACGTACTGAGCGAGGTCTCCGCCGCGTGCGGGTCGACGGGATTCATGGCACTGATCCAGGCCGGGTGCGCGTTCATCGCTGCACTCTTCCCGGACGAGGCACAGGACGAGATCTTCACCGGCCCTGACATACGGGTCAGCGGCACCCTCATACCGAAGGCGAAGGCCCGTCCGGTCGAGGGCGGTTACGTGGTCGACGGTACCTCTCCCTTCGCCACCGGCTGTCAGGACTCCGACTGGCACCTGCTGACCGCTGTGGCGGACTCCGGTGGCGGCCGCCCACCGGATCTGCTGTGGACGGCCGTTCCGATGACCGAACTCGACGTGCTCGACGACTGGCACGTCTCCGGTCTGGCCGGGAGCGGCAGCAACAGTGTCGTCGCCCACGACGTCCACGTCCCGGCCCACCGCGTCCTGCCACTGGGGCCGTTGCTCGGCGGGTCCTACCCCTCGCGGCGCAACAGCGAAGACCCCTTCTACGGCATGCCCGTCCTCCTGCTGTTCTGTGCCTGGACAGCGGCCGGCGCCCTCGGTCCGGCCCGGGCGGCGCTGGCGGAGTTCGGCGAACGCATCCGTCAACGGGGCATCACCTACACGATCTACGAGCATCAGCACACCGCCCCGGTGACGCATCTGCAGTTCGCCGAGGCCGCGATGAAGATCTCCTGTGCCGAACTGCTCACCGCCGACTTCGTCTCGCTGATCGACACCCGGGTCGCGGACGGCAATCCGTACACGCCGGAGGAGCGGGCCCGGATCCGGGCCCAGTCCGGTTATGTGGCGCGGCTGTGCAAGGAGGCCGTAGACCTGATCGGTTCCGCGTCCGGCGCGTCGTCGCTGCAGCTGGAGGTGCCGGTCCAGCGTGCCGTGCGGGATCTCAACGCCCTGAGCCTGCACTCCTTCGTCAACCCCGCCGCCAATCTGGAGTTGTACGGGAGGGTGTTGTCAGGGTTGGACGCCGGTACGCCGTTCCTGTGATGACTTCCGCGAAGATGACTTCCGCGAAGCGGCGTGGCGGGGGTCGCGCCCGCTCGTCAGCTGCGCGCTGCCGTCCCGAAGGGGAGGGCTTCGCCTGAGCGCAGGTGCTCCCTCAGCCACTGTTCGGTGTTGCTCACGTGCAGCAGGGCGGCGGCCTGGCTGAGGGCGGAGTCACGGGTGGACAGGGCATTGAAGATCGCCTCGTGCTCGGCGAGTGTGCGGCCCGCGGCCCTGTCGTCGACCAGACCGCGCCAGATACGGGCACGCAGGGTGCGGCCGGAGATCCCTTCCAGGAGGGTGAGGAGGGTCTCGTTGCCCGTGGCCGAGACGACGGCGCGGTGAAAGGCGGCGTCGTGGGCGTTGAGCTGTGCGACGTCGTCCCGGGCCTCCCGCATGGCGTCCAGGTGCCGCTTCACCTCGGCCAGCTGGGCGTCGGAGATCCGGGTGGCGGCCAGGGCCGTGGCCATCGGTTCCAGGAGCCGCCGTACCTCCATGAGGTCCTGCAACGCGACCGAATCGCCCTGCAGCAGTTCCACCGCGCCGCCGAGCCCCTCCAGGAGCAGGCTCGGCTGCAGGCTGGTCACATAGGTGCCGTCGCCCCGCCGGACCTCAAGAACCCGGGCGACGGCCAGCGCCTTGACCGCTTCGCGGGCGAGGTTGCGGGACAGCCCCAGTTGGGCGGCCAGGTCCGGCTCCGGTGGGAGCTTCGAGCCCGGCGGCAGAGCACCGGTCCGGATCAGCTCACGGATGTCCTCGATGGCCTTGTCCGTCAGAGACACGACTCACCCCTCCCCCACCGTGCTCCGCGGGCACGTCCGGCCTGGTCAGTCCCTGAGTGCGGAGATCTCCCCAGAGGCCGACCGGGGTGTGTCGATCATGGAGTTGCACGTTCCGTCCGACCTGTCCGGGAGTCCGCACGCCTAGGGCGACGTTGATGATACTGGGACGCATGGGCGGGTGGGCCGATCGCGTCGGCGGGTACGCAGCGGCTTCGTCAGACACGGGCGGACCAGACAGGGCCGTCCGGGTATGTGTACTCCTTCAGGGACTCCGGGTGCATCTGCGCGCTGAGTCCGGGTTCGGTCGGCGCGAGGTAGTGGCCGTCGGCGATGCGCACCGGGTCGACGAAGTGCTCGTGCAGATGGTCGACGTACTCGATGACACGGTCTTCGGTGGTGCCGGAGACGGCGACGTAGTCGAACATCGACAGGTGCTGGACCATCTCGCACAGGCCCACCCCTCCGGCGTGCGGGCAGACCGGCACACCGAACTTCGCGGCGAGCAGCAGGATCGCGACGTTCTCGTTGACGCCGCCCACCCGGGCGGAGTCGATCTGCACGATGTCGACCGCCCCGGCCTGGAGGAGCTGCTTGAAGACGACCCGGTTGGCGATGTGCTCGCCGGTGGCGACCTTGATGGGGCTGACGGCCCTGCGTACGGCGGCGTGGCCGAGGATGTCGTCGGGGGAGGTGGGTTCCTCGATCCAGTACGGGTCGTACGGTGCCAGGGCGCGCATCCAGTCGATCGCGGGCTGGACGTCCCATCTCTGGTTGGCGTCCACCGCGATGCGGATGGAGTAGCCGACCGTCTCGCGGGCGGTGCGCATGCGCCGTACGTCGTCCTCCAGTGACGCACCGACCTTCAGCTTGATCTGGGTGAAGCCGTCCGCGACGGCTTCGCGGGCGAGGCGGGCCAGTTTCTCGTCGGAGTAGCCGAGCCAGCCGGGGGTGGTGGTGTAAGCGGGGTAGCCCTGGTCGAGCAGCCGGCTGATGCGCTGTTCGCGGCCCGGTTCGGCGCGGCGCAGGATCTCCAGGGCCTCCTCCGGGGTGAGAGCGTCGCTGAGCCAGCGGAAGTCGACCTGGGCGACCAGCTCCTCCGGTGACATCTCGCCGAGGAAGCGCCAGACGGGCCGGCCCGCGCGCTTGGCGGCCAGGTCCCAGGCGGCGTTGACCACGGCGCCGGTGGCCATGTGGATGGCGCCCTTCTCCGGGCCCAGCCAGCGCAGTTGGGGGTCGTGGACCAGAGAGCGGGAGAACGCGCCGAGGTCGCCGCAGACCGCCTCGACCGAGCGGCCGACCACGTGCGGGGCGAGGGCGGCGACGGCGGCGGCCTGGACGTCGTTGCCGCGGCCGGTGGTGAAGGCGAGGGCGTGGCCCTCCAGACCGTCGCCGGCGTCGGTGCGCAGAACGACGTAGGCGGCGGAGTAGTCCGGTTCGGGGTTCATCGCGTCCGACCCGTCCAGGTGCTCGGACGTCGGGAAGCGCACGTCGAGGACGTCCAGGGCGGTGATGCGGGCGGAGGCGGGCACGAGGGAGGACATGGCGGCAACTCCTGTGGTGCAGGCAGGGCACACGGATCTACGACGGAAAGGTGAGGCGGCGGGCCCGGTGGCGACGGCCGCGCGGGTCACTCCTGGACCTTGCCGCCCGTGATGCGGGAGATGGCGAGGGCGACCAGGATGATCAGGCCGTTGAGGGCGCCGATCCACTGCGCGGGTACACCGCCCAGGGTGAGCACGTTCTGGATCAGGAAGAGCAGCAGGATGCCGCAGAACGCCCCGAACATGGTGCCCTTGCCGCCGTTGAGGCTGATCCCGCCGATGACGGCGGCGGCGAACACGGTGAAGATGTAGCCGTTGCCCTGGGCCGAGGCGACGGAGGCCAGCCGTCCGGAGAGCATCAGTCCGGCGAGCGCGGCGAGCACGCTGCCGGTGACGATGACGATCCACAGCACCCGGTCGGTGCGGATGCCGGCCGCCTTCGCCGCGTCGACGTTGCCTCCGATGGCGTAGAGCGAACGGCCGAAGCTGGTCCATCCGAGCACCACGATCGCGGCGGCGAACAGCATCAGACAGATCCAGATCGAGGCCGGCACACCGAACCATTCGGCAGTGCCGAGGTAGAGCATCGAGTCCGGCAGCTGGAAGAACGTCTGACCGCCGGAGATGCCCGTGAGGACGCCGCGCAGCACGATCAGCATGCCGAGGGTCACGATGAAGCCGTTGAGGCCGAACCGGATGATCAGCAGGGCGTTGAGCACGCCGACGAGTACGCCCACGGCGAGCGTGACCGGGATCGACCAGACACCGGGCAGCAGCCCGAGACCGTGTCCCGCGCCGGTCGGCACGACCAGCCAGGCCGCGACACCGGGCGCGAGGCCCATCGTGGACTCGAGGGACAGGTCCATCTTCCTGACGATCAGGATCATCGCCTGGGCGAGGACCAGCAGGGCCATCTCGGACATGGTCTGCAGGACGTTGACGAGGTTGTCGGCCTGGAGGAAGACCGGGTTGACGATCTGGCCGACGACCGCGATGACCACGATGGCAGGGACGAGCGCGAGATCGCGCAGGCGCGCCAGGGGTATCCGGCCGCCGAGCAGCCTGGTCCGCTGCGCCTCCGTTTCCGTGGGGGCGGCGGTGTCCGCGAGGACGGTCTCAGGCATGGAGGTCCACTCCTTCCATCGCGGCCACGAGGTCGTGGTCGTGCCAGCCGCGGGCGACCTCTGAGGTCACCCGGCCCTGGAACATCACCAGGACCCGGTCGCACATGCGCAGGTCGTCGAGTTCGTCGGAGGCGATGAGCACTCCGGTGCCGGTCCGGGCGGTCTCCTCGACCTTGCCGAGGAGGAACTCCTTGGAGCGCACGTCCACGCCCGCGGTCGGATTGATCAGCACCAGCAGACGCGGGTCGTTCGCCAGGGCGCGGGCCATGACGACCTTCTGCTGATTGCCTCCGGACAGGGCGGAGACGGGCAGTTCGGGACCAGGGGTCTTGATCGCCAGGTACTCGATCATGCCCTCGGCGAGCCGGTCCCGGCGGCTGCGGCTCAGGAACCCGTTCGAGCCAAGGCGCTTCGGTACGGACAGTGTGGCGTTGTCCGCGATGGACATGTCGGGCACGAGGCCCTGGTGGTGCCGGTCCTGCGGGACGAACCCGGCACCGGCGGCGAGCGCCGCGGGCACACTGCCCGGCCGAGGCCGCCGCCCGGCGATCTCCACCTCGCCCGCCGCTGGCGCCCGCAGCCCCACGACGGTCTCGGCGACCTCGGTACGTCCGCTGCCGGCGGCGCCCGCGAGGCCGACGATCTCGCCGGTCCCGACCTGGAGGCTCACGTCGTCGTACGCGTCGCCTCGCAGAGCACGGACGCTCAGCGCGGCCGTGGCGCCGGAGGTGAGGGTGCTCGCCCGTTCCCCTTGCCGGTCGGCCGCCGCCTCGCCGGTCATCGCGGCGACCAGCTCGGTGCGAGGGAGTTCCGCCACCGGCGCCGTGACGATGTGCCGGGCGTCGCGGAAGACCGTCACCATGTCGCAGATCTCGTAGACCTCCTGGAGATGGTGACTGATGAACAGGAACGTGACGCCCTGCCGTTGCAGGTCGCGGATGCGCTCGAAGAGACGGTTGATCGCCGCCCCGTCGAGCTGGGCGGTCGGCTCGTCGAGGATGATGAACCGCGCCCCGAAGGACAGTGCCCGGGCGATCTCGACGAACTGCCGCTGTTCGACGCTCAGTTCGCCCGCGGGGGTCTGCGGGTCGACGTCCACCGACCAGGTCGCCAGCAGGTCCCGGGCGCGGCGACGGGTGCCCCGCCAGCTGATGAGCCGGCTGGGCCCGTGGTCGTGCCGGTGCAGGAAGAGGTTCTCGGCGACGGTCAGCGTCGGGATGATCGTCGACTTCTGGTAGACGCAGGCCACGCGTTGCCGCCAGGTGTTCCGGTCGGCGGGCCGTGGGGCGGGCTCGCCGCCGAAGGTGACCGTTCCCTCGTCGGGGGCCTGGAGGCCGGTGAGGACGGACACCAGGGTCGACTTGCCGGCTCCGTTGCGGCCGACGAGCGCGTGGGTCTCCCCGGGCCTGATGGTGATCCGGGCGCCGTTCAGGGCCACCGTCGGACCGAATCGTTTGACGATGCCCGTCGCCTCGACGACGGGTGGCCCCGTCGGGATCCGTCCGTGGCTCGCCGGGTCGGGCGCGGGAGTGACCGCTCGTTGCCCGTCGCTCATCTCAACCGCCTTGTTCTCGTGAGCCGTTGCATGCAGGAGAAGCGATCAGCCGAGGTTGTTGCCCCACAACGACTTGTCGTCGCTCTTGACGCTGGGCACGCCGCCGTAGGTACCGCCGTCGGCAGTCACCAGCGGGGCGGAGAGCTGGTCCTCCAGCAGTCCGTCGCGGACCTGGATGATGGTGCTGTCATGGTCGGTCCTGCCGGGCTTGAACGTCTTTCCGTCGATCGCGGCCTTGAGGTAGTACAGGGCGTACTTGGCGTAGAGGTCGGCAGGCTGGGAGACGGTGGCGTCGATCTTCCCGGCGGCGATGGACCTGAGTTCCTCGGGGATGCCGTCGTTCGACACGACGAAGACGTGCTTGCTGTCCTTCGGGTCGACCAACAGGCCCTTCTGCTTGAGGAGTTGGAGCGTTCCGGACAGGGCGAAGCTGGACTGCATGTAGACCCCCCTGATGTCCGGGTGGGCGGTCAGGTCGGTCTGCAGCTTCTGAGCGGCGACGGCCCCGTCCCAGTTGGTGGCCTCGCCGAGCACTTTGATGCCGGGGTAGTCCTTCTTCATGCAGTCGTTGAACGCCTCGGTGCGGTCACGGCCGTTGATGGAGTCGAGACCTCCCTCCAGCATCACGACCTTGCCCTTGCCGCCGAGCTTGGTGCCGAGGTACTGGCACGCCTTCTCGCCGTAGGCACGGTTGTCGGCGCGGACCACCATGAAGACGTTGCCGCTGTCCGGGCGGGTGTCCACGGTGACGACCGGGATCTTCTTCGCCTCCAGCTGTGCCAGGGTCGGCGCGACGGCGGCGGTGTCCTGCGGGGCCATGGCGATGCCCTTGACGCCCTGACTGATGAACGTCTGTGCGTTGGCGGTGAGTTTGGCGACGTCGTTCTGCGAGTTGGTGGTCTTGAGCGAGAGGCCGAGCTTCTTGCCGTACTCCGGCGTGTACTTGATGTAGGAGTTCCAGAAGTCGGTGTCGGAGCGCGGGTAGTCGACGCCGACCAGCGGCGCGTCACCGGACGACGCCGACGTGGAGCCGCTGCCGCACGCGCTGAGCAGCGCCAGTGCGGACAGGGCGGAGACGGCGGAACAGAGGGCGGTGCTGAATCTCATCAGTGCTTCCTCGCGCCGGTCCCGTAGTGGGAGATGTAGAGATGGGATGTTTATAGGCGTGACCCGCTGGACTGTCCAGGCCTTCGTACAACACCGAGGGGGAAAAGGCAGTTTGTGAGTATTCGTCACGCCAAGATGGCACCCTCAGGGGAAGATCCATCCCATCAATCGTTCGGCGACCTCATCGCTGCGCTGGCCACACATACACGGCGAGACATTCCATGTTTGCGTGACAGAAATACTCATCAGAACCAGGCAATCCGGGCTATTTGTCCACAGTAATGGTCGCTTTCATCCCTACACATTGGTTGACACGCCAGGCCGACATGGTCGACCTTCATGCGTGGCCCTGCATTCCCCCTGCCCCTTCCGCCCCAGGGATGTGTCAATGTCGAGCTCGATGAACAGGCGCCAGCTCCTGGCCTCCGCAACCTGCGTGGCCACGGCGGCCGTTGCCGGAGGTGCGTTCGGTGCCGGTGTCGCCCAGGCGGCGCCCAGCACGTATACGCCCGACTGGAACTCGGTCGACCAGCACCCGCCGGCTCCGGAGTGGTTCCAGGACGCGAAGTTCGGGATCTACTTCCACTGGGGCGTCTTCAGCGTCCCCGCCTTCGGCAACGAGTGGTACCCGCGCAACATGTACGAGAGCGGGAACAGCGCCAACCAGCACCACATCGCGACCTACGGCCAGCCCTCGGCATGGCCGTACCACAACTTCATCAACGGGGCGCGGGACCTGGCGGGCAACACCGTCAAGTTCGCACCGAAGCTGAAGTCGGCCGGCGGGAAGTTCGACCCCGACGAGTGGGTGCAGCTGTTCGTCGACGCCGGAGCCAGATTCGCCGGCCCGGTGGCCGAGCACCATGACGGATTCTCCATGTGGGACAGCCAGGTCAACGAGTGGAACTCGGTGAGAAAGGGCCCGGGACTCGACCTGCTGCGGCTGTTCTCCACGGCTATCCGCGCCAAGGGCCTCAAGCTGCTGGTGGCCATGCACCACGCGTACAACTTCACCGGCTTCTACGAGTTCGCCCCCGCCCAGACGGACAGCAGCCTCAAGAAGCTCTACGGGCAGCTGGGTTCGGCCGCGGAGAACCAGCTCTGGTTCGACAAACTGAAGGAGGTCATCGACCGCGCCCAGCCCGACATCCTGTGGCAGGACTTCAATCTGGACGCCGTCGACGAGACACAGCGCCTGAACTTCCTGGCGTACTACTACAACCAGGCAGACAGCTGGGGCCGCGAGGTCGTCGCCACGTACAAGGACGGCATGAACGGCAAGGGCGAGGTCTTCGACTACGAGCGCGGCGGGCCGGCCGACCTCACCACCCCGTACTGGCTCACCGACGACAGCATCTCCAGCTCCAGCTGGTGCTACACCCAGGGCATCGGCTACTACACCACCCAGCAGATGCTGCACTCGTTCCTCGACCGGGTCAGCAAGAACGGCAACATGCTGCTGAACATCGCACCGATGGCCGACGGCACCATCCCGCAGGCGCAGAAGGACATCCTGCTCGGTATCGGAGACCACCTGAAGCGCTTCGGCGAGTCGGTGTACGCGACCCGCGCCTGGACGGCGTACGGCGAGGGGCCGACGAAGATGGGCGGCGGCTCGTTCACCACTCCGCACGCGGGCACCGCGCAGGACATCCGCTTCACCCGCAACAAGGCGAACAACGTCCTCTACGCCACGGTCCTGGGCTGGCCCGGCAGCTCGCTGACGATCAAGACCCTCGGCTCGGACCGGATCAACCTCTCCTCGCTGCCCTCGGTGCAGCTCCTCGGCTCCACCGCCGGCACCTATATCGACCTGCCCACACCGACCCAGAACACCTCCGGCCTCACCGTCACCCTGCCGTCCTCGGCGCCGTACAGCGCGGGCGCCTACGTCCTGAAGCTCACCTTCGCCGGCACGATCCCGGGCCTGCGGCCGCTCGCCGGCGCCATCGCCTTCACGGACGTCGACTACACCGGCAACGCCGCCGTCCTCACCGTCGGCGACTACACCGCGGCCGACCTGACCGCGGCCGGACCGGGCCCCCGTACCCTCTCCTCCCTCCGGCCGGCCCCCGGCTACCAGGTGATCGGCTACTCCGGAGACAACTTCACCGGCACCTCCTGGACCTTCACCGCCGAGAACCCCGACCTCAGAGTCACCGGCAACAACGACCAGATCACCTCGCTGAAGGTCCAGTTCAACCCGGCGGCGTACTTCCGGATCACCAACGCCACCAACGGCCTCGCCCTGGACAGCGGCGGCAACGTCGCCTCCGGCTCCAACCTCAAGCAGTGGACCTGGGACGGCAGTTCGAACCTGCAGTGGCATGCGGAAGCTGTCGGAGGCGGCTACTACAGGCTGGTCAACCGCACGAACGGCATGGTCGCCGACGGCTGGGGCGCCACCACCGACGGCTCCGCCGCCCGGCAGGCCGCCTGGAACGGCGGCACCAACCAGCAGTGGACGATCACCCACCGGGGCAGCGACCGCTACTCGATAGCCAACCGCACCACCGGCCTCGTCCTGGACGGCGGCGGCAACGTGGCCTCGGGCTCCATGGCCAAGCAGTGGACCTACGGCAGCAGCACCAACCTGCTGTGGACCTTCACCGCGCTGTAGCCGGCGGGACCTCGGCCCAGGCCGACCGCCTCATCGCCGACCGGCAGCGGAACCGGTACCCGGCGGCCCTGTCGGCCGGGCCGTGCGGCGGACCGGGGTGGGCGAACCCCGGTCCGCCACCCCTTACGCGCACACACGATCGGGACGTCCGCACCTGACCATGTCGCCATCCCATCCACGGCGGCCCACGGACGTCTGCGGTCGTTGTCGAGCGGGGCCGCGCGGGCGCGGCCCCGCTCAGTCCACCCGGCGGTCGGGTACGCGCGGTCGGAGAGCCGGGGAGCAGAAGCGGACCTAGGCTGGAAGCTGCGGCTGAAGACCAGCGCTGACGGGCACGGCTTGTCCGGACGGAGGCGTAGCGCGTGGACATGGCAGGCAAGCAGAACGCCCCCGCTGCCGCGCTGGTAGTGGGCCCGGACGGCGTGGTGAGCGGCTGGAGCGAAAGCGGGCGGCTGTTGCTGGGCTGGACGGCGAAGGAGGCCGTCGGGCGCCCCGTGACCGACCTGCTGGCCGCTCCCCCGCCACCCGGCTTCCCCGAGAGTCACGTCGGCGCCCCCGATCACACGGGGCTCGTCTCCCTGCGGCACCGGGACGGTTCCACGGTGGACGTCTCGGTGTCGGCGCACCCGCTCTTCGGCGCCGACGGCCGGGCACTGGGCCACGCGGTGACCGTCCAACGCTGGGAGCGACGCCCGGTGATCGCCGACCTGGCCTTCGAGCAGAGCCCCTTCGCTCTGGGCGTCTACGACCCTGAGCTGCGGTTTCTGTGGATCAACGCGTCCTCGGGCCGGGTGATCGCGCACTCCGAGGAGCAAGTGCTCGGTAGGAAGTACCGCGAGCTGTTTCCCGAATTCGACCGCGAACTGTTCCCCGAGAGGGACGACAAGCCCTACACCGACCAACTCGCCGAGGTGGCGAGGACGGGCAAGCCCGCGCGTCTCATCACCGTCTTCCGGCCGCTGGGCAGTAACTACGCCAACGCCTGGGCCACCAGCATCTGGCCCGTCCGGGATGCCGAGGGCAGGGTCCGCGCGGTCGCCAACTGGGGATTCGACATGAGCGCGGAGTACTGGGCCAGGCAGCGCCTGCTCATGCTCAACGAGGCCAGCCGCGGCATCGGCCGGACACTCGACGTGATCGGCACCGCTCAGGAACTGGCCAGGACCTCCGTGCCGAGATTCGTCGACCTCGTCACCGTCGATCTCTTCGACGAGGTGCTGCGCGGAGAGGAACCGCCCCTTTCCCCCGCGTCTGCCTCCGGCTCCGCCTCCGGGGAAGCCGTCGCGCTCAGCCGCGCCGCCCGGCACAGCGCGAAGGATGACACGGACCGGGATGACACGGACCGGGCTCCGGGGTCCCCGATGCCGGTCAGTCATGCCCCCGGTTCCGTCGCCGCCCGCTGCATGACCACCGGCAGGTCCACGGTTCAGCTCGCCGCCGAACCGGGCGAGGGCGGCGAGTGGGCCTTCGGGCCCGGGCTCGCCGCCGACCCGGCCCACTGGCCGCCGGGCAACCCGTTGATCGACGAGTCGATCGCCGCGGAGGGGCTCACCGGCCGGATCACCGTGCCGCTCCGGGCCCGCGGCGCGCTGCTCGGCGTCGTCACGTTCGCCCGCAGCGACCGTCCCGAGGCCTTCACCGCCGACGACCTGATCCTCGCCGAAGAGCTGACCGCCAAGGCAGCCGTCGCCATCGACAACGCCCGCCGGTACTCGCGCGAGCGCACGACCGCGCTGACCCTGCAACGCAGTCTGCTGCTCCAGCAGCTGCCGAGCCAGGAGGCCGTGGAGGTGGCATCCCGCTACCTGCCCGGCGGGACGGGCGCGGAAGTGGGTGGTGACTGGTTCGACGTCATTCCGCTCTCCGGCGCCCGGGTCGCCCTGGTCGTCGGCGACGTGGTCGGTCACGGCCTGCACGCCTCGGCCAGCATGGGCCGGTTGCGCACAGCGGTCCGCACGCTCGCCGACGTGGACCTGCCGCCGGACGAGTTGCTGACCCACCTGGACGACCTGGTCATCCACCTCGCCAATGACCTCCAGCCCGCCGGCCGCTTCCAGCCGACCGGTGAGTTCGGGGCCACCTGCCTGTACACCGTCTACGACCCGGTCTCCCGCCGCTTCACACTGGCGAGCGCGGGTCATCCACCGCCGCTGATCGTCTCCCCGGACGGCACCAGGACCCCCGCACCCGCGCAGCCGGGACCACCGCTCGGCATCGGTGGGCTGCCGTTCGAGGCCACGGAACTCGAACTGCCCGAAGGCAGCCTGCTCGCCCTCTACACCGACGGACTGGTGGCGAGCCGCGAGCGCGACGTCGACCAGGGGACGGCCGAACTGCTGCGGGTCCTGAACCAGTCGGCCACCTCACTGGAGGGCCTCTGCGACACGGTGCTGGACACCCTGCTTCCCGAACGCCGCACCGACGACGCCGCCCTGCTGCTCGCGCGCACTCACGCGCTGGATCCCCAGCACGTCGTCGACTGGGACATCGAACCCGACCCCGCGCAGGTGCCGCGCGCCAGGAAGTCCGCCCTCGACCAGCTGGAGGCCTGGGGCCTGGAGGAGACGTCGTTCGTCACGGAACTGGTGGTCAGCGAGCTGGTCACCAACGCCATCAGATACGGCGAGCCCCCGATCAGGCTACGGCTGATTCGCGACGCCTCCCTGATCTGCGAGGTCTCCGACGCCAGCAACACCGCACCGCACCTGCGCCGGGCGCGCGCCTTCGACGAGGGCGGCCGGGGCCTGCTGCTCGTCGCCCAGCTCACCCAGGGATGGGGCACCCGGCACACCACCGACGGCAAGACGATCTGGTGCGCACAGACGCTCCCCGAGCCCTAGCCGCGAACCTTCTGAAGCCGCGTGTCGAAGCGCTTCGAAGAGGCCATCGCCCCCGGCGGAGTGCCAATGCACCAGGGGAGGAAAGTTTCTAGCGGTAGGCACCCTTGTTTCGCACGAAACTTCTTCGTTAACTTGCGCCTGCGAGTGAAGCGCTTCGACAGCCCAGGCCCCTGGGTCATGCGCACGAACCGCTGCCCGGCCGTTGCGCGCGGGCACCGACCTCGAGAGGGCCGCCATGACCCAAGAACAAGGGACCGTCCACTGGGGGCACGAGGCCCTTCATCTCGAGATCGTCCTCGATGGCGACGGCAGCCCCCGCCTCACGCACCTCGGGCTGCCCGGCGAAGCGCGGAGAATCCGCGGTGCGTCCCTGCCCCTGGTGGAGGTGACGGCCGCGGGGCACGGTCGTGCCTGGTCGGGCAACCGCCTCGTGGGCACTGCTCTCGGCGGGCGGCTGCGGCACCGGACTCACCGCGCGACTCGCGACGGCGACTGGCACACGCTGACCGTCCAACTCGCCGACCCGGAAACCGGACTGGTCGCCGAGGTGACCTACCGTTCGCCGGACGGAGTGCCCGTACTGCGCAGCGAGGTGGTTCTGCGCAATGAGGGGGACGCCACCCTGCACCTGGAGTCCGTCTCCTCCCTCGTCGGCCCCCTCGCCGACGGCCCGGAGGCGATCGACGGTGCCGACCTGCTGTGGGCCGAGAACGACTGGCTCACCGAATGCCGCTGGCAGCGACAGCCGATGCGCGTGACCTCACCCGTCCACAGCGGACGTGTGAGCAACGGGCACGGCAAAGCCGGCTTCGCCCTGAACGGACAGGGCACCTGGTCCAGCTGCGGACGCCTCCCCATGGGCGGCCTGACGAACCGGCGTACCGGCCGCACCTGGGTGTGGCAGATCGAGCACAACGGCGGGGGCTGGCGCTGGGAATGCGGAGAGCACGACAAGGCGGCCTACGCGGCGCTGTTCGGACCCACCGACACCCACCACGGCTGGCGGCATCCGCTGGAGCCGGGCGCGGAGTTCCGCACCGTACCCGCGGCCTTGTGCTTCAGCGCCGGCGGTGGCCCCGACGCCGCGTTCGCCGCGCTCACCCGGTACCGCCGGGCCGCCCGCCGCCCGCACGCCGACCACCAGCGGCTGCCCGTCATCTTCAACGACTACATGAACTGCCTGATGGGCGACCCCACCACCGAGAAGCTGCTGCCGCACATCGACGCGGCGGCCGAAGCGGGCGCGGAGTACTTCGTCATCGACGCCGGCTGGTACGACGGCGAGAACGGCGGCTGGTGGGACAGCGTAGGAGCCTGGGAGCCGGCCGCGTCCCGGTTCCCCGGCGAGCGCGGGATCCATGAGGTGCTGGACCGCATCCGCGAGCGCGGCATGGTGCCCGGTCTGTGGCTGGAGCCGGAGGTGATCGGCGTCCGCAGCCCCATGGCCAAATCCCTCCCGGACGAGGCGTTCTTCCGCCGCGACGGCGTCCGCGTCACCGAGACCGGCCGCCACCACCTGGACCTGCGCCACCCCGCCGCCCGTGCCCACCTGGACCAGGTCGTGGACCGTCTGGTCGGCGAGTGGGGCGTCGGCTACCTCAAGCTCGACCACAACATCGACCCCGGCTCCGGCACCAGCGCCCACCCCGGCGAGACCCCGGGCGCCGGACTGCTCGGGCACAACCGGGCGCACCTCGACTGGCTCGACGGCATCCTGGACCGCCATCCGCACCTGGTCGTGGAGAACTGCTCCTCCGGCGGCATGCGCTGGGACGACGCCCTGCTGTCCCGACTGCACCTGCAGTCCACCAGCGACCAGCAGAACCTTGACCTCTACGCGCCCATCGCAGCCTCCGCACCCACCGCCGTCACGCCCGAACAGGGCGCCGTATGGGCCTACCCGCAGCCGGAGGACTCCCTCGACGAGGTGGCCTTCACCATGGCCAACGCGCTCCTCGGCCGGATCCATCTGTCCGGCCGCATTCCCGAACTCGAGCCTGAGGCCCGCGCCCTGGTCCACGAGGCGATAGCCGCGTACAAGGCCATCCGCGCCGACCTGCCGCACGCCGTACCGTCCTGGCCACTGGGCCTTCCTGCCTGGGACGCCCCCTGGATCGCCCTGGCCCTGCGCACTCCCGCCATCACCTACCTGACCGCCTGGCGCCGCCCCGGAACCGACGACAGCGCGACCCTTCACCTGCCCCACCTGCGGGACACCGCCGCCGCTGTCGACCTGCTCTACCCCTCGGTCAGCCGGGCCGCATCCACCTGGACGCCCGACACGGCCGAGCTGAGCCTGACCCTGCCCACCGCGCCGTCCGCCGTCCTGCTCCGCATCACCCCCACGGACCCCGGCGCTCTCTGAACCACCCACGCCAGCAACCCGTCTCGACGAGAGGACCTGTCGGTGCCCCCTCTGCACCAGCCGGAAGGACGCTTCACCAACCCGGTGATCCCCGGCTTCCACCCCGACCCCAGCGTCTGCCGCGTCGGCGACGACTACTACCTGGCCTGCTCCAGCTTCGAGTACTTCCCCGGGGTACCCCTCTTCCACAGCCGTGACCTGGTGCACTGGACGCAGATCGGCAACGCCCTGGACCGGCCGGAGCAACTGCGTCTGTCGGACGCGTGGTCCTCCGGCGGGATCTACGCCCCCACCCTGCGCCACCACGACGGCCGGTTCTGGTTGATCGTCACCAACTGCACCGAGGGCGGCGGCAACCTGATCGTCACGGCCGCCGACCCCGCCGGCCCCTGGTCGGACCCCATCCGGGCGCCGGGTGTCCCCGGCATCGATCCCGACCTGGTCTGGGACGAGGACGGCACCTGCTGGTGCACGGTCGCCGGGGTCTCGCAGGTCCGTCTCGACCCCTCCTCCGGGCAGACGTACGGGACACCGCACAAGCTCTGGTCCGGCGGACCCGGCGCCAAGGCCCCTGAGGCGCCGCACCTGTACCGGATCGGCGCCTACTGGTACCTCCTCATCGCCGAGGGCGGCACCGAGCGCGGCCACGGTGTCTCGATCGCCCGCGGCCGTACGCCCACCGGCCCGTTCGAGCCGTGTGCGGCCAACCCGGTCCTCACTCACCGGGGCACCGACCACCCGGTCCAGAACACCGGGCACGCCGACCTGGTCCAGGGCCCCGACGGCTCCTGGTGGATGGTGCTGCTCGGCGTCCGACCCGGCGGCGGCACGCCGGGCTGGCACGTGCTCGGCCGGGAGACCTTCCTGGCCCCCGTGACCTGGGTGGACGACTGGCCGGTCGTCGGCGAGGTCGCCCTGGACCTGCCCGAGCTACCGTGGCCGCTCTTCCCGGGCCCCGTCGAGGAGCGCCGGGACGACTTCGAGGTCGCCGAACTGCGACCGTCCTGGATCTCCCTGCGCGACCGGCCAGCCGAGCACTGCACCACCAAGGAGCGCCCCGGATGGCTGACGCTCCGCGCGCGCGGCGCCTCCCTCGACGAGCCCGACGTGGTGTTCACCGGCCGCCGTCAGCAGCACTTGTCGTGTCGGGCGCGCACTCTGGTCGACGCGGCGGAGGGAAGCGGTGGCCTCTGCGTCCGGCTCGACGAGCGGCACCACTACGAGCTCGAGTTGTCCGGCTCGCAGGTCCAAGTGATCGCGCGCGTCGGCTCGTTGCGCACGGTCGTGGCCGCACGGTCCGTACCCGCCGGGCCGGTGGTCCTCGCACTCACGATCACGGACCCGCCGCCACCGCACGGCCCGTGCACCGGACCCGACGTCGTCTCCCTCGGAGTCGAGCAGCCCGACGGCACGTTCACCGAGCTCGCGACCCTCGACGGCCGCTACCTGTCGACCGAGGTCGCCGGGGGCTTCACCGGTCGGGTCATCGGCATGTACGCCGCCGAAGGCACCGTCCACTTCGACTGGTTCGACTACGAGCCCCTCGACGGCTGAACCATGCCGGCTGGTGAGTGGGCTGCCGGCCGGTGCGTGACGCCCCTCATGCTCGGGTCCACTTCTGGCCGGCCTGCCCGTTGCAGGTCCACAGGACCAGCGGGGTGCCGTTGGCGGTGCCGGACCCGTCGGCGTCGAGGCACAGCCCGGCGTGGACGTTGCGGATCGTCCCGTCGGAGCCGATGGTCCACTTCTGGTTGTCCTGGCCGTTGCAGGGCCAGGTGATGACCCGGGTGCCGTTGGCGGTGCCCTGGTTGTAGGCGTCCAGGCACTTGTCGCCGAAGACGCGGATCTCGCCGCCCGCCCACGTGGTCCACAGCTGGTTGGCGGCCGTGTGGCAGTCCCAGATCAGTGCCGTGGCCCCGGCCGCGGTGGAGGCGTTGTCCACGTCCACGCAGCGGCCGGAGGCGTTGCCGCGCAGCCGGGAGGTGGTGGCGGCCACCGGGCTGCCGCCGCTCACCCGGAACACGGCCACGCCGTGCGCGGGGACGCTCGCCGAGAGCTGCCCGGACGTGCTGGACGTACCGCCGGTCCACAGGTCGGTGAGGGTGAACGGCCCGCCGGACAAGCCGACTTGAGCGGCCGTGGCGGTGACCGTCGCGGTGCCGCCTCCCCGGTTGAACAGGCCCACCGCGACCGAGCCGTCGGACAGGGGCTTGGCGAACACCTCGGTGCTGCCGTCGTCGCGCACCCTGCGCCCACCCGCGCCCAGCGGATCCTGGTTCACCGCCAGCAGCCGGGGGTTGCGCAGGATCGCGCTCACGTCGGCGGACATGGTGCGGATGTCGTTGCCCGCCATGAGCGGGGCACTCATCAGCGCCCACAGGGCGAAGTGCGAGCGGGATTCGGTCAGCGACAGGCCGGGGCGGCCGACGACCAGCATGTCGGGGTCGTTCCAGTGTCCCGGTCCCGACTGCGCCGCCAGCGGCGCGGTGACGTCGAGGACGTTGCCGACGCCCATCGGATAGCTGTTGGTGTTGCCGTTCTGCCAGATGTCGAGCAGGTCCTCGGTCGTCCGCCACAGGTCGGCGACCTCGCCCCAGTTGTAGGTGGCGCCGGTGATGGCGTGGAAGCTGTTGGGGTTGATGCTGTAGACGATCGGCCGCCCGGTGGCGCGCAGGGCGTCGCGCATGAGCGTGAAGCGTGCGACCTGTTCGTCACGGGTGCCGCTGGAGGAACACCAGTCGTACTTGAGGTAGTCGACGCCCCACGAGGCGAACGTGGCGGAGTCCTGGGCCTCGTGCCCTCTGCTGCCCGTCGACCCCGGATAGGCGCCGCTGGTCTGCGCGCAGGTGCGCTCGCCCGGCACCTGGTAGATGCCGAACTTCAGGCCTTTGCCGTGGATGTAGTCGCCGAGCGCCTTCATACCGCTGGGGAACTTGGTCGCATTGGCCCGCAGGTTGCCCGCCGCGTCACGCTGCGGGTCGAACCAGCAGTCGTCGACCACGACGTACCGGTAGCCGGCGTCCCGCATGCCGGAGGACACCATCGCGTCGGCGGCCTGGCGGATCTGCCCCTCGGTGATACCGCAGCCGAAGCTGTTCCAGCTGTTCCAGCCCAGGGGCGGCGTGAGTGCGGGGCTGCCGGGGGCGGCCGAAGCGGTGGAGTGAACAGACGCCGTCAACGACGCGGTCACCGCCAGCGCGGCGGCCGCGAAGACACGGAGCAGTCGTCTGCCTGATGGTCGGGGCACCGTGAACTCCTTCCGAAGGACATGGGCAGACAGAGGATGACGACTGCACAGGGCCGACCCATGTCACGTATACGACACGCGCCGACAGTTCGAAATTTCGGTCGACTTTCGGACCGTTGGCTGTACGGATGCTAGAGACAGTCCTGCACATGTCAACACCTGAGGGACAGTCGACTGTTCACTTCGACATGTACACACTGCCCGGATCCCCGAAACATTTCGGCGCCAATAGCGAATCATGCGAGAGGCATTGACGGGATGTGTCAGCCTCATATCATCCTGGTTGCTCGACACATCAGTCAGCGTTCGCAATCTCGAACGAGCTTCCTCGCAGAGAGAACGACATATGGATATGTCATGTCCTCGCCAACCAATGGATCGCCGCCGGGCGCTGACCGCCGCCGGCGGCCTGGCCACCGGTGCCTTCCTGTCACTGGCGGGGCCCTCCCCCACCGCCGCCTCCACGCCCGCCCGGGGGCCCGCTCCCGCGGCCGCCGCGCAGTTCACGAACCCGGTGATCTGGCAGGACTTCGCGGACATCGACGTCATCCGCGTCGGCGGCACCTACTACGCCTCCGCCTCGACGATGCACTACTCACCGGGCGCCCCCGTCCTGCGTTCGTACGACCTCGTGAACTGGGAGATCGCCGGTCACTCGGTGCCCGTCCTCGACTTCGGCGCCAAGTACGACCTGAACGGTGCCCGCGGCTACGTCAGAGGCATCTGGGCGTCGTCACTGGCCTACCGCCCGAGCAACAGGACCTTCTACTGGCTCGGTCAGATCGACTTCGCCAGGACGTACGTCTACACCGCCACCGCCGCCGAGGGGCCATGGAGCCGACTGACGACGATCGGCACCCCGTACTACGACGCGGGGCTGCTCGTGGACACCGACGACACCCTGTACGTGGCGTACGGCAACACCACCATCAGCGTGGCCCAGCTCTCGCCCGACGGCCGCAACCAGGTCCGCACCCAGCAGGTGTTCAGCACACCGTCGAGTGTCGGAACCCTTGAGGGCTCCCGCTTCTACAAGATCAACGGGCAGTACTACATCTTCCTGACCCGCCCGGCCAACGGCCAGTACATCCTGAAATCGTCGGGCGGCCCCTTCGGTCCGTACACGATGCGGCAGGTCCTTCTCGACCTGCGCGGGCCGATCCCGGGCGGTGGCGTCCCGCACCAGGGCGGGCTGGTCCAGACGCAGAGCGGCGCCTGGTACTACCTGGCCTTCGTGGACGCCTACCCCGGCGGCCGCATGCCTGCCCTGGCGCCGGTCACCTGGACCCCGGACGGCTGGCCCGTCGTCCAACTCGTGAACGGCGCATGGGGCACGGCGTATCCCAGCCCGACCGTGCCCACTCCTCCCCGCCAGGTCACCCCGATGACCGGCGTCGACACCTTCGACGGTACGAGCCTGAAGCCGAGGTGGGAATGGAACCACAACCCGGACAACACCAAGTGGTCCGTGGGCAACGGACTGACCCTGCGGACCGCGACCGTCACCAACGACCTGTACTGGGCCCGCAACACCCTCACGCACCGCATCCAGGGCCCCACCTCCACCGCCACGGCCCAGCTCGACCACTCGGCGATGCGGGACGGCGACCGGGCGGGACTCGCGCTGCTGCGTGACTCCTCCGCATGGATCGGCGTCAAACGCGACGGCGGCGTGACCCGGGTGGCCATGGTCAACGGACTCACCATGGACGGCAACTGGAACACCACCGGCACCGGCACCGAGGTCGCGAGTGCCACCGTCTCCGGCGGCCGCGTCTGGCTGCGCGCGAGCGCGGACATCCGCCCCGGCGCGGCACGTCCCGGGTCCTTCTCCTACAGCACCGACGGCACGAACTTCACCCGCCTCGGCCCCGCCTTCTCCATGGGCAACGACTGGCGCTTCTTCATGGGCTACCGATTCGCCCTCTTCAACCACGCCACCCAGGCGCTCGGCGGCGCGGTCCGCGTCCTGCGGTTCGAGCTGTCGACGCCCTGATCCCGTCCGATCGATCGCACAGAGCAACCCCCCACCCCACCGTACGAGGAGAACCATGAACCCGCTGAAGCGACTCGGCCGTCGCCGAGCCTCGGTGTTATCCCTGCTGGCCGTGGCCGCCCTGGTCACGCCCGGCGCCGCGACCGCCGCACCCGACGGCGTGCGCGCCTCCACTCTGGGCGCCCAAGCGGCCCAGTCCGGACGGTACTTCGGTACCGCCGTGGCCGCCGGACGGCTCGGCGACGGCACGTACACCGGGATCCTGGACCGTGAGTTCAACTCGGTCACACCCGAGAACGAGATGAAGTGGGACACCATCGAGCGCTCTCGCGGCTCGTTCAACTTCGGCCCCGGCGACCAGATCGCCAACCGGGCCGCGGCACGCGGGCAGCGCCTGCGCGGACACACCCTGGTCTGGCACCAGCAACTGCCGGGCTGGGTCAGCTCCATCAGGGACGCCAACACCCTGCGCAGCGTGATGAACAATCACATCACCCAGGTGATGAACCACTACAAGGGCAAGGTCCACGCCTGGGACGTGGTCAACGAGGCCTTCGCCGACGGCGGCAGCGGCCAGATGCGCAGCTCGGTCTTCCGGGACGTGCTGGGCACCGGCTTCATCGAGCAGGCCTTCCGAACCGCACGGTCGGCCGACCCGTCGGCCAAGCTCTGCTACAACGACTACAACATCGAGAACTGGAGCGACGCCAAGACCCAGGGCGTCTACCGCATGGTGCGCGACTTCAAGGCGCGCGGCGTGCCCATCGACTGCGTCGGCCTCCAGTCCCACTTCGGCGCGGGCGGACCGCCGGCCGGCTTCCAGACGACGCTGTCGAACTTCGCCGCGCTCGGTGTGGACGTCCAGATCACCGAACTGGACATCGCGCAGGCGCCGGCAGCCGCGTACGCGAACACGGTGAGGGCCTGCATGAACGTGGCGCGCTGCACCGGCATCACCGTCTGGGGCATCCGCGACAGCGACTCCTGGCGCAGCGGTGAGAACCCGCTGCTGTTCGACCGCAACGGCAACAAGAAGCCCGCCTATCAGTCGACGCTCAGCGCGTTGGGCGGCAGTGCCGCGGCACAGCGGACGGCCGCCCCTTCGCCCCGGTCCGCCGCAGCACTCCCCTCCTCCTTCCGCTGGAGCTCGAGCGGCGCCCTGATCGCGCCGAAGCCGGACTCGACGCACAACATCGCGGGGATCAAGGACCCGTCGGTCGTCCACTACAACGGCAAGTACCACGTGTTCGCGAGCACCGCGAGCTCCGCCGGGTACAACCTGGTGTACCTGAGCTTCTCCGACTGGTCCCAGGCGGGCTCGGCCACGCACCACTACCTGGACCGCACCGCCATCGGCGCCGGGTACCGGGCCGCGCCCCAGGTCTTCTACAACACACAGCAGCGCCTGTGGTACCTCGTCTACCAGACCGGCAACGCCTCGTACTCGACGAACCCCGACATCAGCAACCCCAACGGGTGGAGCGCACCGCGCAACTTCTACTCGTCGATGCCGGACATCATCAGGCAGAACATCGGCAACGGCTACTGGGTCGACATGTGGGTGATCTGCGACAGCGCCAACTGCTACCTGTTCTCCTCCGACGACAACGGACACCTGTACCGCTCTCAGACGACCGTCGGCCAGTTCCCGAACGGCTTCACCAACACCGTCATCGCGGCCCAGGACTCCAAGTTCGCCATGTTCGAGGCGAGCAACGTCTACAAGGTGCAGGGCAGCAACCAATACCTGCTCCTGGTCGAGGCGATCGGCTCGGACGGCCGGCGCTACTTCCGCTCCTGGACCGCGAGCAGCCTCGCCGGCTCCTGGTCACCCCTGGCCGCGTCCGAGAGCAACCCGTTCGCCAAGTCGAGCAACGTGACGTTTCCCGCCGGTACCTGGACCCGGGACATCAGTCACGGCGAGATGATCCGCGCGGGCTACGACCAGACGCTCACGATCCCGGCCTGCCAGCTGCAGTACCTGTACCAGGGCAAGGACCCCAACGCCGGAGGCGACTACAACAACCTGCCGTGGCGACTGGGCCTGCTCACCCAGACCAACTCGACCTGCTGACAGTGTGGGCCGAGGTCAGCCGCGCCTGAGGAAGCACGCGTCTTGTTGATGGTTCTCGTCGAGTTGGCGTAGGACTTGATGCCGCCGGTGTCGGGGTGGTCGGCCCAGACGCCCCAACTGGTCTAGGTCGCCATCAGCACGGTGACCAGCTCACGCAGTCCGTCGAATCGCCAATCGAAGGTGTCACGGCTCGTAGGCGGGTCCCCGACGGGCCGGTGGACGTAGGCGGTCCGCATCCCCTTCGCCTGGGCTCCGCGCAGGTCCCAGGCGTGGGCGGCCACCATGAGTACGCGGTCCGGTGCGCATCCGGCGGTGTCGACGGCGAGTTGGTACACCTCCGGGGCCGGCTTGTAGGCATGGGCGGCTTCGGCGGACAGGGCCTGGTGCCAGCGGAGTCCGGCATGGGTGTTGAGCCGTAGCAGAGCGGTGTGCGCTGCGTTGGAGAGCCCGAGCACGGGGAAATGCCGGGACAGCTGCTCGATGCCTGCCAGGGAATCGTCCCAGGCAGGCAGGCGCTGCCCCGCCGTGGCCAGTCGAGCCACGGTCGGCAAATCGGTGAACCCGGCGCGGGCGGCGACCAGTTGAGCGGCCTCTGCGTCGATGACCGAGGTGTTGGCGTACGCGCGGTCTCCCCGGCCGATGCGCTGCTGCTGTCCCTCGCCGTACCGCTGCCACAGCGCAAGCAGTTCGTCGACATGCGCCTCGTCGGACGCGGGCACCGCTTCGCGGATCGCCGCTCGAAGCCCGCTCGGTTCGTCGACGAGGGTGCCGAGGACGTCGAAGACGACGACCTCGATGTCGCGGATCGCATCCATGCGGACTCCCGTTCACGCCGATGTCACCTGCTCGACCGGTGACGATCCTGCCATTCAGGATCGTCACCGGTCAAGGCAGTCACGGCACGGCTGCACGCGGTCCGGGAGCCGGTCAGCCGTTGGCCAGGAGCTCCAGCGTGTCGATCACGCGGTTCGAGAAGCCCCACTCGTTGTCGTACCAGGCGACGACCTTCACGTGGCGGCCCTCCACACGGGTCAGGGCCGAATCGAAGATCGACGAGGCGGGATTGCCCGTGATGTCCGAGGAGACGAGCGGGTCCTCCGAGTACTCGAGGACGCCCGCCAGGGGCCCCTCGGCGGCGGAGCGGTAGGCCGCCAGTACGTCCTCGCGGGTCACGTCACGCGAGACGGTCGTGTTCAGCTCGACGATGGAGCCGACGGGGACCGGGACGCGGATCGAGTCGCCGGACAACTTGCCGTCCAGGTTGGGCAGCACGAGGCCGATCGCCTTGGCGGCGCCGGTCGTCGTGGGCACGATGTTGACGCCGGCGGCGCGGGCGCGACGGGCGTCGCGGTGCGGGCCGTCCTGGAGGTTCTGCTCCTGGGTGTAGGCGTGCACGGTCGTCATGAAGCCGTGCTCGATGCCGGCGAGCTCGTCGAGCACCGACGCGAGCGGTGCGAGCGCGTTGGTCGTGCACGAGGCGTTGGAGACGATCGTGTGCACGTCCGGGTCGTAGGCGTCGGTGTTGACCCCGTACGCCAGGGTGACGTCGGCGCCGTCCGAGGGCGCGCTGACGAGGACCTTCTTCGCGCCCGCGTCGAGGTGGGCGCGGGCGGCCTTGGCCGAGGTGAACCGCCCGGTGGCCTCCAGCACGATGTCGACGCCGAGTTCGGCCCACGGCAGCTGCGCCGGTTCACGCTCGGCGAGCACGGTGATGCGACGGCCGTCGACGACCAGGGTGTTGCCGTCGACGGTCACCGGACGGCCGAGTCGGCCGGCCGTGCTGTCGTAGGCGAGCAGCCTCGCGAGGGTGGCGGGCTCGGTGAGGTCGTTGACGGCGACGATCTCAAGGGCGCTGTCGCGTTCGAGGAGCGCGCGCAGCACATTGCGGCCGATGCGGCCGAATCCGTTGATGGCGATGCGAGTCATGAATGGTGTCCCTTCCCTGTCCCCTCCAGGCTCGCGCGCGGCATCGACCGCCGACAGTGGCGCGATCGCCACGGTTCAAAAGGATCGCGCCACTGCGCCCGGGAACTCTCAGCGCCTCCGCAAAAGGGTTGGACGGGGCCATGCCCGTGCTTGTAGCTTGCCGTCGACCGCGACGCCGCCCGAGGAGGTGAGACCCATGAACGCTGTATCGATGTGGGTGCTCCCCCTTGCCGTCACGGTCGGGCGATTGACGTAGGTGTCGCCGGGAGCGCCCCCACAACAAGGCACTCCCGAAAGGCAACACCTATGGACTCTTCGCAGTTCTCCGACGCCGACCGCACTCCCGTGTTCGATGTGATCATTGCCGGGTGCGGACCGACCGGCGCGATGCTGGCCGCCGAACTTCAGCTGCACGACGTGCGGGTTCTTGTCGTGGAGAAGGAAACCGAGCCTGTGTCGTTCGTCCGCATCGTCGGTCTGCATATTCGCAGTCTTGAGCTGGTGGCCATGCGCGGACTGCTGGATCGCATGCTCGAACACGGAAGAAAGCGTCCGGCCGGCGGATTCTTCGCCGCCATCGACAAACCCGCTCCCAAGGACCTGGATTCGGCCCACTCCTATCTGCTGGGCATCCCGCAACCAGTCATCGAACGTCTGCTCGAGGAGCATGCGACCCAACTGGGTGCGCAGGTCCGGCGCGGTGGTGCGGTGGTCGGTTTCGAGCAGGACGACGAGGGTGTGACCGTCGAGCTGGCCGACGGCGAACAGCTGCGGTCGCGCTATCTCGTCGGCTGTGACGGCGGGCGCAGCACAGTGCGCAAACTGCTCGGCGTCGCCTTCCCCGGTGAGCCCTCGCGGACCGAGACGCTGATGGGCGAGATGAAAGTGGGTGTGCCGCAGGAAGATATCTCCGCCAGGGTGACCGAAATCGGCAGGACCAACAAGCGATTCTGGCTCAGGCCCTTCGGCGAGGGCGCATACAGCGTCGTAGTCCCCGCCGAGGGAGTCAGCGATCGCACGGAACCGCCCACTCTCGATGACTTCAAACAACAGCTGCGGACCGTCGCCGGAACCGATTTCGGCGTGCACTCCCCGCGCTGGTTGTCCCGCTTCGGGGATGCCACCAGGCTGGCCGAACGCTATCGGGTCGGGCGGGTGCTGCTGGCCGGCGACGCGGCGCACATCCATCCGCCCACCGGCGGGCAGGGTCTCAACCTGGGCGTTCAGGACGCCTTCAACCTCGGCTGGAAGCTGGCCGCACAGATCCGTGGCTGGGCGCCGGAAACACTGCTGGACACCTACCACGACGAACGCCATCCGGTCGCCGAGGACGTGCTGGACAACACCCGCGCCCAGATGGAACTGCACTCCACCGAACCGGGCCCGCAGGCCGTGCGCAGGCTGCTCACCGAACTGATGGACTTCGACGAGGTGAACCGCCACCTCATCGAGAAGATCACCGCGATCGGTATCCGCTACGACTTCGGCGAAGGCCCCGACCTGCTCGGCCGCCGCCTGCCCGACATCGACGTGAAAGGCGGCCGCCTCTACCGTCTGCTGCATCGCGGCCGCGGACTGTTGCTGGACCGTACCGAACGCCTGACCGTCGGCGGCTGGTCGGACCGGGTCGATCACCTCGCGGACCCCACCGCGGCACTGGATGTTCCCTGCGTCCTGCTGCGCCCCGACGGTCACGTCGCCTGGATCGGCGACGATCAGCAGGACCTGGACGACCACCTCTCCCGCTGGTTCGGCAACCCGGCCCGGCCAGACCGCCGCTCAGCTCCTACGGCTACTCGCCCCGGGTGAAGGTGCGCCGGTACTCGCTCGGCGTCGTCCCCAGGATCCGCTGGAAGTGCGTCCGCAGGTTCGCACCGGTGCCGAGCCCGACGTCGGTCGCGATCTGCTCGACACTCCGCTCCGAACGCTCCAGCAGCTCGCGGGCCATGTCGATGCGGGCGCGCATGACCCACTGCATCGGCGTGTATCCGGTCTCCTCGACGAAGCGCCGCGAGAAGGTGCGCGGCGAGACCGCTGCCTGGCGCGCCAGGAGGTCGAGGGTGAGGGGTTCGTCGAGTCGGTGCAGGGCCCACTCCCGGGTGGCGGCGAAGCGCTCGCCGAGCGGCTCGGGCACGCTGCGCGGCACGTACTGCGCCTGACCGCCACTGCGGTAGGGGGCCGCCACCAGGCGCCGGGCCGCGTGGTTGGACGCGGCCACGCCGAGGTCGCCGCGCAGGATGTGCAGACACAGGTCGATGCCGGAGGCGGCGCCCGCCGACGTGAGCACCCTGCCCTCGTCGACGAACAGCACGTTCTCGTCGACCCGGACGAGAGGGTGCTTCGCCGCGAGTGCCCTCGTGTAGTGCCAGTGGGTCGTGGCGCGTCTGCCGTCGAGCAGGCCGGTCGCGGCCAGCGCGAACGCGCCGGTCGAGATGGCGGCCAGCCGCGTGCCCCGGCCGTGGGCGGCGACCAGCGCCTCGACGACGGCCCGCGGCGGATCCTCCCGGTCCGGGAACCGGTAGCCGGGGATGAAGACGAGGTCCGCCCACGCGAGCGCCTCCAGACCGTGGGCGACGTGGTACGACAGCCCGTCCCCACCGCTCACCAGCCCCGGGGCCGCGCCGCACAGCCGTACCTCGTACGGCATGCTCGCGCGCGTGGTGAACACCTGCGCGGGGATGCCGACGTCGAGTGGCTTGGCACCTTCGAGGACGAGAACGGCGACGCGGCGAAGGCGGGAGGCGGACACGGGGACAGGCTACGCAGAGGTCAGGCGTCCTCGACCGTCGCGGTGACGGGCGTGCCGATCTCGACCGTGCGGCTGACCGTGCACAGGCGGTCGTGGGAGGTCTTCACCGCGCGGGGCAGGATGGCGCGGGCCCGGTCCGCGCCCTCGCCGTCGGGGAAGGTGACGGAGAAAGTGACCGCGAGGTCGGTCAGCCGGTTGCCGAGCTCGTCGTTGATCTTGTTGCCGCTCACCTCGACGGAGAAGGCGGCGGGTTCGGCGTGGCGGCTGGTGGCGAGGTCGACGTCCACCGCCGTGCAGCCGCCGAGCGCGGCGAGGAGCAGTTCGACCGGTGTGAACTCGCTGTCGGAGCCGGTGCCGAAGCTGATCGTGCCGCCGCGGCTGTTGGTGGCGACGAAGTGGCCGGTACTGGTGCGCTCGACGGTGACGGACCGCGCGGAGTTTTCGCTCATGCCGAGGACATTAGTCCGGCTTGAATGGGCCGGCGCACCTTGGCATCCCGGCCCGCCCGGCGGCAGCCTCACCCGTGCAGCGACCGGTACGCCTCGACCGCCCCCGGATGCAGGGGGATGCTGCCCGTGCCGATCAGGCTGCGCACGTCCAGGAACTGGGCGCCGACCGCGCCCTCGGGGACGAAGGCGGACGCCCGCAGGACGAGGAGGCGGGTGAGGGCCTCGGCTGTTTCGGAGGCGAGGTCGGGGCGGCAGACGAGGAGGTTGGACACGCCGATGGTGGCGACACCGGCGGCGGCCCGGTAGGCGTCCTGCGGGAGCTCCACTTCTTCGAGGCCGGAGGCGGCCAGGCCTTCGGGGCCGGCGACGCCGGGCAACAGGCCGGCCAGGGGGAGGAAACGCAGCCCCGGGTCCGCGTCGAGGTCCGTGAGGGTGGGCAGGGGTACGCCGCCCGCGACGAGCAGCCCGACGATGGAACCGGTGCGCAGCCGGCGGGCCGCGTCGGCCAGCCGTAGGTGGCGGACCGGGAGGTCGGTGCCGGGGGTGAGACCGGCGGCGTGCAGGAGGCGTTCGCCGAGCAGGGCCGCGCCCGAGCCGGGGGCGCCGAGCGAGACGGGGTGACCGGCGAGGTCGGCCATCGAGCGCACCGGGGCGTCGGCACGGACGGCGAACTGGAGGTAGGTCTCGTAGACCCGCCCGATCGCGCGCAGGGGCACCGGGCGTCGGAAGAGCGTCGTGCCCTGGGCGGCGCGGGCGGTGTCGGTGAGGACGAGCGCGAGGTCGGCCCTGCCGTCGCGGATGAGCTCGATGTTGGTGATGCTGCCCGCGGTGGTGCGGACGTGACAGCTCAGGCCCGGGTGGGCCGACCGGAGCTCGGCGGCGAGCAGGCGGCCGAAGGCGGCGTAGAACGCGGTGGGTTCGCCGGTCGCCAGCCGCAGGACCCCGCGTGGCCCGGGGCGCCGGGAGGAGGCGTCGCCGGTCAGGGCGCCGCCGAGGGCCGCGGCGGCGGTGACGCCGAACGCGGCGCGCAGGGCGGTGCGGCGCTTCACCGGGCGCCTCCGCTCGGCAGGACCGCCCTGGCCTGCAGGCCCCGCGGGTGTGCGGGTGTCAGTTCGAGATGGCCGCCCCGGCCGGCCAGGAGCTGTTCGGCGATGGCGAGGCCCAGGCCGGTGCCGGAGGTGCCGTTCTGGCGGGTCGACCGCCAGAAGCGGGTGGTGGCCTGCTGGATCTCGTCCGGGGTCAGGCCGGGGCCGTCGTCGGTGACGGTGAGGACCGTGTGCGGGCCCTCGGTGGTGCAGCGGAGCTCGACGTGGGCGCCGTGTCCCGCGTACTTGACGGCGTTGTCGACGAGGACGTCCGTGATCTGGGCCAGTTCGCGGTCCGCGCAGGCCGCTGAGGTGGGGATGTCCGCCGCGACGGTCAGTTCGACGCCGGCCCGGCGGGCGACCGGTTCCCACAACCGGTGCTGGGTGAGGGCGACCTCGGCCGCGTCGCAGTGGGCGTCGAGCGGGTCGGTGACCGTCAGTTCTCCGGCCCGGTGTTCGGCGGTGGCCAGGGTGAGCATGTCGTCCAGCAGGGTTTCGAGGCGTTCCAGCTCGGTGGTGACGCCCTGGTAGGTGCGGTCCGCCGAGGCGGGCAGGTGGCCGGAGAGGGCGTCCACCCGCAGGCGCAGTGCCGCCATGGGGTTGCGCATCTGGTGGGAGGTGTCGGCGACGAGCCGCCGCTGCTGTTCCAGGGCGGCCGTGACCGCGCTCGCCATCCGGTTGAAGCCCGTCGCCAGCTGGCGCAGCTCGGGCGGACCGCCGGCCCGGGTGTGGTCGGGCGGAAGCCCCGCGGCGAGCCTGCCGACGGCACGGTCCAGGCGGCGCAGGGGGCTGACCACCCAGCGGGTGGCGGCGCGGGCGAGGACGGTGCAGGCGAGCGCGACCAGCGCGGTACCGGCCAGGACGGCGCTCCACCGCCAGGTGATGTCGTCGGCCGCCGTGCGGACCGAGGCGCGCAGGACGACCGCTCCGGAGACCTGGGTGCCGGTGCCCGCGGGTTCGGCGAACATGCGAGAGCCGCGTGACCAGGGGTGAAGCGACCCGGTGGGGTGCGCGGTCTGGTTGCGCAGGGCGGCGTCGACCAGCCGGGCGACCTCGGGGTCGGAGGCCCGCATGCCGCCGGTCTGGACGACCGGACGGCGGCGGGTGTCGGTGACGACGAGGGGTTCGCCGTAGAGCTGGGTGTAGCGGCGGGCCTCCGCGGCGAGGGCCGAGGTGTCACCGGTGCGCGCGGCCTGGTCCATGAGGGAGGCGAAGCGGTCGAGGTCGGAGCTGCGGGCGAGGACGAGCTGCTGGGTGCGGTCGGAGGCGGTGAACAGCAGCAGCGGAACGGCGAACGCGGCCACCGCGAGGACGCCGAACATCAGCAGCACGGCCTGGACCCTGGTGCGCACGTACGGTCCCTCAGTCGCCGAGGCGGTAGCCGAAGCCCCGGATCGTGGTGAGCAGTCCGGGGCGGCCGAGCTTGGTCCGCAGCTGGGTGAGGTGGACGTCGAGCGAGCGGGACACGGCCTGGTGGGCGTCGCCCCACACCTCGTCCAGCAGCTGTTCCCGGCTGACCGCGGTGCCCGCCCGGGCGGCGAGCACGGCGAGGACGTCGAACTCCTTGGTGGTCAGCTCGACCTCCGCCCCGGCCACCCTGACCCGGCGGGCGTCGAGGCCGACCTCCACGTCACCGACCCGGACCGTGGGCAGCAAGGACGGACCGCTCCTGGCCGCGGTGCGGCGGGTGACGGCCTCGATGCGGGCGAGGAGCTCCTTCAGGCGGACCGGCTTGACGAGGTAGTCGTCGGCGCCGAGGCGCAGCCCGCGCACGACGGAGCGCTCGTCGCCGCGTGCGGTGAGCACGACCACGGACATGTCGCTCACGGTCCGCAGCTTGCGCAACACGTCCAGGCCGTCGGTGTCCGGCAGGCCGAGGTCGAGGAGGAGCAGGTCGGAGCTGCGGTGATAGGTCAGGACGTCCCGGCCGTACCGGACCCGCCGGGTGATGTGCCCGTGGTCGTAGAGGACCTCCACCAGTGCGGCGGCCACTCCGTCGTCGTCCTCGGCCAGGAGTATGTCCACGCCGCCCGCCTCCTTCCGGCGCCCGCGCCGACGCCGCCCATGTCCGGGGGGACCGGTGTCCGAAAGTCGAGGTCCCGGTCCGAATGTAGACCACCTTTCTCTGAGCCCCGCCGCTCTGTTAAGGGGACGTTAGTTCTGTGCCCGCTCGTCTCCCCGTGCCTCCGACCTGGGCCGACGCTGCTCCCGTCGACGACGACGCCGAATGACGGAGGTAGCCGCACATGATCATCGACTGTCACGGGCACTACACGACCGCGCCCCCGGCGCTGGGGGTGTGGCGCGACCGGCAGATCGCCTCGCTCACCGACCCGACGCTCGCTCCCGCGCGGTCCGAGCCGCGCATCGGCGACGACGAGCTGCGCGAGAGCGTCGAGTCGAACCAGCTGCGGCTGATGGACGAACGCGGCATCGACCTGACGGTCTTCTCGCCCCGCGCGTCCTTCATGGCCCATCACATCGGCGACTTCGCGACATCCGCCGCGTGGGCCGCCGTCTGCAACGAGCTCTGCCACCGCGTGGCCACTCTGTACCCGGAGCGGTTCGTGCCCGCCGCGATGCTCCCGCAGTCGCCCGGCGTCGACCCCGCCACCTGCGTCCCGGAGCTGACCCGCTGCGTGGAGGAGTACGGGGCCGTCGCACTGAACCTCAACCCCGACCCGTCCGGCGGCCACTGGACCGCTCCCCCGCTCACCGACCGCTCCTGGTACCCGGTCTACGAGAAGATGGTCGAGTACGACATCCCGGCGATGGTGCACGTCAGCACGAGCGTCAACCCCGCCTTCCACACCACGGGCGCCCACTACCTCAACGCCGACACCACGGCGTTCATGCAGCTCGTCCAGGGTGACCTGTTCACGGACTTCCCGACCCTGCGGCTGGTCATCCCGCACGGCGGCGGCGCGGTCCCCTACCACTGGGGCCGCTTCCGGGGCCTGGCGATGGCCCTCGGCAAGCCTCCGATGGAGGAACACGTCCTCGGCAACGTCTTCTTCGACACCTGCGTGTACCACCAGCCCGGCATCGACCTGCTCTTCGACGTGATCCCCGCGAAGAACATCCTGTTCGCCTCGGAGATGATCGGCGCCGTCCGGGACGTCGACCCGTGCACCGGCCACCCCTTCGACGACACCCGCCGCTACACCGAGGCCGCGAAGCTGCCCGCGGACGACCTGGCCGCCGTACAGGAACACAACGTGCGCGCGGTGTACCCGCGGCTGGACGCGCTGCTGCGACGGCAGGGGCGCTGATCCTCATGCATCTCCTGTCCCCCAGGACACCCGGCTGGCTGGACTGGTACCGGGACCCGTCCGTCCCCTCCTTCCGGCTCCCGGCCGGAACCGTCGACACCCACTGCCATGTCTTCGGCCCGCAGGCCGAGTTCCCCTTCGCACCAGAGCGCAAGTACACCCCCTGCGACGGCGGCAAGGAACAACTCTTCGCACTGCGCGACCACTTGGGGGTCTCACGCAACGTCGTCGTACAGGCCACCTGCCACGGTGCCGACAACCGCGCCATGGTCGACGCCGTCCGCGCGGCCGGCGACCGCGCGCGGGGCGTCGCGACCGTACGGCCCGACGTCGAGGAGGCCGGGCTGCGCGAGCTGCACGACGCCGGAGTGCGCGGTGTGCGGTTCAACTTCGTACGCCGGCTCGTGGACACCTCCCCCGAGGACGACCTGCGTGCCATCGCCGCGAAGATCGCCCCGCTCGGCTGGCACATCGTCCTGTACTTCGAGAGCGTCGACCTGCCCGAACTGGAGGGGTTCTTCTCCTCGTTGCCCACTCCGCTCGTGGTGGACCACCTGGGCCGCCCCGACGTCACCCGGCCGGTGGACGGGCCGGAGTTCAGCCGGTTCCTGCGGTTCGTCGACGCCAACGACGTCTGGGTGAAGGTCACTTGCCCCGAACGCCTCAGCGTCACCGGTCCGGCCGCCCTCGACGGACAGCGGCACGCCTACACCGACGTCGTGCCCTTCGGCCGCCGGGTCGTCGAGGAGTTCGGCGACCGCGTGCTGTGGGGCACCGACTGGCCCCACCCGAACCTCACCGACCACATGCCCGACGACGGGCTCCTGGTCGACCACATCCCGCACATCGCCCCCACCGAGGAGCAGCGCAGGCGCCTGCTCGTCGACAACCCGATGCGCCTGTACTGGCCCGACGAGGCCTGAGAACGAGACCTGTCCCCGCTCCCCCTCCCCTTCCCTCCGACAAGGGCCGCACATGCAACGAGCCAACGCGCTGAACCGGCTGGACCGCCTGCCGGTCTCCCGCTTTCACAAACTCACTCTGCTCGCCGTGTCGTTCGCGTACTTCTTCGAGTTCGCGGACATCAACACCTTCGCCACCACCGCCCCGAAGCTGATCGACCTGTGGGGCATCACGGTCGACCAGATCGCCTATGTCACCTCCCTGTCGTTCGTCGGCATGTTCATCGGGTCGGTCGTCGCCGGAACCATGGCCGACCGATGGGGCCGCAAACGGACCCTGCTGCTGACCACCTTGTTCTTCGGCGTGTTCTCGTTCGCCTCGGCGTTCTCCTGGGACCTCGTCTCGCTGGGCGTGTTCCGTGTCCTGACCTCGGCGGGCCTGGCGGCGATGACCGTCGTGGCGGTGATCTACGTCAACGAGATGTACCCGTCCGCCGTCCGCGGAAAGTTCCAGGCGTACGCCATCGTCATCGGGATCTGCGGCACCCCGGCCACCAACCTCATCGCCAGCGCGGTCGTGCCGCTGAGCGACTGGTCGTGGCGGCTGATCTACCTGTGGGGCTCGCTGGGCCTCCTGCTCGTCTTCTTCACCCGGCACCTCAAGGAGTCACCCCGCTGGCACGAGAGCCGGGGCGACCACGCCGCCGCGGACGCGGTTCTGCGCGAGATCGAGGCACGCGTCGCCGCCGAGAAGGGTCCGCTGCCCGAACCTGCCCCGCCCGTCGCGGAGGCTCCGGCGGCCAAGGCCTCGCTGCGTCTGCTGCTCCAGCGGAAGTACCTGATGCCGACCCTCCTGCTCACCGTGCTGTGGGTCACGCAGACCATCGGCTTCTTCGGCTACTCCAGCTGGGCGCCCACCCTGCTCGCCAAGGAGGGCTTCAGCGTCGAGAAGTCCGTCTTCTACGTCGCCCTCACCACCGTCGGCGCTCCGCTGGGCTCCTATCTCGCCGCCCTGGTCACCGACCGCTTCGAACGCAAGTGGTGCCTGGTCGCCTTCGGCACGGTCATCGCGCTGTGCGGCCTGCTGTACGGGCTCACCTTCGATCCGCTGTTCATCGTCGTGTTCGGCTTCCTGGTGAACCTGTTCGAGCGCGGGTACACGGCCCTCGGGTACGCCTACTCGCCCGAACTGTTCGACACCCGGGGCCGTTCGCTCGGCACGAGCGTGTCGTACGGCCTGGGACGGCTCTCGAACGCCGCCGGCCCCTTGATCGTCGCGGCCCTCTACAACGGCCACGGCTACCAGAGCGTCTTCTATTTCATCGCCGGCACCTGGCTCGTCGGCGCGATCGTCCTGGCCGCCTTCGGACCCCGCACCCGGCCGAAGCGTGTGGTCGCGGAGCAGCCCCGGCGCGAGAGCGTGGCCGGCTGAAGGGGCGAACGGGGGCCGAGGGGCCGGTGACACGGTCCGCGGCCGGTCACCACTCGGCCTCCAGCGTCTCCGTCAGCCGGGCGACGGCGCTCAGGTCGGGCAGGCTGCGCAGCTTGGCCACGGCCTCACGGCTGCCGAACGCACGCTGCTCGGCCGTCACCGCCGGATCGACCGCACAATCGGCCTGTACGTACACGTAGTTCAGATCTGTCGCGAAGAGCATCGAGAACGCGTCCAGGTTCTTGATCACCGCGCGGCCCCCGGCGTCCCGGTAGGCACGCACCAGGCGCCGTGCCGCATCGGCGTCGAAGCGGTTGCCGCCCGACCACACGTAGACGGCACGGGCCAGCTCGCGCTCCGCCGAGACGGGCCCGGCGTTGTCCCAGTCGAGCAGGACCGGTCCGTCGAGGCCGACCAGGACGTTCTGCGGCCGCATGTCGAGATGGGAGGTCACCACGTCTGCGGGGGACGACGGCGAGACATGCCGTGCCAGGTCAACGGCAGTCGTGGCGGCGAACCGGCCCAGCTCCCCCGCCCAGGGCAGGCCGGCCCGCTCCACCTTCCCGAGCAGTTCGGCCCAGTCGGACTCCGGGTTGCACCGTTCGTACCAGCCGCTCGGTGTCCCGCCCGTGCCCTCTCCCGCCTGGTGCAGGATGGCGAGCGTACGGCCGCACCAGCTCAGGGTCTCCGGGTCCGACGGGTCGGCCGCGGTGCCGTCGACCCAGTCGTACAGCTTCACGTAGGAACCCTCGGGGAGCCGTACGACATGGGCGCCGGTGCGGTCGGGCAGGAGACGTGGCGCGGAGATGCCCAGCGTCTCCGCCGCGTCGCGCAGTACCGACTCGGCGCCGACGTCCGGCTCGTCCTTCTCGAAGAGCAGCTCCTTCACCGCCCAGGCGGTGCCGTTCCCGGACAGTTTCCAGATCTGTCCCAGGGCGCCGCGGGCGACCGGCGTCATCGTCCAGTCCCCCGCGCCGAGCGCATAGGTGTCCGCGATGAACTCGCCCGTGTTCCGCATGCAACTCCCCGCTCACGCCGCCCAGTTGATCGCAGCCTATCCGCAGCAGCCCGGCGCCTCGGCAGAACCGGTTTCCAGCCGGCAGAAGCAGGACGCCTCGACCGGTACGTCGGCCAGTGCGGCGGCGATCCGCAGTTGCTGGGCCACGATCCGCGCCTCGCCTTCCTTCTTCCCGCGGACCAGGCACTCGTGGAGCCCGTGCAGCGCCCACACGTTGCCCGGGTGCTGGAGAGGCCGCGGGAGGGTGTCGTCGAGACCGAGGTCGGCGCGGTAGACGGCCTCGGCCTCGGCGAGGTGTCCCCGTTCCAGCAGGAGGGCGCCGTAGGCATGGCGGGTGGGCTGCATCCAGCCCCACGGCTCGTCGTAGGGGAGGTTGTCGTCCAGCTCGACCGATCGCTCGAGGGCCGCGAAGGCGGTGTCGAAGTCGCCCTTGCGGTATGCCAGTTCGCCGTCGAGCATCGCCGAGGCGATCGCCAGGATGTCGCCGCACGTGTTGTTGAAGAGCATGCGGGTCCCGGGGACCTCGGCGACCGCCTCGAGGAACAGGGCGCGTTCGCCCTCCGCCTCAGTGATGCGGCCGAGGGCGGACAGGGCGACACCGCGGGCGTAGTGGAGCATCGCGGTCGTCACGCAGTACAGCCGCGGATCGGCGGGCAGCGGAAGGTCCAGGATGTCGGTCCAGCGGCCGAAGCGGATCAGGACGTGGACCCGCATCGCGAGGAAGCCCTCGAGCCAGTCGGCCATGGGCGGGCTCTCGACTCGCAGAAGTTCCTCCGGGATCGACGCCTCCAGCTGCGCGGCGGTCTCCAGGGCGGTCTGCGACTGGCCCAGGAACATCGCCCCGTAGATCTTGAAGTGGTAGTTGTGCGAGCGGTAGAGCGTGTAGAAGTTCATCGCTCCGGCCCGCGCGCGGACCTTCTCGTCGGCGGCGATCGCGGCGCTGTTGTCCGCCACCACCCGCCGGTAGTCACCGCACAGCACCTCCAGGTGCGAGGGCATGTGCAGGAGATGCCCGGCGTCCGGCACCAGGCCGCGCAGCAGGTCCGCGACGGACAGGGCCAGTTCGGGGGTGGGCGACATCTCCATCAGATGGATGTACAGATGCACGATGCCCGGGTGGGTGCGACCGGTGGCGCCGGTGAGGGCGCGCTCCAGAACCGCCCGTGCCTCGCGGGTGCGCGCTCCGTCAGCGGGTTCGCCGGTGCGCAGGTCCCACAGCTGCCAGGGGGTGAGGTTCATCAGGGCGTCCGCGTACAGGGTTGCCACGTCCAGGTCGTCCGGGGCGAGCTCGTGGACGGCGCGCATGCTGTCGGCGTACGGCGCGTTCCACACCGCGCAGTCCTCGGCGGGCTCCGCCTGCGGGTAGCGGGCGCGGAGGGCGCCGATCAGGGCCCGCTCCACCTCGGTGGCCCGGGCGGCCGCCTTCTCGTGCGCCGACTCGACGGCCGCATGGGTGCGTCGGACGGTCCGGGCCAGATCCCGGTCGTCGAAGAACTCCCAGGGCTTGTTGTAGTTCGGGCCCGAGGCGTAGGCGATGCCCCAGTGGGCCATCGCGCAGTCGGGGTCGGCGGCGGCCGCCTTCTCGAAGCAGGCCACGGCCTCCTCGTGGTGGAAGGCGTACGTCCACACCAGGCCACGGTCGAACCAGAGCTGGGCCTCGGCGGAGTCGGTGGTGACGGGTCGGCCGTGGGAGCCGAGGTCGTAGTACTCCATACGCCGCTCCTCGCGCTGCGGGCTGTGCTGGACGGGAGTCGATTCTGCCCGAAGAAGGGCCTTTCGGGCACGTGCGAGCCAATCTGTCCCCCGAACGAACGCAGGTGCCGGAGAGTGGACTTGTGAAGCCGTCAGTCCTCTCTCCGGCACCGGCCGGGCGGCGCTAAGCCGTCACACACGGAAGATCTCGAGGAAACTGCTCCAGAAGCCCTTCTTGACCGGCTTCTGGGCCGCGGGCGCGGGGACGCGTGCCGCGGGGGCGGGCTGCTGGACGACGGTCGGGCGGGGCGCCGTGGAGGACCCGTACGCCGATGCCATCCGGGTGGCCGGAGTGGGGCTGAACTGGACGGGGAGGGTGGCCAGGGCGCGGTGGAACGGGCCGGGACGCCACTCCAGTTTCTGGGCCGGGACGCTCAGGACCAGGTCGGGCAGGGCGTTGAGGATCAGCTCGATGGCGGTGACCGCGATGACCTGGGCCGGGCTCTTGGCCGGGCAGGCGTGCGGGCCCGCGCCCCAGGCGAGGTGGGCGCCGCGGCTGTGCGCCTGGCCCGACGAGGTGAGCACCGGGTCGCTGTTGGCTCCGGCAAAGCTGATGACCAGGGGGGAGTTCGCCTGAACCACCACTCCACCGAGGTCGACGTCCTGCACCGGGAAGTGCGTCGCGTAGTTGGCGATCGGCGGGTTGTTGAGCAGGACGTGGTCGAGGGCGTCCTCGATCTGCATGCTCGGCCCGTTGTCGCCCTCCCGGTCGAGGAGCAGCAGGAGGGAGTTGGCGATGAGGTTCCGCTCGGGCTCCACGCCGGCGCCGATCAGCATCACCAGCTGGTCCTTGAGCTCCTCGTCGCTGAGGCCGGCGGGGTGCTGGACCAGCCAGGAGGTGATGTCGTCGCCGGGCTCACGACGCTTGAGGGAGACCAGCTCCATGAAGCAGGCGGTGAGTTCCTCACTGGCGCGCAGCGCGTCCTTGCCGTCGAACATGTCGGCCATCGCGCTCGTGACGCGGTCACCGATGGCGGCGGGGCAGCCGAAGAGCTTGTTGATCATCAGCATCGGCAGCAGTTTGGCGTAGTCGTTGATCAGGTCCGCCCGGCCCCGCTCGCTGAACTGGTCGATGAGGTAGGCGGCGATCGGTTCGACGTCGCGGCGGATGCGGGTGACGTTGAGCCGGTCGAGGCTCTCGGTGACCGCCTTGCGCAGCCTGAGGTGCTGGGCGCCGTCGGTGAACAGGCAGTTGGGCCGGTAGGCCATCATCGGCAGGACGGGGCTGTCGAGCGGAACGCGGCCGTCGTTGAGGGCGGTCCAGCGGCGGCCGTCGCGCGCGAACAGGGAGGGGTTCTGGAGCACCCGCAGGGCCGTCTCGTGTCCGACGACCAGGGTGGCGTCGACGCCGGGGGCCAGTTCCACCGGGCCCGCGGGGCCGTGCGCCCGGAGGTAGTCGTAGACCTTCTGCGGGTCTGCGGCGAAGGAGCCGTCGTACATGGGGCATCTGGCCGCACCGGTGGCGGCCGTGTCGTGAACGTCCATGTCTGTGTCCTTTGGTGGCCCGGACCGTGCGGTCCGGGCGGGGGGTGGTGGTTCAGGCGGCGCGGTCGAGGAGGTGACGCACGAGGGCGATCAGGGCGCGGGCGGAGGAGCGCTGGTCGCGGGCGTCGCAGTAGATGACGGGAGTGTCCGGAAGCAGGTCGAGGGCTTCGCGGATCTCGTCCTCCTCGAAGTGGCTGGTCTGCGAGAAGGTGTTGACGGCGATCGCGTACTCGAGGCCGTACTCGTCGATCAGGTCGATGACCGGGAAGGTCTCCTCCAGGCGTGAGGGGTCGACCAGGAGCAGGGCGCCGAGCGCACCGCGGGCCATGTCCTCCCACAGCTGCATGAAGCGCTGCTGTCCGGGGGTGCCGAACAGGTACAGCACCAGCTCCTCGCTCAGGGTCAGCCGGCCGAAGTCAAGCGCCACGGTGGTGGTCGCCTTCTCCGGCGCCCCGCGCAGGTCGTCGACGTGCATGGACGCCTGCGTCATCTTCTCCTCGGTGCGCAGCGGAGTGATCTCCGAAAGAGACCCGATGAAGGTCGTCTTGCCCACGGCGAAGTGTCCGACCACCAGGATCTTCGCGGCGGTGGTCACGTCGGCGGAGACGTAGATGGAGCCGTTCGCCCCGGGGTCAGCCGATGTTGAGGGTTTCGAGTCCATGCAGAACCTTCTCGAGTATCGCTCGGGGAACGTGCTGGGCGGGGGCCGGTTCAGCGCGACGCAGAAGGTGCCCCTGTTCGAATAAATCGGACAGCAGCAGTCGGGCCACGCCGACCGGCAGTCCCAGATGACCGGCGACTTCGGCGACCGACAGGTAGCCGCCCGAACAGAGCTCCCAGATCGCCCGCACCTCGGGTCCGGCCCCGAGCGGCAGCTTCCGGTCTGGGGCCAGGCACACCAGAGTGTGCAGGGCCAGGTCGTCGTCGGAGGGGAGACGACGGCCACCGGTGATGACGTAGGAGCGGACGAAGTCGCTGGTTACCGGAGCGTCCTCGCCAGGCCAGGTCATGCGTCTACGCCGGTGTTCTGGCGCGGAATGGCGCTCATCGCCTTGGTCAGCGCGCCCACCGTCTTCTGCATCCGGATCGACATGGCCTCCATGTCGACGTCCAGAGCGGTCGAGACGGCGAGGTAGGAGCCGCTGCCCCCGGCGATGAGGAAGATCCATCCGCCGTCGAACTCGATCAGTGTCTGCTTCCAGAGGCCCTTGCCGCCGCCGACGAAGGGGGCGACGCTGCGGCACAGGGACTGCAGGGAGCTCATCGCGGCGGCGTTGCGTTCCGCGTCGTCACGGACGATGCCGTCGGACCGCTGCATCAGCAGGCCGTCCGCCGAGACGAGGATGGCGTGGCGGGCTCCGCGCACCTCGAGCACGTCGTTCAGCACCCACGACAGATCGGGATTCACTGGTTCTGAGGTCCTTCCGTGTTGTCCGAGTCCCGCCCGAGCAGGGTTCCGCGAGCGAATGCCTTGAGCCGCGAGGCGGTCTCTTCGCCTGCCGCGTCCAGGTCGGGTACGTCCGCGCCGGGCGAGGCCACCACGGAGACGGAGCCGTTGCGCCGCCGGCGGCGCTTGGGGAGGCCTCCGGCGGTCTGACCGACGACGAGGGAGGCGACGGGGGTGGGCTTGGCCGCGATGGGCTCGCCCTCGTGGTCGTCGAGTTCGACGGGTGCGGGTGCGGGCACGTCCGCCGTCAGGAGATTCTCGGGCACCCGGATCACGGCACGGACACCGCCGTAGGGGGAGACCGCGTCGACGGAGACGTGGAACCCGTAGTGGGCGGCGAGCTTCCCGGAGAGGGCGAAGCCGAACTTGGGCGGGTCGCCGAGACTGGTGATGTCCACGGCTCCGCCGGTGGTCAGCAGGGACGCGGCGCGGGCCTTGGTCTCCTGGTCCATCCCGAGACCGGCGTCGTCGACGATCAGGCATATCCCGGTGGGGACGGCCTGGATGTTGATCTCGACGGGGGTGCCGGGGGCGCTGTACTTGGTGGCGTTGTCCAGCAGTTCGGCCAGGACCATGGCGACCGGTTCGACCGCGCGGCTGGTGATCGCGACGTTGGCCTGCGAGTGGACCTTGACCCGCTCGAAGTCGCGGATCCGCCCCTGGGCGCTGCGGGCGACGTCGTACACCGAGGCGTCCCGGTCGCGTCGGCCGAGCCACCCGCCGCAGAGCACCGAGATGCCCTTGGTACGGCGGCTGAACTGGCTGCCGGTGTGGTCGACCAGCATCAGGTCGCCGAGGACCGCGTGGTCGTCGCCGTACTTCTGCTGGAGACCGTCGAGCAGGGCCAGCTGCTCCTCGGCCAGGGTCGCCAGGGTGCCGACGGCCGACTTCAGGGTCGCCTTCGTCGCCGACTCGGCGTCCTTGCGCACCTCTTCCAGATCCGCGGCGTGCCGCGCGCTCACCGACGAGTAGGTCGTCTGGAGCTCGGCGAGCTGACCTCGCACACCTCGCCACGTCGCCGTGCAGTTTGTTGTTGTTCGCGCGGAGCTGGATGTTGGTTCTCCGTGCGCGCATCACTGCGAAAATCGCAGCGATGAGTACCACGAGCAGGACCCACAGGAGTGGATCTTCGAACAATGACGTCATGAGACTCTCTTCAAGTCGCCTCGCGTCGGGAGACTGACCATGCATGGGCCCCGGAAATGCCCGCCACTGTGCGGCGCGGGCCTTACCGGCGGACCAACCGTCACTCCTTCACGATGGGGCCGTTTTGGCTGTCCCCGTACGCGCGTATGACGCGTCATCAGCCTACTGAAAAGTGTAATGATCTTATCAGCCGTCACGGTGTCAACAGGCGTATCAGACGCCACACTTGACGACTCTCCACAAAGATCCCGCAAAGGCCTCATCGGCGACCGTCAGCGGTCGCCGCCACCCGCCCTCGCCCTCGCCCTGCCCACCGTGCCGTTCATGATCAACAGGCGGAGCCTACCAAGGCTTCGAGAACACTCTCCGACCCCTTGGTGAAAACTCGTTTGCGGCCGCCGGGCCCGCCCCGGACCCTTGCCCCATGCCCTATCTCCTGCGCGCTGCCGCGCCCACCGACGCGCCGGCCGTCACCGAGTTGCTCAACGAGATCGACCGGATCGAGGTCGGGCGGCCCGAGACCGATCTGCACACGGTGGAGTCCGATCTGGGGAACCCCGAGATCGACCTCGACCGCGACTCCTGGCTGGCCTTCGACGGAGCCCGTCTGGTGGCGTACGCCCTGGTCTGGGACGACTCGCAGGGCGAGCGCATCGACGCCGACCACTATGTGCTGCCCGACCACCAGCAGGCCGGCGCACTCCTCCTGGAGGCGATCGAGGCCAGGGCACTGGAGAGGGCCCGGGCGAACGGCGCCTCGAAGGCCGTGGTCCATCTGCACCTCAACTCGGAGCCCACGACCGACCTCGCGCTGATACGGGCGCGAGGCTGGTCGGTAGTACGGCGCTATCACGTGCTGGAGCGGGCGCTGCGCAGGAGCGAGGACCTACCGCCCGAACCGCCCGCGGGCGTGCGGGTGCGGGCCTGCGCCGACGAGGCGGACCGGAAGCAGACCCACGCCCTCTACCAGGCCACGTTCGCCGAGCACTTCGACTTCCAGCCGCGCGAGTACGAGCCGTGGCTGCACGACATCCACGCCGACCGGCTCGACTGGTCCCTGGTGTGGCTCGTCTCCACCGAGGACCTCGGGGACGTCGGCTTCCTGATCGCCCGCGACGACCGCGAGGCCATGGGGTGGATCCGCAGCCTCGGCGTCGTCCGCGAGGCCCGCGGCCGGGGCCTCGGCGGACTGCTGCTGCGACAGGCCTTCGCGGCGTTCGCGGCCCGCGGGCGGGACACCGTGGGCCTCGGAGTGGACACCGAAAACGCCACCGGCGCCCCCGAGTTGTACGCACGCAACGGAATGTCCGTGCATTACGCCGTCGACACCTGGGAAATCGTGGTGAGTTGAATCCCGGTGGCCGCGGGAGACCGCTATTGGTTTTTCCCGCGCAGCAATTCGCAGACAATGTTCTCCTGAAGTGCGCGCATTCTCCGCAGCCCTTCCGCGTCGGCGGACTGGGTGATCTGGGCGGTGATCGAGAACGTCAGTGAACGACGGCCGTCGGGGGTGGCCGCGATCAACTGGGTATAACCGAGGGTGTTGCCGGTGTGGCCCAGGACGACACCGCATCGCGTCTCGTAGCGGAAGACGGCGAGACCTGCGGAGTTACGCCCCGGCCCGGCGGGCTCGGACGCGCCCTTGACCCACTGCCGCTGCTGCTCGACGACCTTCCTGCCGTAGAGCCGTCCGCCCGCGTAACCCCGGATGAAGCGGGTCATGTCGTCCGGTGTGGAGACGATGCCTCCGGACGCCCAGACGCCCGACATGCCGATGACCTCGCTGACGTCCTGCGGGGACGCCGACGGGCTCACGTCATAGCCGTGCAGGTAGGGCTTCGGCATCCGGTACCCCTGCGGGAGACTGGTGGATTGCAGACTCAGCGGCGCGTAGACGCGTTTGCGCAGGAGTTCCTCGTACGGCGTATGGATCACCGCCTCTGCCATGAGTGCTACGGCGATGTTGTCCGAGTTCGAGTAGCGGTACTGCGTGCCCGGCTTGAAGAGCAGGGGCTGGTCGGCGATGTAGTCGAGGAGGCGCCGGGAGTCGAAGCGGTGGCGCGGGTCGGCCCGTAGTTCGTCGATGAACCCGGCGCTCCGGGAGTAGTCCGGCAGACCACTGGTGTGGTTCAGGAGTTGACGGAGTGTCACTGATGCCCAGGCGTCGGGGAGTTGGGGCAGGCGCTTGCCCAGGGTGTCGTCCAGGCGCAGGGCGCGGCGGTCGACCAGGGTGAGGGCGACCGCCCCGCTGAAGGCCTTGGCCGTGCTCGCGATGCGCATGTGGTCGGCGGGGCGGGGCGGGCGGCGCGCGCGGACGTCGGCGACGCCGGCGCGCACGATTCGGGTCCCCTTCTCGGTCCGCAGGACGGCGATGGCTCCGGGCGGGCCGCCGGGGCGGCGAACGAAGTCCTCGAGCTGACGCTGAAGCGTCTGGCCGCCCGAGGCGTCGGCGGCGGTACAGCCCATCGCCGGGGACAGCGCGGCGAGGCAGGCCGCGAGGGCGGACGCCGCTCGCAGGCGGGATCGGCGTAGAGGCATGGAGGCTCCCGGGGGTGGAACGTCATGACCCGTCAAGCCTCACCGGCAGCCACGGTCTCCTGCTTCCCGTGCTGCTGCATACGGACCAGTGGCGGTGGCACCGAGTGGTGCCGTTAATTCGCCCTGAGGGGATCAGCGGCCGCCCTTGTTGAGCTTAGTTTGCCTATACAACGGCACTTTCCGGGGCGGCTGCCGGGGGGACGGTCCGATTCGGTTTCCCGGACCAGGAATGGCTCACGTCGATTTTCGAGGGCGGGGTGATCGTGGAGCACGCGCAGAGGTGGCCGTCCGCCGGTGGAGCTGCGTGGCGGACAGCCACCCCTGCTACTCGTGCGTGCCGGCCGGTGTCACATCGAGCGGCGGCTGGTGCGTCGTAGGAGAACGAAGCCGGAGATCAGGAGGATCGCCCCCAGTGCGGCCGGCCACAGCTGGGTGCCGGTCTCGGCGAGACTGCTCTGGCTGCCCTGAGGCTCGGGCTGCGCGGCGACCGGGGGCTGGGCGACGGCTCCGGTGGTGCCGGTTCCGGGGGCGTCGGTCGCGGTGTCGTCCTGGGGGTTGGGCTGGTTCGCCTGGCCGTTGCCGTTGCCGTTGCCGTTCCCGGCCCCGGGCGAAGGCGCGGTGGTGCTGTGAGCCGTGGGTGAGCTGTAGGTCTTCGGCTCGTCGGCGGCGGGGGCGGTCGTCTGGTCGCCGGCGGGGGCTTCGGTGGTCGGCGTGGGCTGCTGCTGCGGCTCGTCGTCGTTTCCGGGGTTGTCCTCGGAGCCGTTGTCGTTGCCGTTCCCGTTACCGGGGTCCTGAGTGGCACCGGGATCCGGGGCGGAGCCGTCGCCGTTGTCGCCACCGTTCTCGCCGTTGCCGTCGCCGTTGTTTCCGTCGCCGTTGTTTCCGTCGCCGTTGTCGCCGTTGCCCGTGCCCGGGTCGTCCTGGCCCGTGCCCGCGCCACACTGACGGCCGTCGTTGATGCAGCCGACCATCTCGTTCATCAGGTTCTCGTCGAAGACGTTGATGAAGTCGCCGTGGTCGGTGACGGGCTTGTGCAGCTGCTCCGGGAAGGAGTCGACCGCGAACAGCGGGGTCGTGCGGCCGCCGTCACCCAGGCTCGGCGCGTCGACGTCGTAGACGATCCGCTGGACCAGCTGCGGGATGGCCTCGAAGCCCTCCGGGCAGGTGCCGTCGTTCTGGGCGAACGCCACGTGGGTGCGGTGGTTGGCGCTGTCGATGTTGCGGCCGTCCCAGCAGCTCTGGAACTTGAAGGTGCGCACCACGTCGCTGCCCTGCGGGCACAGCGGGTACTTGTCCTTCAGCTGCCGGTCCTCGAACCCGGTGCAGCTCCAGGACGCGTTGGCGTTGGCGTTGCCGTTGACGAACGCCTTGGCGTCACCGGTGATGATGCGCAGCAGACGCGGCATCGCGGTGACCTTGCTGCGGGGGTTGCCCACGAACGTCAGCGTCACTTCCTTGGGGGTGACGATCTCACCGGCGTTGCCCTCGACGCCGCCGCCGGGCGAGTTGGCGTCCTGTTCCTGCGTTCCGTTCTGGAGCCGGATCACGGGCCAGTAGTACGTGGACTTGTCGCCCTGGTCGACACAGCTCGTCTCGGCGTTCGCCAGGTCCTGGTCGCTCGCGAAGGCGGTGTTGGACTGGTTGCCGATGTAGTCGTGGAAGTGGTGGGCACCGTTGGAGACACCCGGGGCGACGATGACGTTGTCCGAGTTGAACAGGCCGTTCGCGTTCACACCACAGCTGGTGACAAAGGTCCCACGGGAGGCGTCGCCCTGAGCCTGCGGCGCCTGCGCGGCGGGTGGAGCGCTGTTGATGTCGGCGTAGTCCGCGGCGACGGGGCCGTTGCCGGCCTGCCCGCCGTTGCCCTGCTGACCGCCCTGGTCCTGGCCGTCACCCTGCTGACCGTCGCCCTGCTGGCCGTCCTGGTTCTGACCGTCGCCCTGCTGGTCTCCCTGATCCTGACCGTCGCCCTGTTGCTGGTCCTGACCGTCGCCGTTCTCGTTCTCGGTCTCGCGAAGGGTGCAGCCGGCCATGTCGCCGAGGCCGTCCGGCTGCTCTCCGGCGCGTTCGAGCGCGGCGCCGATGCGCTGGATCGTGGCGGCGCGGTTCTCCTGGAGCGGGTCGACGATGCGACTCTGCGCGTCCTCGCGGTTCTCCACCGCGGGGTCCTGGAGTTGCTGATAGGCCTCGGCTATCTGCTGGTCCAGGAAGGCGAGTTCCTTGTCGACCTCCGCCCTGGACCCGTCGGGCACGCTGGTGAGCGTGTCGCCGACGTCCGGGCAGTCGATCGTGACGGCTCCCCACGACGTCTGCTGTGGCGTGCCGCTCTCCGTCGCGGAGGCGTACACATTCACCGCGACCAGGCCACCACCCCCGAGCATCAGGGCCACTGCGGCAAAGGTCGCACGTCGTGCGCCGGTCGGTCGTCTGCGATTGCTGCGTCCCACGGAAGTACTCCTGCGCGTGTCGGCTCTCCGGGCATGCAAATCCCTCGCCCCATACGGACGGTGGGCCCCCTGTGTTCAAGCGTCTCGGAAATTCACAGCACTCTCATACGGAGCACCGGGTTCCACCACCCCCTCCCGAACCTCTGTGCAGGGAAAACGAGGTGACTCGCACACAACCGCGCCCCTACGGTTTTCGTCATGAACAACGAGAGCCCCCAGCGCCTCCTGAACGTCGTGGACGTCGAGGCCACGTGCTGGCCCGGCTCCCCTCCCCCGGGCGCGGTCAGCGAGATCATCGAGATCGGGTTGACCGTCGTCGACCTGTCGACAGCCGAGCGGATCGAACGGCACCGGATCCTGGTGCGGCCCGCCCGGTCCGAAGTCAGCGACTTCTGTACGGAGTTGACCGGTCTCACCCAGGACGAGGTCGACGGGGGACTGCCGTTCGGGGAGGCGTGCCGGCTGCTGGCCGCCGAACACGCCTCCGGCGCGCGGCCGTGGGCGAGTTGGGGCGACTACGACCGTCACCAGTTCACCCGGCAGTGCGGGGCCACGAGGACGCCGTATCCCTTCGGCCGCCGCCACACCAACGCCAAGGCGGTCTTCACCGAGGTGCACGGCCTGCGCAAGCGCCCCGGGATGGCACAGGCCCTCGGTCTTGCCGGGCTGCCGCTCGAAGGACGCCATCATCGCGGCGAGGACGACGCCTGGAACATCGCCGCCCTGGTGTTGCATCTGGCGGGGCGGGACGGCTGGCCCGCGGAATGAGCGAGCACGTCACCGAGTCCGACGACGGCTTCCTCGTCGTGGCCGCGGCCGTGATCATCCGATCCGGGCGCCTTCTCGTCGTCAGCAAGACCGCGGCGCCCGATGTCTTCTACCTGCCGGGCGGCAAGCCGGATCCGGGCGAGGACCTGGAGACGGCACTTCTGCGCGAGCTGCGGGAGGAGCTCGGTGTCGTCGCCGTGGCCTTCAGCCCCCTCCAGGAGGTCCGGGCGCTCGCGGCGCTGGAGCGGATCCCGATGACGATGACGGTCTACGACACCACGATCACCGGCCTGCCCCGCCCCGCCGCAGAGCTGTCCGCGATGCGCTGGATCACGGGCCAGGAGCCCGACCTGACGTTGGCCCCCGCCGTACGGGATCAGGTCCTGCCGCTTCTGCGGTCCCGGGGGCTGCTGGACTGATGTCCAGGGGCCGATCAACTGGTGTCCGGCTGATGTCCCGCCCGGCCGAAGCCTGCGGTATCGCGTGGCCGGAGTCGACGCGTCCTCGGCCGGAGGCTGACGTGCCCCCTGGCAGGAGTCCGACGTGTCCCCCGGCCGAAGGCCAACGCATCGAACCGACCGGACGCCAACCTGCCCCTTGGCGGGAGCCCAAGGTGACCCCTGGCCGAAGACCGACCTGCCCCTGACGCGAGTCCGACGGACCCCCGGCCAAAGACCGACGCCCCCACCAGCTACAAGCCGCCTGCCCCGGCCGGAAGGCCGACGCACCCACCGGCGACCCGCCCCTTGGCGGGAACCCAAGGTGACCCCTGACCGAAGACCGACCTGCCCCTGACGCGAGTCCGACGGACCCCCGGCCAAAGACCGACGCCCCCACCAGCTACAAGCCGCCTGCCCCGGCCGGAAGGCCGACGCACCCACCGGCGACCCGCCCCTTGGCGGGAACCCAAGGTGACCCCTGACCCAAGACCGACCTGCCCCTGACGCGAGTCCGACGGACCCCCGGCCAAAGACCGACGCCTCCACCAGCCACAAGCCGCCCGCCCCCGGCCGAAGACCGGCGCCTCCACCAGCCGGAAACCAACCTGCCCCCCGGCCGGAAGGCCGACCCGTCCAACCCCGGAAGCCGACCCCCTCCAGCCGGGGAACCGACAAAATGCCGCTCCCGACGTAACGGAGTGGGCGTAGCGGCGTCAGCGGGCCGGGCAAGCGTGTGGCGCTGCCCATCCCTGTAACGGGACGGGCAGCGCCACACATCGGAACCGGAAACTTATCCGGGGAACGGCTTGCTCGCGTCGTCGTCAGCCTTGATGCACGCGTCGAGCTTCTTCTGGAGGGCGGCCGCGTCGCTGAGCACCTTCTTGGCCGCCGCGGTCTCCCCCAGCTGCTTCAGCTTCGCGGCCTTGGTCTTGAGGTTGGCGATCTGCTGGCGCAGCTCGCTCGTGTTGCAGGTGACGGAGGCCTTGATCGATACCTCGCCCCGGTCGGCCGACGTGGCGGCGTGAGCGGGCATCGAGGTGATGAAGAAACCTCCGACGATGGCCGCGGAGACGGCCAGGGCGGAAAAGCGCTTGGTCATGAGTTGTTTCCCCCAGGTAGGGCTTGCGTTGGTCGAAGTGGATCTTACAGATCGATGTGACCCGCGAGTAACCGGAACCGGGACTCGCCGACCAAGCGGGCCGACGCATCCACCGGCCGAAGGCCGCCGTGTCGACGGCGGTGCCCCGGGTACTCGGGCCTCGCCGTCACGGCCCCTCGGGTGCGGGCCGGTCAGGAAGGGGGCACTGATGACGCAGCACGCCGACGACGACGTCGACCGCCACCGGGGCGTCGCCGGACTGCGACTGGCGACGGAGAGCGCCGACGCGCTCGCCTCGACGCTGCCGGTCGACCGCAACCAGGCGATCCTGGAGGCGGCCAAGCAGGTCGGCGCGATTCTGAAACGGGAAGGGCACCCGTTCGCGCTCGCGGGCAGCGTCGCCGTGTACGCCCATGGCGGCGCTCAGAACCTTCAGCACGACGTCGATTTCGCCGTCCTCCCCGAGGACGCGCAGTCCGTGGCCGAGACCCTCCGCGGGGCGGGTCTGGAGGTGCGGACGCCTCCGGAGGACTGGCTGCTGAAGGCCGACTGCATGGGCCAGCAGGTCGACCTGATCTTCGAGCTCGCGCACCAGCCCGTCACCACCGAACTGCTGGCACGGGCCGACGAACTCTCGGTGGACTCGGTGTTCATGCCGGTGCTGTCCCCGACCGACCTGCTGCACAGCCTGCTGTCCGCTTTCTCCGAGCACCACTGCGACTTCGGGGCGGTCCTGCCGATCGCCCGCACACTGCGGGAGAAGGTCGACTGGGAAGCCGTACGCAGGGACTGCGGGGACGCGCCGATGCCGGACGCGTTCTTCTACTTCCTGGAACGCCTGGAGGTCATCGAGCCGAGGACGAGGGAGGGACGGCCATGAGCGAGCCCGTGGCGCAACACTCCGAGGAGAACGTCGAGTACCGCGTCGCCCACCTGCGTGACCGGCTGGCCGCCGAGGAACTCGGCGAGCTGGGGGTCCGCGCCGAGGTGCGGGCCGGGGCGGTCGTGGTCAGCGGCACTGTGCCCTCCGCGCAGTGCCGGGAGACCGTGCTGCGGACCGTCCGCGAGGAGCTAGACGGCCTCGCCGTGCACACCGATGTGGTGGTGGCGGAGAACGTCACGCCCGATCATGCGGAGGAGCTGCCGTGATCCGCGTCGCCGCTGTGGGGGACATCCACATGGGCCCCGAGAGCCAGGGCCTGCTGCGTCCCGCCTTCGACACCCTGCCCGAGTGCGCCGACCTGCTGCTGCTGGCCGGCGACCTCACCCGCCACGGCACGCCGGATGAGGCCCGGGTGGTGGCCCAGGAGGTGCGCGGGCTCGCGGTGCCCGTCGTGGCGGTCCTCGGCAACCACGACCACCACGACGAGCAGCCCGAGAAGGTCGCTGCGCTCCTGGAGGACGCCGGTGTGCGGGTGCTGGAGGGCGAGGGGACGGTCGTCGAGTGCGGCGACACGCGCGTGGGGGTCGCCGGGACCAAGGGGTTCGGCGGCGGGTTCGTGGGCCGCAGCGCGGGGGAGTTCGGCGAGCCGCTGATGAAGGAGTTCGTACGGTACTCACGGCGCTGCGCGGACGGACTGCGCACCGCGCTGGAGGAACTGGACCGGCAGGACTGCGCGGCCCGGGTCGCGCTCACCCACTTCTCCCCCGTCGCCGACACCCTCGCCGGTGAGCCGCCGGAGATCTATCCGTTCCTCGGCACCTACCTGCTCGCCGAGGCGATCGACACCGCCGGAGCCGACCTGAGCGTGCACGGACACGCCCACGCCGGTACGGAGCACGGCATGACGGCCGGCGGGGTGCGGGTGCGCAACGTGGCCCAGCCGGTGATCCGGCGGGCCTTCAACGTGTACCACCTGCACGTCGACTGACCACATCGACTGACCACGTCGACTGACCACGTCGACTGACCACGTCGACTGACGGTGTCTCAAGTGCGGACGGACGCCCGGTCGTGGTCCTCCCACGCCTCGTCCCGCAGCTCAGGGCGGAGCAGGACCTCCACCGCGGTGCGGGCCAGTGCCTCGGCGGCGGCGAGCATCACCTGTCGGCCCCGTTCGGAACCGGCGGCGACGGCGAACTCGGGTGTGTGGTCGGAGCCGTCCTCCTCCATGATCGCCACGAACGGATGGATGGCGGGCACCCGGCCGCTGACGTTCCCGACATCGGAGGAACCCAGGTAGACGCCCGGTTCCGGCGGTGTCACCGAGATGCCCGTCGCCGCCAGGTGCCGGGCGAACCGAGCCGACAGGACCGTGCTGTTCCGGAAGTGCTCGTACCGCGGTGTCGCGCGTTCCACGGTGACCGTGGTCCCCGTCGCTCGCGCCACCCCCTGGGCGCAGGTCAGCAGCTCCCCCGCCAGGTCCTCCAGAGCGGCCGTCGTCACCGCGCGCAGGCCGAACAGACCCTCCGCGTACTCGGGGACGATGTTGGTCGCCCTGCCGCCGTCCGTGACGATGCCCTGCACATGCGAGCCCTCGGGCAGCCTGCGCCCGATCACGGCGAGGGTGTTGAACAGCTGGATGAGCGCGGCGAGGGCGTCGATGCCCTCGGTGGGGTTGCCCGTGGGGTGGGCGGAGCGCCCGTGGAACCCGACCCGGTACTGGGCCTGCGCGGTCAGCGGCGCCCATTGCCAGCTGTGCACGCCGGGATGGAACATCAGCGCCGCGTCGAGGTCGTCGAACACCCCGGCCTCGGTCTCGGCGACCTTGCCTCCGCCGCCTTCCTCCGCGGGCGTGCCGATGGCCCACACGGTGCCCGCGTCCCGGTCGAGTACGGCTCGTGCGGCCAGGGCGGCGCCCAGGCCCGCCGCAGCGATCAGATTGTGCCCGCAGGCGTGGCCGAGACCGGGCAGGGCGTCGTACTCCAGCATCAGGGCCACCGCGGGCCGGGGCCTCGTACCGGACCGTGCGGTGAACGCGGTGGGCAGCCCGGCCACGTCCCGCTGCACCTTGAACCCGGCCCATTCGAGTTCCCCGCACAGCAGCGCCGCCGCCCGGTGCTCCTCGAAGGCGTACTCCGGGTCGGAGTGCAGCATCCGCGCCATGTCCCACAGCCGATCCGCCCGTGCGGCCACTTCCCCGCGCACCCGCGCGAGCACCTCGTCCACGGCGTCGGTCACATCGGCCTCCTGGGAACGTCGTACGCCTGCGTCCTGGAGCGGGTTCCATCGAGCAGCCCGCCTTACACCCACCGTTACCGGCAGCGGCCTCCGGGTACTCAGGAGCGATCAGCGGCGTTGCCGGGGAGGCCTTCATGAAGGCGGACCGGATCGCAGATCCATGGGGTGCCCGGGTGCCGTACCGGCGCCACGAGGCCTGGCCGTCCAGGGTGGACTCGTATCTCACGGAGGGCGTGGAGCCCGGTGCGGTGCAGAGGTGGGTGGGGGCGGCGTCGCTCCTGCACTCGGGCGGGGACGCCATGGACATCGCCGTCGTCGACGGCCGTATGGTGGGCGTGCGGGGACGGGCGGCGGACCGCGTCAGCCGGGGCAGGCTCGGGCCCAAGGACCTGTTCGGGTGGCAGGCGAACGCCTCGTCGGACCGGCTGACCAGGCCGCTCGTACGGCGCGACGGGCATCTCGTGGAGACGGACTGGGACACCGCGATGGAGCTGGTGGCCGCCCGCACCCGTGCGCTGCTCGACGAGCGCGGGCCCGGCTCGATCGGCTTCTACACCAGCGGGCAACTGTTCCTGGAGGAGTACTACACGCTCGCGGTGCTGGCCCGGGCGGGTATCGGCACGAACCCATCTCGACGGCAACACGCGGCTTCCCGAACCCACGTCCGGCGAGGGACCGGAGGGGCTGCTGCTCCTGCACGATCTGCGGGCCCTGCACCTGGCCGCCACGGAGAACTCCCTGTACTGGGAGATGCTCGCGCAGGCCGCCCAGGCGACCCGGGACGAACGGCTGCTGGAGCTGGCGGCGGCGTGTCATCCGCAGACGCTGCGGCAGATGCGCTGGTCCAACACGCTGATCAAACAATTGTCCCCCCAGGTGCTCACAAGCCTCTGACCAGGCATAGGGAATGCGGCCGAGGGCACCCGAGGGGCGGAGGTGAACGAACATGGGACACGGAGGAAACGTCATCGACGAGCTGGTGACCGATCACCGCGAGGTCGAGGAGCTGTTCGGGAAGATCGAGGCGCTGGCGCCCGGTGAGAAGAGCCGGAAGGTGTACGCCGATCAGGCCACCATGGAGCTGGTCCGGCACTCGGTCGCGGAGGAGGAGTACCTCTACCCTGCGGTGCGCAAGCACTTGGTCAACGGGGACACCATGGCGGACCGGGAGATCGAGGACCACTCCAAGGCCGAGCGGCTCATGAAGGACCTGGAGGGCTGCGAGGCGGACGATCCCGAGTTCGACCGGATCGTGGGCGAGTTGATGAGCGAGGTCCGCTCCCACATCGCCGAGGAGGAGCAGACCCTCTTCCCGCAGCTGCGTGTCGCGTGCTCGGACAAGGAACTGAACGAGCTGGGCGAGAAGGTGCGCCGCGCCAAGAAGATGGCACCGACCCGCCCCCACCCGTCGGCCCCGGACACCCCTCCCGCGAACAAGCTGCTCGCCCCGGGGGCCGGCCTGGTCGACCGGCTGAGGGACGCCATGTCGGGACGGGGCAAGGAGGAGTGAGGGGCGGGACGGGGCGGCCGGGCGACTGAGGTTCGGGACGCGATGCCGGACGGCTGACATTCGGGACGCGGTCCGAAGGGCTTCGGCAGGACACGGCTGGCAGCTCGGCGTCACCAGCGGCCTCCGGCCGGACACAGCCGGCCCTCGGGCCTCATCGGAGGGCCCCAGCAAGGCACAGCGGGGCTCTCCGAACGTCACCGGAGGCCCCGGCAGACACAGCCGACGTCGGTCTCGCCAGAGGGCACCGGCAGAACACACCCAGCCCTCCGACATCACCGGAAGCCCCTGCAGAACACAGCCAGCCCCCGGGACATCACCAGAAGCCCCGGCAGGACACGGCTGGCCTCGGTCTCGCCAGAGGGCACCGGCAGAACACACCCAGCCCTCGGACGTCATCAGAAGGCACCGGCACGAAACGGTCTGCCCGGGGAGCGCGGGCGAATGGTCCGCACGACCGACGCACTCGCCCGGTCGGAGGGTGGGGCCAGGACGCGTCACCCTCCACCCTTCCGGGCCGCGAGGCGCCCGCCTCAGGCGACGAGCGCCTCGTCCGACCCCAGTCGGTTGAGCAGCTCTCCCCGGTGCAGCCCGGCCACCGACGCGAGCAGGTCCGGGTGGCGGAGCAGGGCGGCGGCATGCTGGTCCGTCGCGTCGGGGGCGAGCAGGCGGCGGAACACGGTCGGTGTGCCCGTCGTGTGCTCGCCCTCCGCTATCTCGGCCACCGCCAGCTCGGCCAGGTCCGGGGCGGTGAGCAGACAAGCCGCCCAGCTGGCCACGACCTCGTCCACCCAGCTGCGCCAGGCATGCTCCTCGGCGTCCCGGTCGTCGTCGGCACTGTCCGCGCCGGTGACCCAGTCGAGGCGGGCGGAGCCTCCCGGGCCCGCCATGCCGACGAGCGCGGCATCCATCGCCGTGGGGTAGCGCAGCCACGCGGCGACCGTCACGGCCTGCCGCGCCTGCACCTCGCACAGCGCGGCGGCCAGTGCGCCGCCCGACGGTGGAAAGGCGCGCGTCAGCCAGTGCGCGGTCGCCGCGATGACCGGGGAGAGATCTGCTTGCACTGCCGGGCCGCCCGAGATGCTGGTGGGAGAGGGGACTGCGCGAAACGGTAGCCGCGGTCCCGCCAGGAAGACATGGCTCAGGCCTCCCCCGGCACGTGGCTTCGGCCACACCGGCCCCGCTCGCGGGCGCCTATGCCTCCAGCCAGAACCGGGTGCGGCCGAGCCACAGGTCCACCAGGTCCGAGTCCCCTCGCGTGTCGACCCCGGGCGCGGGGCGGGCGTAGAGGAACAGGAGCAGGTCCGTCACCGGCCCGCGCACACTCACCGACGCCTCGCCGGACCCGCGCCGCCAGACCGGCCGCTCCCCGGAGAGGTCGAGCAGCCACTCCCCCGCCGACCCCGCGTCGAAGCGCAGGGCACGTCCGGGACCGAGCAGCTCCGGCACGCCCGGCAGGGGTGCGTAGGCCTCGGGGACGGTCGAGAACTCCAGCCACTCCTCCACGGCGTCCACCGCGAGGGACTCCTCGACGTCGAACTCCGCGCCGGTCACGAGTGCCGCGTCGGCGCGGTGCAGCAGGGTCTCGTACGTCATGCGCCGGGCCCAGAACATCGCGGACCGCTCGACCAGCTGCTCGTCGGCGGGCGTCCACACCGGCACGTCGGGTCCGGCCGCCCGCAGGGTGCCGGCCAGCCGCGTGGCGCCCTGGAGGAGCCAGCCGCCGAGCGCGGAGTCGTCGAGGTGGGCGTAGGCGGCCGGGTCGTTGACCATGCCGTCGTCGATCGGCTCGGTGGCCCGGGTCCTCACGATGTCCTCCGCCCACCGGTGGTCACCGCCCACGTGCCGCAGCAGCCGACCGAGGTCCCAGCCGGGGCAGGTGGGCACCGGAGCGGTCGGGTCCGCGCCCTTGACGTGCCGGGCGAGCAGGTCGGTCTGGGCGACGATCGCCTCGCAGTAGTCCTCGAAGCCCAACAACGCTTCCCCCTCGCTGCACGATTCGTTATTCCTGCCACCTAATCTGACTCCTTCCAGTACCACCACTGAATTGAGGGAGACACGGCCATGCTGGTCGGGGCGGGGAAGACATGGCTTGGCATGGCCCATGTGGCGTTGCTGGCGGGTGTGCTGACGGGCTGTTCGGAGGCCGCTGAGGGGGACGACTCGAAGGCGTCCGCGCACCCGTCGGGGACCGTCGAGACAACCGGTGCGGACGACCCCGCCGTGACCAGCGGCGGCACGATCGGCGCCGCCGGTTCGGCGTGCGAGCTGCCCGTCACCTTCGACATCGCCAAGAGCTGGAAGGCGGAGGCCGTAGAGGCGCCTCTGAGTCAGGGGCCCGTCTCCTTGGCCTGCGAGATCGACGCGAAGCCTGCGGGCAACATCGGCTTCCTGCGCGTATGGGCCGGGAAATCCGGTGCCGCCGACACACGGACCGTGCTGGAGGCGTTCATCGCGGACGAGGACGGGGTGACCAAGGAGAAGTACAGCACCTTCACGGCCGGCGGTGTCTCGGGTGTGGAGGTCGAGTACCTGTACTCCAGCGAGCTCCTGGGGGAGACGAAGAAGGAGAGCGCCTTCGCCGTCACCACCGCCGACGGGCCGGTGGTCGTGCACCTCGGCGGGCTCGACACCGAGGAGCACGAGGAGATGCTCCCGGCGTACGAGCTCGCGCGCCGCACCCTGCGCACCGCCTGAGCGAGGGCCGCGGCGTCAGGCCTCCGTACCCGTGTAGAAGGCGAGCGTCGCGGCCGTCGTCCTCGTCGCCGTCTCCGGGTCGGCGCCGGAGGCGGCGTACGCCTCGCCCCACCCTTCGCTCGAGCCGGTGATGAACGCACTGCCCTCGGGCGTGGTGTGCCAGGTCGCGGCCTCCTCCTTGCTGATACCGCCGCCCGCCAGGTGCAGGGCGAGTCCGTAGAGCCCCAGGTCCCAGCCGACTCCGACGGCACCGGGCCCGAACTGGTCCCAGAAGTCGTCCGGTACGACGGCCACGTGCTCGAGTTCGAGGACCGTGCGCTCCCCGTTCTCGGGCGTGAGGCGCACTTCGACCTCGCTGAAGCCGGGGTCGGGGCCGTACAGCCAGCTCACCCGCAGCCGCTCGGGTTCCACGCACTCGAGGATCTCGCCGCCGGCGTTGCCCTCCAGCTGGTAGCGGCCGCCGACCTTGAGCTCGCCGCTGACCGGCATGAACCAGCGCGCGATCCGTTCGGGGGAGGTCACCGCGTCCCATACGTCGGCGACCTCGGCGTCGTACGTACGGCGCAGCAGGACCGTCCGGGCCTCGCCGGTCTCGACCTGCCGGGTGCCGACCCGCCGGTGCATACGGTTGATCTCGTCGGCGATCTCACTCATCCTCGCTCACCTCTCCTTGTGTCCTGCGCTCGCGCTTTCCCCGCGCGAGCTCCGTCCCGAGCGCGTCGAGCCGCTGGTCCCAGAAGGCCCGGAAGCGCTCCAGCCAGGCGTCCACCTCCCGGAGCGGCGCGGTCTCGACGGCGTACAGCCGCCGGGTGCCGTCGGCGCGGACGGAGGCGAAGCCGCTGTCCCGCAGCACCTTCAGATGCTGCGAGACGGCCGGCTGGGAGATCCCGAACTCGTCCCGGATCACGGCACTGACCTCGCCCGACGCCTGCTCCCCGGAGGCGAGCAGCTCCAATATCCGGCGCCTGACCGGATCCCCGAGTACGTCGAACGCGTGCACGCGGCCCACTATGCCACCCATCACTTATATAAGCCAAGGCTTAATGAAGAGTCCGGGGCCGCGGAGTGTTCCGCGGCCCCGGACATCCGCCCGCGGGTCAGGACGTGCCGGAGAGGGTCACGCCGGTACCACCTCGGATCGCAGCATGGGGTGGTGCGCCGTGATCTCCTCCGGCACGGCGAAGGCATCGGTGAGCGTCAGGGCGTGCGGCGCCAACGCCGCGACGGTGGCCTCCAGCACCTCCGGCAGGTATCGGACCTGCTCGGCGGTCATCCGCTCGTGAGCGAGCAGTTCACCGCTGTGCGCGGCCACGTAACGCAGGGCGAACAGCCGGTGGAGGTGGTCCAGCAGGAGGCCCACCTGCGGGTCGGCGGCCTGCGCGGCCGCGGCGAGCAGTTCCTCGGCGGCCAGCCGGTGGACATGGGCGTCGACCAGGGACAGCGCCGCGCCGGAGGCACCGTTCCAGCGGTCGAGGGGCGAGCCGACCCGTTTCGCGCGCAGTCGCACACGGGCCCGCTCGTGACGTATTCGCTCCAGGTCCCCCATCAGGTCGTGCAGGTGGGCCGGATCGTGCAGGGACCGGGTGGCCGGTGGCACCTCGCTGAGGGGGCGCGGGGTGAAACCGCCCAGCAGCATCTCCCCCGCCGCCTTGACCCAGATGACGGTGTTGTCGCCCTCCGCGGTGATCGTGCCCTCGTTGGCCGCGAGCTGGCCCGCGATCCCGTTGGAGAGCAACAGGCCCTGTGCGCCGCAGCGTTCCCGGCACTCGGTCATCACGGCCCGGGCCTGCCAGGTGATCCAGCCCTTGGCGATGGCCACGAGCCGCTCGGCCTCCTCCCGCTCACCTTCCGCGGCCTGCGCCCACCTCCGCACGACCCCGCGCTGCAGCAAGGTGGCGGCGTAGGTCGTGGCGAGCGCCTCGACGAGCGGGGCGTGGTGGGTGCGATGGGTGAACAGCGGCACGCGCTGTCCGCTGGTCATGCCCGTGGTGACCCGCTGGTGGGCGTGGCGTATCGCGACGGCCAGGGCGTGCCGCGTCACCCCGAGGCTGTAGGCGCTCATGCACAGCTTGCCCATGGTGACGCGGCCGATGGAGCGCAGGAACCGCTTGCGGGGACTCCCCAGCGAGGAGACGAGCTCACCCTCGGCCGTCAGCCGGCCGTGTTCGCCCTGGAGCATGGCCGTCCGTGGCAGCCGCACCCCGTGGAAGGAGGTGGCGCAGTGATCGACCGGGCTGCTGGCCGTCTGGGGCAGCAACTCCACCTCCACGCCCGGCAGATGACGGCCGTTGGCGTCCGTCAGCGAGGTCAGGAAGAGAAAGACGCCCTGATCCTTCCCGTCGATCACCAGACGGGCGGCGACCAGGGCGTCCTTCGGGCCGCCGGCCACGGAGGTGTTGGGCATCCACTTGCGTGCCCCCCGCGTCGGTGTGGTGAGCACGAAACCACCCGTGTCCCGGTCCAGGGTCGCGGTGGTCTCCAGCTGGGGGGCGTCGTTGCCGTGCGCCTGCTCGGTGCACAGGAAGGTGCCGATGCGTTCCATCCGCAGGTACGGCCCCAAGTCCCGCCCCTCGTGGTCGTGTTCGAGAAGGCTGCCGAGGAACAGGTTGTAGTGGATGCTGGCGATCGTGGTCATGCCGGCGTCCACCACCCCGGCCCATTCGTGCAGGGCGCTCAGGGCGACGGGGTCACGGGCCAGGGCCTGCGGGTCGGGCACCGCCGCGTTCACCACCCGTAGGCGTTGATAGGACAGTTCCGTGCGCTCCTGATGCGTCAGCCCCTCGTGGTAGGCGAAGACGTCGGAGCTGAACAGGCGGCGCCACGGCTCATGGATCTCGGCATGCGTACCGAAGAGCAGATGCCGCAGTGCGAAGGTCTCGGTCAGCGGGGGGGACGTTACGGGGAGTTGAGAGGTGATCACAGCGGCAACGTAGTCCCAGGCACCCCCTGATCACATCATGATCATCACCACGATTGAACACCCCCGCGTGGTGGTAGTTACCCCTTAAACGGCCTCTCTAATACCAGAAGCCTCAATCTACACAAGGGTGATTCCCCTCCCACGCCGCACTTTACGCCTGCGCATCGGAGCAACACCGGCCACCCCCCTCGGCGTGTCGCCATGGCGGGTCCGCTCGACCAAAGGCCAGGGTGGCCGCCGGGCCGGCGCGCCCGCCGACTCCAACCGCCGCCCTCGCCAGCAACCTTGACCCGTCGCGCCCCCAAATGCCATGCGAAATCCCCTCAATTGACGGAGATGGCGGGGGGGCGACGGGGCCATGCGCGCTGCGGCACCTCGGCGTGCCGGCTGATCACCACCCGCTGACGCGGCTCCAGAAGGCCTGGACGACCGGCGCGCCCGCCGTCGGCCGCGTGCCGTCGACGACGTGGTAACCGTGGTGTTGGGCCGCTGTGGCACAGGCGTGGTTGGGCAGGATGCGCAGGCGGGTGCCGATGGGCAGATCGGGCAGGCGGGCGCCGTCGCGGGCGGTGAGGGTGCCGTGTTCCTGGCTGGCGGCCGTCATCACCAGGTCCGGGACGAGGTTTCCGTCGAGGTCGCTGACCAGCCCGTACCCCTGGTCCTGGGCCTGGGCGGCGGTGCCGCGGTCGCGCGACATGGCCATCCAGCCGCCGTCGGTGAGGATCCACCCGAACTCGGGGCGGTGACCGATGACGGTGACGACGACCGACAGGGCGAGGTCCTCGATGCGGCAGACACCGAGGCCGGCCATCACGAGATCGAAGAACACGTAGTTGCCCGCGCGCAGTTCGGTGACCCCGGTGAGATCCTCGGCGGCATGGGCGGTGGGGGTCGAACCGACGCTGACGGTGGACACCGGCAGGCCCGCCGCGCGCAACCGCTCGGCCGCGGCGACGGCACTGTCGCGTTCGTTCCTCGCGGCCTGGCGCTGTTCCTCGGCCGTGTGGGCGAAGTAGGACTCGCCGGCGTGGGTCAACACGCCGTCCAGGCAGCCCGCCTCGTGCAGGATGCGGCCGATCTCGGGGAGCCCGGGAGCATCGGGCCTGAGGCCGCCACGGTGGCCGTCGCAGTCGATCTCGATCTGGGTGGGGACGGCAAGCCCCGCCCGACGCGAGGCCTCGGCGACGGACTCCGCCTGCTCCGCGCTGTCCAGCAGGACGCGCAGGGTGACACCGCGTCGCAACAGGGCGACGACACGCGGGAGTTTGTGGGGATCGATACCGACGGCGTAGGTGATGTCGGTGTAACCGCCGTCGGCGAACGCCTCCGCCTCCGCCAGGGTGGACACGGTGACCGGGCACGGCACCTCGCCATCGTGGAGAAGGGCGGCGACGTCGAGGCTCTTGGCCGTCTTCACATGGGGCCGCAGGGTGACACCGAGCCGGCCGGCCCTGGCCGCCAGCCGTTCCACGTTGCGCCCGGCCTTGCGGACGTCGACGACGGCGAACGGAGTGTCGGGGTCGGCCAGGGTGCGCGCGGTGGCGCTCTCGGGGGTGTGCACAAGACGCCCAGGACTCGTGGGGCTCATGGGGAGATGTCCATCTTCTCTAGCAGGGCCAGGCGCAGGTACAGGTCCTGCACACAGCAGAAACACCGAGTACGGGCTGTCGCGGCGGTCATGAGGGCGTGGCGTCCTTCACTTGCTGTAGTTGTAGACGGTCGCCCGGGACACACCCAGCAGATCCGCGATGGTCTGCGCGGCGTCCCGCGAGTCGAAGTACCCGTCCTGGTGCAGCTGCCGTACTAGTGCCTTCTTGTCCTGTCTGCTCAGCGACCGGGGCGTGGCGGCGCGCTCCGCGGCCAACTCCTCCACCGTCTGCCGCAGTTCGCGCGAGTTGCGGTCCCGCAGCGTCTCCAGGGGCTGCTCGCGGTGCTCGGTCTCCGTGGCGACCAGGTTGGACAGGGCGAGCGTGACCGGCGACAGCACGGAGACGTCCAGGTTCAGGCACAGGGCCGCGACGTACTCACCCGCGGCGTTCTTGAGACCGATGGACGTGCTCTTGACGGGGCGGCCGTCGGGGAACCGGTTCGGATAGTTCTGGATGACACTCGGGTACTCCGGATCGGCGATACGGGCCAGCCCCAGCTCGGTCGCGGAGTCCCCGACCTGACGGCCCGAGAGGTTGTTCTCGATCGCCCGGATCGCGTGCCGCGGATCCCGCAGATCGTGCAGCACCACCTCGCACAGCCCGGGGAACATCCGCCCAAGGGCGACAGCGATCTTCTCGGCCTCACCGATGAGGTGCTCGTCCGCACCGCCAACGACGCCTTCCACAACCGGCGCTCCGTCCCGGGACTCGAATGGACTGATTGTCCAGATCTAGATTTACAGCCTAAGAGTCTGACGGGCGGTTGTCCAGCAGGGCGACCGAGGTATACATATGAGCCGCCCGGGTGCGGGCCGGTGCCCTTGTGGCGCATTCTTGCTGTGTCGCCCGCGGGACGGCGCACGGACGAGGTAGGGCCGATGACTGGGAGCGTCGAGGACCCAGACCCGACGGCCGGGCGGCTGGCGGCGCTGCTGATCGACGCTTCGACGGAGGCGATCAGTGCGGCCGGCGGCCACGCCGGAGGGGTCTATCTGCGCTCCCGCACGCCCGGGCTACTGCGGCTCGCCGCCCTGTCGGGGCTGCCCGGACCGCTGTTCCGCCCCTGGTGGCGGCTGCACTCCGACCGCCCCTTCCCCGTCGCCGACGCCTACCGGCTCGGTGTCCAGGTGGTCCTGCCGAACGCCACCGAGACCATGCGCCGCTACCCGCAGTTCGCCGCCGGACTGCCGTTCCAGTTCGGCTCGCTCTATGTGCCCGTCGTCGGCGGTTCCACGACCTACGGTGTGCTGACCGTGCTGCGCCCGGCCGTCGCCGACGCCGCCGAGGTACTGCCCGAGCACGACCGCGTCGTGCGCCTCGCCCAGGAGCTGGGGGCGGCGCTGCGGGGGCTGGAGGAGGCGAACCCGGACCAGGTCGCCTGGGACGGCGAGCCCGTCTGTCTGCGGCCGCCGACCGCCTCCGCGTCCTTGGGACGCGCCGGACGCTTCGCCTGGGACCCCGAGACGGCCGACATCACCCTGGACGAGGACCTGCACACCCTCCTGGGCGTGCCGCCCAGTGAGTTCCCCGGCACCGTCGAGGCGTTCGCCGAGGCCGTGGCCCCCAGCGACGCGCACCGCATTCTGGCCACCCTGCGGGACACCGCCGCCGGCCGCCCTCCCGCTCTGCCCCTCTACCTGCGGGCCGAGGACGGCGCGCTGCGCCTGCTGGACCTGTGGAACGCCTACGAGCCGCCCGCCGCACCCGCGGTCCGGGGCGTCGTCGTGGCCCCGGGCCCCGGCCCCACCGCGGACTCGGCGGCCGACCTGCTGCCCGACGGTGTGTTCTGCGTGGACCGGCTGGGTCTGGTCGTGTACGCGAATCCGCGCGCCGCCCAGCTCCTCGGCCGTCCCCGCGCCGAGCTCGTCGGCCGCGACCTGTGGGAAGCCGTGCCCTGGCTGGGCCGTCCCGACTTCGAGGACCACCTGCGGGCGGCGCTCCTCACACCGGACCCGGTCCACTTCCATCTCGTACGCCCGCCCGCGCAGGAGTCCGAGACACGGCCGGCTGCTCAGGGCACCGGGTCACCGCTGTCCGCTCAGGGCACCGGATCACCCCTAGCCGCCCAGGACGCCGGATCACCCCTAGCCGCTCGGGACGCTGGGTCACCCCTGACCGCTCGGGACGCCGGATCACCCCTGACCGCTCGGGACGCCGGATCACCCCTGACCGCTCGGGACGCCGGATCACCCCTGACCGCTCGGGACGCCGGATCACCCCTGACCGCTCGGGACGCCGGATCACCCCTGACCGCTCGGGACGCCGGATCGCCGCGGTCCGCCCAGGACACCCGGCCACCACCGTCCGCCCAGGACGCCGAGTCCGCCCAGCCGCCGTACGAAGGCGACTTGCTCGCGCTGTCGGTGCACCCCGGTCCGGATCGGCTGACCTGCACGGTGCGGCCCGCGAGCCGGGTGAAGGACAGTCCCGAGGGGCAGGAGACCGCCGAGTTGTCCGAGACGGGCATGAGCGCGCTCGCGCCCCTGTACCGTCCGATCGCGCTGGCCATCGCCCTGACCGAGGCGGTCACCGCCCGGCAGGTGTCCGCCGTCGTGATGCGGGAGCTGCTGCCCGCGTTCGGCGGCCGTCGGCTCGCGATCTACCTCCTCCAGGAACGGCACCTCTACCTGGAATGGGAGACCGGCTTCCCCAAGGGCTTCCTCGCGCCCTTCGAGGGAGTGGACCTGGGCACCCACCTGCCCGGCGTGGAGACCCTCACCACCGGTCGTCCGCTGTTCTTCGACTCGATGGAGCAGCTGACGGCCGCCTACCCCGGTATCCCCCTGGACGCGACCGAGGGCGCCCGGGCCTTCCTGCCGCTGATCTCCTCGGGGCGGGCGGTCGGCTCCTGCATCCTCGGCTTCGACCGGCCGCGCAGCTTCAGCACCGAGGAGCGCACGGTGCTCACCGCGCTGGCCGGTCTCATCGCCCACGCCATGGAGAAGGCACAGCGCTACGAGTCGGAGACCGCGCTCGCCCGGGGCCTGCAGCAGGCGCTCCTCCCCCGACGCCTCGCGGCCCACCCACAGCTGGAGACCACCGGGCGCTATCTGCCGGGCACCGCGGGGATGGAGGTCGGCGGCGACTGGTACGACGTCGTCGAGTCCGGTGACGGGCTGGCCCTGGTCATCGGGGACGTCCAGGGGCACGGCGTGCAGGCGGCGGCCACCATGGGCCAGCTGCGCAGCGCGGTCAGGGCGTTCGCGCTCGGCGACCGGCCGCCGGACGAGGTCATGAGCAGCACCAACCATCTCCTCACCGACCTCGATCCCGGCCTGTTCGCCAGTTGCTGCTACATCCGGCTCGACCCCGCCACCGGGGTGGCCAGGGCCGCCCGCGCCGGCCATCCGCCGCCCCTGCTGCGCAGCCCCGACGGCCGCACCCGGGTCCTGGACCTGCCCGGCGGGGTCGTCCTCGGCGTGGACCCGAGGGCCCGCTATCCGGTGACCGAGCTCCGGATGGAACCCGGCGCGATCCTGGCGCTCTACACGGACGGGCTGGTGGAACGGCCCGGCAGCGACATCGACGAGGGGATCACCGCCCTGCGGGTGGCCCTCGCGAAGGCCGGCGCTCCGGCGGCCCGCCCGGGCGGGCGGTTCCTGGCAGGCGTGGCGGACCGGCTCACGGCGACCGCCCGGCACGCCCTGGACCGCCCGGACGACATCGCACTGCTGCTCGCCACCCGGCGCGCGGCGCCCCCGCCCCAGCCGCACTGAGAACTCTGCGGGCTCCTCTCACCCTGCGACGCCCCCCGCCATCACGGGCGCCACAGCAGCGACCGCCCGGGACACCCCGGACCACCCGGACGACATCGCACTGCTGCTCGCCACCCGGCGCGCGGCACCCCCGCCCCAGCCGCACTGAGCCTCTGCGGCCTCCTCTCACCCTGCGACACCCCCGCCACCACGGGCGCCACAGCAGCGACCGCCCGGGACACCCCGGACCACTCGGACGACACCGCACTACTGCTCGCCACCCGGCGCGCGGCAAACCCCCGCCCGGGCCGCACTGAGGAGGGTCTGTGGCTGTTCTGTCACACCGTGTGACGCCCCTCGCCTCCTGGGGCGCGGCAGTGTAGACATGGCACATGGTCCGACTCCTGGGCCGCTCCGGGGGCGGGTCGGCCCGTCGCCCCGGCGGCCCCCGCTCACCGCAGACACCCGACGGCGCTCACGACCAGCACGAGGGCCCGCCGAGGGGCAGTTCGCCCACGCGGGTGGAGCGCGACGGGGCCCGGACGCGACGGCGGCCGGGAGCCCTGCGGGCGGCGGTCGGCGGACGCAGCGTGGCCGGACAGGTGTTCGTCCTGCAGGTCGTGATCGTCCTGCTGCTGGTCGTGGCCGCGGTGGTCACGCTGGTGCTCCAGGTGCGGCACGACAGCACAGTGGAGGCCCGCAACCGTTCCGTGGCCGTGGCCGAGGCCTTCGCCAACGCTCCGGGCACCGCGGAGGCCCTCAGCTCCCCCAACCCGTCGGCGGTGCTCCAGCCGCGCGCCGAGGCGGCCCGCCGGGCGACCGACGTGGACTTCATCGTCGTCATGGACACCGACGGCATCCGCTACACGCACCCCAAGAAGGACCGCATCGGAAAGAAGTTCGTCGGGAACATCGAGCCCGCCCTGGCCGGGCGCGTCGTGACCGAGGACATCACGGGAACCATCGGACCGCTCGTGCAGGCCGTCGTCCCCGTCAAGGCGGACGACGGGAAGGTCGTCGGCCTGGTGTCGGCCGGTATCACCACGGCGAAGGTGGGCGGCACCGCGAACCAGCAGCTGCCGCTGCTCCTGATGGCCGGCGCCGTGGGACTCGCCCTCGCCACCGGCGGCACCGCGCTGGTCAGCAGACGGCTGCTGCGCCAGACGCACGGTCTGGGGCCGCACGAGATGACCCGCATGTACGAGCACCACGACGCGGTCCTGCACGCCGTACGGGAGGGCGTGCTCATCGTCGGCGGCGAGGGGCGGCTGCTGCTCGCCAACGACGAGGCCCACCGGCTGCTCGACCTGCCCGCCGACGCAGAGGGCCGGCACGTCCTCGACCTCGCCCTGCCCGCCGACACCGCCGGGCTGCTGGCCTCCGGGCGGGTGGCCACCGACGAGGTGCACCGGGTCAAGGACCGGCTCCTGGCGGTCAACCAGCGGCCCACCGACATCCAGGGCGGCCCACCCGGCAGCGTCGCCACCCTGCGCGACTCGACCGAGCTGCGCGCCCTGTCCGGGCGCGCCGAGGCGGCCCGCGAACGCCTCGACATGCTGTACGACGCCACGGTGGGCATCGGGACGAGCCTGGACGTCACCCGCACCGCCGAGGAACTGGCCGAGCTCTCCGTGCCGCGGTTCTCGGACTTCGCCACCGTCGACCTGTTCGACGCGGTGCTCAGCGGCGGCCAGCCGGAGGCGGCGACCGCCCTGCGCCGCACCGCGCTCAGCGGGATCCGCGAGGACGCCCCGCTGTACAAGGTCGGTGAGCGGATCCCCCTGGCCGACGCCGCTCCCCAGGCCCGCGGCATCACCAGCGGCCGGGCCGTCCTGGAGCCCCGTCTCGCCGAGGCCACCGGGTGGCGCGCGCAGGACCTGGAGCGCTCCACCCAGGTCATCGAGTACGGCATCCACTCGCTGATCGCCGTCCCCCTGCGGGTCGGCGATCTCGTCCTGGGCACCGTCAGCTTCTGGCGCTCGGACAAGCCCCAGCCCTTCGACACCGACGAGGTCGCCCTCGCCGAGGAGCTCGTGACCCGGGCCGCGGTCTCCATCGACAACGCCCGCCGCTACACCCGCGAGCACACCATGGCGGTCACGCTCCAGCGCAGTCTGCTGCCGCGCCGGCTGCCCGAGCAGGACGCCCTGGACATCGCCTACAAGTACCTGCCGGCGCAGGCCGGGGTGGGCGGCGACTGGTTCGACGTACTGCCGCTGTCCGGTGCGCGGGTCGCGCTCGTGGTCGGCGACGTCGTGGGGCACGGGCTGCACGCCGCGGCCACGATGGGGCGGCTGCGCACGGCGGTGCACAACTTCTCCGCGCTCGACCTGCCGCCCGACGAACTGCTCGCGCTGCTCGACGAGTTGGTCGCCCGGATCGACCAGGACGAGGCGGAGGAGAGCGGCAACTCCCCCGTCACCGGCGCGACCTGTCTGTACGCCGTCTACGACCCGGTCTCGCGGCTGTGCACGATCGCCCGGGCCGGCCATCCGCCGCCCGCCCTCATCCACCCCGACGGCAGCGTCGAGTACCCCGACGTGCCCGCCGGTCCTCCGCTCGGCCTCGGCGGCCTGCCGTTCGAGACGGCCGACCTGGAACTCGCCGAGGGCAGCCGCCTGGTGCTCTACACGGACGGGCTCGTGGAGGACCGCGAGCGCGACATCGACGTGGGCCTCGAGCTGCTCCGCACAGCCCTGGAGCAGGCGGGACCCTCGCCCGAGGACACCTGCCGGGCGGTACTGGACGCGCGGCTGCCGGCCCGCGCCACCGACGACATCGCGCTGATCGTGGCCCGCACCCGGGCGCTCGCCGCCGACCGGATGGCCGAGTGGCAGGTGCCCGCCGACCCGGCGGCCGTGTCAGACGTCCGGGCGGCGGTGTCCCGACAGCTGGCCCTCTGGGACCTGGACGAGCTCGCGTTCACGTCGGAGCTGATCCTGAGCGAGCTCGTCACCAACGCCATCCGCTACGGCGGCGACCCCATCCATGTGCGCATGCTGTGCGACCGCACCCTGATCTGCGAGGTCTTCGACAGCAGCAGCACTTCACCGCATCTGCGATACGCGGCGATGACCGACGAGGGCGGCCGCGGCCTGTTCCTCGTCGCCCAGCTCAGCGACCGCTGGGGCACCCGGTACACCCCGGAGGGCAAGGTCATCTGGGCCGAACAGCCGTTGCCGTGACCCGGTTCGAGGGCCTTCGCCACCCATAAGGTGATCTTATGAGCCCATAGACCGGACCCGCGTACCGACTTAGGCTTGCCTTAGCTTAGGCTTCCCTCGAGTTGATCTGTCGCCGCTCGAAGGGAACCTGATCATGCCCCGCCCCCTGCGGGTAGCCATCGTCGGAGCCGGCCCCGCCGGGATCTACGCCGCCGACGCGCTGCTCAAGTCCGATGTGGCCACCGAACCCGGTGTCTCCATCGACCTCTTCGAGCGGATGCCGGCCCCGTTCGGACTGATCCGTTACGGAGTGGCTCCGGACCACCCCCGGATCAAGGGCATCATCACGGCCCTGCACCAGGTGCTCGACAAGCCGCAGATCCGCCTCTTCGGCAACGTCGACTACCCGACCGACATCAGCCTGGACGACCTGCGCGCGTTCTACGACGCCGTGATCTTCTCCACGGGCGCGACCGCCGACCGCGAACTGCGCATACCGGGCATCGAGCTCGATGGCTCGTACGGCGCCGCCGACTTCGTCTCCTGGTACGACGGCCACCCGGACGTGCCGCGCACCTGGCCCCTGGAGGCCGAGAAGGTCGCCGTCCTCGGCGTCGGCAACGTCGCGCTCGACGTGGCGCGCGTCCTGGCCAAAACGGCCGACGAACTCCTGCCGACGGAGATCCCGCCGAACGTCTACGAGGGCCTCAAGGCCAACAAGGCGCTGGAGGTCCACGTCTTCGGCCGCCGTGGCCCGGCGCAGGCGAAGTTCTCCCCGATGGAACTGCGCGAGCTGGACCACTCCCCCAACATCGAGGTCATCGTCGACCCCGAGGACATCGACTACGACGAGGGCTCGATCGAGACCCGGCGCGGCAACAAGCAGGCCGACATGGTCGCCAAGACCCTGGAGAACTGGGCGATCCGCGATGTCGGCGACCGTCCGCACAAACTGTTCCTGCACTTCTTCGAGTCGCCCACCGAGATCCTCGGCGAGGACGGCAAGGTCGTCGGTCTGCGCACCGAGCGCACCGCCCTCGACGGCACCGGCAACGTCAAGGGCACCGGCGAGTTCAAGGACTGGGACGTCAGCGCGGTCTACCGCGCGGTCGGCTACCTCTCCGACAAGCTGCCCAAGCTGCCCTGGGACATCGACTCGGGCACGGTCCCGGACGAGGGCGGCCGGGTCATGCAGGAGAGCGGCGAGCACCTGCAGTCGACGTACGTCACCGGCTGGATCCGGCGCGGCCCGGTGGGCCTGATCGGCCACACCAAGGGCGATGCCAACGAGACGGTCTCGAACCTCCTGGACGACTTCGCGAACGACCGCCTGCAGACCCCGGGTTCGCCCGAGCCGGAGGCCGTGGACGCGTTCCTCGGTGAGCGTGGCGTCCGCTTCACCACCTGGGAGGGCTGGTACAAGCTGGACGCCGCCGAGAAGGCGCTGGGCGAGCCGCAGGGCCGCGCGCGCGTGAAGCTCGTCGAGCGCGAGGACATGCTGCGCGAGAGCGGCGCCTGATCCGCACGCGACGCCGGTCGTGCCGCAGCCTCGCAGGGGCGGCGCGACCGGCGTCGCGCTGTTCGGTCGTGCTGTTCACGGAACCCTCCCCGCCGTCCGGTCGTTCCTTCCGTGTCCGTACGACCGTGCGGGCGGAGGCGGGACGAACGGGGCGGGTGTGGCACGCGTACTGGTCATCGGCGGGGGCATCGCCGGTACGGCCGCGGCCCTGGCGCTGCACAAGGCGGGCTTCGAGGCCGAGGTGCACGAGGCCCATCCGGACTCGGCCGAGGACATCGGCGCGTTCCTCACCCTGGCGAGCAACGGCATGCGCGCCCTGGCCCAGTTGGACGCCTCCGCGGTGGTGACGGCGGTCGGCTTCCCGCTGACCTCGCTGCGGGTCATGGACGACACCGGCACCGAGATGGCGCACGCGCCCATGGGCGCGGCCTCCGACCCGCTGCTGCGCTACCGGTGCCTGCGCCGCGGCGACCTCAACACCGCGCTCCAGGCCGAGGCCGCGCGCCGGGGCATCACCGTCCGGCACGGCGCACGGCTCGCCTCGGTCGAGGACGGCCCCGACGGCGTCACCGCGCGCTTCGCCGACGGCACCGCCGCGACCGGCGACCTGCTGATCGGCGCCGACGGCCTGAACTCCGCCGTACGACAGTCGATCTCGCCCGGGACGCGGCCGTTCTACGCCGGCCAGTACGTCTTCTACGGCTACACACGCGCCGCGTCTGCTCCCGGCACGGACGCGTGCATCACCATGGTCCGCGGCAGCGGGGCCGCCTTCGGCTACGCGGTGTCGCCCGACGGGGAGACGTACTGGTTCGCCCGGGTGACCGGAGGCCCGCTGCCCGCCGAGGAGTTGGCGCAGGGCACGCCCGCGCACTGGCGCGATCTGCTGCTGCCGCTGCTGCGCAAGGACACCACCCCGGCCGCCGGCCTGGTCGCGGCCACCGGCGACGACCTCATGGTCACCCATGCCACCGAGATCCCCACCGGCACCCAGTGGCGCTCCGGGCGGACTCTGCTCATCGGTGATGCCGCCCACGCCGCCTCCCCCGCGACCGGCCAGGGCGCCTCGATGGCACTGGAGGACGCCGTGGTCCTCGCCAAGTCCCTGCGGGACGCGCCGGACACGGATGCCGCCCTCGCCCTCTACGAGACGCTCCGCCGCCCGCGCGTGGAGCACAACATCACCGTCAGCGGCAACATCTCCCGGGGCACCCCCACCCCCTCGGCCGCCGCCCGCCCCTCCGACGAGGACCTCGTCCGGCTCCTGGAGTGGGGCGGGGACCTCTGGGCCGAGCATCAGGTGGAGAAGGGTCAGCGCTTCGGAATTTGAGCCCGAGCGACCTGTGCCCGACGAAGGAGCCGCCCGTGCCCGGCCGGCGATCCATCACCCAAGCCGAGAAGCTCGCGGCCGAGAAGCTCGGTGGCTTCCCGATCCGCCGGGACCAGATGGCGGCCGTGGCGAACATCTACCGGGCGCGTCCGCGGTGCGCCAGCACCTGGAGAACTCCGTGCTGCGAGGCTCCGACCTGACCTGGGACGGCGTTCGTCGTGCTGTGGGTCGTCCGGGTGTGGGGCGAGTCCGAGACCCGGCACGTGGCGGAGGAGGCCGGGATCTCCAAGGGCACGCTTACCGGTGTCTCGCGGACCCTGGAGTCGCGCGGGCTGCTGAGCCGGGCCGGGCACCCCACCGACGGGCGGCTCGTCCTGCTCAGGCTCACCGATGAGGGCGAGGAGCTGATGCGGCGGGTGTTCCCGGCGTTCAACGAGGAGGAGGCCTTCGTGACGGCCGGCCTCAGCGACACCGAGTGCCGGGGCCTCGCGGAAGGGCTGCGGAAGGTCGTGCTCCAGGTGGAGGAGCACGGCGAGGAGCGCCGCCGCGACCTGCTGGGCGGCTCCGAGCCCGCTCCGCGGCGCAGCGGGCGGCGCCCCAAGGCCTGACCCCCCTCAGGAGAACAGCGCCTGGATGTCCGGCTTCCTGCCGCCGAAGATGCCGTCCTCCTCACCGAGGGCGGCGAGCTTCTCCAGCGAGGCCGTGTCGACCTGGGGCGGCCAGGCCGGGAGGATGAGCTTGGTCAGCACGTCGCCGCTGATCTTGGTGTAGACGGTGAGGATCTGCCGGGCCTCGTCCGGGTGGCCGGTCGCGTACTTCAGCGACTCCGTCATGGCCTCGGTGAACTTCTTCACCAGATCGGGGTTCTGCTGTGCGATCTTCGTCGAGGTGAACCAGGTCGCGACCGTGAGCTTCGGGTCGGTCTCGGCGAAGGGCGAGGCGATGACCCTTGCGCCCTGCGCCTTGGCGACCGTCTGGGCCGGCTCGCCCATCCACGCGGCATCCACACGGCCGCCGTCCAGCGCGGCCGGCATCTGGTCGAAGGGGATCTCGACGAACTTCACCTTCGCCGGGTCGCCGCCGTCCTCGCGCACCGACTCGCGGACCGTGGTGTCCCCGATGTTCTGGAGGGTGTTCACGGCGACCGAGCGTCCGGCCAGGTCCTTCGCGGACTTCACCGGGCTGTCCTTCTTCACCAGGACGCCGGTGACGTCGGCCCCCACCTTGCCGTTGGAAGCAGCCCCGTTGACCACCGACTTCACGGGGACGCCCTTGGTCTGCGCGAGCATCAGGGACGTGGTGTTGCTGAAGCCGAACTGGAACTGGCCGCTCACCACTCCGGGAATGATCGCCGCACCGCCCTGCGCGGTCACCATCTCCAGCTCGATCCCGCGACTGGCGAAGAACCCCTTCTTCTGCCCGAGATAGAGCGGCGCCACGTCGACGATGGGGATGACACCGACCGTGACCTGGGTTTTCTTCGCTCCGCCCGCGGACGAGGTGCCGCCGCTCCCGGAGTCCGACGATCCGCATCCGGCGGCACCCGCGAGGGTCACCACCGCAACGGCAAGTCCGAGCACACGCCTTTGCATGGGGCCCTCCTGACGAGGCGTCAGAGCGCCTCACGACCCGCCCACTGATGTTGTGCACATCATTGACGCCCGCAATGTACACGCCTACTTTCGCCGGTGTCAGTCCCCCCGACCGCAGGAAAATACGGACTGCCCCCAAGGAGCCCACGTCTCGTGATGCACCGCATCCGCACCCGTACGCTCGTCGCCGTCGCGGCACTGCTGCTCGCCGCCCCCCTCACCCCGGCCGCCCACGCCGCCGAGGACGTCCATGTCGAGGGCCGGCTGCCGTCCGGCGCGACCTACCTCATGGATGTGCCGGCCGGCTGGAACGGCACGGTCCTCCTCTACAGCCACGGCTACACACCGCCCGGCGTCCCCAACGCGGCACGCAACGCGCCCGACGACACCACGAAGTCGCTGCTGCTGAACCAGGGTTACGCGCTCGTCGGGTCCTCGTACGCCACCACCGGCTGGGCCGTGACCGACGCCGTACCCGACCAGCTCGCCACCCTCGACACCTTCACCGCCCGCTTCGGACGCGCCGGGCGCACCATCGCCTGGGGCACGTCCTACGGCGGCCTCGTCACGACCGCCCTCGCGGAGCGCCACGCGAACCGTCTCGCCGGTTCGCTGTCGATGTGCGGGCTGGTCCAGGGCGGCGTCGCCAACTGGAACAGCACGCTGGACCCGGTCTTCGCGCTGAAGACGCTCCTCGCACCCGGCTCCGGCATCCGGCTGACCGGACTGCCGAGCCCGGCCGCCGCGACCCAGGCGTCCGACGCCATGGCCGCCGTTCTCACCGAGGCGCAGCAGACCGCCGACGGGCGGGCCCGCATCGCGCTCGCCGCGGCCCTGCACAACATCCCCGGCTGGAACGACCCTTCACAGCCCCGGCCCGCGCCCACCGACTGGGAAGCCCAGCAGTCCGGCCAGTACCAGGCCGTCGTCGGGCTGGTGAAGTTCCCCGCCTTCGTCTGGCGCCAGGAGGCCGAGTCCCGGGCGGGCGGCAACATGTCGTGGAACACCGGGGTCGACTACCACGCGATGCTCCGCAACTCCCCCTACCTCAAAGAGGTCAAGGAGCTGTACGCGAAGGCCGGCCTCTCCCTGAAGTCCGACCTCAACACGCTCGACAAGGCCCCCCGCACCCGCGCCGACACGAAGGCCGTCGAGTGGATGAGCCGTACCAGCTCCTTCACCGGCCGCCTCAGCAAGCCCCAGCTCGACATCCACACCACTGGCGACGCGCTGATCCCGGTGCAGTCCGAGAGCGCCTACCGCCGGGCCGCCACGGCCGCGGGCTCGGCACCACTGCTGCGCCGGCGCTATGTCGACAACGCGGGCCACTGCACCTTCAGCCCCGGCGAGCAGATCGCCGCCCTGCACGCGCTGGAGGACCGGATCGCGACCGGCCACTGGGCAGGCAGCGATCCCGCCGCGCTCAACTCACGTGCCACCGAAGCCGATCCGGGGTCACCGTCCCGCTATCTCCCCTACTCCCCCGCCGGTTACCCCCGCCCCTACGACCGGGCGCACCCTTCCGACGGCCACCGGAACCAGCCGTCGCTGTCACGGCTCCGTGGTCTCGGACTCGAGTGAGGCGCGCGTCGCCTTGCCGTACACGCCGGGCTCGTCCTGAAGGACGAAGCGGGTGACCTGGTAGGTGCGCACCGCGCTCTCGACCTGCTGGTCGAAGTCGCCGTCGGCTTCCCCGTCGTACATGCCGACCTGCCGGAGGCGGAGCTGGAGTTCGACGACCTCGGGCCCCTGGTCGCCGAGACCGAGGACAGGGGGCCGGCTGCTCGACGCAGTCGGGCCCGGGGCCGACGTGGCGGTGGCGGCCGCGCTCGACGGGATCCCGGTCGGGGTGGCGGTGTCCGTCGGGGACGCGCTGTCGCCGGCCTCCGCGCTCGGCGAGGAGGAGGGCGGCTGCGACGACTGTGCCGAGGTAGCCGTAGCAGAAGAAGAAGCGGTGACGGACGGGCCGCTCGACGACGGCTGCGCCTCAGGTACACCGGCGCGCACGCCGCCGGCCACGGAACCGTCCCGTGAAGGGCCGTCGTAGGTGAAGAACCCGCCGACGAAGCCACCCGTGACCAGGACGGCGGCGGCCGCTCCCGCCGCGGCGACGACGACCGTCCGCCGTCTCCGACGGTCCGGCGTGCCGTCGGCCGGGGGCTCCACGGGCGGCTGCGGAGAAGGCTCCTGTTCCGCGCCCTTCCCGGCCTCGATGACCTCGCTCAAGTCCCCTGTCAGGCCCGCCGGTTCGGGATCGCCGGCCGGATCCGCCGGTTTGTCGCCGACCTCCACGAAGGGCCGTATGCGCACCGGGTCGAAGTCCTCCGCGGCCGCCGCCTCGGCCGTACGGGACTCGAGGTGGGCCTCGGAGGCGCGGTGCGCGCAGGTGCATGAGGGAGTGCCGTCCGCCGCCCTGGGCGCCCCGCACTCCGGGCAGACGAGGACTGGTGGTTCACTCACGCGCGTTCCCTCTCCGTACGATCTTCATATCGTAGGCAGATATGCCGCGCGGAAATTCCACAACTCTTATCGATCTGGTGCCACGGCATCCGCAGGGCCGAGATTCGGCCAAAGCGCGTGAAGGAGAGATGAACGGTGGCGGGCGCGGGGTCCCAACAGCCGGTCAGGAGCAGGGGCTTGGCGACAGTGGGGCACACGAGACCGCGACAACATGGGGTAACCGGCGGTAACTTCTGTCCCGCTCGCTCCATTCACCCGCGCCACTCCGTCAGGAGACACTCCCCATGCGCAGACTTTTCGCCGCTCTGGCGGCGACCACCGCCGTCCTCGGCGGACTCACCGCGGCCGCCCCCTCCGCCACGGCCGCCCCCTCCGCCACGGCCGCCGACTCGGGCAGCTTCAGCGTCCTCAGCTACAACGTGGCCGGCCTGCCCGAGGCCATCTCCAGCGCGCCGACGCCCCGCGAGTCGAGCACGACGGCGATCGGCCAGCGCATAGCGCCCTACGACATCGTCCATGTGGAAGAGGACTTCAACTACCACGCCTACCTCTACGCGGGCGACACGAACCACGCCTACCGCACCCCCACCAGCGGCGGCGCCGGCATCGGCAGCGGCCTCAACACCCTCTCGAAGATCCCCTACGACGAGGCCGACTTCGAACGGGTGCGCTGGAACTCCTGCCAGGTGGACTCGGGTGACTGCCTGACCCCCAAGGGCTTCACCTTCATGCGCGAGCGCCTCGCCGAGGGCGTCTACGTCGACTTCTACAACCTGCACACCAACGCCGGCACCAACGACGGCGACCTCGCCTCCCGCGCCGACAACCTCAACCAGCTCACCGCCTTCATCCAGACGCACTCCGCAGGCAACGCGGTCGTGGTCATGGGCGACACCAACACCCGCTACACCCGCTCCGGCGACACCATCGCCGAGTTCGCCGCCGCCAACGGCCTCACCGACCCCTGGGTCCAGCTCATCCGCGGCGGCACCCCGCCCGCCAAGGGCAGCGACGCCCTGGTCTGCGACCAGACGGGTCCCACGGTCCCCAACACCTGCGAGGTCGTCGACAAGGTCCTCTACCGCAGCAGCAGACTCGTCTCGCTGAACGCCACCTCGTACAACAACGAGCACGCCAAGTTCCTCACCGACACCGGGCTCATGCTCTCCGACCACGACCCGATCAGCGTCGGCTTCACCTGGTCGCGCAACGCCGCCTACCAGCTCAGCGACCAGTACGGCGGCCCGCACGGCGACTACTACAACGACATCAGCAGCGTCCCCGCCGGCGCCCGCGCCACCACCCTCGCCCTGCGGGCCGGCTCCCGCATCGACCAGCTGAGCCTCACCCTCGCCAACGGCACCACCCTCACCCACGGCGGCACGGGCGGCACCGCGGCCTCCCTCACGCTCGGCAGTGGCGAGTACGTGACCACGGCGAACCTGTGCCAGGCCGAAAAAGACGGCCACACACGGATCTTCTACGCCAGGTTCACCACCAACCTCGGCCGCACCCTGACCGGCGGCACCACCACCTCCGACTGCGTGACCCGCACCGCACCGGCCGGCCGGCAGATCGCCGGGTTCCACGGCCGTGGCGGCGACGAGGTCGACAAGGTCGGCTTCATCTACACCCAGCGTTGACCCACCCACCCCGGGGCGCGCTTCCGCGCCCCGGGGTGCACAGGAATCACAAAAGAGTGGCAGGACGATTGACGCGCTCATGGCCAGGCCCTACTTTCTGATCGATTTGCCGAACTCCGTTCGAAATACCGGTCATTGAGGTGCCCCCGCACGCCACCTTGGAGAGCAAGATGAGCGCAAACCCCCACCTGTCCCGCCGCGGCCTCCTGGGCATGACGGCCGCCGTGCCACTCGCCCTGACCCTCGGCGCGGGCACCGCGCAGGCCGCCGACTCGGCGTACGCGATGGTGTACTTCACCGAGTCGACCAACCTCGGCGACGGCACCGACTACGGCCTGCACCTGGCCGTCAGCCCCGACGGGCTGAACTGGACGCCGCTCAACCAGAACAACCCCCTGGTCACCCCCACCGCCGGCGCCCTGGGCCTGCGCGACCCGTTCCTGATGCGCAAGCAGGACGGCACGTTCGTCGTGCTCGCCACCGACCTCAAGGGCACCGACTGGAGCTACAACAGCCAGTACATCCACGTCTGGGACTCCGCCGACCTGCGCACCTTCACCGGCTACCGGCGCCTGAAGCTGCACGACATGACGACCCACAGCTGGGCGCCCGAGGCGTTCTGGGACGCGGGGCGCGGCCAGTACGCGGTCATCTACTCCTCGGTCAACTCCAGCGGCCACAACGTGATCATGGTCAACTACACCAGTGACTTCGTCACCGCCTCGGCCCCGCAGGTCTTCTTCGACCCCGGCTACGACGTCATCGACGGCGACATGGCCGTGGGCGTGAACGGCTACAACTACCTCTTCTTCAAGAAGAACCAGACCCTGGTGAGCGCCAGATCCACCACCCTGAACCCGGGCAGCTTCACCGAGTACAGCGCGGGTGTGGCCCACGGCGGCACCGAAGCCCCCACCGTGGTCAAGTCCCTCAGCTCCGGCACCTGGTGGCTCTGGGGAGACACCTACACGCCCAACGGCGTCTTCTACGCCTGGCAGGCCGGCAGCCTCGCCTCCGGCACCTGGACCGCCCTCGACCAGAAGACCTACACCCAGCCGGTCAACTCCAAGCACTGCGGCATCGCGACGATCACCACGGCCGAGTACAACAACCTGCTCACCAAGTGGGGCGCCCCGGCCTGGAACCGGCTCAAGTCCTACAACTACCCGGCCCGTTACGTCCGCCACTCCGACTACGCGGGCCGCATCGACGAGTACCCGGTCGAGCCGTACAAGGACTCCCTGTGGACCCTCGTCCCGGGCCTGGCAGACAGCTCCGGGGTCTCGTTCCGGTCGGTCAACTACCCCGACCGCTACCTGCGCCACTACAACTACGCCCTCCGGCTCGACGTCAACGACGGCACGTCGACGTTCGCCGGTGACGCGACCTTTTACCGCACGGCGGGCCTCGCGGACGCGAGCTGGGCCTCCTTCCGCTCGTACAACAACCCGACCCGCTACATCCGCCACTCCAACTACGTCCTGCGTATCGACCCCGTCTCCACCACCACCGAGAAGCAGGACGCCACATTCCGAGTAGGTTTCTGATTCAACCGAAAAGCCCCCCTTGGCGCTCCGCGTTGTATACGCTCCAGGTCTTCTTCACGAGACCTTCACAGGGGGGCTTTTCCATGCGCGGAGGACACATAGCCGTGGTCGCGGCCGCAGGTGCGCTGACCGTGCTGACCGCGGTCCCGGCCCACGCCGCCGAGTACTCGTCGGCACTGAAGATCAAGGGCGTCCAGTACGACGCCCCGGGCCGGGACTCCAACAGCTGCGCCACCGGCAACACCGACGAGGAGTACCTGACGATCAAGAACTATTCGCGGACCGCGACGGTGAACCTCAAGGGGTACGTCGTGAAGGACGCGGCGGGCAACAAGTTCACCTTCACCGCCAGTCACTCCCTCCAGCCCGGCGACTACGTCAAGCTCCGCGGCGGGCGCGGTGACGACTCGGACGCGAGGAACGTCGTGTACCGCGACAACTGCAACTTCATGTGGAACAACGACAAGGACACGATCTACCTGTACAAGCCGTCGGGCAGCCACGCCGACACCCACGCGTACACCAAGAGCGCCAACGACCGGGACGGCAACGGGTACATCACGTACCACGGCTGAGCAGGTCGCGTCCGCTCACGACGGCCAGCGCGGCGGTCAGTGCGACGAGGGCCGCCACCTGGGTCAGGACACCCACGCGCAATGCCCCGGGCAGGACGTCGAGCCACGGGTGGACCGCGGTGATCCGGACCGCCAGGAGGAGCAGACCCAGCGCCGCGAGGGCCGCCGCCTCCTCTGCGGGGACGCGGTTCTCGCCCCGCGCGCGGTACAGCACCCAGGCGAGGGCCGTCACGAGGTAGCACGTGACGAGCGCCCAGACGGTGTCGACCCCGCCGGGCAGTGCCACCACGGAGCCGCCCATCAGCACACAGCAGGCGGCGAAGACCAGGCCGGGCGCGCCCGCGGGTAGAGCCGCCGGGGGCGCGTCCCGGTGATGGGCCGCGCAGAGTGCCAGCGCCGACGACCAGGCCAGCACGGCGGCCGCGACGACATAGGCGGAGTCCGAGGGGGCGAAGTCGAGGGCCCAGAGATCGACCAGCGGCAGGAGCGTCGGCAGCGCCGCCACGAGCGCGGACGCCTGGGCGAGACGGCGGCGGTCGCGCACGAGGGCGAAGTAGGCGACCGCCCACAGCAGCGGCAGGAACCACTGGGCGGCCGCTTCCGCACCGGCCCATACGCCGTGGCCGGTGAAGCCGTCCGCGAACATGTCCCATTGACTCCCGCCACGGGTCGACGCCCAGGTCAGCCCCAGAACCCGGTCGACCACGGCGGACGCCGCCTGCAGCAGGACGGCGAAGAGCGCGAAGAGGCGGACGGCCGAGCCGAGCACGGCGTAGCGGCGGGGCACGCCGCCCGCGCCGAGCCTGCTGCGCACGGCCAGCGCGACGATACTCGCCACCTCGCCGAGGGTGGGCCGGCTCTGGTCCTGGGTCTCCTGGTCGACGTCCCAGAGGTAGGTCTCGACCATCTCCTCCTCGCGCTCGCGCCGGTAGTAGGCGGGCAGCAGCCGCAGGACGGCGCGGTACCGCGCTTCGAGCAGCGTCGTCATGCCAGGCCTCCGGCGAGTCCGCGCCCCGTGGCGGGCGTGCCGGTCGTTCCAGGAGCACTTCCGGGGGTACGCCGTCCCTCGGCGATGCGCTTCTTCGCGGCGCTCGCTCCGGCGGCCAGCCGCTCCGCCTCGGCGTCCAGGGCCGCGGTGCCCTCGTCGGTGAGGCGGTAGTAGCGCCGGAGCCGGCCCTGCTGCACCTCCTCGCGGTCCAGCACGATCAGTTCGTCGGCGGTGAGCCGGTCCAGTACGCCGTAGAGGGTGCCGACGCGCATCTGTACGGCCCCTTCGGACAGTTCCTCGACCTCGCGCAGGATGCCGTAGCCGTGCCGCGGCTGGTCGGCGAGGGCGGTCAGAACGAAGAACGCCGCCTGTGTCATGTTCCTCGGTGCCATGAAACAAGAATATATCGGCTCCCGATATATTCAGCGAGCCGAAACGCGCGATCGGGTGGGAACGGCGAACAGGGCCCGCCCCAATGCGGATGGTGGGCGGGCCCTGTTCGGGAGGTCATTTTGGCGTGCGGGGTCCCGAACCGGGCACGAGTGAAGCGCGGTTGCTCTGTGCGGAGCGTGTGCGCCCCGTGTGCGCGGGGCAGATCATGGGTCGGCGGGTATCGCACACCGAACGTGTCCGCCTGCCGGACCCGCCTGGTCCGTACGGGTCGGCGGCGACGATACTTGGCCCCGGCACGCACCACTCCTTCTCACAGATGGACCCATGTCAAGCACTCCCAAGGCAGACCCCACGGCACCTTCCACCGTCTGGCTGGCCCGCGGCCGCCATCTCGGATCCGACGCGGCCGACGTCCTGCGGCAGAACCTGGAGCGACTGAAGGAGAGCGGGGCCCTCGACGACTTCCGGGAGCCGTCCGGGACCGGGGAAGACCCGGACCGGATCTTCGAGGCCCGCTGGCGGGTCGCCGACGAGGTGACCGTCCGGGCCCGGCTCTCGCTCGCCCCCGTGTCGAGCGGCGGACAGGAGTGGGTGCTGGCGGCCGAGGCGGAGCAGCCCTGGGATCTGCGGTGGCCGTCGCCCGCGACCATGTTCTGGCCCGACAGCGCGGACGTCTTCTGGGACCGTGACGCCGCCACGGGGCTGCGTCTGAGGGACCTGAGTGTGCTGCCCGAGGAGGACAAGGACGTACGGCGGCTGCTCCGGCAGGCCGTGCGGGGCAGTTGGGCCGTACATGTCGTCGTCCACGAGGCCATGACCACCGACCAGCGCGGCCGTCGCCCGCTGGCGGACATGGTGCCGCCCGGTCTGCGCCACCGCGTGGTCGAGCACCGGGCGCAGCCGCACCAGCTGCGGGTCCTGAACTGGGCCGTGAAGGACTTCGGTGTGGAGGTGCCGCGCGGCGGTGCCGTGGTGCTGCCCGGGACGCCGGTGCCGCCCGGCTACGACGGCCAGGACTTCTCCGTACGCAGTGTGTTCCTCGACGGCTCGGAGCCCACCGAGCTCATCGCGACCGTGACGCGCTACGCCATGATGCCCAAGCCGCTGCCGGACGACGCCTGGGCGGCGGTGACCTCTCTGCGGGAGCAGTGGCAGTTGCTGACGATGCAGGAGGAACTCGCACGCGAGCGCGCGCTCGTGACGATGTACGCCGATGCGCTCGAGGCCATGACGAAGTCCCGGGACCTGTACCGGGAGGCCGCCGAGCGGGCGAACGAGGCGCTGGCCATCTACCGCGAGAACGCCCCGGCACCGGAGCCCCGTGCGGATGCGGAGGCCACCTCGCCGTTGCAGCAGCTGTCCCGGACGTTCGGGCGCTGGAAGGGCACCTTGAAGCCCCCGGCCCGCGACGAGGACTCGGACCAGCAGATCAGCTGAAGAGGCAGATCAGCTGAACAGCGGGAAGCGGTCCGCGTCGGCCCCGAGGGCGCGGCGTTCGGGGTCCGTGAGCGGCGTACGTCCGGTGGCGGCGCGAGCGTAGTGCTCGTCACTCCAGTCGAGCGGAACGGGCCGGCCGAGGAGACCGTCGAGGGTGGCGCGCACCGCGGCCAGGCCCTCCGGGGACGGTCCGACGGCCTCCGGCAGGTCGGTGACGAGGTCGAGGTGGTGGATGGTGGCCTCGACGGCGAGGGTGAGCATGAGGTCCCCGGCCGTCAGCACATGGCCCTGGGTGGCGACCAGCAGATCCGGCCGGGCGTCCGCGGCGGCGTTCACAGTGGCCGCGGTGGTCTCCAGGCAGAGGTCCCGCAGCTGGGGGAAGTCGAGGAACATGCTGGCGCTCACCCGGTTCCAGCGCCGTCCGTTCGCCGCGCCGGCGGGGTCGGGCGCCCAGTCCCGCCAGTAGGTCACGGCGTCCCGGTCGGACGGTCCCGCCGCGGGCGTGTGCAGGGCGACCAGGGCCCGCTGGGCGTCCCCCGCGCAGTGGAAGACCAGGTCGCGCACCGCCCAGCCCGCGCAGCCGGTGGGCCGCCAGGACTCCTCGTCCCCGAGGGGGCGTACGACGACCGCGAAGGCCTCGTAGGCGGCGCGCAAGACGTCTGCGTTCATGGCGCCAGCGTAGGCGGGGCCCTTTTCCCGGGGTGACGGGAGGTGTCGGAGGGCCCGCTGTGGATACGCGGTGGGGACAGCACCTCGGCCCGTCCGGAAGGTCACCGTCAACATGAGCGGCGAGAACAGCGACAACGCCACCTGCTCGGAGACGACGCTCACGGTCAACGGCAAACCCCACACCCTCCTCGTGGACCACCGGCGCGTCCTGCTCGACGTCCTGCGCGAGGATCTGGACCTGTGGGGTGCCAGGAAGGGCTGCGACCACGGACAGTGCGGGGCCTGCACGGTCCTGGTGGACGGGCGCCGCGTCAACAGCTGTCTGCTGCTCGCGGTCGCCCTGGACGGCAGCGAGGTCCGGACCGTCGAGGGCCTCGGTGGCGACGGGGAGGAACTGCACCCCCTGCAACAGGCCTTCCTCGACCGCGACGCCTTCCAGTGCGGCTACTGCACCCCCGGCCAGCTCTGCTCGGCGCTCGGCATGCTCGACGAGGCCGCGGCGGGCCACCCCTCGCGCGTCACCGGCGAGACACCCGCAGGCCGTCCCGTACCGCTGGACCGGGACGAGATCCGCGAGCGGCTCAGCGGCAACCTGTGCCGCTGCGGCGCCTATCCACGCATCGTCGACGCGGTCGAGGACGTGATCCGGTGAAGACCTTCGACTACGTACGGGCCACCAGCCCCGAAGAGGCGGCCGAGCTCTTCGCCGCCCGTCCCGGCGCCCGCTACCTCGGCGGCGGCACCAACCTGGTCGACCTGATGAAGCTCGGCGTCGAACGGCCCGACCTGCTCGTCGACATCGGCCGGCTGCCCCTGGACGAGGTCCAGGAGCTCCCGGACGGTTCGCTGCGCGTCGGCGCCACGGTCCGCAACAGCGACCTGGCGGCCCATCCGGCCGTCCGCGCCCGCTACCCCGCCCTCTCCCAGGCCCTGCTCGCGGGCGCCTCGGGGCAGCTGCGCAATGCGGCCACCACGGGCGGCAACCTGCTCCAGCGCACCCGCTGCCCCTACTTCCAGGACGTCTCCAAACCCTGCAACAAGCGGTCGCCGGGCAGTGGTTGCGGCGCACGTGAGGGCGTGCACCGGGACCACGCGGTGCTCGGGCACTCCCCGCACTGCATCGCCACCCACCCCTCGGACATGGCCGTCGCGCTCGCCGCGCTGGACGCCCGCGTCGAGTTGTACGGCACCGAGGGCGCCCGGAGCGTGCCCGTGGCCGAATTCCACCGCCTGCCGGGGGAACACCCGGAGCGGGACACCGAGATCCTCCCCGGCGAACTCGTCACCGGCGTGCTGCTGCCGGCTGCCCCCGCCGGGTTGCCGTCCGCCTATCGCAAGGCCAGGGACCGGGCGTCGTACGCCTTCGCCCTCGCCTCGGTGGCCGCCGTACTGCGGGTGACGGACGGGGTGGTCGACCATGCCGGGATCGCTTTCGGCGCGCTGGCGCACCGGCCGTGGCGGGCGCGGCGGGCCGAGCAGGCGCTGGTGGGCGCCGCGCCCACGGCGGCCGCGTTCGAGCACGCGGTCGACCTGGAGCTCTCCGCCGCCGAGCCGTTGCGGGACAACGCCTACAAGCTGCCCCTGGCGCGCTCGCTCGCGCTGGACGTCCTGACCCGGCTCACCGCCGCCGCCCGGACCTGAGGAGGACGCCGTGGACGCCACTTCCGCTACCGTTCTGGGCGCTCCCGTCGAGCGCCGCGAAGGCCGGCAGAAGGTCACCGGCACCGCTCGCTACGCCGCCGAACAGCCCTGCCTGGGCCGGGCACACGCCTGGCCCGTGCCCGCCTCGGTCCCCCGGGGCCGGGTCACCGGCATCGACACCGCGGCCGCCCTGGCCGTGCCCGGCGTCCTGGCGGTGCTCACCCACCAGAACGCGCCGAGGCTGTCCGAGCCGGAGGACCCCACGCTCGGCGTCCTGCGCGACTCCCGTGTCCCGCACCGCGGTTGGTTCGTCGCCCTGGTGGTGGGCGAGACCCTGGAGGCCGCCCGCGCCGGTGCCGCCGCCGTGCGCGTCGACTACGCCGTGGAGGACCACGACGTCACCCTCACCGCCACGCACCCGGACGCGTACGCCCCCGAGCAGGCCAACGGCGGATACCCCGGAAGCCGTGAACACGGCGACCCCGAGGGCGTGTTCGCGTCCGCCGAGGTCCGGGTCGACGTCGACTACCGGGTGCCCCCGCTGCACAACCACCCGATGGAACCGCACGCCACGACGGCCGAGTGGCACGACGGCCGGCTCACGGTGCACACCTCCACACAGGGCTCCACGGTCGTACGCGCCGTCCTGGCCGGCCTGTTCGGCCTGCCGGAGGAACACGTCACCGTTCTCGCCGAGCACGTGGGCGGCGGTTTCGGGTCCAAGGGCACACCCCGTCCGGACGTGGTGCTCGCCGCGATGGCGGCCCGGCACACCGGACGGCCTGTCACCCTGGCACTCCCCCGCCGCTTCCTGCCCGCCGTCGTCGGACACCGGGCCCCCACCCTGCACCGACTGCGCCTCGGGGCCCACCCCGACGGGCGGCTCACCTCCCTGCTCCACGAGGTCACCACCCACACCTCGCGGATCAAGGAGTTCGTGGAGCAGGCCGCCGTGCCCGCACGCGTGATGTACGCCGCCCCCGACTCCCGTACGACGCACCGCGTGGCGCCGCTCGACGTGCCCACCCCGTCCTGGATGCGGGCCCCCGGCGAGGCTCCCGGCATGTACGCCCTGGAGTCGGCCATGGACGAACTGGCCGCCGAACTCGGCATGGATCCGGTGGAGTTGCGGATCGTCAACGAGCCGGGCACCGAGCCCGACAGCGGCAAGCCCTTCAGCAGCAGGCACCTGGTGGAGTGTCTGCGCGAGGGCGCCCGGCGCTTTTCCTGGGCCGAGCGGGATCCACGGCCGCGTTCCCGCGCCGAGGGCCCGCTGCTGGTGGGGTCGGGGGTGGCGGCCGCCATGTATCCCGTTCTGGTGCAGCCGTCCACGGCGGCGGCACGGGCGCTGCCCGACGGGACCTTCCTCGTACGGATCAACGCCACCGACATCGGCACGGGCGCCCGGACCGTGCTCGCACAGATCGCCGCGGACGCGCTCGCCGTGCCGGTGGCCCGCGTGCGGACCGAGGTGGGCAGCAGCGAGCTGCCCGCCGCGTCACTGGCCGGCGGCTCGTCGGGCACCGCCTCCTGGGGCTGGGCGGTGCACGAGGCGTGCACCCGGCTCGCGGAACGCCTGGCCGAAGGGCCGCCGCCGGCTGAAGGGATCGAGGTTCGTGCCGACACGGCCGGCCGGGCGGACGCCGACAGCCCGTTCGCCCGGCACGCCTTCGGCGCCCACTTCGCGGAGGTCGCCGTCGACACGGTCACCGGCGAGACCCGGGTCCGAAGGCTGTTGGGGGTGTATGCCGCCGGGCACATACTCAACTCACGTACCGCCCGCTCCCAGTTCGTCGGCGGCATGACCATGGGGCTCGGCATGGCACTGACCGAGGGCAGCACACTGGACTCCGCGTTCGGTGACTTCGCCGAGTCCGATCTGGCCACGTACCACGTGCCCACACACGCCGACGTGCCCGACATCGAGGCGCACTGGATAGACGAGGACGACACCCGCCTCAACCCCATGGGCAGCAAGGGCATCGGCGAGATCGGCATCGTGGGGACGGCGGCCGCGATCGGCAACGCCGTCTTCCACGCCACCGGCGTGCGCCTGCGCGAGCTGCCCCTCACACCGGACCGCGTGCTCGGCGGCATCCGGGAGAGGGGCGGCTCTTCAGCGGGTTAGGGGGCCAGCGGAGCGTCGGCCGCCTCGCGGACCGGCTCGGCCGTCCGCCGCTCCGTCAGGACGCCGTTCGGCGGTGTCGGCGACGCGAGGTGCACCACCAACGCGGTCAGCGCGGCCAGCGAAGCGCACGCGGCCACCGTCCCCGCGAGCCAGGCCGGCGCGAGCGGCAACGCCAGGGCCCGGGCGAGCCCCTCGGAGCGGAACCGACCGTAGAGCAACTGGCCCGCGGCCACCCCGGCCGGCACGACGACCGCGAAGACCAGAACCGGGAGGGTGGGGCGGATCATCAGCACGGCGAGCAGGACGCACAGGAACGACACCCCGAGCGCGAATCCGTACACCTGCAGGGATGCCCCGTCCTGGTGGACGGGGAAGCACAGGACACCGCAGACCAGCAGTGCCAGGGCGGCGAGCCTGCCCGGCCACGCGGGTGCCTTTTGGGGCCACCTCGGTGCGGGGGGATGCGGTGGCGGGGCCGGGAACACACTCAGACCCGGCATCCAGGGCAGCTCCGGTCCGAGCCGTCCCTCGCCGTCGCACGCCTCGTACGACGGCTGCGGGGGCGGCGGAGGCCTTTCCGTCGCCAGCCGCCCGATGAGCTCGACGAGTTCCTCCACGGGCCGGCCGGTCGCCGCCGCGCGCATCGCCTCCTGACCGCAGTGGGGCTGCAGTTCGGACCGGTTCAGCAGGGCCACCAGGCGGGTCACCTCCTCCACCGGACGGGACTCGGCGGCGGCCCGGATCGCCTCGTCGGCGCTGCCCGGGTCCCGTGGCGGCCGGGTCAGCAGGGCGACGAGCCGGGTGACATCCTCCACGGACCGGTCCACGCCGACGGCACGCAGGGCCGCACCCGTGGCCTGCGCGTACTGGGGCGACTCTTCCAGCAGGGTGATGAGGTGGACGACCTCCTCCAGGGGACGGTCGGCCACGGCGGCACGCACCAGGTCGCCGACGGGATCGCCGTACGAGCCGTCCATCGGTATGGCGGAATCGTTCGGGTTAACTGCAGACGGGCCGGTGGTCATGCTCTGCTCCAGACAAAGAGTGCGGTCCTCCTACGCGCCCCCGTCGTGCGACCGCGACATTGAGATGACCCATTCGTAAGCGGGTACACGACGGCGTGCCACTCGGATGAGCCATGGGTGTGAGTGCCGCCCCTCGGCAGGCCTTAGCGGGACCGGATGCGGGAATCCGTCAGACAGTGCGCCGCACGGCGCCCGGAGGAGGAGGTCGGCCCGTGGATTCGACCACAGCACTGATCGTCGTCGCCGCTGTGCTCGCGGCGCTGGCGCTGGCGGTGGCCGTGGGACTGCTGGTGCGGCTCGTGAGAACCCGGCGCGGTCTGCGACGGGCGGGACTTCCCACCGGGCCCCGCTGGGTCTTCTGGGGCGCCCTGTTGTACTTCGTCCTGCCCACCGATCTGATGCCGGACCCGGTGTACCTCGACGACATCGGCGTCCTGCTGCTCGCCCTGCGCACCCTGCGCGGCTCCCCCGCCGACCGGGCGGCGCTGCGACTCGACCGGCGGGACCGGGAGACGTCCCGCCGAGCGTGATTACGCAGTGTAAGGAAACCAATCACTCGTTCGATTCGTATAAGTCTCTGGAAGCCGAAGGAAGTCGGCTGACCTGACGGCGTCGTGGGGAGATGCCGTCTGCGAGAGGCAGTACCGGCGAGGGAGAGACGATGCAACCGTTCGCGCTCAACTACGCACGTCCGGCAGCGACGTTGGAGGCGACCACTCCGTACGTCTACGACTCCGGGCTGCAGTTGAACGTGCTCATGGACGGCCGGGTCGCGGCCCGCGACCACGCGCTGATGAGGGAACTGGGGACCACCACCTCCACGGCGGGCTCCAAGACTCACTTCGACGACTGAACACAGGTCGCCGACCGATGACCGTGTTGATTCTTACCTGCGAAGAGGACGTGACGGCCGACATGGTCGTCGTGCACCTCAACGCCACGGGGGTACCGGTGGTCCGGCTCGACCCGGCCGACCTGACCGACGGTGTCGCACTGTCCGGGGAGTACGTGCACGGCACGTTCCGCGGCCACCTGTCGGCCGGCGGCCGTCTGGTGGGCATCTCCGGGCTGCGTTCGATCTGGGTGCGCCGCCCGGGCACCCCCGCGGCGCGGGCGGCCGCGCCCTCGGAGTGGTTGACCGAGGAGTCCGCCCAAGCGCTGTACGGCATGCTCCGGGGCAGCGACGCCCGCTGGATGAACCACCCCGACGCGGCCCGCCGGGCCCGTCACAAGCCCTGGCAGCTACGGCTCGCCCAGCGCTGCGGACTGCCCGTCCCGGCCACGATCGTGACGACGTTCCCGCAGGCCGCCCGCGAGTTCGCCGAGCGCTATCCCGATCTGGTGGTCAAGCCGGTCTCCGGCGCGCACCCCCAGGACCCGCCGCGGGCGGTGCCGACCAGCCGGGTCGCGCCGGACACCGACTTCTCGGCTGTCGCGTTCGGGCCCACGCTGCTGCAACGGCGGGTCGCCAAACGGGCCGACATACGCCTGACCGTCGTGGGCGAGACCATGCTGGCGGCCCGGAAGGTGACCGGGCCCGATGACGAGGTGGACGTCCGTTTCGCCCCGCCCACCTCCTCCTGGGAGCCCACCGAGGTACCGCCGCGGGTGGCCGCGGCCGTCCGGGACTATCTCCGGGTGGCCGAACTGGCATACGGCGCCTTCGACTTCGCCGAGGACGGGGACGGGACCTGGTGGTTCCTGGAGTGCAACCAGTCGGGTCAGTTCGGCTTCGTCGAGGTCGAGACGGGCCAGCCGATCGCGCGCAGCATCGCCGAGTGGCTGGCCCGGCCCGGTCCGGACCCGCGCTCGCACGCCGACGGGGCGAACACCACAGTTTCCTGAGGCCGGGTCAGTAGGGCCGCGGGGCGGCGGGCGGAAGGGCCGGCACCCATCCCTGACCGGGCGAGGCCGGTCGCTCGGGGACGGGCGGGGGCATGAGGGACTGCAGTGGCCGCATGACGTACTCCAGTTCCCTGCGTACGCGCTCGGCCTCCCTGCGGGTCAGAGCGGGGACGTCGCCGCGCTCGGCGACGAGTCGGTCGTAGATGGGGGAATCCTGGAACACCCGTCAACGCGCCTTTCGTTTTCGCGGGCCCACGCGCATGGGCACGGTTGACGAGTCTAGGCGCCTCCACGCACCGGCGTACGAATTCCGACGTCGGGCTTGACGGCTCGCGGGCGGTCATGCGCCGGTGGTGGACCCCGGGCGGACGATCATCAGGACGGTCACGGTCGCCCACAGAAGGTTGAAGATGCCGGTGAACATGGCGAGTTGGACGGTGCCGCGGCGTTCGACGCTCCCCTGTCCGGTCAGCTCCTCGAGCAGTTCGCCCTGCCGGGGCAGGACGAAGGCGGCGAGGACTCCGGCGGCCGCGGCGGTCAGGGCCATGGACGTGGTCAGCCATGCGTCGCCCAGGACGCCCATCGCGGCACCGGTGGCGATGCCGAGGACCGGGACCGCGACGCCGACACCGGCGTAGACCCGGCAGATGCGGTGCAGCAGCCGTACCGTGCCGACCCCGGCCTCCTCCGCGTGGGCCCGGCGGGCCGCCGGCGGGAACATGCTGGCCGCGACGGTCACCGGCCCCACGGCGACGATGGCGACGAGGACGTGCAGGGTCAACAGGAACTTGGTCATGGGGTGGCGGGTCCTTCTCCGGTGCGGTCGGCGGTGCCCGCTCACCCTAGGAACCCGCCGAGTGATCACACAGGGGCTGAAACGACAGGTTCCAACGGATTCCCGCCAAGGCGCCTCGCCGGGAATTCCCGCCTGACCCCGTGGTCGTGGCTCTGGCGGGAATCCACCTATCGTGGCGGTCATGCACTCCGTGGTGATCCTGGTTCTCGACGATGTGGTGCCGTTCGACATGGCGGCGCCCATGCAGGTGTTCGACTGGACACAGCTGCCCGACGGCCGCTCCGCCTACCGCGTCCGGCTGTGCGCCGAGTCGCCGGAGGTCCGCGCGGACGGCGGTTTCACCCTGCGGGTCGAGCACGGACTCGATGCCCTCGCGGAGGCGGACACGGTCATCGTGCCGGGCTGCTCCCCCACCGCGGGACCGCCCTCCCCGCGCGCGCTGGCCGCACTGCGGGAGGCCGCGGCGGCCGGCACCCGGATCGCGTCCGTGTGCGTGGGCGCGTTCGTGCTGGCGGAGGCCGGGCTCCTGGACGGGCTGCGTGCCACCACGCACTGGGTGGCCGCGGACGAACTGGCTCGGCGCTTCCCCGCCGTCGAGGTCCAGCCGGACGTGCTGTACGTCGACAACGGTCAGATCCTGACCTCCGCGGGTGCGGCGGCGGCCCTCGACATGTGTCTGCACATGATCCGCCGGGACCTGGGCTCGGCGGTGGCCGCGCACGCCGCCCGGATGTCGGTGATGCCCCTCGAACGGGAGGGCGGACAGGCTCAGTTCATCGTGCACGACCACCCGCCGGTGCCCCGTGGGTCGACGCTGGAGCCGCTCCTGGAGTGGGTCGAGGACAACCTGGCCCACGAGATCACCCTCGGGGCGATGGCCGCCCGTTCGGGGATGAGCGAGCGCACCTTCAGCCGCCGATTCCGCGAACAGACGGGCAGCACGCCTCTGCAGTGGCTGCTGCGAGCCCGGGTGCGGCGCGCCCAGTACCTGCTGGAGAACACCGGCCACCCCGTCGAACGGATCGCGCGGCAGGCGGGGTTCGGCTCCCCCACGGCGTTCAGGGAACGCTTCCGCCGGGTCGTCGGCACCACTCCGCAGGCGTACCGCGCGGCCTTTCACGCGAAGGAGGCCGTCCCGGCGGGGGCGCGCTCCTGACCGCCCGCCGGGTCCGGCCTGGTGTCACCCGGCCAGTGGCAGGCTGTTCTCGCCGTCCGGGTCCGCACATCCGGCGGCCGGCAGCAGGGCGTCGGCCCTGGCGACCGCTTCACGGACGTCGGTGGTGCCCATCATCACGCACAGTGTGTAACTGACGTCCTCCAGCTCACGAGCCGTCGCCGGTCTCTCCCTTTCCGCCTGCGCGATCCTCAATGACGCGTACCGGGTCAGCAGGGTTCTGACGGTCTTCGGGTCCGGAACGAGCACGAAGCGCCCCTCTCTCGAATTTTTCGCTGCGTATGCCCCATCTGCACCGGCTCAATCCCATCCGCTGCCGCCCGGCACGCGATTGGCGCAATACCGTGCGGCCGCACCCGCTTCCCCAAGCGCCGCAAACCGTTGAACAAGGGGCATCCCTCGCACCATGAACGGTATACGCCCATGAACCGCTCCGCAGGCCTCCCCAGCGCCCTCTACCTCGCGACGAGCACCGGACTGGCCTGGACCGCGGTCCTCGCTCTGCGTCACGGCCCTCCGTGGGCCGTATGCCTGTTCGCCGCCGCGAGCCTGGTCCCGGTCATCGCGGTGGTACGGGAGAGCGTGCTCTGCGACCAACGGCGTGCCCTGGCCGAAATGTGGAGGCGGGCGGCGGGTCCGGGCGGGCCCGGTGCGGGGGCCGCCGAGGACATCGTCCGCGCCGAGCTCGACACCGCGTGCTGTGAACGCTGGTGGACGAGCTGCGGCACCGACCACGACTCGGCGTGCCCCCGCCGGGTGCCCCGGAGCAGCGCGGCGTGACGCCTGGCAGGCGGGCCCGGCCTCAGGCGACCTGTCCGGCGTGCAGCGCGGTGTAGGCCCCGCCGCGGCGCAGGAGTTCCTCGTGGGTGCCGGTCTCCAGGATCCGGCCCTCCCCCATCACCACGATGCGGTCGGCGCCCCGCACGGTCGACAGCCGGTGCGCGACCACGAAGGTCGTGCGTCCGCGCAGCAGCCGGGCCAGCGCCTGCTGGACGAGCGCCTCGGAGCGGGTGTCCAGGGCGGAGGTCGCCTCGTCGAGGACCAGCACCCGCGGATCGCGGATCAGGGCCCGGGCGATGGCCAGGCGCTGGCGCTGCCCGCCGGACAGCCGGGCGCCGCGCTCGCCGACCAGGGTGTCGAGGCCCTGCGGCAGCCGGTCCACGAACTCCAGTGCGTTCGCGTCGCGCAGCGCCGTGCGTACCGTCTCCTCGTCGGCGTCGTCCATGCCGTAGGCGACGTTCTCCCGGATCGTGCCGTCGAAGAGGATGGACTCCTGCGGTACGACGGACACGAAGCGCCGGTAGGTGCGCAGGTCGAGGGTGTTCATGTCGGTCCCGTCGAGCAGCAGCCGTCCCGCGGTGGGCCGGATGAAACCGATGACGAGGTTGAGGACGGTGGACTTGCCCGCACCGGACGCACCGACCAGGGCGACGGTCTCGCCGGGGGTGACGGACAGGGTGAAGTCCCGTACCGCGGGCCGTCCGTTGTCGTACGCGTGGCCCACGCCCTGGAATTCGACGGCCCCGCGCACCGAGTCGACCCGGGCCTTGCCCTCGTTGTCCTCGAGTTCGGGCGCCTGGAGCACCTCGCCGACGGAGCGGACGGACTCCAGGCCCTTGGTGATGACCGGGGCGAGTCCTGCCAACGTTGTCGTGGAGTTGGTGAGCGTGGTCAGGAACGCGCTGAGCATCACGACGTCGCCGGGGGTGACGCCCCAGACGCCGTAGTACGACACCAGCGCGGCCGCGGCGAGGACGAGCACGCCGACCACGTTGAGGACGACCCAGGCCAGCGAGCCGAAGCGGCCGTTGACCAGGTCGAGACGCATCCCGGACGTCAGCAGGCGGCGCAGGGTGCCGTCCATGCGGCGCAGCGCCTTGCCCTCCAGGCCGTGGGCGCGGGTGACCGGAATGAGGCGGGTCATCTCCGTGACGCGGGACGACAGGGTCTCGACCTCGTGCCGGAAGTGTTCGTTGTGGGTGCGCAGTCGGGCCCTGAGGCGGGCCACGACGAGGGCGGCGGCGGGCACGACGACGAGGAAGACCGGCACGAACTCCGGTGTCCGTACGGCGATGATGACGAGGCCGCCGACGAGCACGGTGATCGCGCCCAGGCCGGTCTCAGCGGTCTGCTGCACCATCTGTTCGACCGTCTCGACGTCCCGCACCACCTTCGCCTGCAGCACACCGGCGCTGACCCGCGAGTGGTAGCCGATGGACAGCTGCTGCATGCGGGTGCACAGGGCGGAGCGCAGGGTGGTGCCCATGCGACGGACGCTGCCGTACAGGAGGCGGACGTAGAGAAGGTGCAGTGGGTAGTTGACCAGAAGGATGAACAGGATGATGCCCGTGCTGGTCCAGAGCCGGGCGATCGGCTGATGCTGGACGACGGTGTCGATGATGGACGCGGTGATCAGGGGCAGCAGCCACACCGGGCTGTGCTTGACGGTGAACACCGTGGCGGCCGCGGCCAGTCGGCGGCGGTCGGCACGGAACAGGTAGGTGAGCGTGCGTATCGGGTGTTCGCCCCGATAGCGGTGGTCGAGCGGTTTCTCCAGCGACGATGCCATCGTCGGCGGTCCTCCCCGGTTGCCGATGTGAGGGCAAGCGCTTTCTCCCCCTCGTCGGCGAGGGATACACCAGGCGGTGGAGAGGACTCCTACTCGTCCAGAGTGCGGGCGAGTTCCGTGGTGGCGTGGGCGATCTCGGTGTCGTCGTCGGCCATCAGCAGACTGAGGGCGCCGCTCTTGGCGCGGACGGCCTGACGGGCCTGACGCTCCCACACCACGGGGTTCTCGCGGTGGTTGAGCAACTTGGGGTAGACGGCCGCCGTGCTCTCCCACTGGCGGGCGCCGGCGATGCTCCGAAGCAGCTGGATGATCTCCGCCCGGCAGGTCACCTGCGGGAGTTGGGCGAGTTCCCAGAGGAAGGGGACGGTGGCGGCGGTGGCCTGCTCCACGACGAAGCCGTACTGGCAGATGCGCTTGCGCAGGTCGCCGAGTGCGGCGCTTGCGGTGTCGGGGTCACCCCAGGCCACGCTGTTGAGGAGCAGCGGGATGGCCGCGGCGCAGCCGGTGGAGTCCTGGATCTCGGCCCAGGGCACCCGGCTCAGCGCCGCGAGGGGCGTGGTCGGCGCCACCCCGGTCGTGGGCACGGGGCGGCTGGTGCGCTCGTTGCTCGGCTGGTCCGGAGCGGTGCGCATGGCGTGAGACCTTTCCACGGCAGTCATGTCAGGGAGGAGGGGCGGTCGACAGCTTGGCCCAGACGGACTTGCCGGCCGGGGGCCGCGAGGTCCAGCCCCACTCCTGAGCCAGGGCGTCGACGATGTACAGGCCACGGCCGTGCTCCCGCAGGGCGGTGACGTCGGCGGGCGTGTACGCGGGTGGCTCGTCTGCGGGGTCGGAGACGGTCACCAGCAGATGGGCGGGGTTCAGGGACAACGCCAGCCACACCTCGGCCGCACCGCCCGCCGCGGGCCGGCTCACCGCGTGCGCCACGGCGTTGGCCGCGAGTTCGGTGATCACGAGGGTGGCGTCGTCGCTGCGGTGGTCGAGGGACCAGCAGCTCAGAGTCTCGCGGGTGAAGGCGCGGGCCCGGGCGAAACCCTCCCCGCTGCAGCTGACGAGCAGTGCGGCGGTGTCGAGGGAGCCCGGTCGCGGTTGTGCGCCGGCGGGACCCGGACGCCGCACGCTCTCACCGGCCGGGCCCGCATCACCCGCCTCCGGCACAGCCTGGCTCGGCGGCCGGATCGCATGGTTCGCAGGTGACGACACGGCATCTCCTTGATGCGACGTCAAGACGGGGCGCAACCGCAGGGGTTGACGCTGGAGCTATTATCCACGCTGAAGGCGCCCGCGTGCAATTGCACGAGAAATTGCGCGAAGATTGGGTGGGGCCACGGAGGTTGCTGTTGTGCACCCCTGTCCCATCCCGCACGGCCGGGCACGGCGCCCGGCGAAGAACGTGAACAGCAAGGAGACTGCAGTGCCACCAGTGCAGAACGGAGTGCGGGCGAGTTTGCTCGACGCCCGCTGGGTCAAGAGCCGGCACAGCAACGCCGAGGGCAACTGCGTCGAAGTGGCCACACTCGTCGACGGCGGCGTCGCCCTGCGCAACTCCCGTGATCCCGACGGTCCCGCGCTGGTCTACACACCGGCCGAGGTCGCGGCGTTCCTCGCCGGCGCGAAGGACGGTGAGTTCGACCACCTCCTGTGAGGTGCGGGATCCGAGGTGCCGGTGGTCCCAACTCCCGTGCCACCACCGGCACCTACGGAATGATGCCGAACGGCCACCCTGCGTGCGATAGTGTGAGTCGTCTCTGTGCCGGTTTACTGGGAGTCAGGATGTCTGCCGCGTCGCATCGCACCTCCCGTCTGGAACCTTATCTGGACCGGTCCGAACCGGCTCCCACCCTGCTGAAGATGCTGGTCGGCGTCCAGTTGGCGGGATTCCGCGAGGATGCCGGGCTCGCCCAGGACCAGGCGGCGCGAGCCCTCGGGTTCAGCCCGGCGAAGCTGTCCCGCATCGAGTCGGGCAAGGGCCGCAAGCCCCCGTCGGAGAGCGACGTACGCGCCCTCCTCCAGCTGTACGGCACCGACGACTACGAGGCCTCGGTGCTGCTCAAGCTGTTGCAGCGGGCCGGTGAGCCGGGCTGGTGGCAGCGGTACGACAAGCGGCTGATGCCCGAGTGGTTCGACCGCCTGGTCGGGCTCCAGGAGGCGGCCGCGGCGATCCGTACCTTCGAGATCCAGTACGTCCCCGGCCTGCTGCAGACCCCGGACTACACACGGGCGGTGGTGGAACGCGGCCTGCCGACCGCGGCGGCCGGCGAGGTGGCGCGACGCGTCGAACTGCGCACGCGGCGTGCGCAGTTGCTGCAGCGCGCGGACCCGCCTCAGCTGTGGGCGGTGATCGACGAGTCGGTGCTGCTGCGGGTGCTGGGCGGCCGCGAGGTCATGCGGGCCCAGCTGGCGCACCTCGTAGAGATGGCCCAGCGCCCCCATGTGACGGTGCAGGTCGTCCCCCTGGACGTGACCAACGCGTCCGCCCCGGCCATACCGATCACCTACCTCCGCTTCGGGGGCCTGGATCTGCCGGACGTCGTCTATCTGGAGCACATCAAGAGCGCGAACTTCCTGGAGGACCGGGACGAGACGGAGGAGTACCGGCTCGCCCTGGACCGGCTGGCGGACGACGCGCTCGAACCCCGGGACTCGCTGCGGCTGTTGCGGCAGACGATGGAGCAGCGTTACGGCGGCTGAGTGGCATACGGCCACTTCGACTTCGGTCACGGCGGCGCAGGCTCTCAGTTGCCACGGCCGAACAGGCCTGCCCAGAGGAAGGGTTCGCCGAAGCAGGAGGAGTCGGGCGGCTCGTCGCGCATCCGCCGCAGTTCGATCTCGGTCAGGTCGCAGAAGATCCGGCGCAGGGACCGGGCCGAGTAGGCGAGACCGCCCTCGAGGCGGCCCCGGCGATACAACTCCGCGTCCGGCAGGTCCGATCCCACGGCCCCGTCGGCGAAGCAGACGATGCCGAAGCGGCCGCCGGGTGCGAGGTGCCGTTCCAGGAGTGCCAGGTAGCTGACACGACGGTGCGGCGGCAGATGGTGGAAGCAGCCGGAGTCGTAGATCAGGTCGTAGGGGCCGCTGAGTCCGGTGTCCGGCAGTGAGAAGGCATCGCCGCACGCGAAGCGGATGTCGGCCGCCGTCTCGTGCGCACGCTCCCTGGCCCAGGCGATGGCGGCAGGTGAGAGATCGACGGCGTCGACCTCGAAGCCGAGGGAGGCGAGGTGCAGCGCGTTGCGGCCCGGCCCGCAGCCCAGATCGAGGGCGCGGCCCGGGGTGATGAGACCGCGGTCGAGGTACGAGACCAGGTTCTCGTCCGGCTTCGGCACGAAGAAGGGAACGGGCTTGGAGCGGTCCGCGTAGAAGCCGTCCCACCAGGAACCGGCGTCCGCGCTCCAGCGATCGGCCTGGGGAGCGAACAGGCCGTCGAGCAGCTGGAGGACGTCCTCCACCGTGCGCACGGTGCGTTCCATTCGCTCCCCTTCCCGGCCGCGTCAGGGGCGTTCGGTTCCGGGTCAGACGAGTCGGGCGACGCCGCCGAACTCGATCCACTCGTGGGTGAGCTGGCGGGGGGCCACCTCGGAGTCGGGGCGCCAGGTGGAGACCTCCACGAGCCCCGGGTCGAGGATCTCCAGTCCCTCGAACCACTCGGCGACGTCCTTCTCCTCACGCACCCGGCCCCAGTGACCCTGGGTCGCCTGGTCCATGAAGTTGGTGACGAAGTCGCGGACTTCGGGGTCCTCGCTGACCAGCTGGCACATCACCATGAAGCTGCCCGGCGCGAGCCGCTCGCGGACCCGGCGGGCCACCGCGGCCGGCCCGTCCGTCTCGCTGTCGGGGATGCAGTGCATCACCGAGTTGAACAGCACGGCGACGGGCTGCGAGAAGTCGATCAGCCGCTGGGTGTCCTCGTGGTCGAAGATCTCATCGGTCTCCCGCATGTCCGCGTGGATGACGGCGGTGCGCTCGTCCTGCTCGAGCAGCGCCCGGCCGTGGACGAGGACCATCGGGTCGTTGTCGACGTAGACCACATGCGTGGTGGGGTCGATGCGCTGGGCCACCTGGTGGACGTTGTCCTGGGTGGGCAGGCCGGAGCCGTGGTCCAGGTACTGCCGGATGCCGTACTCCGTCGAGAGGGTCCGCACCACCCGCTGGAGGAAACGCCGGTTGTTCACGGCGAGCCTGCGGGTACTGGGGACGACCTTGTCGAGTTCCTCGCAGGCCGCCCGGTCGGCCGCGTAGTTGTCCTTGCCGCCCAGATAGTGGTCGTACATACGCGCGGCCGTGGGTACGGAGGCGTCGATCTCCGTGGACAGCTTCTTACCGGTGCTCATCTTTCCCCCAGCTTGTGCCGCCAACTGGCCTGGCAGGACAGGGAGTCCATCCTAGAGACACCACGATCGCCGGTGCCAGTCCGCATGCGGGCCGGGCCACGGAAGAGCGATGTGGCGGACGCGGCGGAAGGCACCGGCGGGGCGGGCGGAGGTTCAGGCGGCGTCCAGCTCCGCGAGTTCGTCCGCGCCGAGAACGAGGTCGGTGGCGGCGAGCGAGTCGCGGATGGTCGCCGGGCGGCTCGCGCCCGGGATCGGCACGACCACCGGCGACTTGGCGAGCATCCAGGCCAGGCAGACCCGCTGCGGGCTCACCCCGTATTTCTCGGCGATCCGCGCGAACGGGGCGTGCGCCGAGCCCAGTTCACCCGCCCGGGAGATGCCGCCCAGGGGGCTCCAGGGCAGGAAGGCGATGCCCAGTTCGTCGCACAGCCGCAGTTCCGGTTCGCTGGAGCGGAAGGCCGGGGAGAACTGGTTCTGCACGGAGACCAGTCGGCCGCCGAGGACCTCGTTGGCCAGCCGGATCTGGTCGGGGTTCGCGTTGGAGATGCCCGCCTTGAGGATCTTGCCCTCGTCGAGGAGGTCGCGCACGGCGCCGACGGACTCCTCGTAGGGGACCCGGGGGTCGGGGCGGTGGAACTGGTAGAGCCCGATCGCCTCCACACCCAGCCGGCTCAGCGAGGCCTCGCAGGCCTCCTTCAGATGCCGGGGGCTGCCGTCGAGCGTCCAACTGCCGTCCCCGGGGCGCAGATGCCCGCCCTTCGTGGCGACGAGGACGTCACCTCCCCGGTCGTGGGAGGCGAGGGCCTTGGCGATCAGGGTCTCGTTGTGGCCGACCTCGTCGGCGTCCCGGTGGTAGGCGTCGGCGGTGTCGATCAGGGTCACGCCCGCGTCGAGCGCGGCGTGGATGGTGGCGATGGAGCGTTCCTCGTCCGGCCGTCCCTCGATGGACATGGGCATGGCGCCCAGACCGATCGAGCTCACTTCGACATCACCGATGCGGCGGGTGTGCATGACCTTGGACCTCTTTCGCCTGTCACGCGGATCTGGGCTCTCATCAGCCTGGCCGCCGCACACACCTGAGGTCCAATAGAAGAATGAGAACGCATTCAGCGAAGGAAGTGCTGAATCCCGGACCGTGCCGCACCCGAGCCGACCGGGTGGCGAGACGCGGTTGCGGGTCCGCCGTGTCCGTGTGACACCCTCGCCTCGACCGGCAGATGATCCAGTCCGGTCGTCGTGAGGTTCCGCAGTATGACGAGAGGCGGCGGCATGCGTATCGGACTGCTCGGCACCGGTCCCTGGGCCAGGATGGCCCACGCCCCCGCGCTCGGCGCGCATCCGGAGCTGGACTTCGCCGGGGTGTGGGGCCGTCGCCCGGAGGCCGCCGAGGCGCTGGCCGCCGAGCACGGCACGCGCGCGTACGCCGATGTCGACGCGCTGCTCGCCGATGTGGACGCCGTGGCGGTCGCCCTGCCGCCCGCCGTGCAGGCCGAACTCGCGGCGCGGGCCGCGCGGGCGGGCTGCCATCTTCTGCTGGACAAGCCCCTTGCGACGACGGTCGAGCAGGGGCGGGCGGTGGTCGAGGCCGTCCGCGAGGCCAAGGTCGCTTCGGTGGTGTTCTTCACCTCACGCTTCCTCACCGAGACCGAGGCGTGGATCGGTGCACAGGCGGGCGTGGAGGGCTGGTTCACGGCGCGGGCGGAATGGCTGGGGTCGGTGTTCACCGAAAACAGCCCCTTCGCCGACTCGCCGTGGCGGCAGGAGAAGGGCGCCCTGTGGGACGTGGGTCCCCATGCTCTGTCGGTGCTGCTGCCGGTGCTGGGCGAGGTGCGTGAAGTGGCGGCGGCCGCGCACGGTCCCGGGGACACCGTCCATCTGGTCCTGAGGCACACCGGCGGCGCGTCGAGCACCCTGACGCTGAGTCTCACGGCTCCGCCCGCGGCCGCGGGAGTCGGCCTCGAACTGCGGGGCGCGGGCGGAGTCGTCCAGCTCCCGGAGTCGTCCGAGGGTGTCGTGCCCGCCGTGCTCCGGGCCGCCGACGGACTGCTCGCCGCCGCCCGCACCGGGCAGGCACACCCGTGCGACGCCGCGTTCGGTCTGCGGGTCACCGAGATCCTCGTGGCGGCGGAGGCCCTGCTGGACGCCGGGACCGGCGCGCCCACGGCGTAGCCTGCGGCTCAGTCTCCGGGCACGGCGCCCTCGTCGAACGGCTCGTCGCTCCACCGGAACCAGGCCCGGTCGCCCTCGATGTGCAGCAGGAACTCCGGCACGGGACCGCCCGGCGCGTGCAGCGACACACGTCGCCGGACCTCGTCGTAGGCCTCCTCCCCGACGATCACCAACATCGCCCCCGGGTCTCAGCCGGTGTGCAGGGGCCGGTAGTTCAGCCGTTCCCGTACGACGGGATAGCCCGCCTTGGCGAAGTTCGCGGCCATGGGGAAGTTCCCCCGGTCCGTCGCGGCGGAGACGAACTCGGCGCCCCGCTCGACCAGATAGTGGGTGCACTCGGCGAGCAGGTCGTAGGCGTAGCCGTGACCCCGCTGTTCCGGCACCACCCCGATGAACCCGATGCAGGGCCCCGACGGGTTGTGCGCGGGAATGTGGATTCCGGCCACGTCTCCCTGCGGGGTGTGGGCGATCTGCCACCACTCGCGCGGCGAGGGACACCAGTGGAAGAAGTCGAGTTCCTCCTGGGCGGCCCGGTCGAGTCCGTCCTCCTCGATGGCCTTGAGGGCGTGCGCGTCAAGGGTGGCGGAATGGATGCGCCGCAGCAGCTCGAAGAAGACCGCGTCGTCCGGTTCGGGCCGGAACTCCAGGCGTCCGGGCCGCTCGGGCAGTCCGTTCTCCGGCGTCCAGCGGTAGAGGAACCGCTCGACCAGGAGCTCGTATCCGGCCTTCTGTACGGCGGTGAAGCGGGCCTTGGCGGCGGCCCGCAGCTCCGGATCCTCGCGCCAGCCGGCGGGCAGGTTCATCTCGAGCTCGACCTGCCAGGGGGCGGTGCGCAGGAGTTCGGCGCCGGCCTCCTCCTCGCCCTCGGCCACGTCGAACCAGTTGACGTTGACGGGTGCGGTGTCGTCGGCGCCGCCCCACCAGGCGCCGCGTGCCACGACCTTGCCGTCACGCAGGGCGACGCGCTTCCAGTCGGGGCGGTGCCGGGTGAGCCGGTGGGACTCACGGGCGCCGAGAGGGTCGGGCAGTGCGTCGAAGAGATGGGCTTCGCGCTCGTCGAGCGCGCGGATGACCAGATCGGTCATGGGTGGATTCCTCCGGGATGCGACTACGTGGAGCGCTCCCGGTCAGGCGAAGCACGCCGGGGCGACGGAGAGGGAGCGCTGAACGACGGTGAACTGCACGGCACTCGCCTCCTTCCGCTGGTCTCCGGGCGTGGCGGCTGACGCTACGGGATCCTCGGGACCGGCGTCCATCGGTTTTCGCGGCACACGTCCGGTCCGGCCCCCTGGCCGCCGCTTAAACGGTCCTCAAGGCCGGATTAAACGCTGTCCGCTCTGTATGCCGTGGAGCCCGCCGTCCGTAGCATCGGGCCTCGTCCACATCGTGAGAGCGCTCTCAATTCTCCGAGGAGACCCCCCACATGACGCCTCGTCACCAGCGCCACCTCGGCCGCCGCAAAGTCCTCTTCGCCCTCGGTGGGGTGATGGCGGCCGCACCCGCCGTCGCCGCACTGGCCCCCCACGCCCTCGCCGAGGGCAACCGCACCACGGCGGCCGGAGCCCTGCCGCTGACCGTCGTCAACAACACCGGCGCCTTCGACAACGCGAACGTCCACGTCTACATCGTGGGCAACCAGGACGGCAGGCAGGTCCGCGTCACCCCCGACGGCACCCTCGCCCCGGTCGCCCTCTCCGACAACGGCCCCGACGGCTACACCGACTACGCGATAGGCCTGGCGGGCAGCGGCGGGACCAGCCTGTCCCTTCCCTATCTGTCGGGCCGTATCTACGTGTCCCTGGGCGCGAAGCTGAAGTTCAAGGTCGTCACCGACGGCAACGGCAACCCCGCCCTCCAGTACCCGGCCGGCTGGGTGAGCTCGGACCCCAACTACCCGGTGCTGCACGACTGCGCCGAGTTCACGTACAACCCGGCGGGCATGTTCTGCAACACCACCATGGTGGACATGTTCAGCGTGCCGCTGAGCATCCGGCTGACCGGGGCGCGGGACCAGACGACGGGCACCGTGCGCGCCTCCGGGCGGGCCGGTGCCTTCGACGCCGTACGCCGGGTCGAGGAGTTCGCGCCCCTCGTGGTGGACGACACGCGGGTCATCGCGCCGGGTCACGGGCTGGACGCCGGCCGGTTCCCGGCGGACTACTTCGCGCCGTACATCGACGAGGTGTGGAGCACGTACACGGGCAAGGACCTGACGATCACCACGAACGCGGGCACCTTCACCGGCCGGGTGCGCGGCGGGCAGCTCGTCTTCGAGGGGCCCGCGCAGGTGTCCTTCGCCCGGCCGTCGACACGGGACGTGCTCTTCTGCGACGGTGCGCTGGCCGCTCCCAACGACGGCACGACCGGGCCGGTCGCCGCGGTGCTCGGTGCCGGGTTCAACCGGTCGACGCTGGTGAGCACCGCCACCCAGCCGACCACCGACCCCGCCTCCTTCTACCGGACCGCGCTCACCAACCACTACGCCGAGGCCATGCACGCGGCCACGGAGGACGGCAAGGCGTACGGGTTCGCCTTCGACGACGTGGCCGACTTCGCCTCCTACGTCCAGGACACGGCGCCGACGGGGATCCGGCTGACGCTGACGCCGTTCTAGAGGCGACCGGACGAGCGGTTCGGGGTGCGGGGCCGGTCGGGTCGTAGCAGCGTAGTGGTGTGAGCGGAGTGCGCGACCGGGACCGGCGGAGCTGGCTGCAGGGCGCGCCGCCGCCGGGCTGGGTGCGGGTGCTGCCCGCCGTACTGCTGGTGGGGGTCTGCGTGGCCACCCTCGTCAGCCCCGATCCGCTCGACATCGGGTTCCTGCTGGGCGCCATCCCCCCGCTGGCCGTGCTGTCGTACGCACCGGCGGCGACCGCGGTGCTCGGCGCGCTCGTCCTGCTCGTCCTGAACGTGCCGGCCTTCCGGCTGAACGATCCCGGCAGCACGGATGTGCTGACCGTGGGCTTCGTCGCGGCGCTCAGTGTGTTCGTGTCGTTCGTACGGAGTCGGCGTGACGCCCAGCTGGTGACCGAGCGTGCCGTCGCGGAGGCGGCGCAGCGGGCCGTCGCACCGCCGCTGCCGGGGCGGGTGGGAGGCGTGCGGTGTGCGGGGCTGTACCGGGCCGCGCAGAGCGGGACGCTGGTCGGGGGTGACTTCTTCGACGTCCGGGAGGGGCCGTGCGGGGTGCGGGTGGTGATGGGTGATGTGCAGGGGCACGGGCTGTCGGCCGTCTCGACCGTCGCCTCGCTGCTGGGGGCCTTCCGGGAGGCGGTGCTGGACCGGCCGGATCCCGAGTCGGTGGCCGAGCGGCTGGACCGCAGGCTGGTGGTGGACTCCGCGGGCGTACGGCATTCGGAGCTGTTCGCGACGGCGGTGGTGCTGGACTTCGACGTCGGAGGTACGGCCGTGCGGATCGTGGCGTGCGGGCAGCCCGGCCCGGTACTGCTGCGCGACGGGCGGGCCGTGGAGCTCGACGTCCCGGTGGGCACCCCGCTCGGCATGGGCCTGTCCGGCGCCTCGCCGCCGACCGGGGTCACGGTCCCACTGCGCCCGGGCGACCGGCTCTTTCTGGCCTCGGACGGGGTCTGGGAGGCGCGCGACGCCGCGGGAGCCTTCTATCCGTTGCTCGACCGGATCACCGGGTTCGCGGGTGACCTCCCGGATCTCGTCGAGGGGGTGTGGGCCGACCTCGTGCGCTACGCCCCGGCGCTCCAGGACGACGTCACGATGCTCGTTCTCGCGCCGGGGAAGCCGGAGCCTCGCTGACCGCCCCGTTCCCCTCGGCGTCGATGTGCGGAAGCATCCGGTCGAGCCAGTGGGGTGTCCACCAGGCGTGCCGTCCCAGCAGGGTCATGACGGCGGGGACCATGAGCAGCCGCACGACGGTCGCGTCGATCAGCACGCTCACCGCCAGGCCCAGTCCGAGCATCTTGACCACGATGTTGTCGCTGACGATGAAGGCCGCGAAGACGCTCACCATGATCAGGGCCGCGCAGGTGATGACCCGGGCGGTGATCTCCAGCGCGTGTGCGACGGAGGCCTTGGCGTCCCCGGTGCGCAGCCACGCCTCGTGGATCCGGGACAGCAGGAAGATCTCGTAGTCCATGCTCAGCCCGAAGATGATCGCGAACATCATCATCGGCACATAGCTCTCGATGGGCACCTTGCCGGAGACGCCGAGCGCCGGACCGCCCCAGCCCCACTGGAAGACGGCGACGACAACGCCGTAGGAGGCGGCGATGGACAGGACGTTGAGGACGGCCGCCTTGACGGCGACGAGCAGTCCGCGGAAGACGGCGAGGATGATCAGGAAGGCGAGGGCGACGACCACACCGATGATCAGCGGCAGCCGGCTGGAGACGATGTCGCGGAAGTCGACCTGGGCCGCGGTCGTGCCGGTGACGTATCCCTTGGCGTCCGTGCCGGTGACCGCGGCGGGCAGGGTGGTGTCGACCAGGCGGTTGGTGAGGTCGGTGGTGGTGGCGCTCTGCGGGGACTGCTTGGAGTAGACGGTGGCGAGCAGGACGTCCCCGTCCGTGGTGGGGGTCAGCTGGGTGACCGTGGCGGCGCCGGACACGCCGTCGAGGGATTTCTGCGCCTGGGTGGTGAGGGCGGAGCGCTGGGAGGACGTCACGGAGGTCTGGTCGATGACGACGGTGAGAGGGCCGTTGGAGCCGGGGCCGAAGGCGTCGGTCATCAGGTCGTAGGCGCGCCGGTCGGTGAAGGACGTGGGGTCGGCGCCGTCGCCGATGTGACCGAGCTGGATGGAGAGGACCGGGATGGCGAGGACGACGACGGCTGTCACGCCCGCGGCCAGGTAACGCCACGGCCGCCGCTCGACCCGCTGGGCGTAGCGGTGCCACGTCCCCTGCGCCGTCTCGCCCTCGGCAGGGTCGGTCTCGGCGACCGGGCGGCGCACCCGGTAGCGGTCGATCCGGGTGCCGATCAGTCCCAGCAGGGCCGGGACCAGGGTCAGGGCGCCCAGGACGGCGGAGACGACCGTGACGGCGGCGGCGACCCCGAGTTTCGCGATGAACGAGACTCCGGACACGGACAGCCCCGCCAGGGCGATGATCACCGTGCAGCCGGAGACCAGGACGGCCCGTCCGCTGGTGGCGGTGGCGCCGCCCGCCGCGCGCACCGGGTCCTTCCCGTCCATCAGGCTCTGCCGGTGGCGGGTGAGCTGGAAGAGCGCGTAGTCGATGCCGACGCCCAGGCCGATCATCGTGGCCAGGGTGGGCGAAACGGTCGCGAAGGTGAACGCCGAGGCCAGCAGACCGAGGCAGGCGAGCCCTCCGATCACACTGATCAATGCGGTCAGCAGGGGGATTCCGGCGGCGATCACACTGCCGAAGCCGACGAGCAGGACAACGATCGCGACCGCGAATCCGATCAGCTCGCTCACCCGGTCGTCGGCGGCGGGCCGCGCGAGTTCGCCGAGCGGTCCGCCGTACTCGACGTCGACGCCGGCCGCCCGCAGGGGCTGTACGGCGTCGTCGACACCGTGGAGGTAGCCGTCGCCCAGGGTGGAGGGCTGCACGTCGAAGCGGACGGTGATGTAGGCCGTCTTCGCGTCCGACGACAGCGGCCCGACCTTCGAGGCGGGCGCGGACAGCGGGTTCTGCGCCGACAGGACGTGCGGCAGCTTCTGGAGATCGGTGACGGTCGTGGAGACCTGCGAGTCGAGCGAGGTGAGCGCCTTGTCACCGTCGTGGAGGACGATCTGGCTGCCGTAACCCCCGGCCGCCGGGTCGTGCTGTTTCAGGACGTCCAGGCCCTCCTGGGACTGGACGCCGGGCAGGGAGAAGTTGTCGGAGTAGTCCCCGCCGAAGGAGCGGTTCAGGGTCTGCAGGGCGACCAGGGCCACGAGCCAGGCCACCAGGACGATCACGAAATGCCGGGCGCACCATTCCCCCAGCCTGCGCAGGGCGCCCTTAGGCCTGTTTCGGGTAGTGGACATGATGTCGTCTTCCCTGACGGCCCCGAGAGATCAGTACTCCCATTACACGCCTGCCGCATCATCCGGGCATCCCGGCATCCGTCCCGCCGAGACCCGCGGACGGGGCCCGCTCCGGACGCCTCCGGATGCAAGGTCGGCCCGGGCGTTGAATGGTGATAGCGGACCCGTTGACACCACCGGGACCGCACAGCGATCCGGATCCGAGGAGCAGACATCATGCCGACGTCACAGCCCGACGCGTCCCGGTCGTCCGAGGACCGCACCACCCCGGACGACCTGCTCCACACCCGTACCGGCACCGAGGTGTCGCCGGAGGACCTCGTCCTTGCCTCGGGGAAGGACATCACCCCGCACACTCTCGAATGGGCCCGGCGCAAGCTGGAGGCGGAGGGCCCGGCGGCGCTCGACAAGATGCTGCCCTGACCTCGGCCCAGTGACCCGAGGGCCGCGTGGATCTACGGCGACGGCGGCGCCGTAGGTCGGACGCGGCCGTACGTCAGCCCCCGGACTCCTCGTCCAGGCACAGCACTTCGACCCGCTGTACGAGGTTGTTGGCGAAGCCGCCCCGGTTCCATGGCTGTTCCAGTGGCTGGGTGTGCCCCTCGGCGTCGGTGGCCCGTGCGCTGAGTTCGTACTCGCCGGGCTCCGCGCGCCAGTTGAAGCGCCAGCGCCGCCACGCCCAGCGGTGACCGGCGTCCGGTTCGAGCTCCGCCTCGTGCCAGGACCGTCCCGCGTCCGTGCTGACCTCGGCCCGGGTCACCGGCGCCCGCCCCGACCAGGCGCGCCCCTCCAGCGTCAGGGCCCCTGGCCGGACCACGCGGGCCCGGGACATGAAGTCCGGGAATCCGGGCGGGACGAGCAGGGCGCGCGGCGCGATCCGGGTGACCGGCTCGCCCTCGTCGCCGGGGTGCTGCCGGAGCCGGTAGGCGACCGTCTGCTGGAACCCGGTGAACGGCGTGTCGGTGACGGTGATCTCGCGCAGCCACTTCACATGGGCCATGCCGTACCAGCCGGGCACGACGAGCCGGAGCGGGTGGCCGTGCTGCGGGGGCAGCGGGGCGCCGTTCATCTCGTAGACGACCAGTACGTCGGGTTCGGTACCCGTGGCCACGCCGAGGGGCAGGGCCCGTTGGTAGTCCTGTTCGACGCCGCGCTCCACTCCGTGGTCGGCGCCGGTGCACACCACGTCGACGGCGTCGGCCTCCACTCCGGCCTCGGCGAGCAGCAGCCGCAGCGGTACGCCGGTCCACTCTGCGGTGCCGACGGCCTCGACCAGCCAGGGCTGGCTGACCGGGCGGGGCGTGAGCAGGGCCCGGCCGTTGCCCGCGCACTCCATCGTCACCCTGGTGGTGACCCGCGGCAGGGAACGCAGCTCGGCCGGGGTCAGGGTGAGCGGGCGGCGGACCCTGCCTCCGACCCCGAGCTGCCAGGGGGCGTCCTCGGGGACGTACGGGATGTCGTAGTGCGTGAGGACGTAGTGCAGGCCGGGCGGGGTGAGGTCGTGGCGCATCGCCTCGAGCGGCAGACCGTGGTTGCGGGTGGCGAGCGCCAGTTCGTCCCGGCCGATGCCCTCGTCGGGGGCGGCGAGCCGGGCCGGGGTGCTCGTGTCGGCGAGTCGGTGGCCCATGGCCGTATTGTCCCGCGGTCCGCCTGAGCTGTCGCGGTCCGCGCCACTTCTCCGAAAGCCCGGGGGCGGCTTTCCCGTAAGCGACCGGTTTACTGCACACCCTTTCGAAAGAGACCCTGCGGCTGTCAGACTCCCGAGGGTGCCCGACTTCGACATGCTCGTCATCGGATCCGGTCCGGGTGGCCAGAAGGCCGCCATCGCCGCGGCCAAGCTGGGCCACCGGGTCGCCGTCGTAGACCGCCCCGACATGGTCGGCGGGGTCTCCATCCACACCGGCACCATCCCCTCCAAGACCCTGCGCGAGGCGGTGCTGTACCTGACCGGCCTCACCCAGCGCGACCTGTACGGACAGAGCTACCGGCTCAAAGAGGACATCACGGTCTCCGATCTCACCGCGCGCACGCAGCACGTGGTCGGCCGCGAGGTCGACGTGATCCGCAGTCAGCTCTCCCGTAACCAGATCGCCCTCCACGCCGGCACCGGCCGCTTCGTCGACCCGCACACCGTCGCCCTGCGCGAGGTCACCGGTCACGAACGCCTGCTCAGCGCGGAGAACATCGTCATCGCCACGGGCACGCGCCCGGCGCGGCCGGACAGTGTCGAGTTCGACGGCCGCACGATCATGGACTCCGACAACGTGCTCGCCCTGGAACGCGTCCCGCGCTCCATGGTCATCGTCGGCGCCGGGGTCATCGGCATGGAGTACGCCTCCATGTTCGCCGCGCTCGGCAGCAAGGTGACGGTCGTCGAGAAGCGGGCCGGGATGCTCGACATCTGCGACGTCGAGGTCATCGAGGCGCTGAAGTACCACCTGCGCGACCTGGCCGTGACGTTCCGCTTCGGTGAGACCGTCGCCGCGGTCGAGCGCCATCCCCGCGGCACGCTGACCATCCTGGAGAGCGGCAAGAAGATACCCGCCGACGCCGTGATGTACTCGGCCGGCCGACAGGGCCTGACCGACGAACTCGACCTGGACAAGGCCGGGTTGACCGCCGACCGGCGCGGCCGGATCACGGTCGACGAGTTCTACCGCACCGAGGTGCCGCACATCTACGCCGTGGGAGACGTGATCGGCTTCCCGGCGCTGGCGGCGACGGCCATGGAACAGGGCAGGTCGGCCGCCTACCACGCCTTCGGTGAGCCGGTCGGACAGATGCACCATCTCCAGCCCATCGGCATCTACACCATCCCGGAGATCAGCTTCGTCGGGCGTACCGAGGACCAACTCACCGAGGACAGCGTGCCCTTCGAGGTCGGCATCTCCCGGTACCGCGAACTCGCCCGCGGCCAGATCATCGGTGACTCCCACGGGATGCTGAAACTGCTGGTCTCCCCGGGGGACCGCACCCTGCTGGGCGTGCACTGCTTCGGCACCGGGGCCACCGAACTGATCCACATCGGGCAGACCGTGATGGGCTGTGGCGGCACGGTCGATTATCTGGTCGACGCGGTGTTCAACTACCCGACCCTCGCGGAGTCCTACAAGGTCGCGGCCCTGGACGCCACGAACAAACTCCGCCAGATCGACCGGATCGGGGACTGAACTTCCGTCAGGGTTCCTCGGAGGGCTCCTCGACGATGTGCACGGCGGCCTCCTCCGCGCCTGCCGCGCCCGCGTCGATGCCCACGTCGGTGGCGACCTCGTCCTTCGTGGTGGTGGGGTGGGCGCCCTCGTCGGGGGCGACGAGGCGTCCGGCGCGGTCGGTACCGGCCTCCGGGTCGATCGGTTCGCCCTCGCCGTCGGGCAGGTCGCCGATCTCGTCGCCGAGCGGCGCGGTCGCCTCGGGGACCTCCTGGGCGAGACGTTCGTCGAGGCTCTCCCCGTCGTGCTGTTCGGCTGCGGTGGTGCCGTGCCGGGTGACACCGAGGGGCTTCTCCGGTGGCGAGTAGCCCTCGTCAAGGGTGTCGTCGTAGGTCCGTTCGTCGACGGCGTCCTGAAGGTCGAGCGGTGCCGCGTCCTCCTGCTCCTCGTTGGTTCCGGTGGGCTGGTAGGCGTCGTCGGCCGGCGGCTCGGCGGGTGTCGGTTCGGTGCCCATGGGCTGCCTCCCTCGCGCGTCGCGTGCGGTTCGATGCGTGTCCTGATCCGCGTTTCCCCGTATGCGCTCCCCAACCTCAAAAGGCTGCCGGAGTAAGGCATTCCACGGCCGGAAGGTTACCCCCCAGTTAATCTTGAAGGGTCAAGGAATAGGGCTATCATCACTCGCATACACGGAGTGACCGGCCGTCCACGCAGCGGTCGTACGGTCCCCCGCGCACCCCCTTCGGTCCCTCTCTTCACCGCCCCTGCCCGAGGCCATCCCTCTCAGCGCCCGGGGCGGAGCCACCCCCCACCCCTTTTGCGCCGTACGGTCCCCCTTCGCCGTGCGTCGTGCCCTACCGAAAGCAGCGCAACCATGAGCATCAGCAGGGGCAGAGGGCTGCAGGCCAATGCCCTCGGTACCTTCGACACCGTGGTGATGGCCGTCGCGGGCAGCGCGCCGGCGTACTCGATCGCCGCGACCACCGCGGTCCTGGTCGGCTCGGTGGGCCTGGCCAGTCCGGCGGCTCTGCTGTACTGCGCGATACCCATGCTGGGCATCGCACTCGCGTTCAGCTATCTCAGCCGGATCGACGTCAACGCGGGCGCCAGTTACTCCTGGGTGGGCCGCACGCTCCACCCCTTTCTGGGCTTCGTCAGCGGCTGGGCGCTGGTGATCTCGGCGACCATCTTCATGGTGGCCGGCTCGCTGCCCGCCGGTTCGATGACACTGGCTCTCTTCGACCAGGACCTCGCGGACAACACCGCGCTGTCGACACTCGTGGGCGCGGCCTGGTTCGTGCTGATGCTCCTCGTGGTGCTCGGCGGCGCCCGACTGACCGTGCGCGCCCAGCTCGTCATGTCCGGTGTGGAGCTCGCGATACTGGCCCTGTTCGCGGTGCTGGCGTTCTTCCACACGGGCCACGCGCGCGCCTTCGACTGGTCCTGGCTCGGCTTCAGCCACTTCGACGGCATGCAGGGCTTCGCCTCGGGCGCGCTGATCGCCGCGTTCTACTACTGGGGCTGGGACGTCACCAGCAACCTGAGCGAGGAGACCCGCAACAGCCGCCGCACGACGGGACTCGCGGGGCTCATCGGGGTCGGCATCGTCTTCCTGCTGTTCGAGGTGTTCACCATCGCGGTGAACGTCATCCTCACCTCGAAGCAGATCGAGGAGAACGACGCCAACGTGCTCGCCGTGCTCGGTGAGGAGGTCTGGCCGGGCTGGGGCGGCAAGCTGCTGATCGTCGCGGTGATGCTGTCGACCATCGCCACGCTGGAGACCACGCTGATCCAGGTCACGCGCTCGCTGTTCGCGATGGGCCGGGACCGTACGATGCCGTCCGCGCTGGGCCGGGTGCACCGCCGCTGGAACACGCCGTGGGTGGCGATCGTGGTGGTCGGCGCGGTGGCGCTGATGATGTTCATCGCCTCCAACGCCCTGGGCTCGGTGGGCGACATCCTCTCCGACGCGATCTCGGCGATCGGGCTGCAGATCGCCGTCTACTACGGCCTGAGCGGCCTCGCGGTCGTCGTCGCGTACCGCAAGATGCTGCTGAAGTCCCCGGCCGACTTCCTGCTCGGCGGGCTGTGGCCGTTGCTGGGCGCCCTGTTCATGTTCTGGATATTCGTCGAGTCGCTGGGCGAGCTGAGTACGGCCGCGATCACGATCGGCGTCGGCGGGCTCGCCGTGGGCCTGATCCCGATGCTCTGGTACTGGCGGCGGGGCAGCGACTACTACCGGCCCGCGAGGCTTGACGCGAGCCGTACTGTCGAGGCGGACTACGTTCCCGACGACGGGGCGTCCGGGCCCTCACTCGTCCACGAGGGTCTCCCCACCGACTTCTGAGGGGTTGTGCGATGGCGAGAGACCGTTTCGCCCCCGAGTTCGACCCCGACTGCGGGGACGTCCCGCTCACCACGGCCCGCCAGGACATCGTCATCGGCCGCTGGCAGGGTCTGCGGGAGCTGTTGCGCGCCACCGGACCCGATTGGCTCTCCCGGGGGCACCGGGTGCGCACGCTCGCCCAGGCCTGCGCGAGCAGTTCGACGGTGGAGTCGTGGCTGGCGGCCGAGCCGCACAACGGCGACGCGCTGGTGCTGCGGGCTGCCACGGAGACGGCCAGGGCGTTCAACCTGGCCATCACCGCGGGCCGGGGTGTGCCGATCGACCAGCGCCGCATCGACGCCGCGGTGATGGCCTGTCTGCAGGCTGCCGAGGCATTCGTGGACGACCCCACGCCGTGGATCTCCCTGATCTCGGTGGCGCGGCTGTACCCGGCCGGGGTGCGGCGGCAGGAACTGGGGCGCTGGTGGGACGAACTGCACGGGCGTGACCCGTACAGCGTCGAGGGCCACCTCCAGGTGCTGCACTACTACTCGTCCCGCTGGCACGGCTCGCACGGCCTGATGTACGACTTCGCCCGGGACGCGGCCGGGGTGGCACCACCGGGATGCGCGCTGCCCGTGCTGGTGCAGTACGCGCGGGTCGAGGAGTACCGGGCCGCGGCGGACGCGGCCGAGGACAGGCGGACGTCCGTGGGGCTGGGGCAGCACTGGAAGAACGACGGGGCCGTCAGCGACGTACGGCGCACCTGGCAGCGCTGGATCCTGGGCCGCACCGACCACACGGTGGCCCCGGGCGAGCTGCGCGACCTCAACTATCTGGCCCACGCGGCCAGCCACGCGGGCCTGCATGAGATCGCCGTACCGCTCCTGCAGATGCTGGACCGCCGGGGCACCCGTACGCCGTGGTCGTACACCGGGGATCCGGAGCGGGAGTTCACCAAGTGGCGCAGGGAGTTCAAGGTGCGCGCCTGAGCGTGTCCGGGTCAGCCGCCGGACTGCTCGCCCGCCAACCCGGCCGTCCACTTCTCCTCGATGCGGCCGACCTTCCACACCACCAGGGCGACGACCCACGTGGCGAAGAACAACCCCACGATGACGAAGCCCAGGAGGTTGAGGTCGAGGCCGCTGATCCAGTCCCAGAACGGGCCGTGCAGGCCGAGTTTCCCGGCGAGCAGGCCGAGGAGCTCGACCGTGCCGATGAGGAGGGCCACCGCCACGGACAGGCCGGTGACCGTGAGGTTGTAGTAGACCTTGCGGACCGGCTTCGAGAACGCCCAGCCGTAGGCGAAGTTCATGAAGGAGCCGTCGATCGTGTCGAGGAGGGACATGCCGGCGGCGAAGAGGACCGGCAGGGTGAGGATCGCGTACCAGGGCAGTCCGGAGGCCGCGCCCGACCCGGCCAGGACCAGCAGGGCGATCTCCGTCGCCGTGTCGAAGCCCAGGCCGAAGAGAAGGCCGAGGGGGTACATCTGCCAGGACTTGGTGATCGACTTCATGACCCGGCCGAGCAGGCGGTTCATGAAGCCGCGGTTGTTCAGCTGCTCCTCCAGCGCGGCCTCGTCGTAGCGGCCGGAGCGCATCCGCCGGAACACCTTCCAGATGCCCGCCAGGACGACCAGGTTGACCGCCGCGATCAGATAGAGGAACACGCCCGACACGGTCGTACCGATCAGCGCGGTCACGTCGTGGAGGCGGGAGTCGTCGTCGCGCACGGGTCCCGCGAGGGCCTTCACGCCGAGCGAGAGCAGCAGCGCCAGGACGAAGACGACGCTGGAGTGGCCGAGCGAGAACCAGAAGCCGACCGACAGCGGCCGCTGCCCCTCCCCCATCAGCTTGCGGGTGGTGTTGTCGATCGCCGCGATGTGGTCGGCGTCGAAGGCGTGCCGCATCCCGAGCGTGTAGGCGGTCACGCCGATGCCTATGCCGAAGGACTTCGCGCCGACGCTGTAGTGGTGCGGGGCGACGATCGCGACGAGGGTGAACCAGCCGATCACGTGCAGCGCCACCACGACCGCCGCCATGCCGCCCGCCCTGACCCACTCCTGCCGCGTCATGGAGCCACGGACGCGGTGCCATACCGAGCCCTTCACGGGTCCGGCGGCGGGGAGGAGGTGCGGAGCGGGGTCAGGGGCGGCCGTCATCGGGCGGAGGATCCTTCTTCGTGGGTACGGCCGCGGTCAGCAGCCTTGTGCCATCCTCCGGTACCTGCAAGTCATGTGCAGTAAAGCCCGTGACAGGTCTTCCCCACGACTGGGGAAAGTGCCCTGTCAGGGCGTTGCGTTCGGCCCGTCCGGCCGGTTGCGGCGCTGCTCGACCATCTCGCGGCTGAGGGCCTCGGTCTCCGGCTCGGACAGTCGCTCGAAGCCGTCCTCGGTGATGACGGAGACGATGGGGAAGATCCGCCGGTTGATGTCGGGGCCGCCGGTCGCGGAGTCGTCGTCGGCCGCGTCCCACAGCGCCTGGAGCGCGGCGAGGGCTGCCTCGCGGCGGTCGAGTCCCTTGCGGAACAGTTTCTTCAGGGCGCCTCTGGCGTACGGCGATCCGGAGCCCTCGGCGTGGAAGCCGGTCTTCTCGTAGAGTCCGCCGGCGATGTCGTAGCTGAAGATGCGGCCGCGTTCGCCCTCGGGCGCGGAGGGGTCGTAGCCGGCGAGGAGGGGGACCACGGCGAGGCCCTGCATGGCCTGGCCGAGGTTCTGCCGGATCATGCCGGCCAACCGCCGTGCCTTGCCGTCGAGGGTCATGGCGACACCCTCGATCTTCTCGAAGTGCGTCAGTTCGACCTGGTACAGCTTGACCATGTCGAGGGCGAGTCCGACGGTGCCGGCGAAGGCGACCGCCGTGTGGTCGTCGGCGGGGTGCACCTTCTCCAGGTCGCGCTGGGCGATGAGGTTGCCCATGGTGGCCCTGCGGTCGCCGGCGATGAGGACGCCGTCGCGGTAGGAGATGGCCAGCACGGTGGTGCCGTGCGGCACTTGGTCCGGTGCGGCCCGAACACCGTCGGGCAGGACGCGGCGGGTGCTGAGCAGTTCGGGGCGGTGGGCCGCCAGGAACTCGGTGAAGGACGAGGCACCCGGGGTGAAGAACTCCTCCCCCAACCGTCCGCCGTTCTCGTTCCACGTCATGGCATTCCCCCTCGCCTCGGGCCGACACCCGGAGTCCTACCAGAGGCACGGGGACCGGAAACGCCGGTTGCGGGTCAGGGCGGCGAGGGCGAGATGTCACCCGTCCCTGTCGGTGGTCGGCGCGCGGTGGATGTCCATTCCGGCGGCGGGCAGGGTCTGCCAGTCGCGGGCGTAGGCGGGGGGCGGGCCGTCCGGCCGGGTGAGCGCGGCGACGGGGATACGGCGGGACGTGCGGAGGATCTCGGCCACGCTGCTGTTGGCGTTGTGGCCGCGGGGCGCCGCCGAGGAGCACCCGGTGTAGTACGCGACGGGAATCGACAGGTGGCCGGTGAGGAGGCAGGGCGGGCGGACACCGAGGCGGTGCAGTTCGGCCGCGGTGCGGGCCCAGTCGCGGTGATCGTCCGTCGTACGGCGCACCGTGCGCTCCAGGACGGCGTACTGCACCGCCAGATGGGCCAGCAACCCAGCCGCGAGCAGCGTCGCCACGACCGGGCGCCGGCGGCCGGCCGGGGTGGTCGCGAGGTGGAACAGCGCGTCGGCGACCGGGATCGCGAGCAGGGCGTAGGCGGGCAGCAGGAAGCGGGGTGCCGCGTATCCGATCATGAAGAGGTACGGCACCGCGGCCGTAGTCGCGCACGTCAACGGGACGAGGGTGCGTCCGGTACGCCGGGCCCGGACCGCGACCACGAGGCCTACGGCGGCCAGCAGCGGCAGGACGAACCACCAGACCATGACGACGGGGTCCGGCAGCGGCCCGGTGCACGGACGGCACAGAGTCCGGCCGCTCAGGCTGCGCAGTTGGTCGTCGACGGCGAAGTGACCGCCGAGCCCGCCCTGGATGCGGGAAGCCTCGTGCAGTCGCTCGGCCAGGCCTCCGTAGCTGACGTACGCCTCGATCACCCACTGCGCACCACCCGCCACCAGTCCGGCCACGAGGGCGAGGGCGGACCGCGGACGGCGGCCGACGGCTGCGGCGACGAGCAGCGGGAGGGCGACCCACACGGCGTCGGTGGGCCGCATCCACGCCATGAGCGCGACACCCGCCACGACACCCCACAGTGCCCTCGGGCCGTGACGGGCCCGCAGGAAGCAGCCGACCGCGCCCAGCGCGCCGACGGCGACCCAGTAGTTGGGCATGGCCTGGGGGCCGTAGAACAGAGTGACCCACAGGGAGGCGAACAGGGCGCCGCCGACGGCGAGGACACGGACCGGGAAGAGGCCGCGCCAGGTGCGCAGGGCCAGGTGGAGACCGATGCCGGACAGCACGGCGAGATAGACGCGCAGGAGTTCGGTCGAGGTCGACCAGCTCGCGATCGGTGCCACCAGCAGCGAGACGCCACGGGCGCGCGGGGCGCTGAAGAAGGCGGCCGGGGCCTGCACGCCGACCTGGCTGACGTAGACGGTCTCGTCCCAGCCGAGGCCCATGCCGGGGCGGACGAGGACGAGTTGGGCCAGGGTGAAGGCGGCGGCCACCGCGGCGATCGGCCGGCCGCCCCCGGCCCGCCGGGACGCCCCCGAGGTGACGGACGGCGCACGTCCTCGCGCGCCGACGAGCAGGGCGCGGTCGCCGTGGGCCATCGTCCACCCCTCACCCCCGTATGTCGCGGGGACCCGATCCATTCCGGAAAAACATGGACAAAGTAACCCACGGAGGAAAGGGGTGCAGGGTGGAGTTCGGCCAAGCGGTACCTGTCCGGATCCCGCCGTCGGGGTCAGCGGGCGTGTGGGCTGCGATGCGTCGGCTGGCTCGGGGCGGGGCGGTCCTGCGGTGGTGGGACGGGGCGGACGACCGGGCCGTCGCCGTTGACGGTCAGGGCGGCGCCGTGGTGGCGGATCGTCAGGGGAGCGCCCGACATCAGGGTGTACGTCGCCTTGTCCGGGCCGATCTCCACCCGCAGACAGCGCCCGAGGAGCTGGAGATTGAAGGCGAGGCGGCTGAACCGCTCGGGCAGCCGGGGCGCGAAGCGGAGGGAGTCGCCGTCACGTCGCAGACCGCCGAATCCGGCGACGAGGGCCGTCCAGGTGCCGGCGAGGGAGGCGATGTGGAGTCCGTCGCGGGTGTTGTTCTCCAGGTCGGCGAGATCCATCAGCGCCGCCTCGGCCGTGTAGGCGTACGCGAGGGACAGGTGTCCGGCGCGGGCGGCGACGACCGCCTGGACGCAGGCCGACAGGGAGGAGTCCCGTACGGTCAGGGGCTCGTAGTAGGCGAAGTTGCGGGCGATCTGCTCCTCGTCGTGGAACTGCTCGAACCAGCCGCTGCACAGGTACATCGCCAGCACCAGGTCCGCCTGCTTGACGACCTGTTTGCGGTAGATGTCGAAGTAGGGGAAGTGCAGCATCAGTGGGTACTGGTCGGCGCGGGTGCCGTCGAAGTCCCACTGCTGGTACCGGGTGAAGCCCGCGTGCTGCTCGTGCACGCCCAGTTCGTCGTTGTAGGGGATGTGCACGGCCTCGGCCGCGTCCCGCCAGGCTGCGCTCTCCTCGTCGTCCACGCCGAGTGCGGCGGCCTGTTCCGGATGGCGGGCGCAGGCGTCGGCGGCCGCGAGGAGGTTCGCGCGGGCCATGAGGTTGGTGTACGTGTTGTCGTCGGCGATCGCGCTGTACTCGTCGGGGCCCGTGACGCCGTCGATGTGGAAGACGCCGTGGTGGTCGTGGTGACCGAGCGAGCGCCACAGCCGCGCCGTCTCCACGAGGAGTTCGACGCCGGTGTCGCGTTCGAAGTCCGTGTCCCCGGTGGCCTCGGTGTAGCGCACCACGGCGTCCGCGACGGCGGCGTTGACGTGGAAGGCGGCGGTACCCGCGGGCCAGTAGGCCGATCCCTCCGAGCCCTCGATGGTCCGCCAGGGGAACGCGGCGCCGTTCAGGCCGAGTTGGGCGGCGCGTTCGCGGGCGGCGGGCAGGGTGTGCTGCCGCCAGCGCAGGGCCTCGGAGACGGCGCCGGGCTCGGTGTAAGTGAGCAGGGGCAGGACGAAGGTCTCGGTGTCCCAGAAGGCATGGCCGTCGTAGCCGGACCCGGTCAGTCCCTTGGCGGGAATGGCCCGTTGCTCCGCGCGGGCGCCTGCCTGGAGCACATGGAAGAGGGCGAAGCGGACGGCCTGCTGGATCTCCTCGTCGCCGTCGACCTCGACGTCGGCGCGGGCCCAGAAGTCGTCGAGGTAGCCGCGCTGTTCGTCCAGGAGTCCGTCCCAGCCGCTGTGCGCCGCGGCCGCCAGGGCCGCGTCGACCTGGTCGCTCATCGCGGGCCTGGAGCGGGCCCCGGACCAGCCGTGGGCGACGAGCTTCTCCAGCCGCAGCCGCTGTCCCGGCTCCAGGACGGAGGTGACGGTCAGCCGGGCCAGGTCCACCGTCTCCTCGCTGCTCGTGGTGGTGCGTTCGGGTCCTTCGACGACGTGGTCGGCGGCCACGGCGACCCGCAGTCCGCTGTGCCGGGTGCGGTGCACCAGCCGCAGACGGGTGCCGTCGGCGAAGCCCTCCTCGTGTTCCAGCGGCGACTTCAGGGCCTTGGCGGCGCGCGGGTCGCCGTTCGCCCCGGGCAGGCTCTCGTTGGTGACCAGTTCGGACTGGATCACCACGCGGGTGCGGCTGTCGACGGGCTCCACCTCGTAGGCCACGGCGGCGATCGCCCGCTGGGTGAGCGAGACGAGCCGGGTCGAGCGCACCCGTATCCGCGATCCCGCCGGTGAGATCCACTCGCAGGACCGCTCGAGGACGCCCCGGCGCAGGTCGAGGGTGCGTTCGTGGGCGACGAGACGGCCGTAGCGCAGGTCGAAGGGCTCGTCGTCGACGAGGAGCCGCACGATCTTGCCGTTGGTGACGTCGATGACGGTCTGGCCGGACTCCGGATAGCCGTAGCCGGCCTCGGCGTAGGGCAGCGGGTGCAGTTCGTGGACGCCGTTGAGGTAGGAGCCGGGCAGGCCGTGCGGTTCGCCCTCGTCGAGGTTGCCGCGCCAGCCGACATGGCCGTTGGACAGGGCGAACACGGACTCGCTCTGGGCCAGGACATCGAGGTTGAGGGAGGTCTCGCGGACGTCCCAGGGCTCGACGGTGTAGGAGCGGTGGGTGATCACGCGTGGCCTCCCAGTTCGGCGAGGCCCTTCACGACGACGTCGGCGCCGTGTTCGTAGAGGGCGTCGGTCTGTCCGACGCGGTCGAGGCCGACGACGTATCCGAAGCCGCCCGCGCGGCCCGCGTCCATGCCGGCGAGGGCGTCCTCGAAGACGGCGGACCGGGGTGCGTCCAGGCCCAGGTCGTGGGCGGCGGCGAGGAAGGTGTCGGGGCGCGGCTTGCCGGGCAGGTGCCGTTCGGCCGCGACCACGCCGTCGATGCGTACGTCGAAGAGGTCCTCGGCGTCGATCGCGCGCAGCACGTCACGGCAGTTGGCGCTGGAGGAGACGATCGCGGTGCGCAGTCCCTGTGCGCGGGCCGCCCGGATGTAGGTCAGGGTGTCGTCGTAGGCCTCGACTCCGTCGGTGCGGATCTTCTCCAGGACGAGGGTGTTCTTGCGGTTGCCGAGGCCGTGGACCGTCTCCGCGCCGGGCGGATCGTCCGGATTCCCGTCCGGCAGTTCGATGCCGCGGGAGGCGAGGAAGGTGCGCACGCCGTCTGCCCGCGGCAGACCGTCGACGTACTCGTCGTAGTCGTGGTCGTCGAAAGGCCGGAAGCCCCCGCCCTCGCGTTCGCGCAGGAACGCGTCGAACATCTCCTTCCAGGCAGCCGCGTGCACGACGGCCGTCCTGGTGACGACCCCGTCGAGGTCGAACAGGCAGGCCTTGATCTCTACTGGCAGACCGAGCTCCGTCATACAGAACCCGGTTCCCTGCGAGGCGCCGTGCCAACAGACGGATTCAGTCGTGGGGGAAGGAGTGGTGCTCGTGGGCCACGAGCCAGCGGCCGCGCTCCTTGCGCAGTCCGAAGGTGAGTCGGAGCCGGAAGCCGGGGTGTTCGGCGAGTTCCTCCGGGGTGGCGCAGCGCACCAGGGCGTGCGCGTAGGCGACGTCGGAGCCGGCGGTGATGTCGAGGGACTCGATGTCGAAGCAGGCACCCTGGGCCTGCCACGCGAAGAAGGGCGGCCAGGCCGCACGGTAGGCGGCGAGGCCCCGGATGCCGTGATGGGGCGGCGGCACGTCGAACATCACGAGGTCCTGGGCGTGGTCGGCGATCACGCCGGCGAGGTCGCCGCGGTGGACGGCCGCGGCCCACCCGGTGATGAGGGCGCGGATCTGCGCCTCGTCGCCGGAGGAGTCGGAGACGTGGGCGGCGTGGGCGGTGTAGGAGGCGTCGAAGTCGTCGAAGTCCTGGGGCACGGCTGGGGCTCCTTTCTCCCCTTCCGCCCTCCAGGGTGCCTGGCCAACCTGTGGTCGACGAATGACACACTCGGCGTGTGCCGCTGACCTTCGACGACCTCCTGGCCCGCGCCCGTTCCCTCGCCGGACCCGAGGGGCGGGCCGTCCTCGGTATCGCCGGGCCCCCCGGCTCGGGAAAGACGACCCTCGCCGAGCGTCTGGTGCGGGCGCTGAACGGCTCCGGCGAGCGCTGGGTGGCGCACGTCCCCATGGACGGCTTCCACCTCGCCGACGTGGAGCTGGACCGGCTCGGTCTGCGTGACCGCAAGGGCGCGCCCGAGACCTTCGACGCGGGCGGGTACGCGGCCCTGCTGCGGCGGTTGCGTGAGGAAGCGGGCGGCGACGTGGTGTACGCGCCGGGTTTCGAACGGGTGCTGGAGCAGCCGATCGCCGGGGCGATCCCGGTGCCGCCGACGGCCCGTCTGATCGTGACCGAGGGGAACTACCTGCTCCTCGGCACCGGCGCCTGGACGCGGGTCCGGCTCGCTCTGGACGAGGTGTGGTTCTGCGCGCTCGACGAGGTCGAACGGGTGAGCCGGCTGGTGGCCCGGCACGAGGAGTTCGGCAAGACCCACGAGGAGGCGTTGGCGTGGGTGCGGCGCTCGGACCAGCGCAACGCGGAGCTGGTGGCGGCGACACGGGACCGGGCCGACCTGGTGGTGCCGGTGGCGACGCTGCCGCGCCTCGACACACAGGTGTAAGCCTTTCAGCAGGCGGACAGCGTCAGTTCCGGCTCTCGGCGCGCTGTCCGTCCTCGATCAGGCCCTCCGCCGCGTCGAGGAGGTTCACCGCCTGGAGCAGCGCCCACACCGTGCTCGGCCAGTCACCGATGGGGTGCGCGCCCGGCGCCAGGGTGTAACGGGCGTACGGCAGACCGGAGTTGCGCACCCTCTGGTTCGGGTAGCCCGGGTTGTCGTCGGTGTACACCCGCTCGCGCAGGTGGAAGGCGAGGCTGCGGCCGACCGCCTCCGGCAGCCTGGGGTCCTTGCTCCGCTGCCAGGCGAAGGCGAGCAGGGAGGTGATGCCGAGCGAGGTGTCGCCGATGTCGTCTACGCAGTCGGGGTGTTCGAGGTTGCTCTCGGGCGTCAGCCGGGCGAGGGCCTGCTCGACGACGTCGGCGAGGACGGTGTCGTACACCTCCGGGGTGTCCGGGAGGTCGTGCAGCGGGCCGCGCTGGTGAAGCAGGTGCACGAGAGGGTCAGTCCTTCTTGGCGGAGTCCATGGAGTGGTTCGTCGGGGTCACACGGCAGGTGCGGATCGGCGGACGCGCAGTGCGACAGTCAGGGTTTGCGGGCCGCTTCCCCCGAGGTAGACGCGGTTCCCGGTCGTCGCGTCGGTGCCGCCCACCACGGTGTAGTCCTGACCCGGGTCGTAGCGCAGTACGTCGCTCCGGTCAGGCCCGGCGAGTGGTTCGCCCGCCTCGACGCCGGCCTCGACCCGGATCTCGTCGTCACCGACCCGGTAGGTCATCGGCCCGGTCGTCAGGCACCAGCGTCCGTCGCCGATCGCTACGGCGCCGTCCGTCACGCCGCCCGGCCGGAAGGTCAGTTCGAGGGCCCAGGGCACCCGTGGTCCGCTGATGTCGATCCGCAGGTCGGCACCGTCCTCCCGCAGGTCCACCTCGGCGCGGGTCGTGTGCGAGACCTCGTCCCGAGGCCGGTCGGGGAAGGCCATCGCGGCCGAGAAGCGGCCCTCGTCCGTCATCCGGTAGACGCCGCCGTCCTGTCGCCGATCCGGCGGGAGCGGCTGGTAGTAGGCGGCCGTGAGGGTTTCGGTGAGCCGGTAGCGGTTGTCGGCGAGCTGTTCCATGTCGGCCGCGCGGAAAGGGCCCAGGTCGAAGAAGCCCCGCGAGAGACGGACCGCGTCGAGGACGGCGTCGCCCGCGAACAGCCGCAGAAAGGTGGGATTGCAGGCGAGGCCCGAACGGATACGCCGGTGCTCGGGCACGTCGGAGCCGCCGTACACCACCGTGTGCGCGGTGGCCGAGGCACGTGCGGCGAGACGCGCGGTGCTGAGGTACCGGTCGCGCGGAAGGGGCTCCGCGGTCGGGGCCGGCAGGGTGCGGCACAGGTCCGGGGTGAGGAGGGTCTCGGCGAGCAGGTCGGGGTCGTCGACACCGCCGGCGGCCGCCCGCTGCGCCACCCGGGCGAAGTCGCCCCGGCCGGTGCGGATCGCGAGCAGCCGGTAGTGCGGCAGGTAGGGGCCCAGCGGGAACGGGTGGTTCTGGTCCTGCCGTCGCGAGTGGACGGTCTCCACCGTGCCGTCCGGCCTGATCAGGTCCAGGGTCGCGGCGAGATTGCGCTCGACGGCGTACAGCAGGTCGGCCCGGCCGAGCACTTCGGCCAGCAGCAGCAGCGACGGGTTGGACACGTGGGCCGCGTAGTTGGCGCTCCGTTCCGAGTACAGGCCCTCCGCGTCGATGTCGACGCCCTCGGCGAGCCACTCCTCGACGCGGTCGAGCAGCCGGTCGTCGGGGAACGACCGGTGCAGCCGGGCCAGCGCCGCGCACAGTTCCCAGCGGTGGTTCGGGGTGTGCACTCCGCCGGTCAGGAGACTGCCGGAGGCGGCGCCTGCGATCTCGGCGAGCGCGGCCGTGACGTCCTTCAGTTCCGGCCCCCCGCCGGCCGCGAGGACGTGCGCGTCGCACACGTCGTTGACGGTGAACGCGGAGTCGGGCGGTGACTGCACGTTGTCGCCGCCGGCGAAGAGGCCGGTGGGTGTCTGTACGGCCCGCAGGGCCCGCAGGTGGGTCATCGCGGCGGCGACGGCCCCCTTGCTGCCGTGCAGTGCCGAGTCCGGGGAACGGTAGGCCGCGACCAGGGTCTTCACCCGCCGCGCCAGACCACGGTGCGGCACACCGGCGGGATCCTCGTCGGGGACGGCCGCCAGCGGGACGGCCGACCGGTCGGCGGCGCGGGCCGCCGCGCGGACGAATTCGTGGTCGAGCGGGGTGGGCAAGGTCAGTCCTTCAGTCCGGCGTTGATGTCGGCGCTCATGACGTAGCGCTGGAAGACCAGGAAGATGGCGATCAGCGGGATCATGGAGATGACCGACGCGCCGAGCAGTACCGACCAGTTGATGTTCTGGGCGCCGACGATGCTCTGGATGCCGATCTGCACGGTGAACTTGTTGGGGTCGTTGAGCATCAGGAGCGGCCAGATGTAGTCGTTCCAGCGCCACTGGAAGGACAGGATGGCGAGGGTCAGCATGATGGGCCGGGAGAGCGGCACCATGATCCGCAGGAAGATCGACAGTTCGCGGGCGCCGTCGATGCGTGCGGCTTCGACCAGTTCGTCCGGAACCGTCAGGAAGAACTGGCGGAACATGAAGCATCCGGTCGCCGTGAGCACGGCCGGGAGGATGATGCCGGCGAACGAGTTGTAGAGGCCGAGGTTGCGGACCACCAGGAACTCCGGGGCGAGCATGACCTCGGACGGCAGCATCGTGGTGGCCAGGATGCAGATGAAGAACGCCTTGAGCCATCTGTTGTCGTACTTGGCCAGCGCGTACCCCGTGCAGCAGCTGACACCCACCGTGAGGATCGTCGTGATCACGCACACGATGGCCGTGTTGATGAAGTACTGGGAGAAGTTGGCGCTGTCCCACGCTGCCTTGAATCCCGACAGGGTGGGGTTGTGCGGGACCAGCGTCAGCGGATAGGAGAACAGGTCGCTGGCCGGCTTGAGGGAGCTGAGGACGAACCACAGCACCGGAAACCCGTACAGGCACGCCATGATCCACAGCAGTGTCGTCGCGGACACCGCCTGCCGGAGCCCGCCGGTGGCCGTCTTGCGGGGCCGCTTCCTGGAGACTCGCCGTCCGGAGTCGACGTCGGCCGAGCGCGGGATGTCTGTGGTTGTCATCGGTTCTCCACCCGCCGGTTGACCATCAGCTGGACGACCGCGACGGCCATCAGGATGAGCATGAGCACGAATGACGCGGCGCTCGCGTAGCCGATCTGGCCCCGTTTGAAGCCGGTCTCGTAGATGTACTGGACGAGCAGGTTGTTCGACGTGCCGGGTCCGCCGTTGTTGAGGGCGACGAACACCGGGTACTCCTTCATCGCGTTGATCGTGTTGAGCAGGATGACGATGAACGAGGTGGGCGCGATGCTCGGCAGGGTGATGCTGAAGAACTGGCGCCAGGGGCCGGCGCCGTCGAGCGAGGCGGCCTCGTAGTACGACACCGGTACGTTCTTGATCGCCGCGATGAACAGCAGCATCGTGAAACCCGTCCAGGCCCAGGCCGCCGCCATCACCACCACGAGCAACGAGAGGTCCGCGTTCGACTGCCACGGAACGGCGTCTCCACCGAACTTCTCGATGACGTAGTTGACCAGTCCGAAGTTCTCGCCGAACATCCACCGCCACAGGACACCCACGACAATGGGCGACAGCAGCCACGGGATGAAGAAGAGGACGCGGGCGACCGACCCGCCCTTGGCGTGCTTGCTCACCACCAGGTTGGCGGCGAGCAGCGAGACCACGAAGTTCAGCGGGACGAAGAGGACGGTGTACAGCAGGGTCCGGGTCAGCGCGTCGTAGAACGTGGAGTCCCCGAACAGGTTGTGGTAGTTGTCCAGCCCGACCCACTGGAACACCCCCACGCCCGTGTAGTTCGTGAAGGAGTAGACGAGCCCGATCACCGCCGGCCAGACGAAGAACAGCGAGAAGAGCACGACATTGGCCGCGATCAGGACGAGCGGCGCAAGCGTGTACCTGTTGCGTCTCCTGGGCGGGCTCACGGACACGTCCGAGGCGCGTTTTGTCATCTTCCTGACTCCGTGCTGGTGGAATGGGTTGCTGTGGACTCAGCCATGAGCCCGGCGTCACGCGGGGCCTGAGGCCGGGCGGCGGTGTCTTGGTCCCGCCGCCCGGGCCTGCTGGCCTACGCTCAGCCGCCGACCTGCTGGTTGTAGCCGTCCACGATGTTCTGCAGGGCCTTGTCGGCCGACTGCTGGCCGTTGATCGCCTTGCCGAGCTCCGTCTTGGTCGGGTCCTCGGTGAGGCTCTTGCCCTTCAGCACCCAGTTCGTCTGCGCGCTGTTGAAGTAGCCGGAGATCGGGGCGTAGAGCGGGATCGACTCGTTGTAGAGCTTGAACGCCGCCTGCGCCGCCTCGGACTTGAAGGGGTACTTCGGGCTCAGACCGCTCTCGACCGGCAGGAATCCGGACGCCTCGCACAGCGCCTGGTAGTGGGCCGGCTCGTACAGCCAGGACAGGAACTTCGTCGCGGCGGTGGCCGCGTCGCCGTTGTTGTTGAAGCCCACCGTCATGCCGCCGCTGTTGACGTCGCTGGCCTGCACCGGCTGGGCGGGAGTCGGGACGCTCGCCCACTCGAACTTCTTGATGCTGTCCGCGAAGGCGGGCACCTGCCACACGCCGGACCAGTAGGCGACCACGTCACCGCTCTGGAACATGGCGGACGGGTCGGCGCCGCTCGTCCACACCGACTTCGGCATGGTCTTGTCGTCGTTCCATCCGACGAAGGTGTTCACGGCCTTCTTGGTCGCCGCGTCCACCGAGAACTTGCCGGAGGAGTCCGCGTGGACGTACTGCCCGCCCATCTCGTACACCATGGCGCGGAGCCGGGACGGCGACTGGTCGAAGGTCAGGGAGTACTTGGCGCCGGTCTTCTCGCGGACCTTGTTCGCCGCGGCGATGAAGTCGGTCCAGGTCCAGGTCTTCGACGGCGAGGCCGGGAAGGAGACGCCCGCCTTCTCGAACAGCGACTTGTTGATGAACAGGCCGGACGCGGTGACGTCCGAGGGGATGGACAGCACCTTGCCGGACGAGTCCTTGGCGAGGAAGTTGGGGTTGATGTTGTTGCTCTTCTTGTTGGCGATGGAGCTCAGGTCGACCAGCTTGCTCGACCAGATCGGGTCCAGCGCCGGCACGGCCGCCACGTCGGGCAGGGAGTTCGCCTGCGCGGCGTTGTGCAGCTTCGTCGTGTAGCCGTCGTAGGGAATGTTGACGAGCTTGACGTTGACGCCGGTTTCCTTCTTGTACTGCGCCACCATCTTCTTCCAGCCCGCGTCCTGCCCCGGAACCGTGGAGATCCAGAACGTCAGGGACTTGGAGGTGCCG